>NC_011420.2:992500-1592500 GCF_000016185.1 Rhodospirillum centenum SW
CGTGGCGCCTCGGACGGATCGATCGTCAATCTGGGCCGCATCACCGCCCGGGACGGCTCCATCGCCCTTCTGGCCCCGCAGATCACCAATCTGGGCTATATCCGGGCCGAGCTTGGCGCGGTCGTGCTGGCCGCGGGCGAGACGGTGACGCTGCGTCCCGATGGCGGCGTGCCGCTGAAGGTGGATGCCTCGCTGGTCCGGGCCGAGATCGAGGCCGGCGGCATCATCCAGTCGGGCGGCGGCTCGGTCTATCTGTCGGCCCAGGCCTTGAACCGGATCAATGCCGGCGTCATCAAGGCCACCGGCGTGATCGAGGCCGACAGCCTGACCGACAAGGGCGGGACGCTGGTGCTGGATGCCAGCGGGCCGATCACCCTGGAGGGGGCGCTGTTCAGCGCCAAGGGGGCCAAGGGCGGCGGCACGGTGCTGGCGGGCGATGCCCGGACCTCCGCCGTGACCATGGATGCCAGGAGCCGGATCGACGCCTCGGCCACCGACAGCGGCAAGGGGGGCACGGTTATCGTCAACAGCCAGGACACGGCTGTTCATGGCGTGCTGCTGGCCCGCGGCGGCAGGCTGTGGGGCGATGGCGGGTTCGTTGAAACCTCCGGCCATGAACTGGCGTTTGACGGGATCAAGGTGGATGTCGGTGCTGTTGCCGGCAAGGGCGGCAACTGGTTGCTGGACCCCTATGACCTGACGGTGAATGCCGCCTATGCCACGGCCATCCAATCAGCCTTGGCATCGGGCAATGTGACGCTGCAGACCACCGACACGGCCGTGAATGTGACCGGCGTTGCGGCAGGTGGTACGACCAATGCCAGTGGCAATGGCGATATCTTTGTCAATTCCGGCATCACCTGGACCTCCGCCAATTCCCTGACCCTGGACGCCTGGCGCGGTGTCACCGTCAATGCAGGCATTTCGGGAACAAGCCTCTCCATCCTCACCAATAATGGCGGGACGGGGGGGCGGTTTGCCGCCAATGCCGCCGTTGATCTCAGCACCGGGCTGAACATCAACGGTACCAGCTATACGATGGTTACGTCCGGCGCGCAGCTCACCAGCATGGGTGCGTCGGGGACCTATGCCCTGGGTCGCAATGTGACCTTGGGCTACAGCGATCTCGGGATGCCGTTCGCTTTCAACGGCACCCTGGAAGGGCTGGGCCATACGGTCAGCGGTCTGACCACCGATCTGATCGGGGTCAGCAATGCCGGCCTGTTCAGCACCATCGGCAGTACCGGGTCCATCGCCAATCTGGGGATCGTCGGTGCCAGGGTCACGGCCGGCGCATCGGCCAATGGAACGGCGGTCTCCGACATCGGTCTTCTGGCCGGGCAGAGCAGCGGCACCATTTTCAACAGCTATGCCACCGGCACCCTGTCCATCACCTCTGCCACGAGCAATGTCGGCGGGCTGGTGGGCGTGCAGAGCGGCGGGACCATCCTGTCCAGCTGGAGCGGTGTCACCATCGCCGGCGGCAGCGGCCTGACGCAGGTCGGCGGGCTGGCCGGCAGCCTGTCGGACGGTGGCAGCATCGGCAAGAGCCATGCGATCGGCAATGTCACGGTCGGTTCGGCTGGCGAGGCGGTTGGCGGCCTGGTCGGCTGGCTGGGCAGCGGCACCGTTTCCGGCAGCTCTGCCAGCGGCACGGTCCGTGCCGGCGATGGCAGTGTCAAGCTGGGCGGCCTCGTCGGACAGCAGATCGCCAGCGGCACCCTGATTACCCAGAGCTATGCCGACGGCGGGGTGCTGGCCGGGAATTCGGTGTCCCGTGTGGGCGGCCTTGTGGGTGAGGGCGGTGCCATCAGCGCCGCCTATGCGTTGGGCACCGTTTCCGTCGGCAATGGTGCGACCGCGGTTGGCGGGCTGGTTGGCTACAGTGGCGGCGCCATCAGTGGCGCTTACGCCACGGGGACCGTCATTTCCACGTCGGGCACGGCGATCGGGGGTTTCATCGGGGAGAATACGTCCTCAATCGCCGCCAGTTTCTATGATACGGCGACATCCGGCCTGTCGGTGGATGTCGGGACCGTCAATGGCGGCACCGACGCGGCAACCCCGATCGGAGCCAATACCACGCTTTCCGCGACCTATGCCGGCTTCGACTTCACCACGGACTGGTTCATGGTCGATGGCCGCACCCGGCCATTCCTGCGCAGCGAATATTCCACCATCATCACCAATGCCCATCAGCTGCAATTGGTGAGCATGGATGTCACGGCAGACTATCTGCTGGGCGCCAATATCGATCTCGGCCGGGTAACATTGCAGAGCGACATGTGGTCGACCGCTGGCTTCACGCCGATCGGTTTCTCCACTGTCTCGGTCAATAACAGTCCCGCCGTCTTCACCGGCTCCCTGGATGGCCGCGGGTTCACCATCTCCAATCTGACTCTGAATCCCGTCGGCTATAACAATGTCGGCCTGTTCTCCAGCATCGGCAGCACCGGGTCTGTGGCCAATCTGACGCTGAGCAACGGCCGAATGATCACCGGCTTTCCGGGAACGGTCACCAATGGCTGGGGCCTGTTGGCCGGCAAGTCCTCCGGTACTGTCTCCAATGTTACTGCCAGCGGAACGATCAACGCGACGAGAGCCTCAACCGTCGGCGGTCTGATCGGTGGCCTGGTGGGAGGCACCATTCTCAACAGCAGCACCGGGGTCAACATTACGGCCGGCACCCAGGTGACGGCCCTTGGCGGGCTGGCGGGTTTCACGACGGGGACATCCCGTATCAGTGACAGTTTTGCCACCGGCAACATCAGTGTCGGTAACCAAACTCAGCGCGTCGGCGTCCTGGTTGGCGATTCAATAAATCTGTCTCTGGTCAATTCCTATGCCACCGGCAATATCAATGGCAGTGGCAGCGGTGTGCAATATGTCGGCGGTCTGGTCGGCCTCAATAATTCCGGTACGGTCAGTGACAGCTATGCCACCGGCAACATAACGCTGGGCTCGGCCAGCCAGCGCATCGGTGGTCTGGTCGGGTACAGCACGGGCCTGATCAGCAACACCTATGCCACCGGCAATATCAGCCTCGGTGGGACCAACAACCAGTATATCGGCGGTCTGGTCGGCCTGCTGGCGCAACCGACCAGCGGGGCGACATCAGCCCGCGTTGTCGCCAGCCATGCCACCGGCAACCTCACCTTGGGCAATTCCAGTGCTGTCGGCACGGCTGGGATTTATGTCGGCGGTCTGGTCGGGTTGATGCAGAACGCTGTTGTCAGCAGCAGTTATGCCACCGGCAATGTTCTGATGGGCAGAACGTCCACCTATGTTGGTGGACTCGTCGGTTCGATAGAGGCCTTCAATCTCACCATGTCGTCGGTCCTGGGCAGCTATGCCTCCGGGACCATTTCCATCGGGTCGGTCGCCACTGACATTGGCGGTCTGGTCGGGCGCAGCAATGGCGGCCTGATTTCCGGTGCCTATGCCAACGGGACGATCACCGCCTCCTCTGCCGGGACCATCACTGGCAACGGTGTTGGCGGGCTGGTGGGGAACCACACCGTCAGCGGCAGCTTCCCGTCCACCCTTCTCCAGGCATGGTCCAGCGTTGCGATCAACGTGCCGTCAACGGTTTCAGCCGGCGGTGCCATCGGCAGGATGCTGGCTGGTACGGTGAGCAGCGCCTATTGGGATGTCGGTGTCAGCGGCCGGTCGGTGGGGTATGGCACCAGCACGGGTGGTTCCTATAGCGCGGCGGGGATCAGTGGGGCGGGTGCCTATGCCGTGGCCAGCTACGGCAATCTGGATTTCACCAATACCTGGTACATGATCGACGGCTCCACCAGGCCGTTCCTGCAGGCGGAAAACCAGAGCACGATCATCAATGCCCACCAGTTGCAGATGATCGGCTTCAACCCCGGCGGCAATTATGTGCTGGGTGCCAACATCACATTGGCAGGATTGACCGGCCCATCGAGCCTGTGGGCCAGCGGATATGTGCCCCTCGCCCTTTCGGGCACGCTGGATGGCCGGGGCCATACCATCAGTGGCCTGACCCTCAGCAGCACATCGTCGGGCAGCCTGGGCCTGTTCAGCACCATCGGCTCCACCGGTTCGGTTGCCAACCTCACCCTGACGGGCGGGTCCGTTACCGGCGGGGGAGATTTTCTGGGTCTGCTGGCCGGGCTGAACCAGGGCCGTGTCAGTGCGGTGGCGACCAACGGCGGTGTCACGGCCCTGGGCAGCGCCGGCTATGCCGGTGGTATGGTCGGCTTGAACACGGGCACCATTGACAGCTCTTATGCCACCGGCACAGTCAGCGCCGGATCAGCGGCCCAGATGGTTGGCGGGCTGTCGGGCCGTAATGATGGGATTGTCACCAATTCCTATGCCAGCGCCACAGTGCGGGCTGGCAGCGGGGCGCAGGATATCGGCGGGCTGGTCGGTCGTAATGCCGGCACGATTGCCAATGCCTATGCCTTGGGGGCGGTGTCGGTTACCGGCTCCGGCACCAATGTGGCCGGTTTTGCCGGCAACAATCTCGGCACGATTGCCAATGCCTATGCCACCGGCAGCGTGGTGGCCGGGGGCGGCTCCACCAATGTCGGCGGTCTGGCAGGTGCGAGCAGCGGCGTCATCTCCGGCGCCTATTGGGACCGCACCACTACGGGCCAGACGGTGGGGGTGGGGGCCGACAGCGGCAGCACGACGAACGTCACCGGTTTCACCAACGGCGCTGCGTACAGCAGCGCCACCTATGCCAGTTTTGATTTCAGCAGCAACTGGTACCTGCTGGAGGGCCTTACCCGGCCCATCCTACGCGCCGAACACAGCACCACCATCGGCAATGCCCACCAACTGCAACTGGTCACGCTGGATCTTTCCGGGACCTATGTGCTGGGCGGCAACATCGACATGGCGGAGTTGTCCAGCGCGTCGGGCATCTGGAAAACGGCCAGTGGCTTCGTGCCCATCGGTGCCACCTCTGCCTCGGTGAGCAGCGCCTTCACCGGCACGTTCAACGGCCAGGGTTATGCCATCAACAACCTCTCCTCTCGCATCGACACGCTGAGCAATCCTGCCGGCGGCCTGTTCGCGCAGATCGGCAGTGGCGCCGTGGTGCAGAACCTCGGCGTCTACAATGCCACCGTGACCAACATGGGCAGCGGCGGGACCGCCATCGGCGTCCTGGCCGGCATCAATGCCGGCGCCGTCAGCAATGTCTATGCGACGGGTGTGCTGACGGTCGGGGATGGCTGGGAAAATGTCGGCGGCCTGATCGGGGCCAACAGTGGCAGCATCACCAACGCCTATTCCACCGTCGCCGTCACGGTGGGCACCGGTGCCAGCCACGCCATCGGCGGGCTGGCCGGTTATAATGCGGGCTGGATTTCCGCCGTCTATGCCAGTGGTCCGGTCACGGTCGGGGCGGGCGGAACATCCGTTGGCGGGCTGGTGGGGGAGCATACTGGCGGCTCCATCCTTTCCGCCTATTGGGACAGCAACAGCAGCAGCCAGACTGTCGCCCTGGGCAGCGGCACCGCCACCACCACCGATGTCAGCGGCACGGCAGCCTATGCCAGTTCCACCTATACCGGGCTGGATCTGATCGGTCCCTGGTACATGGTCGATGGCTATACGCGGCCGTTCCTGCGGATGGAATATTCCAAGACCATCAGCAATGCCCACCAGTTGCAACTGATCAGTCTGGACCCAAGTGCCCAGTACGATATTGTCGCCAACATAACCATGAACGAGCTGACCCGGACGGGCAGCCTATGGTCCTCCATGGGTTGGGTGCCGATCGGGTTCAACACCGCCGGCAGCAACCTCTCTCCAACCGCTTTCACCGGCATAGTGAACGGCGGCGGTTATGTCGTTTCCGGCATGACCATCAGCAATGGCGCATCCAATAATCTGGGGTTGTTCTCTCTTATCGGCCCCGGTGGACAGGTCAGCAACCTGACCCTCAGCAATGCCCGCGTCACCACCTCGACCGGGGTGTCCCAGGTCGGCCTGTTCGCCGGGCAGAACCAAGGCACCGTCAACAATGTCTTTGTTTCCGGCGCCCTTGATCTGGCCGGGACGGCTGTCAGTTCCGGTGGACTGATCGGCCTGAATACTGGCCGGATCAACAACAGCGCCGCCCATGTAACGGTGCAGGTCAGTGGCAGAGGCCAGTTTATTGGCGGGCTGGTTGGTCAGAATTCCGTAGGGTCCATTTACGGTGGCTATGCCACAGGCTCCATCACCAGCGGTGACGGGTCGTTTCGGATCGGCGGGTTGGTTGGAACGCATGTTGCCGGTGGGCTCATCAACAATGCCTACAGCACCGTTGATCTGTCGATCGGAACCAGTGCCGACTCCATTGGCGGGCTTGTCGGCTTTAACACGAACAGCACCATTTCCGGGTCCTATGCCGCCAACAGCATCAGTGTAGGGGCGGGGTCGAGCGGTGTGAGCGGGCTGGTCGGATCGGGGTCCGGTACCGCCATTATCACCGACAGTTTCTGGGATGTGACCAAATCCGGCCTGACGGTGGGCTCTACCGGCATCTCGACGTCTGGCACTGTCGCCGGGCTTTCCACGGCTGAATGGTTCAGCAACGGCCCGCTGGCGCAGTCGGTGTTCAGCAGCGATGTGTGGGTGCAGGGCTATCCCTATCCGGTGCTGAAGGCGCTGCCCTATATCACCCTCACCGGGTCCGGTACCGGCACCTATGGTCAGACGGCGGCTTCCGTCAGTATCGTCAGTGCCGTAGACCAGAACGGCCACAGCATCACCAGCGGCCTGTCCACAGCGGGGCTGACCTGGGCGCCGGCTGCGGCCAGTGCCTCGGTCGGTACCGCGATCATCGGCGGCAGCGGTGCAAGCTATTCCGGTGGGCTCTATCAGTTCGCCTATAATGGCACGCTGACCATCGCCCCTGCCGCGTTGACCATCTCGGCCAGCGGTGTGACCAAAACCTATGGCAACGCGGTCAACGTCACCGGCTACACCACGTCCGGGCTGGTGACGGGGGACAGCATCGATACCGTCACATTGCTGCCCAGCGGCGGCACCAGTGCCGGGGCTGCCCCGGGGACCTATACGATCAGCGCATCGGGCGCCACGGGAACGGGGCTTTCCAACTATTCCATCACCTATGTGAACGGCGCGCTGGTGGTGGATCCTGCGGCGCTGACCATCACGGCCAGCAATGTCACCAAGACCTATGGCAATGCCGTCAGCGTCACCGGCTATACCAGCAGCGGGCTGGTGAATGGCGACACGCTGACGGGGGTGACGCTGCTGGCCAGCGGCGGCACGGGCACGGCGGCCAATGCCGGAAGCTATACGATCAGCGCATCCGGGGCCACGGGCACGGGCCTGTCGAACTACTCCATCACCTACGCCAACGGCACCCTGGTGGTGGACCCGGCGAGCCTGACCATCACGGCCAGCGGGGCCACCAAGACTTACGGCAATTCGATCAATCTGACGGGTTTCACCAGCAACGGCCTGATCAATGGCGACAGTATCAGCGCCGTGTCGCTGACCAGCACGGGGGCTGGCACCACCGCCACCGTCGGCAGCTATACGATCAGCGGGTCGGGCGCTACAGGCACGGGCCTGTCGAACTATTCCATCACCTACGCCAACGGGACCCTGGTGGTGGACCCGGCGAGCCTGACCATCACGGCCAGCGGGACCACCAAGACCTATGGCACCAGCGCCGGCCTGACCGGCTTCACCAGTTCCGGTCTGGTCAATGGCGATACGGTCACGGCCGTAAGCCTGACCAGCGGCGGGGCAGACACGGCGGCCACCGTCGGCAGCTACGACATCGTCGGCAGCAATGCCACGGGCTCGGGCCTGTCGAACTATTCCATCACCTACGCCAACGGGACCCTGGTGGTGGACCCGGCGGCCCTGACCATCACGCCCAGCGGGACCACCAAGACCTATGGCACCAGCGCCGGCCTGACCGGCTTCACCAGTTCCGGTCTGGTCAATGGCGATACGGTCACGGCCGTAACCCTGACCAGCGGCGGGGCAGACACGGCGGCCACCGTCGGCAGCTATACGATCAGCGCATCCGGGGCCACGGGCACGGGCCTGTCGAACTACTCCATCACCTACGCCAGCGGCACCCTGGTGGTGGCCCCGGCGAGCCTGACGGTGACGGCCAGCGGCGCCACCAAGACTTACGGCAATTCGATCAATCTGACGGGTTTCACCAGCAACGGCCTGATCAATGGTGACAGTATCAGCGCCGTGTCGCTGACCAGCACGGGGGCTGGCACGGCCGCCAATGCCGGCAGCTATACGATCAGCGGGTCGGGCGCTACAGGCACGGGCCTGTCGAACTATTCCATCACCTACGCCAACGGGACCCTGGTGGTAAACCCGGCGGCCCTGACCATCACGCCCAGCGGGGCCACCAAGACCTATGGCACCAGCGCCGGCCTGACCGGCTTCACCAGTTCCGGTCTGATCAATGGCGATACGGTTACGGCCGTAACCCTGACCAGCGGCGGGGCAGACACGGCGGCCAACGTCGGCAGCTACAGCATCGTCGGCAGCAATGCCACGGGCTCGGGCCTGTCGAACTATTCCATCACCTACGCCAACGGGACCCTGGTGGTAAACCCGGCGGCCCTGACCATCACGCCCAGCGGGGCCACCAAGACCTATGGCACCAGCGCCGGCCTGACCGGCTTCACCAGTTCCGGTCTGGTCAATGGCGATACGGTCACGGCCGTAACCCTGACCAGCGGCGGGGCAGACACGGCGGCCACCGTCGGCAGCTATGACATCGTCGGCAGCAATGCCACGGGCACAGGCCTGTCGAACTACTCCGTCACCTACGCCAGCGGCACCCTGGTGGTAAACCCGGCGGCCTTGATCATCACCGCCAGCGATGCCGTCAAGAGCTATGGCAGTACCATCAGTCTGACAGGCTACAGCGCCAATGGCCTGGTCAATGGCGACAGCATCAGCGCCGTGATCCTTGCCAGTGATGGCAGTCCCGCCAATGCCAGCATCGGCCATTATGCCATCCAGGCCACCGGCGCCACCGGCATCGGGCTTTCCAACTATTCCATCACCTATGCCGCCGGCACCCTGACGGTGGGCAAGGCCATCCTGACCGTGAAGGCCACGGATGTGGCCAAGATCTATGGCAGCATCGGCAGCCTGTCGGGCTTCACCATTTCCGGCCTGCTGGACGGCGACAATGTCAGCACCGTGACCCTGTCCAGCGATGGTCTGGCGGGGACGGCCGCCGTCGGCAGCTATGCCATCAATGCCAGCAATGTCTCCGGTTCGGGGCTGGACAACTATGCCATCGCCTATGTCGGCGGTACGCTGACGGTGACGCCGGCGCCCCTGACCATCACCGGCGGCAGCGGGACCAAGACCTATGGTAGTGCCGCCACCCTGACGGGGTTCAGCGTGGCCGGTCTGGTGAACGGGGACAGTGTCGGCGCCGTCACCCTGTCCAGCCTGGGCGCCGACGCCCAGGCGGCCGTCGGTTCCTATGGCGTCAGCGCCAGTGGTGCCACGGGCACGGGCCTGTCGAACTATGCCATCACCTATGTCGACGGTACGCTGGGCGTGAACCCGGCGGCGCTGACCATCACGGCCGGCAACGCGGCCAAGACCTATGGCACCGACATAGGGCTGACCGGCTTCAGCGCAGCCGGGCTGGTGAACGGGGACAGTATCGGCGGCGTGGCACTTTCCAGCGCTGGCACCGGTACGGCGGCGACGGTCGGCAGCTATGCTGTCACCGCGTCGGGTGCGACGGGCACGGGCCTGTCGAACTATGCCATCACCTATGTCGACGGTACGCTGGTGGTGAACCCGGCGGCGCTGACCATCAGCGCCGGCAATGCCAGCAAGGTGGCCGGTTCCGACCTGTCGCTGACCGCCTTCAGCGCCGCCGGGTTGGTGAATGGCGATGCCGTGTCGTCGGTAACGCTGTCCAGCCCCGGCACGCCGGCCAGCGCCGTGGCGGGCACCTATGCGATTGTCGCCAGCAATGCCGCCGGCACCGGCCTGGGCAACTACACCATCCGTTACCAGGACGGCCAGCTGACGGTCACGCCGGCCGCTTCCCCCCTGACCACCGGCGTGGTGCAGCGCATCGTGGTGGCCGCTGTGGTGACGCCCGCCGTGACGATTGCGGCAACCAGCACCCCCGCCACTGTGTCAACTGCGTCAACTGCGGGCACCCCCGCTGCCACCTCGTCCGCCAGCAGCAGCACCGCGTCGTCTACCACCGGCTCCTCCTCGTCTTCTTCCAGCGGAACCGCGACGGAAAACGGGGGGGGCAATGGAGGTGGGGCATCGGCAACAACCGCTGAAACCGGCACGGCATCCGGCACGACCGGGGGGGGAAGCGCGAATGGCGAGGCCCTGCCCATCCTTGTCGGTGGCGGTGACGGTGGCGAGGATATCTATAGCCAGATCCAGATGACGTCGAATCCCATCAAAGGCAAAGATAGCGATGGCAAAGAAAGCGATGAGCGCCAGCAATAACACCGACCTGTCCATCCCCATCGTGGAACGGAGCGGGGCGGTGTTGATGGAGATCGCTCGCCGCGTGCCCGCCTTTGCCCAGGGGCTGCACCTGCAATCGACCGGGCAGTTGGATCAGGCGCGCAGTGTCTTCCTGCAACTGGCCGAACGGCCGGAACTGACGGCGCCCGCCCTGCACCAGTTGGGCGTGATCGCCGCATTCCAGGGCGATAATGGTCGCGCCGCCGGCCTGTTCGAACATGCCATGAAGCTGGAGCCTGCCGAGCCGCTTTATTATTGCTCGCTGGGCACCGTGTTCGAACGGATGGGCGATCTGCCGCGCGCCGTGGCCACCATGGTCAATCTGGCGGTGATGCTACAGACCCAGGGCAAGCATGATGATGCCATCCCGCTCTATCGCCGCATCCTGCAGCTCTCGCCGCTGAATTACTCGGCCTGGGTCAACATGGGCACCGGCATGGCCTGGACCAACCGCTCGCGCGAAGCGGTGGTGCCGCTGATGATCGGTGTCATCCTGTTCGGCCGCTTCCTGCCCGAGGCGCGGGAACTGGGGGAACGGCTGCTGGCCGATATCGGCGACCGGCTGCCGGAACTGACCGCCGCCTTGGCCGTGCTGCCCGACGGCTTGCCGGAGGGGCGGCTGGAACGGCTGGAGGAGGTGTTGCAGACGCTGGACAAGGCGCTGCGCACGGCCGGTTTCATTGATGCCACTGCCGCCTCGCTGACCGTGGCCTTGAAACTGGCGCCCGGCAATGCGCTGGCCCGCTGGAACCATGCGCTGTCCTGTCTGGCGCGGGGCGACTATGCCCAGGGCTGGGCCGATTACGAATGGCGCTGGGTCTGGGACCAGTTCCCCGAACCGCGCCGTATGCTGGGCGCCCCGCAATGGCGGGGGGAGGAACTGACCGGCAAGCGCATCTATGTCTGGGGGGAACAGGGCTTCGGCGATATCCTGCAATTCACACCCCTGGCGCAGATCCTGGCCGACCGCTACGGCCCGGATGATGTGGTGCTGGAAGTCTCGGCCCCGCTGGTGCGGATGCTTTCTGCCGTACTGGACCGGCCGGGTCTGCGGGTGATTTCGCGTCCCGACCATCCGCACCGGTTCGGGGTGGAGGAGAGCTTTGATTACCATATCCCCCTGTTGAGCCTGCCGCATTTCCTGTCCCTGCGCGTGCCCGACCTGCCGCTGCTGCCCGGCTGGCTGCAACTGCCGGCGGAAGAGATTGCGCGCGGCGATACGCTGCTGCCGCCGGCCCAGCCCGGCAAACGACGCATCGGCGTGGTCTGGGCCGGCCGGCCGCAGCATTCCGAGGATGCCCGCCGGTCGCTGCCGCTGGCCCTGCTGGGCTCGGTAATGGATGCCATTCCCGATGCGCAGTGGATTTCGCTACAGGTGGGCGACCGGGCGGGGGATGCGCTGGCCTTCCGCGGCCGGCTGCATGACATGAGTGGGCAGTTGCAGGATTTTCTCGACACCGCCGCCGTGATTGCCAACCTGGATCATGTGGTGGCGGTGGATACCGGTGTGGCCCATCTGGCCGGTTCCATGGGCAAGCCGGTGTCGCTGCTGCTGGCCCATTCGGTGGACTGGCGGTGGGAGATCGGCACCACAGGATCACCCTGGTACCCCAACCACCGCATCCATCGCCAGTCGGCGCTGGGGGACTGGGCCAGCGTGATCAACAGCCTGCGGGCCGAACATGCTGCCCTGACTGTGCAGGCGGTCTCCTCGGGTCCGTACTCATAACCAGTAGCTGTCGATGGCGGCGATCTGGACCGCAGCGAGGAAGTTGACGGCCAGCCGGTCGTATCGGGTGGCGATGGTCCGTGACGTGGACTTAGCGCCGGCTGACGCCCAGGCGGCTCTCTGCCACCGCCATGACACCATCTCAGCCGGCACCCCTCCGCGGAGAAGGCGCAGCTGGTCGCCCTGGTCGAGATCCCGGGATCTGTTGCGGCAGCGCTACCCGACTCCGGCGCGGGAAGCCGGCCCACGGCGTTGAGGGCGGGCCCGTTCAGCACACGACCGGCACCGTTGCGCTGCATCGGCTGTTGCACCCCGGTGCTACCAATTCCCGAAGGCCCGCCGCGCACGCCGTGGCGGGCCTTTGTCGTTTCCGGCCCTGATCCGACAGCGCATCCCACCGTTGCCCTCACCGGGAGCGCCCTCCTGGGTTCCTGCACTGGTATGCAATTGATATTGACTCGCAATATTGTCTGCCGTTAGACCGCTGCGGAAGAGCAAACATAAAAGAGAGTGGGAACAGAGACATGCGTTCAGCCTTGCGGATGGCCGGCGCCGCCCTGGTGCCGGCCCTGATGCTCCTGACCCCGGCCCAGGCGCAAGAGGCCGCCGATGCCGGCCCGGTGGAAGAGATCATCATCACCGGGCGCGCCCAGCGGCTCTACCGGGTGGAGGAGACCAGCATCGGCAAGATGCCGGCCAATGTGCTGGACATTCCCCAGGCGGTGCAGGTCATCAACCAGGAGCTGATCAGCGATCTTGGCGCGCGCAACGTCATCGACCTTTACCGCAACATCTCCGGTGTCAGCTATTTCACCTATGGCGGCGTCACCTTCCGGGGCTTCCGGCAGGAGCAGAACTACTATGACGGTATGCGCGGTGACCCGTTCATCGGCTTCGCGGTGCCGCAGCTCTTCAACATCGAACGGGTGGAAGTGCTGAAGGGACCGGCCGGCATGCTCTACGGCCCGGCGGCGCCCGGCGGCACCATAAACTACGTCACCAAGGGGCCGACGGAGGACTTCCAGGGCGATGTCCGCCTGACCTTGGGCAATTTCGACCGTATCGGCGGATCGGCCCAGCTCTCCGGGCCGGCGGATGCGGAGGGTCGCTTCACCTACCGCGTCGGCGCCTTCTACGAGAAGATGGACAGTTTCCGCACCGGCGCCGGCAGCGACACCAAGGTGGGCGACGCCAGCCTGGGCATCAAGGTGACGGACGATGTGAAGCTGACCCTCCAGGCCATCCGGTTCGATCAGGCGCTGCCGGCCAACCGCCTGCGCGGTATCCCGGCCAGCGACGACGGCGTCTATCTGGGATCGATCCGGTGGAACCATAACGAACCGACGGATTTCTCCAAGCTGACCTCCAACGTGTTGCAGGCCAAGCTGGATGCCCGCCTCACCGATCGCATCCGCCTGGATGCCGGCATCCGCTGGTTCAAGTCCAAGGAGCAGCAGAACTACCATGAACCGCGCGGCACCTATGACAGCGACGGCGATGGCGTGCTGGACATGGTGCGGCGGGAATTCCGAGACCAGCGCCGGGAAGGCGATGCGCTGGCCCTGGCCGCCAATCTGATCGGCGATGCCGAGACGGGCAGCATCCGCCACAGGATTCTGTTCGGTGCCGACTGGTATCGGGAGGATTCGCTGCTGCTGAGCCGCATCGCCCCGACCCGGGCCTCCAGGGGACCCGTTCCCGATGCCAGCCTGACCAACCGCGTCTACGGCCTGACTTCGGCAGCCGATTACGCCAGCTACTTCGCCACCCGCCCCTATACCCGCACCGACACCCGCGCGGAGCGCGAGGGCGTCTATCTCCAGGACCAGATCAGCCTGACCGAGCAGTGGGACGTGGTGGCCGGCCTGCGCTATGACCACTTCACGGATACGAACCGGGTCAACGACACCGATTATGCCGACGGGGATTATTCCTGGCGGGCCGGGCTGATCTACAAGCCCGTGGAGGATGTCTCGGTCTATGCGAGCTGGTCCACCAGCTTCGAACCGCAGTCGGTGGCCAACCAGGACGGGAGCGCCGGCGGGCCGTTCGACCCGGTCACCGGCGAGCAGGTGGAAGCGGGCGTGAAGACGGCCCTGCTGGGCGGTCGCATCCAGGCCAACGCCGCCGTCTACCGCATCGTGCGGGAGAACATGCTCCAGACCGACACGACCAGACCCCCGGTCAATGGCGTCAACCCGCTCGCCCCCATCGGGGAGGTGACGTCCAAGGGCTTCGAACTGGACCTGTCCACCGACATCACCCCCGACTGGGTGTTCACCGCCAACTACGGCTACAACGACACCAGGATCACCGGCAGCGTGCCGGGTCAGAGCCTGACCAACGCGGTCGGCGACCGCTTCGCCAACGCGCCGCGCAACAAGGTCGGTTTCTGGACCCGCTATCAGGTGCAGGAGATCAACACCGCCTTCGCGTTCGGCGGTGAATACGTTTCCCGTCGGCTCAGCCTGTCGGGCCAGACGGTGAAGCCCTATACGATCTTCGATGCCTCCATCATCACCGATCTGGGGTTTGCCGAGGCCATGTTCCGGGTGAAGAACATCTTCGACAAGGAATATGCTGCCTCGGGCTTCACCGTGCATAACGGCCACTTCCCCGGTGAGCCGCGCACCTGGTTCATCGAGCTGCGCAAGCAGTTCTGATGGCAGCCAAGGGCCGATCCTTCTGGTGGTCCGTCCATGCCTGGGCGGGGTTGAAGCTCAGCCTGTTCATGGGCTTCATCCTGGCCACCGGCACGCTGGCCGTGTTCGCGCATGAGCTGGACTGGCTGGTGACGCCGTCGATGCGGGTGATGCCGCACGATGCGGCACCGGCAAGCTGGGGCCAGCTGGCCGACGGCGCCCTCCGGGCCGTGCCGGGCGCCCGGTTGGCCAGTCTCTACGCCCCGATCCATCCCGGCTTCGCCGCCGAAGCCTGGATGGACGCGGGCGGGCCGCGCATGGTGCGGGTGCATCTGGACCCCGGTACGGGGGCGGTCACCGGCACCGCCCCCTGGTACAACATCCACCGCTTCCTGCGGGAGACGCACCGGCACCTGATGCTGCCGGTGAAGATCGGCGTCCCCATCGTCTGCACCCTGGCCCTGCTGCTGGTCGCATCGCTGGTCAGCGGCATCGTCACCTACAAGAAATGGTGGCGCGGTTTCTTCAGGCGTCCGCGCGGTGGGGACGGGCGGCGGCTGGCCGGCGACCTGCACCGGCTGGCGGGGCTGTGGAGCCTGTGGTTCACCGCCCTGATCGCCGTGACCGGCCTCTGGTATCTGGTGGAATCGCTGGGCGGCGACGCGCCGGACCAGCCGCATCCCCCGGTGCTGGCCACCCCGTCTCCTGCCATCGACGGGGCGGCCCTTGACCGGCTGGTGGCGGCGGGGCTGGCAGCCTTTCCGGGGCTGGAGATCCGCGAAATCCGCTTTCCCACGCCCAAGGGCGACCGGGGGCTGGTGCTGATGGGGCAGGCCGATGCCTGGCTGGTGCGCGACCGCGCCAACGCTGTCTGGCTGGACCCGGCCGGCGGCACGGTGCGGCTGGTGACGAAGGGGGAGGACCTGTCCCTTCACCAGCGCATCTCCGAAATGGCTGACCCGCTCCATTTCGGCACGCTGGGCGGCTTCGCCACCAAGATCATCTGGTTCGTCGCCGGACTGGCCCTGACCGCGCTGTCGGTCACCGGCGTGATGATCTACAGCCTGCGCCTGCATGGTGCCCGCGGGAACCCGGCCCCGAGCGCCAAGGGCTGGGTCCGGGCCTGGCGCGGCATGGGCGTGTGGGCCTATCCGGCCCTGGGTCTGGTGCTGCTGTCCCTGGTCCTGACGCCGGGGGCGATCCTGGCGGCGGGATGACGGGCATCGGCATCCGTCGCCGGGGCCCGCGTCAGGGCGGCGGGCCCCGCCGCTCGGCGGCGATCCCCGCCAGGAAGGCGCGGTAGGCGGCGACCACCGCGGCCGGCGCTTCCACCTGCGGGTAGTGCCCGATGCGGGACAGTTCGGTGATGGGGGCGTCGGCGCGCACCAGCTCGCGGTAGCGGGCCACCATGTGGGCGCCGGACACCGGGTCGGCCGAGCCGTTGATGAGCTGCACCGGGCAGCAGGCCTCACGCAGCGCGTCCAGCCAACGCTCCCGGTGGGCGCGGCGCTCGGCCATGTAGCCGATCAGCTTGTGGAAGACGATGCGGCCGCCGTCGTGGCTGATCAGCGACCAGAAGGCGTCGATCTCCGCCGCCGACGGTTTCGTCTCCGGCCCGAACACGGCGGAGAAGCTGCGGGCGAAGGAGTCCCGGCCCAGCACGGCGGAGAGCAGCGGCCCCAGCGGGCCGGCCAGCAGCTTCTGGAC
Source organism: Rhodospirillum centenum SW (assembly GCF_000016185.1). NCBI lineage: Bacteria > Pseudomonadati > Pseudomonadota > Alphaproteobacteria > Rhodospirillales > Rhodospirillaceae > Rhodospirillum > Rhodospirillum centenum. The sequence continues at coordinate 1,009,082 of NC_011420.2, forward strand.
CGTCCGCGCCCGGTGCGACTCCGGGAACAGTCCCCCGTTCAGGAAGCAGACGGACAGCCATTGGCGCTCCGCCGCCGGGCGGGCGTTCTGCCGGGCCAGCATCTCCTGAGCCACCGTGTCTCCGTAGTCGTGCGCCAGCACATGGAAGCGGCGCAGGCCCAGGCGGCGGACCAGATCCTCGCAGATGTCCGCCTGCTCCATCATGGAATAGGCGTGCCGGCGCGGCTTGGCGGACCAGCCGAAGCCCAGCAGGTCCGGTGCCACCAGCCGGTGGTCGCACGACAGGTCGGGCCAGATGCCCGTCCAGTCCCAGCTTGAGGTGGGAAAGCCGTGGATCAGCAGGATCGCCGGGCGGTCCGTGTCCTCCGGCGCACTGTCCACATGGAAGATGCGGTGGCCGGCGCAGTCGGCCATGCTCCCGGCGGCGCGCCAGGCGGCGACGTCCAGCATTCCGTGTCTCCTCCCCAGGGGCGCTCTCGCGCGGCGCCTCTGCGGGGTGGGAGGCTACTCTGCGGGGGCGGTCTGACCAAGCGCCCCGGCCGCGGAGCACCGTAGGGCGGTCGAGCCGCTACCGCCGCAGTTCCTGCTTCAGCCAGGCGCGGAACCGGCCCAGCCGGGTGCCGTCGTGGCCGGGCCAGCCGGCGCGCCGGGCGCTCTCCTCCGCTTCCGATTCGGTGCGGGCATAGCAGACGATGCAGGTCCGGCTGCCGTCCGGTGCCAGCCAGCGGAACTCGAAGGGGCGGACATCGGGGGGCGGGGGGGCGGTGCTGTCCATGGGATCGGGTCCGGGGCGGTGCTGGTCCGGAGGAGGGCCGGAGCGGAAAGGCGGGGCGGGCCGCGGTTTCCGTCCCTTCGGCCTTTTTCACAGCCTACCCTGCCTTCTACAGTGTCGCCGGTCCACCGACAGGGATACCCCTCATGCTCGGCCTGCTGCTCTCGCCCTTCCGCTGGGCGTTCAAGATCGTCACCTTCGTGATCGTCGCCGGGGTGCTCATGCTTCTGCTGCTGCCCGTGGCCTTCGATGTCGAGGCGGCGGCAGCCGGCTTCATCGCCCGGTTGAACCAGGTCGAGCTGAAGGACCTTCAGGTCTCGGCCACGCCGGTCTCGGCGGCGGGGTTGCCGCCCAACGTGCGGTTCCGCGACATCCGGATCGCCCGCCAGGCTCGTACTGCCCGGCCGTCCTTGGAGGCGGAGGAGGCGGTGCTGCGGGTGGATACGGCGGCCAGCCTTGCCGCCGGGCATATGGTCCTGGTGGCGGAAATCCGCGATCCCGTGATCCACGCCGACCGGCCCTTCAGTCTGGCGCAGCTCTCCGCCGCCCTGACGGGGGCGCTCGGCGTCGCCACCGGGGTGACGCTGGTCGGCGGGCAGGTCGTCGGGGGCGGCGTCGAGGTGGTGGATCTCGGCAACACCACGGTGCAGGTCCCCCCGGCGACACCGCCGGGGGCCGGCGGCGGCCAGACGGGCGGGAGCGGCTCGACCCCCGGGGCGGCGGTGCCGGTCATCGGTACGATCATCGGCTCCGTCGTCGGCCCCGTGATCGGTGGCGGGCCGGGGGCTCCGGGAGCGGTGGCGCCGGGCGGTCCGGGTCCGGGCGGTCCGGGTCCGGGGGGCGTTGTCCCGGGCGGTGGCACCGGCGGCTCCGGTGGTTCCGGCGGTGGCAGCACTGGGGGCGGGTCTCCGGGCGGTCCTGGCGGCTCCGGCGGCGGTGGCACTGGGGGCGGCGGTGGCTGGCCCGGCGGGGGCTCCCCGGGTGGCACCGGAGGCGGCAGCGGTGGCGGCGGGTCTCCGGGCGGGACGGGTGGTTCCGGTGGGGGGAACGGTGGTGGCGGCTGGCCCGGTGGCGGCTTGCCGGGGGGCGGTTCCGGTGGCGGGAGCGGACCCGGCCCGCAACCTCCCGCCACGCCGGTGCCCGGACAGCCGGGCCTGTGCTACTGCCCCTGCACCCTGCCTTGAGCCGCCTCCCGGGAGGTCTCTGACCCGGGCAGGCGGCGGCGCGTGCTCCGTTCCAGCAGGATGCAGAGCAGCAGGGCGGGGATGCCGATGGCGGCCGTTCCGGCGAAGAACAGGGCATAGGCCGTCAGCGTGTCGTGGCCGGTCTTCAGCAGCTCCACCGCCCCGCCGGAGAAGCCCTTCAGGAACTTGCCGAGCAGCGCGTAGAAGGAACTCAGCAGCGCGTACTGCGTCGCCGTGTAGCCGACGCTGGTCAGGCTGGACATGTAGGCGACCAGGGCCGTGCCGGCGAACCCGGTCGCCAGATTGTCCACCGCCATGGCAATGGCGAAGGCGGTCGGGTCCGGTCCCGTCAGCGCCAGCAGCGAGAAGGCGAGGTTCGACCCCGGTCCGACCACGGCGCCGATCAGCAGGGTGCGCCCGAAGCCCAGTTTCACCGCGCTGATGCCGCCCACGGCGACCCCGACGACCGACGCCCAGAGCCCGATCGTGGCCCGCACCGACCCGACCACCTCCTTGGTCAGGCCCAGATCGACATAGAACGGGTTCGCCATCGGCCCCATGACGAAATCGGCCAGCCGGTACAGGCTGATCGCGGCCAGCATCAGCAGCGCCAGCTCGCCATGGGTCCGGAAGAAGGCGACGAACGGGCCGACCACCGCGTCGATGAGGCCGCGCGGACTCCACAGCGGCGGCGTGGTGGTCGCCGTCGCCACTCCGGCCCGGGCCGGCTCCGTTGCTGCCAGCGTGGCGCCGATACCGACGGCCATCGCCAGTCCCATCGCCAGATAGGAACCGGGCCAGCCGATCTGCCCGGCCAGGATCAGGATCAGCGCATCCGTCAGCAGGAGCGCCCCGCGGTAGCCGAGCTGGTAGGCCGCCGTCAGCAGCCCCAGCTCCTCCTTGTCGTCGGCGGTTTCGATCCTCCAGGCGTCCACCACCACGTCCTGCGTGGCCGAGGCGAAGGCCGCCAGCAGGGCGAACCCCGCCAGCGCCGCCAGCCCGCCGCCGGGGCCGGTGGCGGCGATGCCGGCCAGACCGACGGCGACTAGGATCTGTGCCGTCAGCATCCAGCCGCGGCGCCGGCCCAGCAGCCGGCCCAGAAGGGGCGCGTCCAGTCTGTCGATCAGCGGTGCCCAGAGGAACTTGAAGGAGTAGGCGAGGCCGACCCAGGACAGGAAGCCGATGGCCGTCAGTTCGACCCCGCCCTCGCGCAGCCAGAAACCCAGCGTGTTGCCGGTCAGCATGAAGGGCAGACCGGAGGAGAAGCCCAGCAGCAGCATCACCGCCACCCGCGGCCGGCGGAGCGCGCGCAGCACGTCGCGCCAACCCGTCGCGGGCGGCCGGGGGGCGGCCGTTCCGGCCGGGGCGGGGGAGAGCGAAGCCATGGGGTACAGGGGTCTCTGGGGCTGTGCGGTACGCGGCAGGGGGGAACCGGCCGGGCCTGCGGGGCTGCCCTTGCGGGTTCTGCTGCGGCGGGCGGCGGAGTATAATGACCCCCGCCGGCAGAGGGTGAGCAAATTGCGTACCTTTGTTGCGTGCGGCACCATGGGCGGGACTGGAAACGTCCGGTGCATGCGCGTAGAAAGGCGGGCGCGATGACAGGACTGGCAGCGTCGTCCGGCGCGCGGTCCGGGAAGAGGTGTGAGATGGCGACGGAGACTGCGATGGGCACGGGTGGACGCTGGACGCCGGAGAGCTGGCGCGCGAAGCCGGCCATGCAGATGCCCACCTATCCCGATCCGGCGAAGCTTCAGGCCGCCGCGGCGCGGCTCGCCGGGTATCCGCCGCTGGTCTTCGCCGGCGAGGCGCGCAGCCTCAAGGAATGCCTGGGCCGTGCCACGCAGGGGCAGGCCTTCCTGCTCCAGGGCGGCGACTGTGCCGAGAGCTTCTCGGAGTTCCACCCGAACAACATCCGCGACACCTTCCGGGTGCTGTTGCAGATGGCGATCGTTCTGACCTTCGGCGGCGCCACGCCGGTGGTGAAGGTCGGCCGCATGGCCGGGCAGTTCGCCAAGCCCCGCTCCGCCGACATGGAGGTGGTGGACGGGGTGGAGCTGCCGGCCTACCGCGGCGACATCATCAACGGCTTCGACTTCACGCCCGAGGCGCGGGTCCCCGATCCCGACCGCATGGTGCAGGCCTACAACCAGTCGGCCGCGACCCTGAACCTGCTGCGGGCCTTCGCCCAGGGCGGCTATGCCGATCTGCACAAGGTCCACCAGTGGACCCTGGGGTTCGTGGAGAAGAGCCCGCAGGGCGAGCGTTACCGCGATCTGGCCGGCCGGCTGGACGAGGCGCTGGCCTTCATGGCCGCCTGCGGCATCACCGGCGCCACCACGCCGCAGATCCGCGAGACGGAGTTCTTCACCAGCCATGAGGCGCTGCTGCTGCCTTATGAGCAGGCGCTGACCCGGATCGACAGCACGACGGGCGACTGGTACGCCGTCTCGGCCCACATGCTCTGGGTCGGCGACCGCACCCGCCAGCCGGACGGCGCGCACATCGAATATCTGCGCGGCATCCGCAACCCGCTGGGGCTGAAGTGCGGCCCGTCGCTGGACCCGGACGAACTGATCCGGCTGATCGACCTGCTGAACCCGGCGGATGAGCCCGGCCGCCTGACCCTGATCTGCCGCATGGGGCACGACAAGGTGGAGGACAAGCTGCCCGCCCTGGTCCGCAAGGTGAAGCGGGAAGGGCGCACGGTGGTCTGGTCCTGCGATCCCATGCACGGCAATACGATCAAGTCCTCCACCGGCTTCAAGACGCGCCCCTTCGACCGCGTGCTGGCCGAGGTGCGGGGCTTCTTCGAGGTCTGCCGCACCGAGGACGTGCATCCCGGCGGCGTGCATTTCGAGATGACGGGCCAGGACGTCACCGAATGCACCGGCGGCGCCCAGGCGATCACGGAGCATTCGCTGGCCCTGCGCTATCACACGGCCTGCGACCCGCGCCTGAACGCCAGCCAGTCCCTGGAACTGGCCTTCCTGGTGGCGGAAGAACTGAAGCGGACGCGCCGGGGACTGAAACTGTCGCAGCAGGCCGCGGCCGAATAAGAAAACGAATAAGAGCGCACATCCAATAGCTTGACCTGTACCCCTCCGGATCGGAAGCTCGCTCCCGGGTCCCATCTGCGAGCGAGTCTTCCATGCCTTCCGCTTGTCCGCCCGGCAGTCCCGCCGGCCTGCTTCCGTCTGTCCTGCGCGGTCTGACCGCTGCCCTCCTTCTGACCGGGGGCGTCCTTGCCGGGGCTGCCCTGTCCGGCGCCGCGCCGGCAACGGCGGAGACCGTCTACATCACCGCCGACCGCCTGCTGGACGTGCGCTCCGGCAGCATGGTCGCCCGCCCGGCCGTGCTGGTGGAGGACGGCCGCGTCGCCAGGGTCGGCACGGTTTCGGATCTGCCGGCACCGCAGGGGGCGACACGGATCGACCTGCCGGGGCTGACCCTGCTGCCCGGCCTGATCGACATGCATGTCCACCTGACCAGCCGGCACGACCTGCACGGCTACCGGCGGCTGACCCGCAACGCGACGGATCTGGCGATCGATGGTGTCGTGAACGCCCGGACGACGCTGGAAGCGGGCTTCACGACCGTCCGCAATCTCGGTGCCGGCAGCTTCGCCGACGTGGCCGTGAAGCGGGCGGTGGAGGAGGGGCGGGTGCCCGGCCCGCGCCTGATCGTCTCCGGTCCGCCGCTCTCCGCCCTTGGCGGACATGGCGACGCCAACCTGCTGCCCTACGATCTCCAGCGCGAGGCCGAGGGCGTCGCCACCGGCCCCTGGGCCCTGGCGGAAAAGGTCCGCTACAACAGGAAGTTCGGGGCGGACGTCATCAAGATCATGGCGACCGGCGGCGTGCTGTCGAAGGGCACGGAGGTGGGCGCCCAGCAGCTCACCGAGGAGGAGATGGCCGCCATCGTCAAGGAAGCCCACATGCTGGGCATGAAGGTCGCCGCCCATGCCCACGGCAATGCCGGGATCAAGGCGGCGATCCGCGCCGGCGTGGACACGGTGGAGCACGCCAGCTTCCTGGACGCCGAGGCCATCGCGCTGGCGAAGAAGAACGGCACCGTGCTCTCGATGGATGTCTACAACACCGAGTTCATCCTGGGCGAAGGCGAGAAGGCCGGCATCCTTCCTGAGTCCCTGGCGAAGGAGCGGACGGTCGGGCAGACGCAGCGGACCAGCTTCGGCGAAGCGGTCAAGGCCGGCGTGAAGCTGACCTTCGGCAGCGATGCGGGGGTCTACCCGCACGGCTGGAACGGCAAGCAGTTCTCCCGCATGGTGAAGTTCGGCATGACGCCGCTGCAGGCGATCCAGGCGGCGACCGTCGTCGCGGCCGACGCCCTGGGCATGGCGGAGGAGGTGGGCAGCATCGCCCCCGGCCGCTATGCGGACATGGTGGCGGTCGCCGCCGATCCGCTGGCCGACATCTCGACCCTGGAGGCGATCCCGGTCGTCATCAAGGGCGGTGCGGTGGTCAAGGACGCGCGCTGAGGGGCGCTCCCTGCGTTCCTCCCGCAGCCCCCGGTCCGCCGGGGGCCTGCGGGCAGGCAGGGGCTTGGCAGGCCGGGGCTTGGCAGGCCGGGGCTTGAAAGTCCGGTCAGGACAGGTCGGGCCAGGAAAAGGCGATCAGGGGAACAGGTCGTCCACGGCCGACTGTGACAGCGGCCCGACGGTGGGCTTGCCCTCATCCGCGGGCGTCTGGGTATCCGACTTCCCGGCGTCCGGTGCCGCCGGGGCGGCAGGAGCCGCCGCTGCCGCCGCCTGCTGTCCGGAAAGCAGGGCATCGACCACGTCCTGGTTGATGCCGCCGTGCAGGGCCGGACCGTTCAGCAGATGTGCGTCGGGGCGCTTGTCGGCCGGCTCGTCCGCGGCCGGGGCATCCGACCCGTCCAGCCCGCCCCAGATCTCGATCATCGCGTTCACCCGGCGCTCGATGTAGCGCATGGTGTTGACCACCTTGGTCATGCGCTGGCCGGTGATGTCCTGGAAGGAGCAGGCGGTCATGATGCCCATGACCTCGTTGTCGAGCTGCCCGGCCAGTTCCCCGTCGGGGTCGCGCAGCCTGTCCGCAACCGCCTGGATGCGTTCCGCCCCGTTCAGGATCTCCGTCGTCGCGTGCTCGGTCGCCTGGAGGATGGCGTCAAGCTCCTCCGTCGCCAGCATGATGCGGTTCGCGGACGGATCGTCCGGCCGCAGGGCGGCGATCTCCCGCCGGGTCTGCGCGATGTGGGAGGAGAGTTCCTGAAGCTCGCGGCGCAGAATGCGGATATGCGACTGCGGATCGGCCTCAGGCGCCGTGCGCTGACCGAGCAGTCGGCGCACATCCTCTACGGCGACGACGCGGCTGCGCCGGTCCCGCATGCGCAGGAAGGCACGGCCGCGCGGGCTGGAGAGGAGATCGTCCTCGAAGCGGTCGTAGTCCGCGGCGTCCAGATCGAGGGGGCGGTCGTCGGCTGCCATCGGGTCGCTCAGCCGATCGCGCCGATGACGCTCTCGATCTTCTTCTTCAGAGTATCGGCGTTGAAGGGCTTGACGATGTAATTGTTCACACCGGCTTCCTTCGCCGCGATCACGTTCTCCGTCTTCGATTCGGCCGTGACCATGATGAAGGGCATGCTCTTCAGCCGGATGTCCGCGCGGACCTCCTTGAGGAGCTGGAGGCCGGTCATCGGCTCCATGTTCCAGTCGGAAATCACCAGCCCGAAGGTGCCGCCGCGCAGCTTCGCCAGCGCTTCCGCACCGTCGGCGGCTTCCTCGATGCGAGTGAAGCCGATCTGCGTCAGCAGGTTCCTGATGATGCGCCGCATCGTCGCGTAATCATCGACGACCAGCACCTGCAGGTTGGTGTTGGACACGCGCAGACCCCCAATACCAGACGTGTTGCCGTACGGTTCGACCGCCACCCGGTCGCCCCATCCACCGTACCGGCGGAGGGTTAAGGTCTGGTTCCCAAGAATCCAACCCTCCCTCCCGATCGGAGATGAGGCGGCACTTTGGTGCCCGCTCTCTTCCTTGTCAAGACAGGGTACTAATACGTTCGTCCAAAGGTCATCGCCCTCCCTTCGTGCAGGCGCATCCGGGGGGATGAGAGAGACACGACGCGAGCGGTTGCGGGCGGCTGTCCGTTTGTTTATCCCGGAAGATTAGAGGTAGATTGAGCAACCGTCGGCGATGAGAGGCCCCTTTGGCCATAGCGCCCCCAGGTCTGAGCGCAGGGATGCGCAGCAGCAGCCGCGCGCTCGGGCATCTGGCCCGGAGCGGGCCGTTCCTGAAGCGTGATCTCCCGGGCTGTCTGCGGGCGGTCACGGAGACGGCCGCCGCCGTCCTCGCTGTCGGGCGCGTGTCCGTCTGGTTCTTCAGTGATGACGCCCGCTCGCTGCGGGCCGGTGACATCTTCGAGACGGCGAGCGGGCGTCACGCCGCCGGCCCCCTCCTCGCCATCGGCTGCAACGAGGGCTACCGCGCGGCATTGGAAACCGAACGGCCGCTGCGGGTCGATGATGTCGGCCGCAGCGCCGTCATGGCGGATCTCCGCGACTCCCTCCTGATCCCGGAAGGGAACAGCGCGCGGCTGGACGCGCCGGTCATCCACCAGGGAAGCCTTGTCGGAGTCGTCTGCTGCGAGCATGCCGGGGGACCGCGCTCCTGGACGGACGAGGAAGCTGCCTTCGCGGCCTCGCTCGCGGACTTCGTCGCCCTTGCCCTGGCCGCAGACGAGGCACGCCGGGCGGAGGAACGGGCGCGCGAAGCCGACCGGCGCTGGCGCGACCTGTTCGAGAACGCGGTCGAGGGCGTCTTCCGGATGGACCTCGCCGGCCGTCTGCGGGCGGTGAATCCGGCGCTTGTGGACATCCTGGGCTACGGCACGGCCGATGCGCTGATGGCCGCGGTGCCGGACGGTCGTGCGCTTGTCGCCGTGCCGGCCGACCGGGCCGAACTGCGCTCCCGCCTGCGCGGGGCGGGTATCGTCCGCGGCTTCGAGACCATGGTGCAGCGCGCCGACGGCGACCTGATCTGGGTATCCCTCAACCTGCGCCGTCACCTCGGTGCCGGAGGCGAGACGTCGGGCTATGAAGGCACGCTGGAGGACATCAGCCACCGCCGCCGCATGGAGCAGGAGGCGGCCCACGTCGCCCTGCATGACGGGCTGACCGGGCTGCCGAACCGGACGCTGCTGGTGGACCGGCTGGCCCAGGCGCTGCGGCGCCGGCGGGCCGGGCAGTCGCCCGGATTCGGCGTCTTCCTCATCGACTGCGACAACTTCCGCATGGTGAACAACACGCTGGGCCATGCGCTGGGCGACCGCATGCTGGCGGAGATCGCGCGCCGGCTGTCCCGACTGCTGGGGGCGGGCGACACGCTGGCCCGGCTGGGCAGCGACGATTTCGCCGTGCTCTGCGAACAGTCCTGGACTCCGGACCTCGCCCTGCGCCGGGCCGAGGAGATGCGCCTCGCCGTCATGGCGCCGATGGAGGTGCCCGGCCACCACGACCTGTTCCCCTCCGTCAGCGTCGCCGTGGTGCTCGACCATGGCGAGCGCGAGACGCCGGACGAGGTGCTGCGCGACCTCGGCATCGCGGTGCATTATGCCAAGGCCCGCGGCCGCGCCCGCTGCATCAGCTTCGAACCGGCGATGCGGACGGCCCCCTTGCAGGCGCTGCGCCTTCAGACGGAGCTGCGCCGGGCGCTGGAGCGGGACGAGATCGGGCTGGCGCTGCAACCCGTCGTGGACCTGCCCGGTCGCCGCCTGATCGGGTTCGAGGCGCTGGCGCGCTGGGCCCATCCCGGCCGGGGCAGTGTTTCCCCGACCGAGTTCATCCCCATCGCGGAGGAGAGCGGGCTGATCGTGGCCCTGGGGGAGACGGTGCTGCGCAAGGCCTGCGCCCTCCTGCGGTCCTGGCAGCCGCGTCTGAACGGGACCCCGCTGACGGTCAGTGTCAACGTGTCTCCGGTCCAGCTCGCCCGCCCGGATCTGTTCGAACTGGTGGACGGGGTGATCGCGGCCACCGGCGTCGATGTCCGCCGGCTGAAGCTGGAGGTGACGGAGACGGCGCTGGCGCAGGATCTGGACATCGTCTCCAGCCGGCTGGACGGGCTGCGTCAGCGGGGCTTCCGTATCCTGATCGACGATTTCGGGACCGGCTACTCCTCGCTCTCCCGCCTGCACCGGCTGCCCTTCGACGGGCTGAAGGTTGACCAGAGCTTCGTCCGGCCCATGCTGCACGACGAGGACTGCCGCAACATCGTCCGCACCGTGGTCGCCCTCGGCCATGCGTTGGGCGTGGACATCGTGGCCGAGGGGGTGGAGGACCCGGAGACCGGGCGCGAACTGGCCCGGATGGGCTGCACCAGTGCCCAGGGTTACCATTTCGGCCGGCCGCTGTCGCCCGCGGACGCCGACCGTCTGGTCGGGCGCCTGTCCGGCGGGCCGCTGTTCCTGCCGTAGGAGCGGGGCCGCAGAACCAGCGAGGTGCGTCCGGATCAGGTTCCCGGGCGCAGGCCCCTCCCGGTCAGGAATTCCCGCCGTCTTCGACCAGGCTGACGAAACCGCTGGTGATCGGATAGCGGCGGTCCTTGCCGAAGCTGCGGCTGGTGACCTTCACGCCCGGGGGGGCCTGCCGGCGCTTGTATTCGGCCCGGTCCAGCATGCGCCAGACGCGGCTCACCGTTTCCCGGTCGTGGCCGCGGGCCACGATCGCGGCCAGCCCGAGGTCCTTCTCCACCAGACACTCCAGGATGTCGTCCAGTATCTCGTAGGGCGGCAGCGTGTCCTGGTCCGTCTGGTCCGGCTTCAGTTCGGCCGTGGGGGCCTTGGTGATGATCCGCTCCGGGATGACGCGGCCGGCGGGGCCGTGCGCCTGCCGAGGCAGGGTCCGGTTGCGCCAGTGCGACAGGCGGTAGACGGTCGTCTTGTAGACATCCTTCAGGACGGAATAGCCGCCGCACATGTCGCCGTAGAGCGTGGCGTAGCCCACCGACATCTCCGACTTGTTGCCGGTGGACAGCACCATTCCGCCGAACTTGTTGGACAGCGCCATCAGGGTGACGCCGCGGGCGCGGGATTGCAGGTTCTCCTCGGTGATGTCCGGCTCGCGGTCGGCGAAGGCCGGTTCCAGCATGTGCTCGAACGCCTTCATGGCCGGTTCGATGGAGATCGTGTCGATCCGGCAGCCCAGCAGCTCGGCGCACTCGGCGGCATCCTCCAGGCTCTCGCGGGAGGTGTAGGGGGACGGCATCATCACGCAATGGACCCGGTCGGCTCCCAGTGCGTCCACCGCAACGGCCGCGGACAGGGCGCTGTCGATGCCGCCGGACAGGCCCAGGATGACGCCGGGGAAGCGGTTCTTCCGCACATAGTCGCGCAGCCCCAGCACCATCGCCCGGTAGATCGCCTCCAGCCCTTCGGCGGGCGCCGTCATCTCGGTGGAGGTGCAGGTCCAGCCGCCGTCGCCGCGGGTCCAGTGGGTGATGGCGACGTGCTCCTCGAAGGAGGGAAGCTGGGCCGCCAGCCCCCGGTCGGCGTTCAGGACGAAGGAACCGCCGTCGAAGACCAGCTCGTCCTGGCCGCCGACCTGGTTGACATAGGCCAGCGGCAGCCCCGTCTCCGTCACCCGGGCGACGGCCAGGGACAGGCGGCGGTCCGCCTTGTCCGTCTCGAACGGGCTGCCGTTGGGCACGATCAGGATCTCGGCCCCCGTCTCGGCCAGCGTCTCGGCCACGTCCGGGGTCCACATGTCCTCGCAGATGACGATGCCCAGCCGCACGCCGCGGAAGCTGACCGGGCCGGGCAGCGGGCCGGGATCGAACACCCGCTTCTCGTCGAACGGGCCGTAGTTGGGCAGATCGTGCTTGAAGCGGACCGCCGCCACCCGGCCGCCGTCCAGCAGCAGGGCGGCATTGTGGGTGCGGCCGGCCTCGCGCCAGGGGGCGCCCAGCAGCAGGCCGGGGCCGCCGTCGCCGGTGTCGGCCGCCAGTTCCTCCACGGCCTGCTGCACCGTGTCCAGGAAGAAGGGCTTCAGCACCAGATCCTCCGGCGGGTAGCCGGAGACGACCAGTTCGGAGAGCACCACCAGATCGGCGCCGCGGGCCGCGGCCTCCGCCCGCGCCGTCCTGATCCTGTCGAGGTTCGCGCGCAGGGCCCCCACCGTCGGGTTGATCTGGGCGAGGGCGATGGTCAGGCTGTCGGTCATGGGGAGCGCCGGGATGCGGAAGGATGCAGCACCCTAGCAACCCGCCCGCGGCACCTCAATCACCGCACCATGCACTCTCCGCCCGGGTCCTTTCCCTCCCACGCCCGATGCCGGCCGGCCGCAACGTCCGGAGGACCGGGCTGTTGCCGGAAGACCGATCCCGACGGTGCAGACGGTGCAGGAGGCTTGGCGATGCGTGGCAGTGGCATGACGAAATCGCTCTGGATGGACACGGCGCCCTTTCCGGAGACGGACACGGCGCTGCCCCACCCGGGGCAGCCGTCCCACGAGTCCGACCTGGACATGCCGTCGGCCCTGGCCTTCGCGCCCTATACCCTGATCAACCGCGATCCGCCGGCCGACGTGGTGGTCATCGGCGCGGGCATCGCCGGGATGACCACGGCCTGTCTGCTGGCCCGCGAGGGACGGCAGGTCCTGGTGGTGGACAAGGGACCCGTCGGCGGCGGGGAGACCAGCCGGACCACGGCCCATCTCTCCAACGCCATCGACGACCGCTACAGCTTCCTGGAGCAGCAGGTCGGGGAGTCCGGCGCCCGGCTGGCGGCGGAGAGCCATACCGCCGCCATCGAGATGATCGGCCGGATCGCGGAGCAGGAGGGCATCGACTGCGACTTCCGCCGTGTGGACGGCTGGCTGTTCCTGTCGCCGGAGCACCGGCGCGACCATCTGGAGGAGGAGCTTGCCGCGGCGCATCGCGCCGGACTCGCCGATGTCGAGCTGGTCGAGGATTTCTCCCTGGGCGACTACCGCGGCCCGGCGCTGCGCTTTCCCCGTCAGGCCCAGTTCGACCCCATGAAGTATGTCCGGGGGCTGGCACCGCCCTGCGGGCGCACGGGGGCCATATCGTCACCGGCCACCGCATCGTCGAGGTCGAGGGCGGGGAGGTGGCGACCATCCATGCCGACGACGGCCGCGTCCTGCGGGCGCAGGCCTGCGTCGTCGCCACGAACACGCCCTTCCTGGACCGCGTCGCCATCCATACCAAGCAGGCGCCCTACCGCAGCTATGTCGTCGGGCTGGCCGTGCCGCGCGATGCGATCGTCCCGGCGCTGTGGTGGGACACCCGCGAGGACTACCATTATGTCCGTCTCCAGGCCGGGACCGGCGGGGACGGCCGCGACGTGCTGATCGTCGGGGGCGAGGATCACAAGACCGGCGAGGCGCATGACACGGGGCAGCGCTTCACCCGGCTGGAGCACTGGGCTCGCCGCCACTTCCCGATGGCGGGAGAGGTGGTCTACCGCTGGTCCGGCCAGGTGATGGAGCCGTTCGACGGGCTGGGCTTCATCGGGCGCAATCCGGCGGACACGGCGAACATCCTGATCGCCACGGGCGACAGCGGCATGGGCATGACCCACGGCACCATCGCCGGGATGCTGCTGACCGACATGCTCCAGGGGCGGGACAATGCCTGGGCCGGTCTCTACGACCCCGACCGCAAGCCGAAGCGGAACCTGCGGGAATACGTGAAGGAGAACCTGGACGTCGCCCGCGAGTTCGCCCGCGGGCACCTGAGTCCCGCCGAGCTGTCGAGCGAGGCGGCCATCGCGCCGGGCCAGGGAGCCGTGCTGCGGGAGGGCGTCGCCAAGGTCGCCGTCTACCGGGCCGAGGACGGCACCGTCACCCGTGTCTCGGCGATCTGCCCCCATCTGGGCTGCACGGTGCGCTGGAACGATCTGGAACGGAGCTGGGACTGTCCCTGCCATGGCAGCCGCTTCACCCCCGAGGGAGGCGTGATCGGGGGACCGGCCGTGCGGCCGCTCGCCCCGATGGGGGAGGAGCGCCAGGCGGACTTGTAGGGCGGGTATCCGAAGGCTACCGTCGGATAACCGCCCCGCAGCCTGCCGCCGGTCCCGCCATGATCCGCCGATCCCTTCTCTCCGCTGCCCGCAGCCTTGCCGCGGGCTTGCTCTGTCTGACGGCTGCCGGTGCCGCCCTCGCCGACAGCCTGCCGCCGCCGACGGCGGAGTACAGCGCCCGCCAGCGGATGACGGCCGCGGGCGACATGATCGAGGCCCGGCTCTTTCACTCCAAGGGGAGCGAACGGCGCGAGTTCGTCATCGACGGGGTGCGCAGCATCCTGATCCGGACACCGGAGCGCATCCTCCAGATCCAGCCGGAGCTGGGGATGGCCCTGGAGATGCAGCCGGGCGAGGGGCCGGAGGCCGGTCCCGATCCGGGCAACCTCAGCACCCTGGATGCCGAGGCCGAGGGACAGGAGACGGTCGCGGGCCTCGGGACGACGCGCTACCGGGTCAGGCGCGGCGAGGCGTCGGGTGGTTTCGAGGGACGGGTCTGGTCCACCCCGGACGGCATCTATGTCCGGGTCGACGGCACGGTCGAGGAGGAGGGACGGTCGGTGCCGGTGACGATGGAACTGGCGGATGTCGAGCGGGGGCCGCAGGATCCGACCTTGTTCCAGGTGCCTGCCGGGATGCGGACCATGACGTTGGGACCGCTCCAGGGACGGGTGCCGGAGGCGTTCCGGACGGACCGGAAATAGAGTTGCCCAGCCTTCGCCGCAGGAAGCGCGCGACGGCTCTTTATTTCGCCGGGACTTTTCAGCGATCATGCACGGATGATCTCTCGACCGTTCCTCGCTGCGGTTGCCGTCATCCTGGTGGCACTCCTTCCATCGTCAGCCCGCCCCCTGATGGCGACTGTCCCGACACCGGATGGAGAGGGGGGCGCTCCCGCCTCCCGGACGCTGACCATCGGTGTCAACGACTTCCCCGGGAACTTCAATCCGCTGATCGAGAGCCAGGGCATCCGCGACTACGTGGTCTGGATGGCGCAGCGGCCCCTGACTGCCTTCACGCCGGACTGGGAACTGACCTGCGTTCTCTGCACCGAGCTGCCCACCGTCCGCAACGGCCGCATCCAGGAGGAGAGACTGCCCGACGGCGATACCGGCGTCGCCGTCCGCTATACCCTGCTGCCGGATCTCAGGTGGGGGGACGGTACGCCCGTGACCACGCGCGACGTGGTCTTCACCTGGCAGGTCGGACGCCATCCCGACATCGGCAGCAATGCCTATGACGTCTTCGCCCGGGACATCCGGTCGGTCGAGGTGGTGGACGACCGAACCTTCATCGTCCATCGCCGGCACCGGAGCTGTGCCGCGGCGCAGTTGAACGAGATGGTGCTGCTGCCGGCGCACCTGGAGCGCAAGGCGTTCGAGTCGGACCCCGCCACCTACCGGATCAACAGCCGGTACGAAGCCGACGTGACCGACCCCGGCCTCTGGCTCGGCCCCTACCGGCTGGCCGCGGTCGAAACGGGCAAGACGATCCAGCTCGAACGCAATCCTCACTGGAACGGCCGGCAGCCCTATTTCGACCGTATCGTCGTGCGCACCCTGGACAGGTCCGCCGAGCTTGAACGGGCGCTGCTGGCCGGAGAGGTGGACTACGTCTCCGGCGAGCATGGCTTCAGCGTGCATCAGTCGTCGCAGTTCGAACGCCACTACGGCTTCCGCTTCGCCGTCTTCTGGATGCAGGGGCTGGGATACCGGCACCTGGATGTCAACCACGACAACCCGATCCTGGCGGATGTGCGCGTCCGCCGGGCGCTGCTGCTGGGTCTGGACCGGGACACCATGAACGAGCGGCTCTACTACGGCCGCAACGTCATCGCCGACACGGACACAAACCCGCTCGACGGCATCCGCGATCCGGACGTCCGCCGGCACGCCTACGATCCTGCCGGGGCGATGCGGCTGCTGGAAGAGGCGGGCTGGCGTCCCGGTCCGGACGGCATCCGGGTGGATGCCGCCGGGCATCCCCTTGAGGTCGATCTCTGGGCGGGCAAAGGCGACCGCACGGTCGATCTGGAACTCCAGATCATCCAGGAGAACTGGCGCCGCATCGGCGTCCGCATGGTGCCGCGGCAGACGGTGGCCCGCGTCCTCTTCGGGGAGATCCTGCCGCAGCGCCGCTTCTCCGGCCTCGCCCTGTTCAGTTGGATCACCGCGCCGCGGGAGATTCCCCGCAGCGTGCTGCATTCCAGCCAGATACCGTCGGCCGAGAACGGCTGGAGCGGGCTGAACTACGGCGGTTACCGCAACCCCGGGCTGGACCGGGTGCTGGACGATCTGGAACGGGTCTGCGAGCCGGAAGCGAACCGGGCGCTGTGGTCGCGGTTGCAGCACCTTTACGCCGATGACCTGCCCGCACTGCCGATCTTCCACATGGCGAATGCCTACTTCTTCCCCCCGTGGCTGAAGGGCGTCGTTCCCACCGGGCACCAGTTCGCCAGCTCCATGGCCGTGGAGAACTGGTACCGCGAAGACGTGCCCTGAGGGCGTCGACGCACCCGGGGACCGTCACGCCGCGTCCGCGCGCATGGTTGACGGGGACCGCGGGAGGCCGTACCGAGCGGTGACCCAAGCCTGGAGGATTGTCAGCCATGACCTTGCGCCGTTCCGTCGCCCTTCTCGCCTTCGCGGCCCTGCTGGCCGGCCCGGCGGCCGCCCAGCAGTCCGCGTCGCCGTCCGACGACACGCCGATCCGTGCCGAGAAGCCCGACCCCCAGAAGCAGTTCCTGATCGAGAACGCCAAGCGCCCGGGCTGGAAGACGACGCCCAGCGGTCTCCAGTACAAGGCGGTCAAGCCGGTCACGAACCCCGCCGCCCCGTCGCCGCTGGCGACCGATGCGGTGCTCGTGAACTACGAGGGCCGGCTGATCGACGGCACCGTCTTCGACAGCTCCTACGAGCGGGGCGAACCCATCAGCTTCCCCCTGAACCGGGTCATCGCCGGCTGGACCGAGGGCGTGCAGCTCATGAAGGTGGGCGAGACCTACGAGTTCGCCATTCCCGGCCGGCTGGCCTATGGCGCCCGTGGTGTTCCGCAGGCCGGCATCGGTCCGAACGCCACGCTGCTGTTCAAGGTCGAGCTGCTGGAGATCCTGCCGCCCGGCGCCATGCCGCCGCGCTGACGATCCCGCTTCCGCGCCCCGGCCGGCAGAGGGCCGGGGCGCTGGTCCGGACCGGGGAGGGTCAGCGGCGCAGCAGGAACTCGCGCCCGACCTTCACCCGCTTCACCCCGTCATACTCCACGATATCGGCGGTGGCGTAGGTCTCCGACCATGCCTCGGGCAGGTAGGAGCCGGTGCCGATCACGTCGATGGGGGCGGCGGCGTCCGCCATCAGCCGGCACTTGGCCGGACTGAAGCCGGAGGAGGCGACAATCTTCACCCGGTCGAACCCGGCCTCGTCCAGCCGCTCGCGCACCCAGTGGATGGCGGCGGCGGAGACGCCGGGCCCCACGAGATAGCGCAGCTCCGTCTCGTCGCGGTAGCCGCGGATCGCGTGCGGCACGCGGCGGTCCAGCACGGCGTAGGACTGCGGCGGGTCCAGCCCTTCGCAGAAGCGCCCGCCGGGCGTGTCCAGCCGGATGGCGAGCTTCCCGGCCGCGGCCAGATCGGGGAAGCGCCGGCAGACCTCCAGGCTGTCGGACACCTCACGCCCGAAATAGTCCACCAGCACCGTCATCGGCTGGTCGGGAAAGGTCTCCCGGTACATCTCCGCCGCCCGCACCGTGGAGCCGGCATAGCCGATCAGGGCGTGCGGCATGGTGCCGAGGCCGCGGTCGCGGCCGAACCAGTGCGCGGTCGCGTCCGTGGCGTTGCCGACGAAGCCGACGGCGCCGGCCTTGCGCTTCGCCCGCTCCGACCCGACGGAGGCGGCATAGGCCATGATCTCCGCCATCTCCGTTCCGGCACAGTGCCGCGCATCCATCGCCAGGAAGGCGACCCTGGGCAGGCCGGCGCACATGGTCCAGGCGTTGTAGGCCGCCACGCAGGCCGGCCCGAGCTTCATCAGGAACAGGGTCTCCAGCTCCACCAGCCCGGTGAAGGGCCCGGTGATCCAGAGCATGGGCTCGCCCGCACCGACCCACTTGCCCTCCGGGTAGTTGATCTCGACCTCGATGTCGAACCCCCGGGCCGTCGCCATGGCCCGCAGCCAGTCCAGCGCCAGCCGGTGCGCCGCCACCACCGGGCGGCGCATGAACACGGCATAGGTGACGCGCCGGTCGCCGAACCGCTCGACGACCTGCCGGGTGCGCTGGAAATAGGCGTCCGTCCAGCGCGGCACATCCTCGGCGGCCGGGGGCGTGGGGGTGGCGGTCGGTCGGTCGGGGTCGGCCATGGCTGCGGGGTTCCGGACAGTTGATCGCGCGAACATAGCGGGTGACCGCGGGAACATAGCGGCGCTTCCGACGCCGGGCGAGAGCCGATGCAACGGACAGCGCCGCGGCCTGTTCTCCCCGGGGCCGGATGGCGGGCCGTCGCGCCCGCCCCGGTGAACGAGAAGACCGAAGGAGCACGCACCCATGGCCACGAAGACCATGCAGGACCTTCTGCTGGAGGAACTGCGCGACATCTACGATGCCGAGAAGCAGGCCCTGAAGGCCTACAACAAGCTGATCAAGGCCGTCAGCCACGACAAGCTGAAGCAGGCCTTCCAGACGCACAAGGAACAGACGGAAGGCCAGATCGAGCGGCTGAAGCAGGCGTTCGAGCTGCTCGACCAGCGCCCCCGCGGCAAGCACTGCGACGCCATGGAAGGGCTGATCCAGGAGGCGCAGTCGCTTCTGGACGAGGGGCTGCCCTCCGAGCTTCTGGACGTGGCCATCATCGCCGCCGCCCAGAAGATGGAGCACTACGAGATCGCGGCCTACGGCTCCGTCCACGCCTATGCGCAGGGCCTCGGCAACGAGGAGCTGGCCTCCCTGCTGGAGGAGACGCTGAACGAGGAGAAGGAGACGGACAAGCTCCTCAACGACATCGCCGTCAAGGACGTGAACCGGCGGGCGATGCAGCAGGCCGCCTGACGGCGGCGTCTGCCGCGGACGGAAGAAGGATACGGCCCCATCCCCGGGCGGGGGTGGGGCCGTTCGCCGTCAGCGGCCGCCCTCGGGCTCCGGCCCGCCGGGGGCCGGTCTGGCGGGCCCAGGCCCGTCGGGGCCGGGTCTGTCGGGTCCAGGCCGGTCAGGGCCGGGTCTGTCCGGGCCGTGACGCTCGGGTCCTCCCCTGTCGCGGTCGGGCCGCTCCCGGCCGGAGGAGCGGCGCTCCTTCGGCGGCGGGGGCGGGGGCAGGGTGCCGCGGGCCTGTTCCTCGGCCATGGTCCGGACCACCGCCTCCTGCAGCCGCTGCTGCATCGCGGCCGTCGCCTGCCGGACGGAGGTGAAGGCCGCGTCAGCCGCCGCCGGATCGAACGGGCGGGCGGCGAGGGCCGAGCGGACCTCCTCGCGCGCCTTGCGAATCTCCGAGAAGAAATGGCCACGGTCGCCGGCACTCTCCCGCCGCAGCCGTGCCAGGACGTTGCCGGCGGTCTCCTCCGGAATCAGGGTCGCACCCGGCCCCATGAACTGGAGCACCGACGGGCCGTCCCAGCCGGGACGGTCGTCGCGGCCGACCGCGTGGCCGATGGCAATGCCGGCGATCAGCAGATTGATGCAGAGAGAGACCGCCAACAGGATGGAGAGGATCAGGGTCGTGCGGGTCATGGCCAACTGTCCAGGTCAGGAAGATCCGTCGTCAGGACCGCGACAAGCGCCGTATCGGCGGTCTGTTCGGTGTCCGGCGTGACGCCGGGAATGGCGGCATGCCCGCTGTAGCCGAGCATGAAGCCGACGAGACCGCAGGCGACGGCGCTGCCGAGCCCGGCGGTCCATTGTCTCCAGGGGACGGCGAAGGCCGAGTCCAGCCAGGCCGCGAGGCCCCGCGGGGCCACCATGCGCGGGTGCTCCAGCGGCAGCGCCAGGACCGCGCTGCGCAGCGACGGGCTCGCGTCCACCCGGGGCAGGTCCGGCAGGATGTCGGCCAGCAGTGTCGCCGCTTCCAGGTCCCGGCGCGCCGCCTCCGAGCTGTCCAGCAGGGCCAGGGCGGCGTCGCGCTCACGGTCGGGCCAGGTGTCCAGGCAGGGACCCAGCCGGTCGAGCAGGTCCGCGAATCGGCTCGGGGTCATGTCCGCCCTCCTTCAGTTCCATCCGTGCCGGCCTCTCCGCCGCCGGTCAGGCGCTCGCGCAGGGCGCGGCGGGCGCGCACGAGCAGGGCCTCGAACGCCTTCACGCCGATGCCCAGGGATGTCGCGGCCTCGGCGTTGCTGAGGCCGAGATCGTAGGTCAGGGACACCGCCGCCCGCTGGCGCTCCGGCAGGTCCCGGACGGCGCGGGCCAGGGCCTCGGCCGTCTGCCGCCGCTCAATCCGGGTGACGGCATCCTCCGCCGGGTCCGCCGGTTCGCCTGCCGCCTCCAGGTCGTCATGGACCGGACGGCGGCGGGCGTCCAGGCAGAGATTGACGGTGATCCGGTAGAACCAGGTGGAGAAGCGGGCCGCCTCCGGGCGGAAGCGGTCCGCGTTCTGCCACAGGCGCAGGAACGCTTCCTGCGCCACGTCCTCGGCGGCCGCGCGGCTGCCCAGCACACGGACGGCCACGGTCACGGTGCGGTCGAGATGGCGGGCGACCAGTTCCGCATAGGCGGTGCGGTCGCCGGCGGCGACGCGGCCCACCAGGGCCTCGTCGCTCTCCGTTTCCGTCGTGTACTCGGGCGTGCTGCTCACCTGTGCCACCGTCAGGACCGGCTGGCCCCGGTGCCGGCCGGGGTCCCCGGTGGACAGGGTACGCACGGCCGCCGGCGATTTCATCGGTCCTTCCAGCGCTCGCCGCGGTCGCCGCGGCTGGGCCGGTCGTTCTTGTCGATCTTGCCGTCGCCGTTGCGGTCCCAGCGGCCGAAGGCCTCGTCGTTGCGGGCGGCGTATTCCTCCTTGGTGACGATGCCGTCCTTGTTCGTGTCCAGGGCATCGAACAGGCGGCCGGCCATGGCCTCCCGGCGCTCCTCCCGCCGTTCCTCGCGGGCCTTCTCCATCAGATCGGGGAATTCCTCGCGGTTGATGCGGCCCGTCCCCTTCGGATCGAGCGCCTTGAACTGGGCCTCGCGGAACGCCTTGAACTCGTCCCGGTCGATCACGCCGTTCTTGTCGGCGTCGAAGGCCGTCATCGCGGGGCCGCCGAAGAACCCGTCGGGTCCGGGAGCGCCCGGGCCGGGGCCGGGCTGGGCCATCGCCGGCAGGGCGAGCAACGCGGTCAGGGAGGCCGACAGCAGCAGGGTCTTCATCTCAACACCTCGTCAGGGGTTCCGGCGGGGATCCGTCCCGCCGTCATCCCTTGTACGGACGGGGCGGCGGAACCCTGCGCGGGTCCGGAAAGAGGGGCGCGGGGGGATGCGCGATCCTGTCCGGATGTGGTAAATCCGTTTGCGGATTCGTCGTAACGGGCGGTGCCGGAGGGGGCGCCGGAGGGATCGGGGGCGGATGTCGTTCGTCGGGGGCGAGCAGAAGACGCGCGGCGTGATCTATGGCCGGAGCCTGGATCAGCGTCCGTTGCCCCCCGCTGCCGAGGTCCTGCCCAACGGCATCCGGGTGCCGGACATGGACGCCGTCTCCCTGCCGCAGAAGACATGGCGGGACCAGCTCCGCCTGTTCCTCCAGGCCAGCGGCCTGATCACCGTCCCCGGCGTGGTCCGGCTGCGCTGGCAGGCGCACGATGTCATCGACTGGCTCCAGGGATCGCTGCTGGGCAAGGGGCGGGGCCGGCGGGCCAGCATCACCCATCCGCTCCAGCTCATGCCGGCCATCGAGTTCATGATGGGCACGCCCGCGGAACTGGAGGTGGAGCGGCGGATGATGCAGGCCCTGCTGGGGCGGGGGCTGATGGAATACCGCCGGCGGCTGAGCCAGGCGCGCGAGCGGCCGCTGATCTTCGCCCGGGAGGCATCGGCCTGCTTCATGGCGGGATTCAAGGAGCAGCAGCTTGTCGGCCGCATCTCCAGTCCGGCGGAGCATTTCCAGGCGGTGCAGCGGATCTACCGCAGCTACTATTTCTTCCGGGCACACTACATCTTCTCGATCATCGCGCGCGAACCGCCGGAGTCGGGCAGCAAGCTCTTCTCCAAGTTCATGCGGGTGAGCTTCTTCCTCTCCACCATCCAGGACGACGGCACCATCGCCGCCAAACCCTCCTACCGGCTGCTGCCGCCGAAGGAGCATGTGGTCTTCCTCGCCAAGCGGGATGCGGGGCTCCAGGCCAAGCTGCGGGAGGACGAACAGCTCCGGGCGGAGTTGCAGCAGGTGCTGAAGTACTTCCGCCCCCTGCGCCAGGGTCCGCTGTGAGGATTCTGCCCAGCTTTGCGTGGCGGGACCTCTGCCCGGATGCTAGACAGCGCCCCGTTCCCGCCTGCGTTTCCGGACCGGACCGATGACGGATCACCCCGACCCGCTGCTGCTGCACCGTGACGGCGCCATCGCCCGGCTGGTGCTGAACCGCCCCGACAAGCACAACGCCATCACGCTGGAGATGTGGCGGACGCTGCCCCGTCTCGTGGCGGCGGTCGAGGCCGATCCCGACATCAAGGTCGTCATCGTCTGCGGGGCCGGCGGGCGGGCTTTCTCCGCCGGAGCCGACATCTCGGAGTTCGCGGAGGTCTACGCCACCCCGGAAAGCTCGCGCGCCTACAACGAGGCGGTGCGGGCCGGATTCCACGCTGTCGAGCGGCTGTCCCGTCCGGTCCTTGCCAGCATCGGCGGCATCTGCGTCGGCGGCGGCTGCGGTCTGGCGCTGGCCTGCGACCTGCGCTTTGCCGCCGAAGGGTCCCGCTTCGGGATCACGCCGGCGAAGCTGGGGCTGGTCTACGGCTATGCCGACACCCGCCGGCTGGTGGAGACGGTGGGACCGGCCCGGGCCAAGGACATCCTGTTTTCCGGCCGGCTGGTGGAGGCGGAGGAGGCGCTGCGCATCGGGCTGGTGGACCGCGTCGTGCCCGTGGACCGGCTGGAGGCGGAGACGCTGGCCTATGTCGCGGAGCTGTGCGAGCGCTCGCAGTACACGATCCGGGCCAGCAAGCGCATGGTGCAGGACATCATGGACGGCTTCGACACCGAGACGCCGGACTCCCGCGCCCTGTTCGCGGCCGGCTTCGAGGGGCCGGACTTCCGGGAGGGCTACGGCGCCTTCGTCGCCAAGCGCCGTCCCCGCTTCACCTGGGGTTGAGACGGTCGCGCAGTCGCCACCGTTCCGCTTGCGCCGCGGATCGCGGAGCCGCAGACTGTTCCTGCCGGAACGAGGGCGAAAGCGATGGCATCCGGGACCAGGGCGGTGGCAGCGGCGATGGAGACGGCATGAACTCCGACGTGCCCGGGACGGACGGAAGCTGGCTCTACTACGACAGTGACTATCCCGCGCCGGAGGAGATCGGTGACGACCCGGCACTGCGGGCCATGGTCGCGCGCCAGGGCGTCCTGCACGATGCCGCCTTCTACCGGGCGCTGGCCGAACGCAGCCCGGGGCCGGTGCTGGAACTGGGCTGCGGCAGCGGCCGCATCACCCGGTCGCTTGCCGCATACGCGCCCGTGACGGCGGTGGACATCGCCGCCCCCATGCTGGACCGGCTGCGCGCCCGCCTGGAGCGGGAGCCGGAGGCGGTGCGGGCGCGCGTCACGCCCGTCCGGGCCGATGCCGCCACCCTGGATCTGCCGCGCAAGGACCACACCCTGGTGGTCTGGGCCTTCAACGGCCTCAACCTCGTGCCGGATGCGGGGCGGCAACTCTCCGCCCTGGTCGCGGCGGTCCGCCATCTCGCTCCGGGGGGGCGGCTGGCGCTGGACGTCGTCAACCCGCTGGTGATGCCCCTGAACGGGCAGGCGGTGCCCGAAGTCTCCTTCACCCGCACCCGCCGCGACACCGGCAATCCCTACAGCAAGATCGCCCTGGTCGATCCGATGGATGCGGCCCAGGTGCAGCGCATCCATGGCTGGTACGATGAGGTGCTGCCCGACGCCAGCGTGCGCCGGGTCCCCTATGGCTTCGACTGGCGGCTGGTCTTCCGCTTCGAGCTGGGCCTGATGCTCTCGCTGGCCGGCCTGAGGCTGGAGCTGGTCGCGGGCGGCTTCCGGGGCGAGCCGTTCGAGCCGCACAGCCCGAAGATCGTCATGGTGGCGGTCAGAGGTTGAAGAAGCCGGGCGGCTTGCTGCCGCGCCCGGAAGATTCCCCGATCGCGCCCTGGATTCGCCGGCGCCGTCGGCTCAGCTTCGGATCGGGTCGTTTCCGTCTCACCGGAGTTCCGCCTTGAGAATCCGTGCCGCCCTGTCGCTGGCCGCCCTGGTCGTCCTGGCCGCCTGCGCCAGCCCCTGCGACCGCGTCCGCGACGACATGCGCCAGCTCAATGCCGATACCGTCCGCGATCCGGCGATGCTCACGGACGGGCGTTATCTCAAGCGCTTCCAGGACCTGACGGCCGAGGGGATCGAGCACAGTTGCTTCTGACCGGGCGCTCCCGCCGCGTGGCTTCGGCGGCGGTCGCGTCCGGACGGATGGGACCGGCCGCATCGGATGAGCATGGCCGTCCCGAACCGCAGTTGCGTCGCGCCACGGCAGCGTCAACTCTGTTAGCAGGCCCA
Source organism: Rhodospirillum centenum SW (assembly GCF_000016185.1). Classification (NCBI taxonomy): domain Bacteria; kingdom Pseudomonadati; phylum Pseudomonadota; class Alphaproteobacteria; order Rhodospirillales; family Rhodospirillaceae; genus Rhodospirillum; species Rhodospirillum centenum. The sequence continues at coordinate 1,033,715 of NC_011420.2, forward strand.
CCGCGCTGTTCCGGACCCTGCCCTTGAGCGAGCCAGCCCCCGCCTCCCGCCTGTCCTCCTTCCGGGACTGGCTGCTGCACGCCGGCACCGATCCCTGCGACCTGGATGCGCTGCTGCCCCGGATCTGCTCGCGGCTGTGCGGGCTGGGGCTGCCGCTGGACCGGGTCTCCCTGAACCTGGAGATGCTGCATCCCGAGATCGGCGGGCATGGCCGCGTCTGGCTCAGCGAGGGAGGGGGGCGGGTCAGCCTGTACCGCGCCCCGCGGGGTCTGGAGATGAGCGAGGACTATCTCGCCAGCCCTGTCCGCATCGTGGATGAGACGGACCGCCCGTTCCGGCAGCATCTGGAGACGGGGGACGCCGGCATGCCGCTGTTGCGGCGCCTGCGCAAGGAGGGCTTCACCGATTATTTCATCGCCCCCTTTCCGTTCCAGGAGAGGGAGCGGACGGCCGCCATGTCCTTCGCCACCACCCGGCCGGGCGGGTTCACCCCGGCCGATCTGGCGGACCTGGAGACGGTTGCGCGGATGCTCTGTCCCCATGTCGAGGCCCGCGTGGTGGCGGAGATCGCCCGCGACCTGATGACGACCTATCTCGGCCGTGGTCCCGGCGAGCGGGTGTTCCGCGGCCAGATCCGGCGGGGCGACTGCACCAGCATCTTTGCCGCCATCTGCTTCTGCGATCTGAGGGGATTCACCGCCTTCACCCAGGAGAACGCCTCCGACCGGGTGATCCAGCGCCTGAACTGCTGGTTCGACCTGGCCGTGGAGGCGGTGGAGGGGCAGGGCGGCGAGGTGCTGAAGTTCATGGGCGACGGGCTTCTGGCCATCTTCCCGGCGGAGGAGCTGAACCCGCGGGAAGCCTGCCATCGGGCGCTGGAGGCGGCGGACCGGCTGTCGCGCGGGGTGGACGGGTTCAACGCCGCTCCGCCCGACGGCATGCCCCCGCTCGATTACGGCCTGTCGCTGCATCTCGGCTATGTCGCCTTCGGCAACATCGGCGGCCCGCGGCGGCTGGATTTCACGGTGGTCGGGCCGGCGGTCAACCTCGCCAGCCGCCTGCTGGACGTGGCGAAGGGGGTGGAGCGCCGGGTCGTCGTCTCCGCCGAGTTCGCCGGCTGTTCCGGCCGCAACGACCTGCACGATCTGGGCAGCCACGCCCTGCGCGGGCTCGACCGGCCGGTCAGCGTGTACGGGCTGCCATGACCGCGGCGGGCCGGCGGAGTTGGCGTCGCCGCCCCTGCGTGCTATCGGTCGCCGCCCCTTCGACCCGAGCCGTCCCATGACCGTCGCCGTCCGCTTCGCCCCCAGCCCGACCGGGCTCCTGCACATCGGCAACCTGCGCGCCGCCCTGACGAACTGGCTGTTCGCGCGCAAGGCCGGGGGCAGCTTCCTCTTCCGCCTGGACGACACCGACGAGGAACGCTCCACGCCCGAATTCGCCGCCGCCATCGAAGAGGATCTGCGCTGGCTCGGCCTGGACTGGGACCGCTTCGCGCGGGAGAGCGACCGCTATGGCCGCTACGATGCGGCGGTCGCGGCCCTGAAGCGGGCGGGCCGGCTCTATCCCTGCTACGAGACGGCGGAGGAACTGGCGCTGAAGCGCGCGGCCCTGCTGTCCCAGGGGCGGCCGCCGATCTACGACCGCGCCGCCCTGAGGCTGGGCGACGCCGACCGCGCCCGGCTGGAGGCGGAGGGCCGCCGGCCGCATTGGCGCTTCCGGCTGGAGCCGGGGGAGATCGTCTGGGACGACCTGATCCAGGGGCACAAGAGCTTCCAGGCAGCCGACCTGTCCGACCCGGTGCTGATCCGGGAGGACGGCCGGCCGCTCTACACCCTGACCTCCGTCGTGGACGATCAGGACTTCGCCATCACCCACATCATCCGCGGCGAGGACCATGTCACCAACACGGCCGTGCAGGTCCAGCTCTTCCAGGCGCTGGCCGAGGCGGAAGGGCAGGGTGGCGTGCCGGTCTTTGCGCACTTCCCCCTGATCGCCGGGGCGGAAGGCGAGGGGCTGTCGAAGCGGCTGGGCTCCTTCAGCCTGCGCTCGCTGCGGGAGCAGGGGGTGGAGCCGCTGGCGCTCTGCTCCTACATGGCGAAGCTCGGCACCTCCGACGCCATCGAGGCGCGGCTCTCGCTGGCCGAGCTGGCGGCGGAATTCGACCTCGCCAGGATGGGCCGCGGCACGCCCCGCTTCGATCCGGAGGAGCTGGCCCGGCTGAACGCGCAGGTGCTGCACGCCCAGCCCTTCGCGGCGGTGCAGGAGCGGCTGCGGGCGCTGGGCCTGGACGGTGCCGACGACGCCTTCTGGCTGGCCGTGCGGCCGAACCTGACCCGGCTTGCCGATGCCCTGGACTGGTGGCAGGTGGCGCACGCGCCGCTGACCCCGGTGATCGGGGATACGGCCTTCGCCGCCGCCGCGGCGGAGCTGCTGCCGTCGGAACCGTGGGGACCGGAGACCTGGGGCGCCTGGACCGCCGCCGTCAAGGAGCGCACGGGGGCGAAGGGCAAGGCGCTGTTCCTGCCGCTGCGGCTGGCGCTGACCGCGCGCGAGCATGGACCGGAGCTGAAAACGCTGTTACCACTCATCGGCCGGGAGCGGGCGCTGAAGCGCCTGTCCGGCCGGACCGCCTGAGGGCGGTTCCTCCCGTTTTCCATCGGCAGCCGACCACGATGACCGTCTTCACGCCAGCAGATCCGGCCGCGACCCGTGCGGCCCGTTCCGGGGAGGGCCGGGGGGCCGGCCCCTGTCGCTGTCCGCACGGCTGAGCCTTTTCCCCTTCACCAGGCCCGCCTCACTCCAGGCCCGCGACGTCCGGAATTCCCTGCCATGGCGCTGACGCTCTACAACACGCTGACCCGGTCCGAGGAAGCGTTCACCCCGATCGACCCGTCGAACGTCCGCCTCTATGTCTGCGGTCCGACGGTCTACGACTATGCCCATGTCGGCAACGCCCGCACCTTCAGCGCCTTCGACCTGCTGGCCCGGCTGCTGAAGCACCTCTATCCGCGCGTCACCTACGCGCGGAACATCACCGACGTGGACGACAAGATCATCGACCGCTCGCAGCGGTCGGGCGAGCCGATCGACGGCGTCACCGCCCGGACCACGGCCCAGTTCCATGCCGACATGGACGCGCTGGGCCTGCTGCGCCCGGACATCGAGCCGCGGGCGACGACGCACATCCCGCAGATGATCGCCATGATCGGGCGGCTGGTGGAGCAGGGCTTCGCCTATGCGGCGGAAGGGCATGTGCTGTTCCATGTGCCGGCCATGCCCGACTACGGTCGGCTGTCCCGCCGCAGCCAGGACGAGCTGATCGCCGGCGCGCGGGTGGAGGTGGCGCCCTACAAGCGCAGCCCGGCGGATTTCGTGCTGTGGAAGCCGGCGAAGCCGGGCGAGCCCGGCTGGGACAGCCCCTGGGGCACCGGCCGGCCGGGCTGGCACATCGAATGCAGTGCGATGACGGCCGCGCATCTGGGCGCGGTGTTCGACATCCACGGCGGCGGGCTGGACCTGATCTTCCCGCACCATGAGAACGAGATCGCGCAGAGCCGCTGCGCCCACGGCACGGCCGTGATGGCGAATGTCTGGATGCATTCCGGCTTCCTGACCATCGCCGGCGACAAGATGTCGAAGTCGCTGGGCAACTTCTACACGGTGCGCGAGCTGTTGGACGAGTTTCCCGGTGAGGCGATCCGGCTGGCGCTGCTGTCCGCCCACTACCGTCAGCCGTTGGACTTCACCAAGGAGAAGATCGCCCAGGCGAAGCAGGCCCTGGACCGCTGGTACGGCGTGCTGCGCGGGCTGGAGGAGGTGCGGGCCGCCGAGGTGCCGTTCGACGTGCTGGCGGCGCTGGAGGACGATCTGAACACCCCCCTGGCGATCAGCCACCTGCACGAGCTGGCCACCGCCTTCCACAAGGCGGACGCGGCGGCGCGGCCTGGACTGGCGGGGCGGCTGAAGGCCGCGGCGGGGCTCCTCGGCTTCCTGCGTCAGGACCCCGACGCTTGGTTCCGCGGCACGCCCAAGGGAACCGATGGCCTGGACGAGGCGGCGATCGAGGCGGCCATCCAGGCCCGCAAGGAAGCCCGCAAGGCGAAGGACTTCGCCGAGGCCGACCGCATCCGGGCCGCGCTGCTGGAGCAGGGCATCGTGCTGGAGGACGGTCCCCAGGGCACGAGCTGGAAGCGGGCCTGACCTTCCGCGTCTCCCGGGACCGGGCGGCAGAAGCCCGTTGATCCCGGGAGACGCTTCCGGCATTCTCGCAATTCCGTTGCGCCTGGATTGCCGGTAATGAACGAAACGAACCGCGTCTATCTCTATGACACGACACTGCGCGACGGCGCGCAGACGTCCGGGGTGGATTTCGGCGTCGCGGACAAGATCGCCATCGCGCGCGAGCTGGATGCGCTGGGCATCGACTATGTGGAGGGCGGCTGGCCCGGCGCGAATCCGACGGACGACGCCTTCTTCGCCGCTCCGCCGGCGCTGGCCCGCGCCACCTTCACCGCCTTCGGCATGACCCGCCGGCCGGGCCGCAGCGCCGCCAACGACGGCGGGCTGGCGGCGCTGCTGAACAGCGGGGCGCCGGCCGTCTGCATCGTCGGCAAGAGCTGGGACTTCCATGTGGACGTGGCGCTCGGCATCTCGCGGACGGAGAACCTGGAGCTGATCCGCGACAGCGTCGCCGCCATCGTCGCCCGCGGGCGGGAGGCGCTGTTCGATGCCGAGCACTTCTTCGACGGCTACAGGCGCAATCCGGAGTTCGCGCTCTCCTGCGTCCAGGCCGCGCATGAGGCCGGGGCACGCTGGATCGTGCTGTGCGACACCAACGGCGGCACCCTGCCGCACGAGATCGAGCGCATCGTGGCGGAGGTGGCGCGCAGCATCCCCGGCGGACGGCTGGGCATCCATTGCCACAACGACACGGAGAACGCCGTCGCCAACAGTCTGGCGGCGGTGCGCGCCGGCGCGCGCATGATCCAGGGCACGCTGAACGGGCTGGGGGAACGCTGCGGCAACGCCAACCTCGTCTCCTTGCTGCCGACGCTGATGCTGAAGCTGGGCTATGAGACCGGCGTGGCGCGGGCGGACCTGAAGCGGCTGGTCCATGTCAGCCGCATGCTGGACGAGCGCATGAACCGCGCCCCCAACCGCCACGCGCCCTATGTCGGCGAATCCGCCTTCGCCCACAAGGGCGGGCTGCATGTCTCGGCCGTGGAGAAGGACCCGGCCTGCTACGAGCACATCGACCCCGACCTCGTGGGCAACCGCCGGCACATCCTCGTCTCCGATCAGGCGGGGCGGTCGAACGTGCTGGCCCGGCTGCGCGAGGTCGGGCTGGAGGTCGATCCCGGCGATGGCCGCATCGGCCAGCTTGTCGAGGCGGTGAAGCGGCGGGAGTACGAGGGCTATGCCTATGACGGGGCGGAGGCCAGCTTCGAGCTGCTGGCCCGGCGCGCGCTGGGGCAGGTGCCGGACTTTTTCCGGCTGGTCAGTTTCCGGGTACTGGACGAACGGCGCTGGAACGCGCGGAACGAGCTGGTGACGCTGTCCGAGGCGACGGTGAAGGTGGAGGTGCCGCCCTTCGCCCAGGTCGGAACCGCGCCCGGCCAGCCGGTCATGACGGTGGCCGAGGGCAACGGCCCGGTGAACGCGCTGGACCAGGCCCTGCGCAAGGCGCTGCGCGACGTCTACCCGCAGCTCGAAGGCATGCGGCTGGTGGACTACAAGGTCCGCATCCTGACCCCGAACGACGGCACCAAGGCCGTGACCCGCGTCATGATCGAGACGCAGGACCGAAGCGGCGACCGCTGGTCCACGGTCGGCGTCTCCGCCAACATCATCGACGCCTCCTTCAATGCCCTGTTCGACAGCATCACCTATTGCCTTTACCGCTCGGGCGCGGGTAGGGAGGCGCACGCCCCCGCGGCGTGAGGCTCCCACCACCGTCCCCGGAACAGAATGAGCAGCGGCACCAACCGTCCGGAACTGGCCAAATCCCAGGCCGCCCTGAATGCCCAGGGCGGCCCCGTCGTGATCCTGGTCGAGCCCCAGATGGGGGAGAACATCGGCGCCTGCGCCCGCGCCATGCTGAACTGCGGCCTGACGGAGCTGCGCCTTGTCAATCCGCGCGACGGCTGGCCGAACGAGAAGGCGGTCGCCGCCTCGGCCGGCGCGACGGAGGTGCTGGACCGCGCCCGGGTCTTCACCGGCACGCGCGAGGCCATCGCCGACCTGCACAAGGTCTATGCGACCGCGGCGCGGGTACGCGACATGGTGAAGGACATCGTCACCCCGCGCCGGGCGGCGCGCGACCTGCACGCCCATGTCGCCGCCGGGCGCCGGGTCGGCATCCTGTTCGGGCCGGAGCGCACGGGCCTCGTCAACGACGACATCGTGCTGTCGGACACGATGATTTCCGTCCCGCTGAACCCCGGCTTCTCCTCCCTCAACCTCGCCCAGGCCGTGCTGCTGGTGGCCTACGAATGGTGGATGGAGGCCGCGCAGGCGGAAGAGTTCTACACCCACACCGGCCAGAGCCCCCCGGCGACGAAGGAAGAACTGCACAACCTGTTCGACCATCTGGAGGGGGAACTGGACCAGACCGGCTTCTACACCCATCCGGACAAGAAGCCGTCCATGGTGCGCAACGTGCGCAACACGTTGCAGCGCGCGCACATGACCGAGCAGGAAGTCCGCACCTTCCACGGCATCATCGCCGCCCTGGTCGGGCGCAAGAAGCAGCGCGCGCGGACCGAGTAGATCCGCCGCAAGGAGTGCCCCGGAGTTGCCAAGGGGCGGTTCCGGTGTCACCCTGAAGGCCGGATCAGAACCGGGCGCGGGGCAAAGCCATGCGTGTGGACGCCAGAACGGCACTTCCGACCAGTACATCCCGCCCGACCGGCCCGGCCCTTGCCGGAAGCGGTAACGGGGCGGGAAGCGGAAAACAGGCCGATGCCGCGGCAGCGAGCGGAACCGCGGCCAAGGAGGACGGAGCCCGGACGGCGCTGGAGACGCTGAAGCGCATCCGCGAGGACATTCCCCGCGCGCTCAGCCAGACCAGCAGCGTCGTCAAAGAGGCGAAAGCCCGCCGGCGGAGCGTGCTGCAGTCCGAGTTGCAGCGCCTGATCGCCCAGGCGCGGTCCATGGCCTCCTTCCTGGAGCCGAAGGCCGCCGCCGCGGCGGCCGCACGCCTCGCCAAACAGATCGCTGCCGTGGCGAAGCAACTCGCCGGTCTTGCCGATACCGGCGGCGGTGCCCTGTCGTCCGCGGCCGTTGTCGCTGCCATGCCGCAGGGAACCGCTGCCGCTGCCGGGGCTGGCTCTGACGGAGAGGCGGAGACGGGCGAGGGGGGCGACGCCGAAGCCGAGGCGAAGGCCGCCGAGGCACAGGCGGCACAGGCCGAGGCCGCGGCGGCCGATGCCGAGCGTACGGCCGGTGAGGCTGCGGGCGAGGCGGATACTGCCGGCCGTGACGCCTCCACCACGGCGGACGATGCTGCGCGCGACGCTGCCGCGGAGACACCAGGCGCCCCCTCCGGCTCGACGGACCGCAACGGGACCGACGAACGGCGCGACGATGACGGTGTCCGCGACACGCTGAAGGAAGCGGTGAAGGCCCTGCGCCTGCTTCAGGCGGTGGTGCGCCGCGCGACAGTCGCGCATGGGACCGGCACCCCGCGGGAAGAGGAAGACTTCGCCCGCATGGAGGCGGAGATCGCGCGGCAGGTGCGGACGGTGGACACCCTGGCCGCCTCCCTGCCGGTCACGACGGGAGTGGACATCCGCGTCTGAGACGGCTCCGTTCGGGAGCCTGCCTCGCGTCGGAACGCAGCCCGCCGGATTTGACAGGTTCACCGGAATCCCCTATATCCGCGACCCTATTCCCGGGAAGGCGGGTGCCGAGCGGTTCGGCGCCCCGTCACCGGCTTTGCCCGTTCCGGTCCGCCTTGGCGGCCGGCAGGGGGAAAGACGGAGGAACTACCGGGACAACAAGGTGCACAGGCACCGCCTGATCAGGGCGCACGCGCCCGCGGAGTGAAGATGAGCAAGCGTCAAGAAGCCAAGTACAAGATTGACCGCCGCCTCGGTGTGAACCTCTGGGGTCGCGCCAAGTCCCCGGTGAACAAGCGCGAGTACGGTCCGGGTCAGCACGGCCAGCGCCGCAAGAAGCCGTCCGACTACGGCATGCAGCTCATGGCGAAGCAGAAGCTGAAGGGCTACTACGGCAACATCGGCGAGAAGCAGTTCCGCCGGCTGTACCAGGAGGCCGTGCGCCGCAAGGGCGACAGCGGCGAGAACCTGATCCAGCTCCTGGAGCGCCGCCTGGACGCCGTCGTCTACCGCATGAAGTTCGCGGCCACCCCGTTCGCTTCGCGCCAGCTCATCAACCACGGCCACATCCTGGTGAACGGCCGCCGCGTGAACATCCCGTCCTACACGGTGAAGGACGGTGACAGCATCGAGGTGCGCTCCAAGGCGAAGCAGTTCGCCTTCGTCATGGAGGCTGCCGCTTCCGGCGAGCGCGACATCCCCGACTACCTGTCGGTGGACTCGCAGGCGCTGAAGGGCACCTATGTCCGCGCCCCGGGGCTGGCCGACGTGCCGTACCCGGTCCAGATGGAACCGAACCTGGTCATCGAGTTCTACTCGCGCTGATCCCGGCGCGACGGATTTCGACGTGGAAGGCCACCCCTCGGGGTGGCCTCAGACCGATGACAAACCCCGTCGTTTTCGGCGGGGTTTTCATTTTTGGGGATTGCGGCTGTCGAAACTGGTTGGGTGGATCGGGCAGACAGGGAGGTTTCTGTCTCAGGCTGGCCGGAGGGCTGCCTTCGGGGCGATTGCGAGGGCGATTTTCTTGATGTTCTGGGCGGCGGCGGCGAGCAGGCACTGCCAGGTGACGCCGAGGAGGCCGCGGAAGCGTGCGTAGCGGTGCCCGAAGAGCTGTTTGGCGTCGGCAAAGGAGCGTTCGACCGTCTCTTTTCGTCGCTTGTAGATGGCCTTGCCCCAGGGGGTCTTGCGGTGGGCGTCGGTGCGCTCGCGGATGTCGGCCCAGAGGTGGCGGGTGATGGTGCGGACGGCCTTGGGGTTGCGGGTGCACGACGCGAGCAGCGGGCAGGCGAAGCAGAGGGCCGGATCGCTCCTGTAGTGGCGGTAGCCGTTGCGGTCGGTGGTGGCGTAGGCGAGGGCCTGTCCGCCGGGGCATGACCAGGTGTCGGTCCCGGGCTCGTAGGTGAAGGCGCTCTTGGGCATCATCCCCGGGGCCGGGGGTGTCGGTCGGTTGTAGCCGGTGACGCCGAGGATGGCGCGGTCCTCCAGCCCCTTTGCGATCCCGGCCGTGGCATAGCCGGCGTCCAGCCCGACGGCCTTGACGTCGAGCGCGAAGCGGGCGCGCTGGCGGTCGAGCCGGCCGAGATAGACGATGCTGTCGTGCACGTTGGCGGGGGTGGCGAAGCTGTCGGTGATGATGCCATGGCGCCCATCCACGGTGCGGTGATCAAGGTAGAAGAAGCCGGTGGGCTTGCCATCGCGCACCATGTAGCCGCTCTCCGGATCGGTGCGGCTGATCTTGGTCTCCTTCTCGGGCGGCTGCCGGTCCTTGGGCTTGAGGGGCTTCTTGCCGTGGGTGGCGCGGTCCGCCTCCACCGCCCGGTCCAGATCGTCCCAGTAATCCGCCCGCGACTTGGCGACCACCGCCTTGTCGTAGCGGTTCTTGTTGGCGTTGGCCTTGAGGTGGGTGCTGTCGGTGTAGAGCACGGTGCCGTCCACCAGCCCGTGGCCGATCGCCTGCTCCACCACATGGTCGAAGATGTCCTGCGCCACGGAGGTGTCCCGGTAACGCCGGCGCCGGTTCTGGCTCAGCGTCGAGGCGTCGAACACCGGATCGGTCAGGCGCAGACCCAGAAACCAGCGATACGCCACGTTCACCTGGATCTCGCGCACCAGCTGGCGTTCGGAGCGGATGCCGAACAGGTAGCCGATGAACAGCGCCTTGAACATGACAACCGGATCAAGGGCCGGACGGCCGTTGTCCGGACAGTAAAGCCCGGACACGCGATCATGGATGAAGGAGAAGTCGATCACCGCGTCGATCTTGCGAAGCAGGTGATCGGGCGGAACCAGACCGTCGAGCGTCACCATCTCGATTTCAGTCTGCTGCGCCGTCGGTTTCCTCAGCATGACCAATCGAATCACAAAGGCCCGGCTCACGCCAGGCCTTTGTCAGCAGTCTGAGGCCACCCCTCGGGGTGGCCTTTTGCGTTGGGGGCGGCCAGCACGGCGTTGCCGGCACCGGAGCGCGGGCAGGTCGGGACAGGGGGCTGGCCTGCGCTGGCCGTCCGGGCGACCATGGGCCATGTCCGACATTCCCGTGGAAAGGCCCGCGCGATGATCCGTCCGTTTCTCGTCCTGCTCCTGCTGCTCTTCTCGTCGGCCCTGGCACCGCCGGCCGGGGCCGCCTTCAAGAGCGACCGCATCAGCGTCAGCGTCCGCGGCAGCGGTCCCGACGTGGTGCTGATCCCGGGCCTCAGCTCCTCCCCCGAGGTCTGGGAGGGGACGGTCGAGGCCATCCCCGGCTACCGCTATCATCTGATCCAGGTCGCCGGCTTCGCCGGTGCGCCGGTGGGAGCGAACGCCGAGGGACCCGTGGTCGCCCCGGTGGCGGAGGAGATCGCCCGCTACATCACCGAGAGCGGACTGGACCGCCCGGCCCTGATCGGGCATTCGCTCGGCGGGCTCTGGGCCATGATGGTGGCGGCACGCCATCCGGAGACGGCGTCGCGGGTCATGGTCGTGGACATGCTGCCCTATCTCGGCGCGCTCTATGCGCCGCCGGGCACCCCGCCGGAGGGCGTTCAGGCCATCGCCGCCCAGATCCGCGAGGGGCTGCTGAAATCCAGCGATGCCGACCGGAAGGCCAGGATCGAGGCTACCATCGCCACCATGGTGCGGGAGGAGGGGATGCGTGCCCGGCCCGTTGCCCATTCGCTGGCGAGCGACCGGGCCGTCTCGGCCCAGGCCATGTACGAGCTGATCGTTACCGACCTGCGGCCGGAGCTGCCGGCCATCCAGGGGCCGCTGACGGTGCTCTGGGTACGGGCGCCGAACTCGCCGCTGACGGAGGAGCAACTGGCCGGCGCCTACCGGGCGCTCTACGCCACGGCACCGGCGGTGACGCTGACGCGCATCCCCGATGCCTACCACTTCATCATGTTCGACCAGCCCGGGACCTTCCAGCGTGAAGTCCGGGCCTTTCTCAAGGGCGAGTAGGAAGGGGGGACGGGGCCGGGTGACCGGCCCCCAGACTGCTGACAAAGGCCTGGCGTGAGCCGGGCCTTTGTGATTCGATTGGTCATGCTGAGGAAACCGACGGCGCAGCAGACTGAAATCGAGATGGTGACGCTCGACGGTCTGGTTCCGCCCGATCACCTGCTTCGCAAGATCGACGCGGTGATCGACTTCTCCTTCATCCATGATCGCGTGTCCGGGCTTTACTGTCCGGACAACGGCCGTCCGGCCCTTGATCCGGTTGTCATGTTCAAGGCGCTGTTCATCGGCTACCTGTTCGGCATCCGCTCCGAACGCCAGCTGGTGCGCGAGATCCAGGTGAACGTGGCGTATCGCTGGTTTCTGGGTCTGCGCCTGACCGATCCGGTGTTCGACGCCTCGACGCTGAGCCAGAACCGGCGCCGGCGTTACCGGGACACCTCCGTGGCGCAGGACATCTTCGACCATGTGGTGGAGCAGGCGATCGGCCACGGGCTGGTGGACGGCACCGTGCTCTACACCGACAGCACCCACCTCAAGGCCAACGCCAACAAGAACCGCTACGACAAGGCGGTGGTCGCCAAGTCGCGGGCGGATTACTGGGACGATCTGGACCGGGCGGTGGAGGCGGACCGCGCCACCCACGGCAAGAAGCCCCTCAAGCCCAAGGACCGGCAGCCGCCCGAGAAGGAGACCAAGATCAGCCGCACCGATCCGGAGAGCGGCTACATGGTGCGCGATGGCAAGCCCACCGGCTTCTTCTACCTTGATCACCGCACCGTGGATGGGCGCCATGGCATCATCACCGACAGCTTCGCCACCCCCGCCAACGTGCACGACAGCATCGTCTATCTCGGCCGGCTCGACCGCCAGCGCGCCCGCTTCGCGCTCGACGTCAAGGCCGTCGGGCTGGACGCCGGCTATGCCACGGCCGGGATCGCAAAGGGGCTGGAGGACCGCGCCATCCTCGGCGTCACCGGCTACAACCGACCGACACCCCCGGCCCCGGGGATGATGCCCAAGAGCGCCTTCACCTACGAGCCCGGGACCGACACCTGGTCATGCCCCGGCGGACAGGCCCTCGCCTACGCCACCACCGACCGCAACGGCTACCGCCACTACAGGAGCGATCCGGCCCTCTGCTTCGCCTGCCCGCTGCTCGCGTCGTGCACCCGCAACCCCAAGGCCGTCCGCACCATCACCCGCCACCTCTGGGCCGACATCCGCGAGCGCACCGACGCCCACCGCAAGACCCCCTGGGGCAAGGCCATCTACAAGCGACGAAAAGAGACGGTCGAACGCTCCTTTGCCGACGCCAAACAGCTCTTCGGGCACCGCTACGCACGCTTCCGCGGCCTCCTCGGCGTCACCTGGCAGTGCCTGCTCGCCGCCGCCGCCCAGAACATCAAGAAAATCGCCCTCGCAATCGCCCCGAAGGCAGCCCTCCGGCCAGCCTGAGACAGAAACCTCCCTGTCTGCCCGATCCACCCAACCAGTTTCGACAGCCGCAATCCCCAAAAATGAAAACCCCGCCGAAAACGACGGGGTTTGTCATCGGTCTGGGGGCCGGGTGACCGGCCCCGTCCGCTGCCGACACGGGCGCTCCCGATAAGGCGGTGCCTCAGGGTGGCGCTCAACCCGCCTTGTAGTGGATGCCCGTCCCGTCGGGGCCGAGCGGCAGGTCCAGGAGATACCAGCCGATGGTCAGCGCCGTGGAGCCGATGCCGAAGGCCAGCGAATAGGGCAGCATCAAGGAGATCAGGCTGCCGATGCCGAATCCCTTCATGTGGCGGCTGGCGAACACCACCACCAGCGGGAAGTAGGCCATCAGCGGGGTGATGACGTTGGTGAAGGCATCGCCCATGCGGTAGACGGCCTGACTGAACTCCGGCGACAGGCCCAGCAGCATGAAGATCGGCACGAAGGTCGGCGCCAGCAGCGCCCACTTGGCCGAAGCACTGCCGATCAGCAGGTTGATCAGGCCGGCCAGCAGGATGAAGCCGACGATCAGGGGCGAGCCGGTGATGTGCATCGCCTCAAGCCAGGCCGCCCCGTGGACCGCCAGCCAGGGGCCGAAGTTGGACCAGGAGAACAGGGTGGTGAACTGGCTCATCGCCAGGACCAGGATGATGTAATAGCCCAGATCCGCCATGCTGGCCGTGGTCATCCGCACCACGTCCTTGTCCGAGCGCACGGCGCCGACCGTGATGCCGTAGACGATGCCGCAGATCAGGAAGGTCAGCGACAGGATGGCGACCATCCCCTTCAGGAAGGGACGCAGCGAGCCCTCGGCGTCGCGCAGGATCGCCCCTTCCGGCACCGTCATCAGAACCAGTCCGATGCTGATGCCCAGGAAGGCCAGCCCGGCGTTGCGCAGGCCCCGGCGCTTCTCCTCCGTCAGGGCATGCTCGTCGGCATCGTCGCTGACGCCGCCCTGCCAGGGCCCCAGCCGCGGCTCGATGATCCGCTCGGAGACGAAGGCGCCGATGAGGGTGAACAGCGGCACCAGCGCCGCCATGATGAAGTAGTTGGAGGTGATCATCACCTCGTAGCCCGGCGCGATAAGCCGGGCCGCCTCCTGCGTCAGGCCGGCGAGCTGCGCGTCCAGCGGTGTCGGGAACAGGTTGGCGGAGAAACCGGCGGAGACACCGGCAAAGGCCGCCGTCAGGCCTGCGATCGGGTGTCGGCCGGCATTGGCGAAGACGACGGCCGCCAGCGGGATCAGCACCACGTAGCCGGCATCGACCGCCAGACTGGACATGACGCCGGCGAAGACGATGGCGACGGTCAGCAGGCGCTGCGGCATCTTCCGCACGAAGCCCGCAAGGGCCGCGCCGATCAGGCCGACCTTCTCGGCGAAGCCGACGCCGACCATGGCCAGCAGGACCGTGCCCAGGGGGGCGAAGCCGGTGAAGGTGTGCGGCATCTCCGCCAGCCAGCGGGAGATGATGGCCGGTTGCAGCAGGTTGACGATGGCGATGGGCTCGCGGGTGGTCGGATGCGGCACCGAGGCGCCGGCCAGACCGGCGGCCACCGAGGCCACCACGAGGATCAGCATCATCCAGAGGAACAGGGTGACGGCGTCCGGCAAACGGTTACCGGCGCGTTCGATGACATCAAGGAAACGGTCGGTGAAAGTCTTCGGCATGGAGCCTCCCGGCTAAGTCAGCCGAGGACGATGCCGACTCCGGAGGGCTTCGGCAACCGCCGTTACAACCGTCCGGGTTCCGTCCGCGGGGTGGTCGTGCAGACGCGCGGACGGGCGTTCCATGGGCACAGGCCGGCCCCTGAAACGCACGAAGGCCGCGCCCGGAGGCACGGCCTTCGTCACAGAGACCTTGCAGTGCAGGGTCAGACGTTCTCGGGAACCTCGACGCCCTTCTCCTTGAAGAAGGGAACCAGTTCACCCGATTCGAACATGTCGCGGACGATGTCGCAGCCACCGACGAACTCGCCCTTCACGTAGAGCTGCGGGATCGTCGGCCAGTTGGTGAACTCCTTGATGCCCTGGCGCAGGGCCGGGTCCACCAGCACGTCGATGCCCTTGAACTTGACGCCGATATGGCTCAGCACCTGAACGACGGCGGCGGAGAACCCGCACTGCGGGAAGACCGGCGTGCCCTTCATGTACAGGACGACATCGTTGTCGGTGATGTCCCGGCGGATACGCTCGTGAACGGTCTGGTCCATCTGTCTGGTTTCCTTCGTGTCCGTCGGTGTCCGGCCCTCTTCCGCCCGACCCGACCTGCGATCGTTCTGGTCCGTCCTGTTCCCGGGGGCGCAACCGATGCGGCGCCGCCCGGAACCGTCACGCCTTGGGCACGACGGTGGTCAGGGCAAGGGCGTGCAGCTCGTTCCCCATCTGGCCGCGCAAGGCGGCGTAGACCATCTGATGCTGCTGCACCCGGGTCTTGCCCGCGAAAGCGGGTGATTCGACGTAGGCGGCGTAATGGTCGCCGTCGCCGCGCAGATCGTCGATGCGGACCACCGCATCGGGGATTCCGTCGCGGATCAGCCGCTCGATCTCTCCCGCATCCATGGCCATGTTTCGTCCCGCCCTCTTGTTCTTGGTCGATTATTGCGGCCTGACCGGGTCACGCCTTGGCGTCGCCTGCCATGTAGGCCGGCAGCCAGCTCTCGTTGGCCCGCTTCAGGTCCGCGACCGATATGATCATGCCGGCGTCACCTGTCAACGCATCGCCGCCCGTGGTGCCCAGGGCGGCGACGGGCACGCCGGCCGCAGCAGCCCGTTCCCTGACCAGAGAGGCCTGCTGCGGTGCCACGGTCAGGATGTAGCGCGCCTGATCCTCGCCGAACAGGAAGCCGGCATCCAGTTCCTCAAGCCCGATCACATGGCAGCCGATGCCCGATGCCATCGCCATCTCCGCCAGGGCGATCAACAGCCCGCCATCGGAGATGTCGTGGCAGGCCGTGACCAGCCCGTCCGCGATCAGGGTGCGGACGAAATCGCCGTTGCGCCGCTCCACCTCCAGATCGACCGGCGGCGGCGGACCGTCCTCGCGGCCCAGCACCTCGCGCAGATAGAGGCTGCGGCCCAGATGGCCGGCGCCATCGCCCACCAGCAGGATGCTCTGCCCCGCAGCCTGGAAGGCCAGCGGCACTGCCGTTTCCACATCCTTCAGCAGGCCGACGCCGCCGACCGTGGGGGTCGGCAGGATAGCCTCGCCGTTGGTCTCGTTGTAGAGGCTGACATTGCCCGACACGACGGGGAAGTCCAGCAGGCGGCAGGCCTCGGCCATCCCCTCCACGCAGTCCGCGAACTGGCCCATGATCCGCGGCTTCTCGGGATTGCCGAAGTTCATGTTGTCGGTGATGGCCAGCGGCTGCGCCCCCGTGGCGGTCAGGTTGCGCCACGCCTCGGCCACCGCCTGCTTGCCGCCCTCGAAGGGATCGGCGTGGCAGTAGCGCGGCGTCACGTCGGAGGTGATCGCCAGCCCCTTGGCCGTGCCGTGGACGCGCACGACGGCCGCATCGGCCTGACCCGACATGAACTTCGTGTCGGCCATGACCTGGCTGTCGTACTGCTCCCAGATCCAGCGCTTGGAGGCGAGGTCGGGGCAGGCGACGAGCGTCAGCAGTGCGTCCTTCACCGCGGCACCACGGACCAGCGCCTCCGGCGGCAGAGCCAGCGGGGCCGGCTTCGGCGTCGGCTCGGTCGGGCGGGTATAGAGCGGCGCCTCGTCGAACAGCGGGGCCAGTTCAAGGTCGCACCACGTCCGGCCGTGCATGCGGATGACGAAGCGTCCGGTATCGGTCAGGCGGCCGATGACGGCGAAGTCCAGGTCCCACTTCTCGAAGATCCGGCGCGCCTCATCCTCGCGGCCGGGCTTCAGGACCATGAGCATGCGCTCCTGCGATTCGGAGAGCATGATCTCATAGGGGGTCATGCCCGTCTCGCGCTGGGGCACGTCGTCCAGGTCCAGCACGATGCCCAGGCCGCCCTTGCCGGCCATCTCCACCGACGAGCTGGTGAGGCCGGCGGCCCCCATGTCCTGGATGGAGACGATGGCGTCCGTCGCCATCAGCTCCAGGCACGCCTCGATCAGCAGCTTTTCCGTGAAGGGATCGCCGACCTGCACGGTCGGGCGCTTCTCCTCGGTATCCTCGCTGAACTCCGCCGACGACATGGTGGCGCCGTGGATGCCGTCGCGGCCCGTCTTGGAGCCGACATAGACCACCGGGTTCCCCACGCCCGCCGCCTTCGAATAGAAGATGCGGTCGACGGGGGCGATGCCCACGGTCATGGCGTTGACGAGGCAGTTGCCGTTGTACGCCTTGTCGAAATTGGTCTCGCCACCCACCGTCGGCACGCCGACGCAGTTACCGTAGTGGCCGATGCCGGCCACGACTCCGGCTACCAGCGAGCGGGTCTTCGCATGCCCCGGCTCCCCGAAACGCAGCGCGTTCAGGTTGGCGACGGGGCGCGCACCCATCGTGAAGACGTCGCGCAGGATGCCGCCGACGCCGGTCGCCGCCCCCTGGAACGGCTCGATGTAGGACGGGTGGTTGTGGCTCTCCATCTTGAAGATGGCGGTCAGCCCGTCGCCGATGTCGATGACGCCCGCATTCTCGCCCGGGCCGCAGATCACCCAGGGCGCCTTGGTGGGGAACTTGCGCAGCCAGACGCGCGATGACTTGTAAGAGCAGTGCTCCGACCACATCACCGAATAGATGCCCAGCTCGGTGAAGGTCGGGGTGCGGCCGAGGATGTCCAGCAGGCGCCTGTACTCGTCCGGCTTGAAGCCGTGTTCCAGGGCGAGGGCTTCGGTGACCTCGGGTTCCTTGGGAAGCGACACGGTCACGACAGGCTCTCCACCAGGCTATCGAACAGGGCGCGGCCATCGGTATTGCCGTGCAGCGGCTCGAAGGCGCGCTCCGGGTGCGGCATCATGCCGAGCACCGTGCGGGTTTCGTTGTAGATGCCGGCGATGTTGCGGGCGGCGCCGTTGGGGTTGCCCTCCGCATCGGTGGAACCGGCGACCCCGACATAGCGGAAGGCCACCAGCCCCTCTCCCTCCAGCCGGTCCAGCGTCGGGGCATCGGCGACATAGTTGCCTTCGCCATGGCCGATGGGAATCCGGATCGTCTGGCCCTCGGTGTAGCGTCCCGTGAAGGCGCTGTCCGTCCGCTCGACCCGCAGGGCGACGGTCTTGCAGACATACTTCAGGGTCCGGTTCCGGATCAGCGCACCGGGCAGCAGCCCGGCTTCGGTCAGGATCTGGAAGCCGTTGCAGACGCCGATGACGCGGACGCCCCTGGCCGCCCGCTCACGCACCACCCGCATGATGGGGGAGTGTGCCGCCATCGCCCCGCAGCGCAGATAGTCGCCGTAGGAGAAGCCGCCAGGGATGCCGATGACATCCACTTCCGGCAGTTCCGTGTCCTTGTGGAAGACGATGTGCGGCTTGCGACCGGAGGCCTTCTCGAACGCCACGGCGATGTCGCGGTCGCAGTTCGATCCGGGGAAGACGATGACGGCGGATTTCATGCCGCGGCACCACACTTTCTGAAGGGAAGCGCAGCCCGGAACGTCCGGCACACGCCGGTCCGGATTTGGCCGCGAAGCTAATGCCTGCACGGTGCGAATGCAAGGAACCCTGTCCGGTCCGCCCGCGCGTCAACGCGATGGCTGGCCCGCGCACCGACCGGCCGGGACAGGTCACGCACCGTCCGCCAGGACGGGGGCGGCGGCCTGCCGGACGGCGGCGGGAATGCGGAAGCGGAAGGTGGCGCCGGCGCCGGGCGTGCTCTCCACCCAGATGCGGCCGCCCATGCCGTCCACCAGTCGGCGGCAGATGGCAAGACCCAGCCCGGTGCCCTGGGGTTTGCCGGTCTTGGCCGAGCCGACCTGCCGGAACTTCTCGAAGACGGCCTCGTGATACTCGGGGGCGATGCCGGGGCCGTTGTCGTCCACCGCCACCTCCAGCGCGTGCGGCGCCGGTCGCAGCGAGAGACGCACACGGCCGCCCTCGGCCGGGGCGAACTTCACGGCATTCGACAAGAGGTTCACCATCACCTGGATCAGGCGGTCGCTGTCGCCGAGTGCGGGGGGCAGGTTGCCCTCCGGCAGATCAAGCTCCAGCGCCACACCCTTGTCGCGGAAGAGCTGGCGGGTCGAGTCCGCCGCCTCGCGCGCCAGCGCGGCGATGTCCAGCGAGGCGATGTGCCAGTCGATCTCCCCGGCCTCGATCTTCGCCATGTCCAGCACCTGGTTGATCAGGCGGGTCAGGCGCTCGCTCTCCTTGATGATGGTGGCGAGGAACTTCTGGCGCTGCTCCTCCGGCAGCTCGGGCGTGTCGTAGAGGATTTCCGACAGGGCGCGGACGGAGGTGAGCGGCGTGCGCAGCTCGTGCGTCACGGTGGAAAGGAAGTCGTCCTTCATCCGGTCCAGCTCCATCAGCCGGACATTGGCGGCGGACAGGGCCTCCGTCGCGCGTTCCAGCTCGGCGGACTTCTGCTCCA
Organism: Rhodospirillum centenum SW; assembly: GCF_000016185.1. NCBI lineage: Bacteria > Pseudomonadati > Pseudomonadota > Alphaproteobacteria > Rhodospirillales > Rhodospirillaceae > Rhodospirillum > Rhodospirillum centenum. The sequence continues at coordinate 1,052,974 of NC_011420.2, forward strand.
GCCGGCGGCTGTACTCGATGACATGGCTGGTCTCGTCCAGCATGCGCAGCAGTTCGGGCTGCCCGACTTCCGCCCGGCCGACGGCGGATGCCAGCGCCACGCGGGCGCTGGCCGCCCCGATGGCGCCGGCCAGCAGCCGCTCCGCCCGCCGGATCAGGTCGGCGTCGGCCAGCGCGCCGGCGGACAGGGGCTGCTGCCGCCCGGCTGCCATCTCCTGGAACGCCTGTTCGGACCGTTCCGGGCCGAGGAAGCGGGCCAGCAGGGTCTGGAGTTCCCCCACCGTCGCCTGTCCGCGCCAGATGCCGGCGGGCTCCTCCTGCTGGAAGACCTCGACGAAGGCCGTCGCCTGCGCCCGTTCGCCCCGGTCGGGCCGGTCCAGGACGGAGACGCCGACATAGAGCCCGATGTTCGCCACCATGCTCCAGAACAGGCTGTGCGCCAGCGGCACCATCCCCTGCAGTCCGAACAGTTCATACGGGTTCAGCCAGTCCAGCCCGAACGGCGCCTCCAGGAACTCGACCGGCAGCCAGCCGGAGCGGGCGAAGGAGGGCAGCAGCAGGGTGTAGAGCCAGACCAGCGTGCCGCCGCCCAGACCCGCCAGCGCACCGCGGCGCGTGCCCCCGGCCCAGAACAGGCCGCCGATCAGCGCCGGGGCGAACTGGGCGACGGCGGCGAAGGAGATCAGGCCGATGGAGACCAGCGCATAGGCGCTGCCGGCCGCCCGGAAGTAGAGATAGCCCAGCAGCAGCAGCACGACGATGGCGACACGCCGGACCGCCAGCATCAGCCGGCCCAGATCCTGTACGCGGGACAGCGACTGCTGCCGCCAGCGCAGCAGCAGCGGCAGCACCAGATCGTTGGAAACCATGGTGGCCAGTGCCACCGTCTCCACGATGATCATGCCGGTGGCGGCGGACAGGCCGCCGATGAAGGCCGCCATCGCCAGCACCTCCCACCCCGCGGCCAGCGGCAGGGAGAGCACCATCATGTCCGGGTCCATGCCGATCCGCGGCAGGGTCAGCAGCCCCGCCAGCGCGATCGGCACGACGAACAGGTTGATCAGCAGCAGATAGAGCGGGAAGACCCAGAGCGCGCGGGTGAGGTGCCGCTCGTCGGTGTTCTCCACCACCATGACCTGGAACTGCCGCGGCAGGCAGATGGCCGCGGCCATGGACAGCAGCATCGCCGCGATCCAGTTGCCGCCGCCGAAGGCCGGTTCGATCGTGAACAGCCGCGCCGTCTCCGGATCGGACAGGGCGCGCTCCACCATGTCGGCCGGCCCCTCGAAGACGCCCCAGACGACGGCGATACCCACGGCCACGAAGGCCAGCAGCTTCACCAGGCTTTCAAAGGCGACGGCGGTGACAAGGCCCGGATGGTGCTCCGAGGCGTCGATGGAGCGGGTCCCGAACATGATGGCGAAGGCCGCCATGATCAGCGCGACCCAGAGGCCGGTATCCGCCAGGACCGAGGGGGCCGCCTGCGCCGGCCCGCCGGTCAGGACCTGGAAGCTGACGGAGATGGCCTTGAGCTGGAGCGCGATGTAGGGGGTGATCCCCACCACCGCCACCAGCGCCACCAGCCCGCCGAGGAGCTGGCTGCGGCCGTAGCGGGCGGCGATGAAGTCGGCGATGGAGGTGGAGCGCTGCCGGTGCGCGATGCGCAGGATCTTGGTCAGAAGCACCAGTCCCAGCGTCATCACCAGGGTCGGGCCGAGATAGATCGGCAGGAAGCCGACCCCGTCCGTCGCCGTCCGTCCGACACTGCCGTAGAAGGTCCAGCTCGTGCAGAACACGGCCAGCGACAGGGCATAGACATAGGGGCCTGAGATCGGTCCCCCCGCCGCGGCCCGCCGGTCCGCGCCATAGGCGATGGCGAACAGCAACAGGATGTAGACAAGGCCGACGGCGATGACGACGGGGGCGGGGATCATCCGCGCCCCCCGGCGCCGTCGTCGGGCCGGCTGTCAGAGCCGGTGCCGGCGCTGTCGCGGTCCACCGTCAAGGCGACCAGCAGGATCAGCAGAGCCCAGGCCCCGAAGATCCAGAGCAGCAGGACGGACAGCCCGAAGACCGTCGTCGGTCTGTCGAAAGCGGTCAGCAGCGGCGGGTTGAAGGCCAGCAGGCCGAAGCCGAACAGCGCCGCCATCCGGGCCAGACGGGGCTTCTCCTCCCGCGGCGGACGCTCCCCGGCCATCAGAAGGCCCGCTCCCGGGCGACCAGCTCGACCGCCATGTTGGAGCGGCGGATCGCATCGTCCAGGGTGCGGATGCCCTGGGTCTCCAGCATGTCCATGAGGCGGAGGAAGATGGCGGCCGTCATCAGGCTGTCGCCCATGGCCGAGTGCCGGTCCACCAGTCCGATGCCCAGGCGGGCGGCCAGCCCGTCCAGGGAGTGCTCGCCGTGGTCGCCCTGGATCTGGCGGGACAGGATCATGGTGTCCAGCACCGGCCCGTCGAAACGGACGCCGGCAGCGCGCTGTTTCAGGCGCAGGAACTTGAGGTCGAAGGCGGCGTTGTGCGCGACCAGCACGGCGTCACCGACGAAGGCGCGGAACGGCGGCAGCACCGCCTCCGCCCGCGGCGCCTCCGCCACCATGGCATCGGTGATGCCGTGGATGGCGGCCGACGCCGCCGGGATCGCGCGGCCGGGGTTGATCAGGGTCTGGAAGGTCTCGCCGGTCAGGATGCGGCCGTTGACGATGCGGACCCCGGCGAGCGCGACCATCTCGTCCCCCTGGCTGGGGTTCAGGCCGGTCGTCTCCGTGTCGAACACGACGTAGGACAGGCTGCGCAGCGGCTGCCGGGCGAAGGAGCCTTCGGGCAGCGGCTGGTGCAGCAGGTCGAAGTCGAAGAACTCCGGCCGCGGCGCCGGGCCGTCGTTGCGACGTCCATGCGCCTCCTGCGGGCGGGGCAGGGGCAGCCGCAGCTTGGCGCAGCCCTCCTTGTGCCGGACGCACCAGAGGTCGCTGCGGTGCAGCTCCAGGATGTCGCCGACCGTCAGGCCGGCCAGCGCCTCCGGCAACGGATCGGCACGCCACTGGTTCAGCCGGGCGGCTCCCAGCGGCTCGCCGGTCCAGGTCAGGTCGGCGAAGACGAAGCGCCGCTCCGGATCGGCCTCCACCGACAGGTCCAACTGGCGCCGGCCCGTCGCCTCCGCCACCCGCCCGGCCAGATGGGAGAGCAGCAGGACAAGGCTGTAGCTGTCGCCATGCAACCAGTCCGGCAGGCCAGTGAGGGTCAGCTCCGGCCCGTCGTTCCCCGGGCCGCGCTCCGCCACCAGGGCGAACAGGTTGCCCGAATGGATGTCCTCCATGGGCCAGGACGCGGTGATGCCGGCGCGGTATTCGTGGGTGATCCGTTCCAGGGTCCGGTTCAGGGCCTGGGAGGATTCCGCGATGATCCGGTCGAACGGCGCCCGCTCCTCGGCGGCAAGGTCGGGATGGTCCGCCAACGCGCCCACGGCGGCGCCGAGATTGGCCAGCGGCTGGCGCACATCCTCCGTCGCCGAGCGCAGCAGGGCGTCGCGGCGGGCGAGGGAGGCCAGTTCCAGCGTGGCATCCCCGACGGTGACGACATAGCCCGTCACCTCGTCGTCCACGCCCAGGATTGCCGCCATCCGGCAATGCAGCAGGCGGCCGTCCGCCGTCGCGGCGACGAAGCCGGCCGTGCTGCCGTCGGCATGGTCGCGGTGGCGGCCGTCGCGGATACGGCGGACCAGCCGTTCCAGCGTGTGCTGGACCGGCTGCCGGCTGACGAGGTGCAGCAGCGACCGCCCGAGCCCGAGGTCGGCGGTCGCCGGCAGCATGGCCCGCACCGCCTCGTTGTAGAGCAGGATCTGGTGGCGGAGATTGCAGACCAGCACCCCTTCGTGCAGGTCGCGCAGCAGGGCGGCCAGCCGGTCCGACAGGTCCGCCGCCCGTCGGGTCGCCTCGGCCACGGCCCGCTCCCGGTCGGCCCGCACGGCTGCCAGCCGGCCGGAGAGGTCGGCGATGGCGGAGGCCAGCGGCGACAGCGCCGCGAATCCCGTTTCCGTCAGGGAGACCTCACCGCTTGCCTGCGCCAGCATCCGGACCTCTGCCTCCAGCCGGCGGGCCGGGGTGAGGAACTGGCGCTGCATCACAAGCCAGAGCAGACCCAGGAACAGGGCGGTGCCTAAGGCCGCCGCGACGCCGATGGCTGCCGCGGGCGCGTCCGTTCCTTCGTCGAGAAGCAGCAGGGGCAGGGTGAAGGCGAAGACGACGGCCGCCGCCGCGATGCCGAAGAACAGCGCGCCGGGGCCGGGGCCGCGCTTCATGCGGCCGAGCCCGTGGTGTCGGCGGCATCCAGGTGCCGCCGCACGGTTTCCACCAGTTCGCGGGTGGAGAAGGGCTTGGTCACATAGTCGCTGGCGCCCAGGGCCAGTCCCTTCTGACGCTCCACCTCGCGGCTCCGGGCCGTGAGCATGATCACCGGGATGGCGGACCAGGCGGGGTTCGAGCGGATCTCCTGGCAGACGTCATAGCCGTCGCGCTCCGGCATCATCGCGTCCAGCAGGACGAGGTCCGGCGTCTCCTCCGTCATGGCAGGAAGCACCGCCCCCCCGGTCGTGACGACGCGGACACGGAAGCCGGCCTTCTTCAGGATGAATTCGAGCGACAGCACGATGCTGGGTTCGTCGTCCGCCACCAGGATGCTGCGGACGGACGGAGCATGGCTGTCGGGCGCACGGGTCGTCATGTCTGGGCCTGTTCCTCCAGCCGCCGTCCTCTGCCGGGAATGCCGGCCCGGGTTGTTCCCGGGTGGGAAGTCGGCCTGTCACTGCCACTCTAGGCTGGGCTTCCCGTGCCGATCAATACTTCAGCGGGGGAAAGCCTAACCGAGCAGCCGCTCCAGCACCTCGGCCAGGATCAGAAGGGCGACCAGCAGGCCGGCGAAGGAAATCGCCATGGACAGGACGGCACAGACATAGCCGACCAGAAGTGCGGCTCCGTCCTGCTCCATCAGTGCCACGGCGATGACCGCGATGGCGATGGCGGGGAACAGGTTTCCCAGCGGGATCGGCAGGATCAGGATGAAGGCCAGCAGGAACACCACGAACCCGGCCGCCCGCTCCGCCCAGCCGGTGACAAGGGCGGGCAGGCGGGGGCGGGACAGGCGTTCCAGACGCCGGAGCCAGGGATCGGCGCGGCGGACGACGCCCAGCAGGTCGGCCCGGGAGAAGGAGCGGTCCCGCAGCGACCGGGGCAGCCAGGGCCTGTCACCCCCGATCAGAAGCTGTAACGCGAACAGCAGAATCGGCAGACCCGTGATGGTGCTGACCCCGGGCGGACCCGGAATGCAGTTGGGCAGCGAGCAGAGCAGGATAAGCACGCCGAAGGCGCGGTCGCCCAGGCAGTCGATAAGCTCCCCGATGCTGACACGGTCCGGGCCGCCCGACGACAGAAGCGCCGTGAGCATGTCGGAGGTGCGTTGCTGCGGTTCGATGGTATCCCCGATGCGGCCCCTGGCCGCCGACTGCCGCGATAAGGGTCGAAGATAGCGGAAGCCGGTCAGACTCCAAGGGCCGCCGCAGCCCCCTATCCGGAAGTCGCGCCCGTGGAAGGACGGCGGGTCAGGCTGCGCCGGCAGTCTGGCCCTGTTTCACCGATTCGCCGCCGCGCCGGATCGCCGGCAGGTAGAGCAGGATCGAAGCAGCGACGTAGATCGAGGAGAAGGTGCCCACCAGGATGCCCCAGAACAGGGCCAGGGTGAAGTTGTGCAGGGCGCTGCCGCCGAACAGCAGCAGCGGGAGGATCGCCAGAAGTGTCGTGCCGCTGGTCAGGATCGTGCGGCCCAGCGTCTGGTTCACCGACATGTTGATGATCGTCTTCAGGTCGGCGGACTTGTGCTTGCGCATCTGCTCGCGCATCCGGTCGAAGACGACGACGGTGTCGTTGATCGAATAGCCGGCCAGGGTCAGCAGAGCTGCCACCGCGGTGAGATCGAACTCCAGTTGCAGAACGATGAACAGGCCGAGCGTCACGAACACGTCGTGGAAGGTGGCGATCAGGGCTGACACGCCGAACTGCCATTCGAAGCGGAACGCGACATAGGCAGCGATCGCCATGATCGCCAGCACCGTGGCGATCGCTCCCTGGCGCATCAGCTCCCCACCGACGCGCGGGCCGACCAGTTCGACCCGGCGGTATTCGTAAGAGTCGCCCAGCGCGGTCCTGACTTTCTGCACCGCTTCGTTCTGGGCGGCATCGCCGCCCTCCTGCTGCTGCACGCGGATCAGAACGTCGTTCGGACCGCCGAACTGCTGAAGCTGCACCTCGCCCAGACCCAGGCTGCCGAGCTGCTGGCGCAGGGCGGCGGAATCAATGGTCTGCTGCGCCCGCGCCTCGATCAGGATGCCGCCGCGGAAGTCGATGCCCAGGTTCAGCCCCGTCGAGAACAGGCCGCCGATGGTGATGAGCACCAGGATCAGGGAGATGCCGAACCCGAAGAAACGCCATTTCACGAAATCGATGGCGGTATTGTCGGGAACCAAACGAAGCGGCTTCATGGTCTGCTGACGATCCTGGTCGCGGGAACGGGAGCGGTCGCGGCGCACTATAGCGACGCGCCACTTCCGGCGCGACGCCTTTCGCATGTCGGACCAGCGGGCGCAAGGGGGATGCGGCGGTGGGTCCAGCCGTCGCCCTTTCACGAGGCAGAACCGCACAGCGCAAACGGTCAGGGCCGCCCCGGACGGGACGGCCCTGACCTGCGAACCGGAGCGGTGCCGACGGATCAGGCGGCCCGGCGGATCTCCAGGCGGCTCCAGACGTCCAGCAGCGCGTCCACGAAGTGGTCCATCTTGGCGTCGTCGTGGAACGGCGTCGGCGTGATGCGCAGCCGCTCCGTCCCGCGGGGGACGGTCGGGTAGTTGATCGGCTGCACATAGATGCTGTGGAGCCGCAGCAGGTCGTCGCTGGCCTGCTTGCACAGGCGCGCATCGCCGACCAGCACCGGAACGATGTGGCTGACCGACGGCAGCACCGGCAGCCCGGCCTGGGAGAGCCGGCGCTTCAGGGTCGCCGCGCGCTCCTGGTGCCTCTCGCGCAGCTCGTTGTGCTCCTTCAGGAAGCGCACGCTGGCGGCGGCACCGGCGGCGAGCACCGGGGCGAGCGAGGTGGTGAAGATGAAGCTGGAGGCGAAGCTGCGGACACAGTCCACCAGGGCACTGGAGCCCGTGATGTAGCCGCCCATGACGCCGATCGCCTTGCCCAGCGTGCCTTCGATGACCGTCAGGCGATGCATCACGCCGTCACGCTCGGCCACGCCGGCACCACGCTGGCCGTACATGCCCACCGCGTGGACCTCGTCCAGGTAGGTCATGGCGCCGTGCTTTTCGGCCACATCGCAGATCTCGGCGATCGGGGCGATGTCGCCGTCCATGGAGTACACGGACTCGAACGCCACCAGCTTCGGCCGCTCTTTCGGGTAACGGGCCAGGAGCTGGTCGAGGTGCTCGGGGTCGTTGTGCCGGAAGATGTGCTTCTCGGCGCCGCTGTGCCGGATGCCCTCGATCATCGAGGCATGGTTCAGGGCGTCGGAGAAGATCACGCAGTCCGGCAGCAGGCGCGGCAGGGTGCTCAGCGTCGCCTCGTTGCTGATATAGCCCGAGGTGAAGAGCAGCGCGCTCTCCTTGCCGTGCAGGTCGGCGAGTTCCTGCTCCAGCAGCACATGGTAGTGGTTCGTGCCGGAGATATTGCGGGTGCCGCCGGCACCGGCGCCGCACTTGTGCAGCGCGTCGATCATGGACCCGATCACCACCGGGTGCTGGCCCATGCCGAGATAGTCGTTGGAGCACCAGACGGTCACGTCACGCGGAGTCGCCTCGGGCTCGGGGAAGAACGAGGCGACCGGGAATTCGCCGACACGTCGCTCAAGATCGGCGAAGACGCGGTAGCGCCCCTCCCGCTTGAGGCCGTCGATCTGGCTCTTGAAGAAGCTCTCGTAATCCATGGGCCTTGCGTCCTAATGGCCATCGATTTCCACTCCGGCCAGAGCTGCCCGTTCACGCCTGATCAGCGGCGGGCATTCCATTCGCCGGAGGTCGCGCGGCCTCGCGTCGCGCTCGATCAACATGATCCCTCGGGAAACCAGGGAGCGTTGATGTCGGTCAATTCTTTGGTCCGTCGGCGGGGCCTGCGCAAGTCCGCAATGCCCCGCCGAGCGCGGCGGTTGGTCACGCCGGACGGAAGCGGTGCTCGTGCTCCAGCCATGCGGTGGTGTCGTCGAGCGCCCGGCCGAAGCGGGCGACCAGCTCGTCCACCTCCTCCGGCGTGATGATCAGCGGCGGGGAGAAGCCCAGCGTGTCCCCGATCGGGCGCAGGATGGCGCCATGGCCCTGGGCGAACCCGGCCAGCCGCGCAGCGACGCCCAGCTTCGGGTCAAAGGGCTGCCGCGTCGCCTTGTCCGCCACCAGCTCGACACCGGCGATCAGGCCGACGCCGCGCACCTCGCCCACCAGCGGGTGGGAGCGGTAGCGGGCCAGCCCCTCCTGCAAGCGCGCGCCGACGGCGCGGGTATGGGCGACAATGTCCCGTTCCTCGTAGATCTTCAGCGTCTCCAGGGCGACGGCGCAGCTCACCGGATGGCCGGAATAGGTGTAGCCGTGGCCGAACACGCCGATCTTCTCGGACTCCGCGACGCAGGCCCGGTAGATCGGCTCGCTGACCAGCACGGCCGACAGCGGCATGTAGGCCGAGGTGAGCGCCTTCGCCATGGTCATGATGTCGGGCTTGAGGCCGAAGGTCTCGCTGCCGAACATGGCCCCGGTCCGGCCGAAGCCGCAGATCACCTCGTCCGCGATCAGCAGCACGTCGTGCTTCCGCAGGACGGCCTGGATCTTCTCGAAATAGGTGCGCGGCGGCACGATGACGCCGCCGGCCCCCATCACCGGCTCGGCGATGAAGGCCGCCACCGTCTCCGGCCCCTCGCGCTGGATCAGCGCCTCCAGGCTGGCGGCGAGGCGGCTGGCGAACGCCTCCTCGTCCTCTCCCTCCTCGTGGAAGCGGTACCAGTGCGGGCAGTCGGTGTGCAGGATGCGGTCGATCGGCAGGTCGAAGTCGCGGTGGTTGTTCGGCAGCCCGGTCAGGCTGGCCGAGGCGACGGTGACCCCGTGATAGGCCTTGATTCGGCCGATGATCTTCTTCTTCTGCGGCCGGCCCAGGGCGTTGTTGTAGTACCAGACCAGCTTGACGGCGGTGTCGTTCGCCTCTGACCCGGAGCAGGCGAAGAAGGCCTTGCTCATCGGCACCGGAGCCAGGGCGACCAGCTTCTCCGCCAGCTCGATCCCGGGTTCGTGCGACTTGTGGGCGAAGGCATGGTAGAAGGGCAGGGTGCGGAGCTGACGCACCGCCGCCTCCACCAGCCGGGGCTCGTCGAAGCCCAGCGAGGTGCACCAGAGGCCGGCCACGCCCTCGATATACTCCCGCCCGGCATCGTCCACGACGGTGACGCCGCGGCCCCCGGTGATGACCATGGGGCCGACCGACTCGTGCGCCTTCAGGTTCGTGTAGGGATGCAGCAGGGAGGCGATATCCCGGCTGGCGATGGAATTGCCGAGATGGGGGGCAGTGGAGGGCATGATGGGTTCCGTCCCGTTCAGTCGAGAGAACGGGCGGAATGGTGCGACGCCGGGTGCGCTTTGTCACGCCTCCGGAAGGGACGGCCAGGGCACTGAACTCATGTGACAGCGGGTGACAGATTGCGGAACTGCTGATTCTGTGGGCCGGTGTTATCGGACGGCACGGGATCGGCGTCATGGACGAGGACGATTGGGGTTCGAAGTCGCGGCTTCGGGTGCTTTTGGAGCATTTCAGCCGGATAGAGGACCCGCGGGATGAGCGGCGGATCCTGCATCCGCTGCCGGAGATCCTGCTTTTGGTGGTGTGCGGCACGATGGCGGACTGCGACGACTACGAGAACATCGCGGCCTGGGGTGCGGCGCACCTGCCGTTCCTGCGTCGGCATCTGCCCTACGCGCACGGCGTTCCCGGCGAGCGGTGGCTGACGATCCTGATGAACCGGATCGATCCGGCGCTGTTCTCGGCCGCCTTCACCGCGTGGGTACGTGCGACCTTTCCGGGGCGGGCCGACTTCGTCGCCATCGACGGCAAGACCTCGCGGCGTAGCCACGACCGCCGCGCCGGGACCGCGCCGATCCACCTCGTATCCGCCTTCGCGACGACCTCCCGCCTGGTGCTCGCCCAGGAGGCGGTCCCCGACAAGGCCAACGAGCTTGCGGCGATTCCGGTGCTGCTCGACCGGCTCGGCGAGAACGGCGGGTTGGCCGGCGCCCTCGTCTCCATCGACGCCATCGCCACCAACCCGACCATCGCCGCCGCGATCCGGGGCCAGGGCGCCGACTACCTCCTCGCCGTCAAGGCCAACCAGCCCACGCTGCGCGCGGAGCTCGAGGTGGCGTTCGCCGTCGGCGACGGCGCCGACCACCACCACGACCTCGACAAGGGGCACGGCCGGGTCGAAGAACGCCACGTGAGCGTGATCCGTGAGGTCGACTGGCTCTCCGGCACGCGCCGGTTTCCTGGGGAGATGCGCCTGCCCGACGTCGCCGCCATCGTCCGCGTCCACACCACAGCCCACATCGGCGACCGGACGCGGACCGACACCCGCTACTTCATCTCCTCCGCCCCGCTCACCGCCGAACGCGCCGCCGACGCCGTCCGCGGGCACTGGGGCATCGAGAACAGGCTGCACTGGGTGCTCGACGTCCTCTTCAAGGACGATCTCTCGCGCTTGCGAACCGGCCACGGTGCCAAAAACATGGCCGTCGTCCGCCACTTCGCCCTCAACCTCATCCGCGCAGCCAACGACCGAAAGTCGCTCAAGACGCGCCGAAAAATGGCAGGATGGTCGGACGACTACCTCGCCTCTCTCCTCAACCCCGCCATCCCTTAACTTGGATTCGAAGCCCTGAAGGGACGGCGGAGCTGCGGTCATCCCGCGACCGCCCGTCGTCCGGCCGAGGCGGGCAGGATCTGGCCGAGGCGGGCAACGGCGCGCTCGATCCGCTCCGGCGGCTGTGCCGCGAAGCCGAGCACCAGGCCGCCGCGTTCGGCCGGACCGGCGTAGAAGTCGGAGAGCGCCGCCAGTTCGATCCCCGCAGCGGCGGCGCGGGCCTGGAGCGCCCGGTCGCCCGCGCCCGGCCGGCCGTCCAGCCTGCCGAGCAGATGCAGGCCGGCCGGGGCCGGCGCCACCTCGATGCCGCCGGCCCAGTGCCGCCGGGCGGCGTCCAGCAGGGCCTGCTGGCGCTCCTCGGCGGCGCAGCGGGCCCGCCGCAGATGGGCGGCCAGCCGCCCCTCGGCGATGAAGTCGTGCAGCGCCATCTGCTCGGCCACCGGCACGGACAGGTCCAGCAGCGCCCGCAGCCGTGCCGCCTCCGCCGCCAGGGCGCCGGGCACGACCAGCCAGGCGACGCGCAGGGCCGGGGCGACCATGCGCTCCAGCGTGCCGAGGTGCAGCACCCGCCCGGCCTCGTCCAGCCCGGCCAGGGACAGCAGCGGCCGGCCCTCATAGCGGTAGCCGCCGTCGCTGTCGTCCTCCAGCAGCCACGCCCCGGACCGCTGCGTCCAGGCCAGCAGCGCCAGCCGGCGCCGCAGCGGCATGGTGCCGCCCAGCGGGAACTGCCAAGCCGGGGAGACGACGGCCAGCCGCGGCTCCGCCAGCAGCCGGCGGCCGCGCTCAGGATCCAGGCCGTCGGCATCCACCGGGACGGCGACCGGGCGGAGGCCGCGCCCCTCCATCACCGCCCGCAGCCTGGGGCAGCCCGGCTCCTCCAGCCAGACCGGATCGCCGGGGCGCAGCAGCAGGGCCGCGGCCAGGGTCGCGGCCGCGGTGCGGCCGGGAAGCACGAGGATCTGGTCGGCCTCGCAGCGGATGCCGCGCGAGGCCTGGAGATGCGCCGCCAGGACGCGGCGCAGCGGCAGCCAGCCGCCGGCCCCGTCGCGCTCCTGCATGGCGGCGCCGGAGGCGCGCCAGCGCTTCGCCAGCAGCTTCTGCCAGCCGTCGGCATCGAACAGGTCCCCCGGCGGCAGGCCGGGGCGGAAGGGCTGCACCGTCTCGGCCGCGGCGGCGCGCGACGCGGCGGCCCGTCCGGCCGTATCGGCCAGCCGCAGGGCGGGCGTCATCATCTCGTCGGGCAGGACGCGGGCGACATAGGTGCCGGACCCGACCCGCGCCTCCAGATAGCCCTCGGCGGCCAGCCGGTCGATGGCGGCCACCACCGTGTTGCGGGAGACGTCCAGGTCCCGGGCCAGGGTCCGCGTCGAGGGCAGGCGCTCGCCGGGCCGCAGGGCGCCCCCGACGATCGCTTCGCGCAGCCGCTCGAACAGGCGGTGCTGGAGGGGGCCTTGGCCGTCGTCGAACAGGGCGAGAAGGGGACCTTGCGAGACCTTCATGCGGGTGCGGCTCCGGGTCTTGGCGCCGGCGGGCGGGCTTCCGGAACGGAGGCCCGGGGCGGGAACCCGTCGGGGCGGGTCGATACCGGCGGGCGGCCATGCGGGAGGGGCCGCCCGCCGGATCGGGGTGAGGGGCGGCCGGCTGACCGGGGTTGGCCGCCCCCCGTCTCCGCCGGACGGGGCAGTCCGGCGGAAGCTCTGGCACGGCGGCCGCTCCCGGGTGGGGAAGGGAGGGCGGTCACCGTGACAGGGAAAGCTAAGCACCCGGGCTTTGCTGGTGTTTGTCGGGCGGTGGCGGGATTTGAAACAGTTCGTTTCCCGGACGGCCCGGCGTTACGCTGTGGTAACAACTCGTCTGTCGGCACCCCTTCGGCGCGGCGGTACTATCGGGCCATGACGGAATCCCTGCATCTTCTCATCGTGGATGACGACCGCGAGATCCGCGATCTCCTGACCCGGTATCTGGCCCGGCACGGTTACCGTGTCACCGCGGCCAAGGACGGGCAGGAGATGCGCCGGTATCTCGCGGACCGGAACATCGACCTGGTCGTGCTGGACCTGATGCTGCCGGGCGAGGACGGACTGTCGCTCTGCCGCGCCATCCGCGCCGACGGCGGTCCGCCGGTGGTCATGCTCTCCGCCATGGGGGAGGATGCGGACCGCATCCTGGGGCTGGAGATCGGCGCCGACGACTACCTGCCCAAGCCCTTCAACCCGCGCGAACTGGTGGCCCGCATCAAGGCGGTGCTGCGCCGGGTGCAGACGCCCGGCGCAACGCCCGTCAACGGCGCCGGGGCGCTGGCCTTCTGCGGCTACGTGCTGGATCAGGCGCAGCGCCGGCTGACCGACCCGCAGGGGGCGGAGGTGACGCTGACCGCCGGCGAATACGAGCTGCTGGTGGCACTGGCGACGCGGCCGCGCCGGGTGCTCTCCCGCGATGACCTGCTGGAGATCACCCGCGGGCGCTCGGCCGGACCGTTCGACCGCTCCATCGACGTGCAGATCAGCCGGCTGCGGCGGAAGATCGAGCCCGATCCCGCCGACCCGGCCATCATCAAGACCGTCCGTTCCGGCGGCTACATCTTCTCGCCCGAGGTGACCCAGCAATGAGAGCGCTGACGGATCGGATGTCCTATTCGATCTTCGCCGTGCTGGTCGGCGGCATCCTGCTGTCGCAGGCCATCGCGCTCGGCCTCTACCGCACGGACAGGGCCGAGGCCGTGGCCGACGCGGAAGGGGGGCAGCTCGCCAACTGCCTGGACGGCATGGTCGGCGCCATCGAGGAGCAGCCGCCCGAGGTGCGCTCGATGATCCTGCGCAACCTCAAGGAACGGCAGGTGACGATCCGCACCAACGCCGGTCACGAGGTGGTGCTGGACGTCTACGAGCGCAGCAGCCTGCCCAAGCGGGACATTTCCCCGGCCATCTCCGTGCCGCCGTTCGGGCTGGTCACGACCCCGCCGCCGGAGCCGAAGACGATCCAGGTCAGCCGCCAGATGAAGGACGGCACCTGGATGAAGTTCTACGCCCCGGTGACGGCGACGGACGCCCTGCGCGAACCGGGCTTCCTGGCGTCGCTGGCCGGCAGCGCCGCCGTCGCCATCCTGCTCTCGGCCTGGGTTCTGGGCTTCACGACGCGGCCGTTGCGCCGCTTCGCCGCCGCCGCCGACCGGCTGGGCGTGGACATGAATGCGCCGTCGCTGGACGAGGCCGGCCCGCGCGAGGTGCGGCTCGCCGCCAGCGCCTTCAACAAGATGCAGCGACGGCTCAAGGCCTTCGTGGAGGACCGTACGCGCATGCTGGCGGCGATCAGCCACGATCTGCGCACGCCGCTGACCCGCATGCGCCTGCGCGCCGAGTTCATCGACGACGACACGGTGCGCGAGAAGATGCTGGAGGACCTCCAGGAGATGGAGGCCATGATCGGCGCCACGCTGGCCTTCGCCCGCGAAGAGGCGAGCCAGGAGGCGATCGAGCCGCTGGATCTCGGTTCACTGGTGGCCAAGCTGGCCGAGTCCGCCCGTGAGGCCGGGCACCCCGTCGGCCTGCTCCCGCCCGCCCGCCCGGTGCGGATCATGGGCCGGCGCACCGCGCTGAAACGCGCCCTGGGCAACCTGATGGACAACGCCGTGAAGTACGGCGGTGCCGCGGAGGTCGCCCTGACCTGCACGGGGGAGAGCGTCGTCGTCACCATCGACGATCACGGTCCGGGCATTCCGGAGGCGGAGATGGAGAACGTGTTCCGTCCGTTCTACCGGCTGGAGGCGTCGCGCTCCCGCGATACCGGCGGGACCGGGCTGGGCCTGTCCGTCGCCAACGACGTGGTCCGCGCCCATGGCGGGGAGATCCGGCTGTCGAACCGGCCGGAAGGGGGGCTGCGGGTCGCCGTCGTGCTGCCGCTGGAGACGGCGGGGCGTTGAGACAGGCCGGCCGTGACAGGCCGGATTCCCTCCGGTTTTCGCCTGCTGGCGGGTAGTGTGGCGGCGTACCATCTGATAGGGTGCGCGCTTCTGTCCGCGAGGCCCCAGGAACCGATCCCGATGCCGATCCTGAACCGCATTGCCGAGTTCCATGACGAGATGACCGCGTGGCGCCGGGACTTCCACGCCCATCCGGAAATCGCCTTCGAGGAACACCGGACCTCGGCCACCGTCGCCGCGAAGCTGGAGGAATGGGGGATCGAGGTCCACCGCGGCATCGCGGGTACCGGCGTCGTCGGCGTCCTGCATGGTGCCGGCGGACCCACCGGGCGCTCGATCGGGCTGCGCGCCGACATGGATGCCCTGCCGATGGAGGAGGGCAACGGCTTCGCCCACCGCTCCACCGTGCCGGGCAAGATGCATGGCTGCGGTCACGACGGCCACACCACCATGCTGCTGGGGGCCGCAAAGTATCTGGCCGAGACGCGGCGGTTCGACGGCACCGTGCATTTCATCTTCCAGCCGGCGGAGGAAGGGGCCGGCGGCGGCAAGCGCATGGTGGAGGAGGGGCTGTTCCGGCGCTTCCCGTGCGACATGGTCTTCGGCCTGCACAACTGGCCGGAGCTGGAACCGGGACGCATGGCGGTCCGCAGCGGCCCGGTGATGGCCGGCGCCGACAAGTTCGAGATCACGGTCACGGGGCACGGCGGCCACGCCGCCCTGCCGCACCATACCGTGGACCCCGTCGTGGTCGCGGCCCAGATGGTGCTGGCGATCCAGACCCTGGTCAGCCGCAATGTCAGCCCCACGGAAGCCGGTGTCGTCTCCGTCACCCAGATCCAGGCGGGCAGCGCCTTCAACGTCATCCCGGGCGAGGTGGTGCTGCGCGGCACCGTCCGCGCCCTGACCAACGAGGTCCGCACCCTGCTGGAGTCCGGCCTGCGCCGGATCGTGGACACGCTGCCGGCCGCCTTCGGCGCCGAGGCGTCGCTGAACTACATCGCCGGCTATCCGCCCACCATCAACGCCGCCGATCCCAGCGAGCTGTCCGCCGCGGTGGCGGCGACGCTGCTGGGGACCGAGCGGGTGCTGCGCGATGTCGGACCCAGCATGGGGGCGGAGGATTTCGCCTTCATGCTGAACGAACGGCCGGGCAGCTATGCCTGGATCGGCCAGGGCGGCTCGGCGCTCGGCTGCATGCTTCACAATGCGCGCTATGACTTCAACGACGAGATCCTGCCCATCGGTGCCAGCTACTGGGCGCTCCTGGTGGAGACGGCCCTGCCGCGGGAAGATGCGCGTGCCGCTGCGGAATGAGGGCCGGCGGGCGCCGCTGCCGGCGCTCTGCCTGCTGCTGACCGGAAGCCTGACCGGGTGCGCCTCGGCCACCAACTGGCTGGCCGGCGAGCCTCCCCCGGCGGTGATGGCGGAGATGCGGGACATCGCCTCTCCCGGTCTGGTCGGCCGCGGCTCCTGGACGGGAGCCGTCAGCAACGCCCAGAGCGCCGGCTTCCTGGTCGCCCGGACGGAGGCCGAGTGGCGGGCGCTCTGGGATCTGGTCGGCCAGCCGGCCCCGGCGAAGCTGCCGGACCGGCTGATGGCATTGGCGGTCTTCCTCGGCACGCGGACGACCACGGGCTACGGGGTGGAGATCGTCGATGTCCGGCTGGAGCGCCGGCCGGGGCAGCGCGACCGCCTGCTGGTGCGCTACCGCGAGACGGAGCCGCCGCCCGGCGGCGCCCGGGCGCAGATGCTGACCTCGCCCTACACCATCGTCATGGTCGATCGCAGCGAGGCCGCGGCCCGCTATTCCCGCGTGCCGTGAGGGGCGGCGGCCCGCGCCGCCGCCCGACGGTTCACGCCTTGGTCGCGGCGATCCAGTCGTCCACGATCTCTTCCAGGATCGCCAGCGGCACCGCCCCGTTCCGCAGCACCGTGTCGTGGAAGGCGCGGATGTCGAAGCGCCCGCCCAGCGCGGTCCGGGCCTTCTCCCGCAGGTCCAGGATCTTCAGCATTCCGATCATGTAGGCGCAGGCCTGGCCGGGAATGGCGATGTAGCGGTCCACCTCGCGCGCGGCCGTCTCCCGCGCGAAGGAGGAGTTGGCGACGAAGTAGTCGGTCGCCTGCTCCCGCGTCCAGCGCCGGGCATGGATGCCGGTGTCCACGACCAGCCGGATCGCCCGCCACAGCTCGAAGGAGAGGCGGCCGAAATCGGCGTAGGGGTCCTTGTAGAAGCCCAGTTCCTTCGGCAGCCGCTCGCTGTAGAGGCCCCAGCCCTCGACATAGGCGGTGGGGGAGGCGAAGCGGCGGAAGGCCGGCAGATCGGTCAGCTCCTGCGCGATGGAGATCTGGAGGTGGTGACCCGGGATCGCCTCGTGGAAGGCCAGCACTTCGAGCTGGTAGAGGGGCATCTCCTTCATGTTGGAGAAGTTGACGTAGTAGATGCCGGGGCGCGAACCGTCCGGCGTTCCCGGCCCGTACTGGGCGATGGCACGGCTGCCTTCCAGGTACGGGTCGAAGCGCTGCACGCTCACGCGGGCCTTCGGCTTGATCCCGAACTGTCCGTCCAGCGCCGCCTCCACCTCGGTCAGCACCCGCCGCGCCTCCGCGAGATAGGCGTCGTGCCCCTCCGGCGTGCCGGGCAGGTAGAAGCGCGGGTCGTCGCGCAGGAACCGGAAGAAGTCCTGGAGGCTGCCGGTGAAGCCGGTCTGCGCCATGATGGCGTGCATGTCGCGGTGGATGCGCGCCACCTCGCGCAGGCCGGTCTCGTGCACCTCGTCCGGGGACAGGTCCAGCGTGGTGTGCCGCTTCAGGCAGGCGCGGTAGTAGGCGTCGCCCTCCGGCAGTTTCCAGACGCCGTCATTCTCGTCCGCCCGGCCGTGCAGGGCCTCCACATAGTCGGCCAGCCGGCGGTAGGCCGGGCCGAAGGACTCCGCCAGCGCCGTCCTGGCCGCCGCCAGGAGGGTGTCCTTCTCCGCCGGGGGCAGGTCCAGGGCGGCGATGTCCTTGCGGATGTCCGCCAGCAGCGACGAGTCCGTGGCGCTGCCGTCGAAGGGCGCGCCCTCCAGCGTTCCCAGGATGGCGCCCAGCGACTTCAGGACGGAGAATTTCGGCGGGATGGCGCCCAGGGCCGCCCGTGTCTCCGCCATGGCGATGGTCTGGTCCACGGCCGCGGGCAGGGCGCGCACCCGCGCCATCCAGGCGTCCACGTCGGCCCGGTTCCGGATCGGCTGGATGTCCGTCAGCATGGCCGGGAAGGACAGGTGGCGGCCGTAGAAATGCTCCAGCGGATAGTCGTGCAGCCGCCAGCGGTGGTCCTCCAGCGCCTGCCGGGCGGCATGGTCGTAGAGCCGCACGTTCAGCCGGTCGGCCGGGGACAGGTCCGCGGACCCGGCCAGCGCCCGGAGCTGCTCCAGCCGGGTCCGGACCAGGGCCGCGGATTCGTCGGCCACGGCGTCGGAGACGTCATCCCAGCGGTCGTTGCCCGCGCCGGGCCAGCGCAGATAGGTCTGGCTCTCCGGGCTGCGGGCCATCTGCTCGGCCCAGGTCTCCTCGAAGAAGGCGGCGAGCCGGGGATCGTCCGCCGCGCGCGCTCGCCCGGGCAGGCCGGTGGCGGCGGTCAGTGCGACGGCGGCGGTGCCGCGCAGGAAGCTGCGGCGGGTGAGGTCGAGAGGCATGCCCGTTGGTCCCTGGTCCGGTCGCCGGTCACGCTGCCGGCCTGCCGCCGAGGCTAGACGGGCGGAGCGCCGCCGGGCAAGGGCAGGGACGCCACAGGACCCCGGCCATGAGATGCCGGTGGTCCGGCGCCTTCCTGGTCGGAACCATCCGGAGGACCAGGCGTTCGCCGGAGGAGCCCCGACGCGGGTCCCCCGGAAGGAGAGCATGATGAGCGAGATGCCGTCCCTGATCGAACCGCTGTTCGGCGGTGCGCCGAACCTGTCGTTCGGCGAGCGGGCCCTGTACGTCGTCGGTGGCCTGGGACTGGCCGCTGCGGCGACGAAGCCCCGGCCGAACCCGCTGCTGAACGTGCTGGCGCTCGCCGGCGGCGCCTACCTGACCCTGGGCGGCTATTACGGCCGCTGCCCGGTGCGCAGCGCCCTGTCCGGCGATCCGGATGGCCGTCCCTCCCTGGGGCACCAGCGCGGCACAGACCGCGACAGCGGCGACGGCGGGGCGCGATCGTACCGGGAGTACGGCCGCTCCCCGGCCATGGCGGAGGACTGACGGGCCGGAACCCGGCGGCCGGGAACGATCCCGACCGTCGGGTGCCCGTCTCCTGCGGGAGCGGCCGGTCAGATATCGTCGAAGCCGCTGTCGTCGAAGCCGCCGTCATCCCAGCCCGCCTCGTCGGCGGCCGGTTCCTCGGGCGGGGTGTCCTCCGCCGGCGGGAGAACCTCGTTCACGGCCTCCTGCGCCATGGCCTCGCCGCCGGAGAAGGCGCTCGCCAGCGCGTTGCCCAGCAGCATGCCGCCGGCGACGCCCATGGCCGTCTGCAAGGCCCCCGCCATGAAGCCGCCGCCCGGGCGGCCCATCGCGGTGGCGCCCATGGCATTGGGGTTGGCATAGGCGGCGACGCGCGGATCGCCGTAGGAAGGCGTGGCGGGCTGGCCCCAGGGCGAGCCGGCCTGACGCTGCGGCACGGGTGCCGGCGGCGGCTTCGGCCCGCCCCCGAACAGGCCGCCGAAGATGCCGCCCGTGCTGGCGGGGCGCTCGCGGAGCTGGCGCTCCAGTTCCTCCGTGCGGGTCTGCGCCGTCGCCAGCGCCTGTTCCAGCATCACGATGGCCTGTGCCATCAGGTACGGGGCGGCCGGCTGGCGCGCGATCTGGTCGCGGATATGCGCCTCGGCTTCGGCGTCGCGGGGACCGGACTGCGCCTCGGCCTGGCGCAGCTTGGTGAACAGCTCGTCGATGATCTGGCGTTCGGTATGGTCCATGGATGTCTCCAGAGAAGGCCCGCAGAACGTCTGTCCGGGGCACACGGCGCAGGCCGGTGCCGGACGGGCGGCGGACGAAGATCAGGTCAGGGGAAGGGGCGTCCGGAGGCGGTGCCGCGAACGGCGCCGGGGCTCAGGGTCTGCGGGTGCCGGGCGGAAACGCCATCAAGTCCCTCCAGGTGCAGTCGCGCCCGTCGGCGCAAGGCAGGTGAAGGGATCCGACATCACGACCACGTCTAAGTCGCCAGAGGGGCCCGGATCCTGACAGACGGCCTAGATGGGAAGGCTCCCCGATGCCGTCAAGAAGCGATGGCGAAGAAGCCCTCGGCCCTCTGTGGGGATGTCCGCCCGATCAGGGGGTGGTGGTGTCCCCGGAAGCCGGCGCGCCGTCGATGACGATCTCCACCCGGCGGTTCATCGCCCAGCGGGCCGGGTCGGTGGTGAGCGGCCGGCTGTCGGCAAGGCCGGTGGCGCGCAGGCGCTGCGCCGGCACGCCCGCCGCGACAAGGTGGCGGACCACGGCGGCGGCGCGGGCGGCGGACAGTTCCCAGTTCGACGGGAAGCGGGTGGTGGCGATGGCGACGGGGTCGGTGTGCCCCTCCACCGTGATCGTCCCCGGCATCCGCGCCAGCATGGGCACCAGCCGGTCCAGCACCGCCGTGCCCGCCGTCTCCAGTGCGGCGGAGCCGGAGCGGAACAGCACGCGGTCGCGCAGTTCGATGGCGATCCGCCGGTCCTCCACCGTGAAGCCGACATCCGGCGGCAGCCCGGCCGCCTCCAGCGCCTGGAGCCACGCCCGGGCCGCGGGCGACAGGGGCGGCGGGGGCGGCCCGTCCGGCGTCGCCGGTGCCGCGCTCGTCTCCTCGCCCGCCGTTCCCGTCTCGGGGAAGCCGGCCATCGGCACCGTGGGCGCGGGGCCGGGCAGGCTGGGGGCCAGGGTGACCGGGGCCGGGGCGAGCGCCGCCGGGGCCGTCTGGTCGGCCAGCACGGTGCGGGCCGGCGGCGGCACGGGCTCTGCCGCCTGGGCCGCCGTCTGGGCTTCGCCCCCGGCCGTCTCCGGTCCCGGTTCGGGCGGGGCGAGGCGGCCCTGCATGCCCAGGATGGCGATCATGCCCAGGAACACGGTCATCAGCAGGGTGACCATGTCCATGTAGCTGATCACCCACTCCTCCGACTCCTCCTGCGCCGCCGGAGCCGCCGGCGGCGGGGTGGTGCGCAGGCCGCGGCCGCGGCGGTTCTCCCGCCGCGACCCGCGCCGGGGCTCGTCGGTCTCAGACGGCACGATGGACCCCGTCGCCGTCGCGGAGATAGGTGCGCAGCAGGTCCTCGATCACCAGGGGCGAGCGGCCCAGCCGGGTCAGCACCACGCCGTCCATCAGCACGTTCATCATCGCCACCCGCCGGGCGGAGCGCTGTTCCAGCTTGATGGCGATGGGCTTGAACACGAGGTTCGCCAGGATCAGCCCGTAGAGCGTGGCCAGCATGGCGACGGCCATGCTGTTGCCGATCAGGCCGATGTCGCCGGACCCGAGCTGCTTGAGCATGCCGACCATGCCGGCCAGCGTGCCCAAGAGGCCGAAGGCCGGCGCGAAGGAGGCCAGGACACGGAAGACGCGCGACTGCGCCGCGTCCAGTTCCGACTGTTTCTGGATGCGCCAGGTCAGGACATGCATCAGATCGTCCAGGTCGGTGTCGTCCACGACGAGCTGGAGGCCCAGGCGCAGGAACGGGTTGCGCACCGTGCGCACGCGCTCCTCCGCCAGCTTCACCCGCTTCTCGTGCAGCATCCGGGCGACGTCCAGCAGCTCCGCCACGTCGGCGTCGATGGAGACATGTTCCCGCACGACCGAGGCCAGGGCGCCCAGCGCGTGCCAGATCTCGTCGCCGCGGAAGGCCAGCAGCGCCACGCAGGCGACGCCGCCGACCACGATGACCAGCCCCTCCTCATTGTAGAAGAAGACGGCGCTGCCGCCGGTGCCGACCACGAACCAGAGCAGCGCCGCCGTCGCCAGCACGCCCAGCACCGTCGTCGCCAGGAATCCGCCCGTCCGTCCGCCCTTCTTCGCTGCCGCCTGGGGCACGCCGTCCTCCGCAGAAACCCCGCCCTACCCATTTCGGACGTAAGGCAACCGTCCGCCCTGCGCCGGGAATTCCCAATGATCTGGGTCAAGGGCGGCCCGGTCCGCCGGAACCGCGCGCGGCGGACGCCCCTGCGGCGCGCGATTTACCATTGTGTGGCGTGCGCCGGACAGGCAGGGTTGCGCCGCAATGCGACCTCTGGGGGCATGTTGTCCGTGATCCGCCCGCTCTATGACTGGACGATGCGTCTGGCCGCCCATCCTCATGCCCTCTGGGCCCTGGCTGCGGTCAGCTTCGCCGAAAGCTCCTTCTTCCCGATCCCGCCCGACGTGATGCTGATTCCGCTGGTACTCGCCTGCCGGGAGCGGGCGTTCCTGCTCGCCGGGGTCTGCACTCTGGCGTCCGTCGTCGGCGGCTACTTCGGCTACGCCATCGGCTATTTCCTGTTCGACGGGGTCGGCCGCCACGTCTTCGACGCCTACGGCCTGATGCCAGCCTACGAGGGCCTCAAGGGCTATTTCGACCAGTACGGCGCCTGGGTCATCATGATCAAGGGCATGACGCCGATCCCCTACAAGCTGCTGACCATCGCCAGCGGCGCCCTGCACTTCGACCTGCTGGAGTTCACCACCGCGTCCATAATCTCCCGCAGCGTCCGGTTCTTCCTGGTCGCGGCATTGCTGTGGAAGTTCGGCGAACCGATCCGGGCCTTCGTCGAGACGCGGCTGACCCTGGTCACGACCCTGTTCGTCATCCTGCTGGTGGGCGGCTTCCTGGCCGTGGCCCTGATCCGCTGACGACACCCCCGGCGGCATCCCCTGCGCGGCGCGACCGGCGGCGCGGCGATGCCCGCGCCGGTCGCGCCGGGGCGCTGTCACGCCTGGGGCGGGGTCTGGGACGGCCCCGGCAGGGTCTCGTCGTCCTTGGAGAGCTCGCGCTTGAAGGCCTTCATGCCCTTCGCAAGGTCACCCATGGCGCGCGGCAGCTTCCCGGCGCCGAAGACGACCAGGACGACGCCCAGCACCACCACCCAGTGCAGCCAACTGAAACCGCCCATCTCTCAACCTCCATGCATGGAGCGCGGAGCATACACCCGCGTGAAGTCGCGGGAAATCTCCGGCTCTCCTGTCTCTCCTAATGGTCATCCCCGGACCGGCCGCCGTCCCGGGCCGGCCTCCCGGATGAAGGACGCCCGCGGGAGCAGGGCGCTCCCGCGGGCGGTTCTTCGGTCAGGGCAAGGCGCGGGGCTCAGCCCGCCGACTTCGCCCCGTCCGCGACCTGGGTGCCGCCCGCATCCTCGGCCGGACCCCGGCGCAGCCGCTTCTCGCCGAGATACAGCAGGATCGGCGCCGCGATGAAGATGGACGACGAGGTCGCCAGCACCACGCCGAACAGCAGCACCCAGGCAAACTCCCGCAGCCCCTCGCCGGCGAACAGGGCCAGCGGAAGCGTGGCGAGGAAGATGGCGATGCTGGTCGAGATGGTGCGCCCCATCGTCTCGTTGATGCTGCGGTCGATCAGCTCGCGCAGCGGCATCTTGCGGTAGAGCCGCAGGTTCTCGCGCACACGGTCATAGACGACGACCTTGTCGTTGATCGAGTAACCCATGATCGTCAGGATCGCCGCGATGGCCGTCAGGTTGAACTGGATTCCGGTCAGCGCGAAGAAGCCGATGGTCTTGGTCACGTCCAGCATCATCGTCACGACGGCGCCGACGCCGAACTGCCATTCGAAGCGGAAGGTGATGTAGGCCAGCATGGCGATGGCCGCGAGGCCGAGCGCGATCATGCCGTTCTGGAAGAGCTCGGCGCTGACGGAGGCGCCGACCGCCTCGACGCGCCGGATCTCCAGGCCGGGGTAGATCTCGACCAGTTTCGCCTGCAGCGTCTTCACGACCTGCTGCTGCGCCTCCTCGGCGCCCTCCTGGCGCTCCAACCGGATCAGCGTGTCGCGCGGGGAGCCGAACTCCTGGATCGCGACCGACCCGGTGGCGATGCCGGACACGGCGTCGCGGAGCCGGTCGATGTCGGTCGCCTCGGGGGTGCGCACCTCGATGACGATGCCGCCCGCGAAGTCAATGCCGTAGTTGAGGCCGGGCTTCACGAACAGCGCGATCGACGCGGCGCTCAGCAGGACCGACATGGCGATGCCGATGTGGCGGCCGCGCATGAAGGAGATGTTGAGGTTGTCGGGGGCCGGACGCAGCCAGGTCCCGACTTTCAGGATCTTGGGCTTCACGCGCCGGAACCAGCGCGCCGTGATCATCCGCGCCACCACGGTGGCGGTGAACATGGAGGTGATGATGCCGAGGCTGATCGTGACGGCGAAGCCCTTCACCGTCCCGGTGCCCACGGCATAGAGGATGATCATCTTGATCAGGGTGGTCAGATTGCTGTCGGTGATGGTGGCGTAGGCCTTCGAGAAGCCGGCCTCCAGCGCCGCCAGCGGCGTCCGACCGCGCCGCGCCTCCTCGCGGACGCGCTCGTTGATCAGGATGTTCGCGTCCACCGACATGCCGAGCGTCAGCAGCAGGCCGGCGATGCCGGGCAGCGTGAGCGTCGCCTCCAGCAGCGACAGCGCGGCGATCGTGAGGAACAGGTTGAAGATGAGGGCGACGTTCGCATAGAAGCCCAGCCGCCCGTAGGCCATGGCCATGTAGCTCACGACCAGGACGAAGCCCACGAGGCAGGCGATCAGGCCGGCCCGGATGCTCTCGGCGCCCAGCTCGGGCCCGATGGAGCGTTCCTCGACCACGGTCAGCGGGGCCGGGAGCGCGCCGGCGCGCAGCAGCACGGCCAGCTCGGTCGCGGACTGGGCGGTGAAGCTGCCGCTGATCTGGCCCCGGCCGCCCAGGATCGGCTCGTTGATGCGCGGGGCGCTGATCACCCGGCCGTCCAGCACGATGGCGAAGAGACGTCCGACATTGTCCTTGGTGATGTCCCCGAAGCGGCGGGCGCCGATGGAGTCGAACCGGAAGTTGACGACCCACTGGCCGGTACGGGAATCGGCGCTCGGCTGGGCGTCCACCAGGGTGGCGCCGTCCACCTCGACGCGCTTGCGCACCAGCACGCGGCCGCCGCCGGCGCCACGGTCGGCGTTCGGCAGCCATTCGGTGCCCGGCGGCGGAGGCGATCCGGGGTTGAGGGTCGCGTCATCGACCACGAGATGGAAGGTCATCTTCGCGGTCTGGCCCAGCAGCCGCTTGATCCGGCCGGGGTCGCTGACGCCGGGGAGCTGGACCAGGATGCGGCCGCTGCCCTGGCGGGCGACGATCGGTTCGTTGACGCCCGTCTCGTCGATGCGGCGGCGCACGATCTCCAGGGACTGCTGGACCACGCGGTCCATCTTCGCCTGGAAGCCGCCTTCCGTCAGGGTCAGGCGGACGGCGCGCGGCGCCTCCGCGGCGTCGAACTCGCCGGGCTGGCCCGGACCGATCGGACCCCACAGCGGCCGCAACGCCGCGACGGCGGGGGACACCTGGGCGTCGTCGGCGAAGCTGACGGTCACCGTGTCGGCATCGGCGGTGACGCCCGTCGGGCGGATGCCGGCGTCGCGCAGCAGGGCGCGGGCCTGGTCTCCGGCGCTGGACAGGGTCTCCTTCCGCACAGTGTCGGCATCCACCTGCAGCAGCAGGTAGGAACCGCCCTGGAGGTCGAGGCCGAGATTGATGTGGCGGTAGGGCAGCCAGGCCGGGAGTGTGCCGGCCGGCAGCAGGCTCGGGAGCGAGAAGATCACGCCGAGCAGGCAGATGGCGGTCACGACCGCCGTCCGCAGGGGGGAGAAGTTGAGCATGGGTCCGTTACGCTGGCTGCCCCCGGAAGCGCTGCCTGCCGGTTCGGACGGGAGGCGGCGCAGCGCGGAGGGCGTGGAAGCGGGAGGGCCGGACCGGGGACCGGACCTCCGATGGAAAATCCGTCTCAGGCCCCGCGCGGCGGGCTGCGGGCCCGCACGCTGTCGGGCAGCGCCGGCCGGGGCTCATGGCCTTCCGGCCCGGCGCTCTCGGCCGGCCCGGAAGGACGCTCGAGCACGAGGGTGGCCGGCACGAGGAAAGGGGGTGCTGGAGGTGCCGCGGTCGCGGACTGCTTGCGCTCGACCCGCGGCCCGACGGTCGGGCTTCCCTTGTCGGGGGCGATGACGCCGGCATCGTCGCCGACCGAGCCGCCGGACGCCTTGCCGTGCGGCGCCGGCGACAGCGGTCCGGGCCCCATGGCCGGCAGTCCCAGGACGAAGCCCAGGAGCAGGGCCGCGCACCACGCACGCAGGTGTGCGAGTGCCGTCCCGGCGTCACCGGCGCTTCCGCTGGCATTGATGGCGCGTGTCACCGGACCGGAACCCGTCATGTCGACATGGGGCAGTAGTACGGTGCTCGGGCTCCGCAGACAAGTGCGCGCGCGGGGACAGGGCCTGCCGACAGTCATGCAGGCGCGCGGCACCCCGCGACCGGCCGGGGCGGTCGAGGGCGCGGGGGCTGGTCTCCCGTCCTCCGGCACGCTCCGGCGGACGGGAGCGGCGGACGGGGACGGGGGGCGCGGCGGAGCACCCGGCTGGTGCCCCGCCGCGTCCGTCGGCCGGGGCTACCGCCCGGCCGCCTCCAGCCGTTCCGTGGCGGCGCGGATGAACGCGACCTCCTCGCGCCAGGGCAGCGTCCGGGAGAGGGCGGGGTCGGCCAGCGCCTCGTCCAGGACGGCCCGCATCCGGTCGAGCTTGTCCTTGTCGCCGCCGACGAAGCGGGCGGCCCGGTCCCGCCAGCGGCGCGCCAGGTCCATGGCCTCCGCTGTGGCCGGGTCCCGGCCGAGCATGGACCGGGCCTCCATCAGCAGCGCCTCCCGTTCCGCGGCATCCGTGGTCCCGACGGACGCCGCGGGCGCGGCGCCGGCCAGCGTCTCCCGCTCCTCCGCGGTGAAGTGCCGGGCGAAGAGGAGTGCGAGGCCCTCCCGCCAGTCCGGTGTTGCAGTGGTCATGACGATCTCCCTTGTCAGTGTCACGAGATCGTCCATCGAGAGGGGGCGCCCGGCGGCCAGCCGCTCCCTGGCCCGGGCGACCAGCGCAAGCGCGGACTCCAGGGCGCCGAGGCGCTGCCGGAGGTCCTTCTCCTGCGCCTCCAGGATCGGGCCCAGGTCGTCGCCCAGCCCGGCGAGGCAGCGGCCGATCCGGGCCAGGGGAAGGCCGAGCGACCTGAGCGCCAGAACCTGGTGCAGCCGCCGCATCTGGTCGGGACCGTAGGTGCGGTACCCGGCCCCGGTGCGGACAGGCGTCACCAGCCCGTGGCGCTCGTAGACCCGCAGCGCCTTGGCGGTCACGCCCAGCAGGGCTGCGGTCTCGGCCGCGGTGCGGTACTGCGGGTCCAGCGTCAACTGCCCCTCCCGTCGATGGACCCGCCGATCACGCAGGCCGGCCCCAGGGGCCGGGTCAAGCGCGAACGAGGATCAGAATCCACCTATGTCCGCCAACAGCGGCGCCAATCCGCCGAAAAGTGTGAGGCAAACTGTGGGGGTGCTGGAGCGGATTTTGCTGTGAAATCAACATTCCAGCGCGAAAAACTGGCGGATGGGGTGGGATTCGAACCCACGGTGGGCTTGCACCCACGGCGGTTTTCAAGACCGCTGCCTTAAACCGCTCGGCCACCCATCCGGCTGGGCCAACTGGTAACCGCAGCGCGGCGGCTTCGCAAGGGTGTTTGCGCGCCGGGGGGTTCCCCGTGGCTTTCACCCGCGTCCTCTCCGGCGGTCTCTCCGTGCCTTGATCCGGGGCCGTCGGTCGCGGGGGCCGGGGAGGGGCCGCCGCGCCTAAGGGGTGCCCAGGGGGCGGTCAGAGCAGCAGGTGCTCGCTCGCCTGTGCCCGCATGCAGTGGTTCGAGCCCATGGCCGCGGCGTAGCCGCCGGCGTTCAGGAAGGCGATCACGTCGCCCTCCTCCACCGCCGGGAAGGGCAAGGCCTCGGCCCAGAGGTCCAGCGCCTCGTTGATGTTGCCGGCGATGCTGACGGGGGCCAGCGCATCCGCCGCCCAGGCGCGGGCCGGGTCCTGGTGCAGCCGGGCCGGCACCGGCTCGCAGGGCAGGCGGTAGAACACGGGCTCCACCGCCAGATTGAAGCCGCCATCCACGCCGACGAAGGTGGTGGCGCGCTTGCGCTCCACCGTGTTGGCCTGGAGCAGCAGCACGCCCGCATCCTTGACGACATAGTCGCCGGGCTCGACCCAGACCTCGATGCCGCGGCCGGCGAAGCTGTCGCGGATCACCGCGGCCCAGGCCTCCAGGTCCAGCGGCCGGTCGCCGGCCGCATGCGGCACGCCCAGGCCGCCGCCCAGATTGACGAGGCGCGCCTGCGGCACCCGGTCCAGGAACCAGAGGCATTCGCGCACCACCTCCGCCCAGGCGGGAAGCTGGGCGTTCAGATAGCCCCAGCCGACATGGAAATGGATGCCCCGGACCGTGAGCCCGTGGGATGCGGCCAGCGCCAGCGCCTCCTCGAAACGGTCGCGGTAGATGCCGAACTTGGAGGTGCGCTCGCCGCTGTAGCGGAGAAGCTGGTTCTCCCCGTACCCCACCCCCAGGGCCGGGTTGACCCGGATGCCGATCTCCCGCCCCGGGCTGACGGCGGCCAGCCGCCGGAGGGTGGAGAGGCTGTCGGCGTTGACCCAGGTCTCCGGATGCCGCGCCAGCACGGCGAGGTCGGCCTCCGAGACGGAGGTCGCGGTGTAGGACACCTCCTCCGGCCGGAAGCCGCACTGCACGGCGAAGCGCAGTTCGTTGGGGGAGCAGGCGTCGATGCCGCAGAGGCCGGACGCCTTCATCCAGGTCAGCAGCGGGCCGTGGCGGTTCGCCTTCATGGCATAGCGGATGGCGTGCGGCAGTCCGGTGGACTCCAGCGCCGCCTTCAGCCGCCGCAGATTCTCCAGCACCCGAGGGCCGGAATAGACATAGGCCGGCGTGCCGGCCTGCCGCGCCAGTTCGGCGAGGTTCCGGCCGGCGAGGTGCAGGTCGCGGCCGACATAGCGCAGGTCCGGCCGCTCCCACCAGAGCGCGGGCGCGCAAGGAAGAGCCGCGGCGGACGTCGCCGCGAGGGCATCCGGGGTCATGGCGGCTATCCTCACTCGGCCATGGCGGGGGCCTGCATCGGCTCGCGCCGGCCGGTGATCCAGCGCCGGCAGTTGGGCGCGCCGCACAGGCAGGGGAACTGCTTGAACAGCACGTCCTCGGTACTGGCGTAGTCCATGGTCAGCGGCTCACCGGGGTCGATGTCCTTGATCGCCCACAGCTCGAACCGCTGCATGTCCAGAAAGCAGTTCGGGTCGCAGGAATGCAGCAGATAGCCGGTGAAGTAGGGGTCGTAGAGATGGCTGTCCGGGCTGATCTGCAGGGTGTGCTGGCGCACCGCGTGAACGACGGTGCCGCTGATCCGGCAGATGCGGTGGCCGCGGGCGAAGGCCCGGCGGGCATAGACGCCGAGGCCCTTGCCGTCGTCCCGGCGGGAGACGGCGAATTCCTCTTCCGTGGGGTAGCCGTCGCCCAGGGCGAAGGCGGCCGGATAGAGGGAGCGGGGCTGTTGGGGGTCGAGGGTGATGACGGGGACGGGCGGAACGGACTGCGGCGCGCGGCGCGTTCGTGGGACGGTCATCGGCGGAGCGGGACTCCAGGGTTACCCCGCGAGGGGAGCCCATAATCGTTATCAGTCCCGTATCCGTCCGCAAGCAACACTTTGTGGGAAGTCGGGCCGCAGCCATGCGGTTTCCGGTGCCTGCCTTAACCCCCTCTCAAGGTCGGGTTAACCGATGGGCGGTGCGTCGCCAGGAGCCGGTGGCATGCGGGTCCGGGCCGACGCTATCCTGACCGCGGCCCGCCCGGCGGCGGGCCCAGGATTTGCCGCGGAAATGCGGCCAATGACGGTACCGGAGGAACGCTTCCATGGATTTCGAGTACTCGGACAAGACCAAGGCCCTTCAGGAAAGGCTCTCCCGCTTCATGGCGGAGCACCTCTACCCGAACGAGGCGACGCTGTTCGCCCAGGTCGGGCAGAGCGGCGACCGTTGGCAGCCCGTGCCGATGCTGGAGGAGCTGAAGGCGAAGGCCAAGGCCGAGGGGCTGTGGAACCTGTTCCTGCCGGAAAGCGAGCTGGGGGCGGGGCTGACGAACCTGGAATACGCCCCGCTCTGCGAGATCATGGGGCGGTCGCACTGGGCGCCGGAGGTCTTCAACTGCTCCGCCCCCGATACCGGCAACATGGAGGTGCTGGTCCGCTATGGCACCCCGGAGCAGAAGAAGCGCTGGCTGGAGCCGTTGCTGGACGGCTCGATCCGCTCCGGCTTCGCCATGACGGAGCCGGAGGTCGCATCCTCCGACGCGACGAACATCCGGACCGAAATCCGCCGCGACGGCGACGACTATGTCATCAACGGACGCAAGTGGTGGACCAGCGGGGCCGGCGATCCGCGCTGCAAGGTGCTGATCGTCATGGGCAAGTCCGATCCGGACAGCCCCGACCGGCACCGCCAGCAGTCCATGATCCTGGTGCCGATGGACACGCCCGGGATCGACGTGCGCCGCATGCTGCCCGTGTTCGGCTATGACGATGCCCCGCACGGCCACGCCGAGATCGTCTTCCGCGACGTCCGTGTGCCCGCGTCGAACATGCTGCTGGGCGAGGGGCGCGGCTTCGAGATCGCGCAGGGCCGCCTGGGGCCGGGCCGCATCCACCACTGCATGCGCCTGATCGGGCTGGCCGAGCGGGCGCTGGAGCGGATGTGCCGCCGCACCCTGAACCGCAACGCCTTCGGCAAGGCGCTGGCGGCGCAGACCGTCTGGCAGGAGCGCATCGCCGAATCGCGGCTGCTGATCGACCAGGCCCGGCTGCTGACGCTGAAGGCCGCCTACATGATGGACACGGTCGGCAACAAGGTTGCCAGGGCCGAGATCGCCATGATCAAGGTCGTGGCGCCCAACATGGCCTGCAAGGTGATCGACTGGGCCATCCAGTCCTTCGGCGGTGCCGGTGTGACGGAGGATCACGGCCTCGCCTACGCCTATGCCGGGGCGCGCACCCTGCGGCTGGCGGACGGCCCCGACGAGGTCCACCGCAACCAGATCGCCAAGCTGGAACTGTCCAAGTACAGCACCCAGGAAGGCAGCCATACCGGCGGCGACGCCGCGGTCAAGGTCGCCTGACGGGGGCACCGGAACGGGGCACCACGGGACGGGTATCCCCCTGTGACCGGGCGCACTGACCGGGCCAACGGGGCCGCGTAGGGTCTGCCGCATCATCAACCTGCGGCACTTCCCATGCGCGGCCCCCTTGCACGTCTTCTCACCTTCGCGGCCCTGCTGGCCCTGGCCGCCTGCGCCGGGACTCCGGCCGGTACGGCCGACCGAACGACGGCGGAGCATCCGGGCTTCGGCTCCTGCGCCCGGACCGTCCAGGCAGCCTGGCCGGGCGACGAGAACCGGGAGAAACGGGCGCATGAACTGGCAACCTGCCTGGAGCGCGGCACGGCCCTCCAGGTCGCGGTCGCGGATCGGCCCTGATCCCGGCGGACAATCCCCGCCTCACGCCTCGCTGACGGTCACCGACACGGGGAAATGGTCGGCATAGCCGTCCGGATCGTAGCTCTTCGGCTCCGACGGGCGGCCGAACTTCCGGCCGCCGCCCTTGGCGGTGCGCAGGGCCGGCAAGGCCTCGATCGCCAGCGTCTCTTCCCGCACGGTCAGCGGCGCCCCCCGGCGCAGCAGCCCGCGGGAGACCAGGATCTGGTCCAGCACGTTCGGCTCCCCGTCATAGACATAGCTGCCGGCCGAACCCAGGAAGCGCCACATCGGGTTGTAGAAGGACTGGCTCTGCGGATGCGTCGCCTTGCTGCGCGCCCGGGTCGCCAGCGCATAGTCCTGGAGCGAGCGGTTGAACGGCTCGTCGTTGAAGTCGCCCATGGCCAGGATGGCGGTGTCGCGCCCCTTTTCCTCCAGGATGCGCTGGTGGAAATAGCTCAGGCTCTCCCCGGCCATGATGCGGTAGGGCTCGCTCTCATACGCGCCGCCGCTGCGCGAGGGCCAGTGGTTCACCAGCACCACGATCGTGTTGCCGCCGGCCACCGTGGTCAGCGTCGCCTGGAGGATGTCGCGCGTGGCCGAGCGGCGGACGATGAAGCGGGAGAAGATCTCGTCCCGGTTCACCGTGAACAGGGCCCGGTCATAGAGCAGGGCCACGTCGATGCCGCGCCCGTCCTGCCCCTCCGCATGGACGACCCCGTAGTCGCGGCCGGGGCCGAGTGCTGCCGCCAGCCGGCCCAGCACATGGGCGTTCTCCACCTCTGCCACGCCCAGCACGTCCGGGCCGCGGCCGCCGCCCAGCATCGGGATGACGGCGGCGAGCTGCGCCAGCTTGCGCGACAGCACCGCTTCGTCCCAGCCCACCAGTTCCCGGGCGATGCGGGAGCGGATGCGCTCCTCCCGCCGGGGCGAATCGGCCACGTCGAACAGGTTCTCCACGTTCCAGAAGGCGAAGACATAGTCCCTGGACATGGAAAATCTCCAGCCGGTCACGTCCTGCACCAGTTTAGCGCGAAACCCGGGCCGACGCCACGGATCAGGGATCGGTCCGGTAGGGGGACCAGTCCGGCCCGTCGTCGGCGTGGCGGGGCAGGCTGTCGGCCGTCTCGAACCAGGGCAGGCGGCTGGAGGTCCAGATGTGGTAGGCGGGGACCAGGGCCGTGGGGTCGTCCAGGCTGCCCAGGGAGACATCCAGTTCCGGCTCGCCTTCCGTGTAGGCGAAGAAGAGCTGCGTCCCGCAGGCGGGGCAGAACTGGCGCAGCGCCTTCGGGGAGGAGGCATGGGCCGCCGGTACGCCCCGCGTCAGCCAGACGGAAGCGGCGGGGAAGGTGGCCCAGGCCATCACCGGCGCACCGGAGGAGCGGCGGCAGGTGCGGCAGTGGCAGTAGGCGACGCCGGTCGGCGCCATCGCGCCCGATATGCGGTAGCGCACGGCACCGCAGAGACAGCCCCCTTCAAGATCGCCCGTGTCCGCCATGCTCTCTGCCCCGTCCTGCGACTGCCGTGTCGTCCCCTGGCACGCCCCCTGAAAACCCGGCTCCGGATCAGTCGGCCAGGTCGAGCAGGACCGGCGTGTGGTCGGACGCCTTCTCCTGCCCGCGCGGGCTGCGGTCGATGGTACAGCCGGCCAGCCGGTCGGCCGCCTGCGGCGACAACAGGAAATGGTCGATCCGCAGGCCCAGGTCGCGCGGCCAGGCGCCCGCCTGGTAGTCCCAGAAGGTGTAGGCATGGCGGGCGGCGGGATGCAGCGCGCGGAACGCCTCCGTCAGGCCCAGATTCAGGATCTCGCGGAACTTCTCCCGAGTCTCCCGGCGGAACAGGGCGTCCCCGCTCCAGCCCTCCGGATCGTAGACGTCCTCCGGCGCGGGGATGACGTTGTAGTCCCCGCCCAGGACGAAGGGGACTTCCCGCGCCAGAAGCTCCCCCACATGCGCCTTGAGCCGCTCCATCCAGCGCAGCTTGTAAGGGTACTTCTCCGAGCCCACCGGGTTGCCGTTCGGCAGGTAGAGGCTGGCGATGCGCAGACCGCCGATCGTGCCCTCGACATAGCGGGCCTGAACGTCCTCGGGCTCACCGGGCAGGCGCTCGATCAGATCCTCGACCGGCAGCCGGGAGAGGATCGCCACGCCGTTGTAGCTCTTCTGCCCGACGGCGTGGACACGGTAGCCGAGCGGCTCGAACTCCAGCGCCGGGAAGGAGGCCGTCTCGCACTTGATCTCCTGCAACAGCACCACGTCGGGGGCCGCGGCGTTCAGCCAGGACAGCACGTTGGGCAGGCGGGCCTTGACGGAATTGACGTTCCAGGTGGCGATCTTCACGGCGCTTCCTTGAGGGCGCGGGGACCGGGACGGCACTGCGGCCGGCACGGGCAGAGGAAGGGGCTGAGGGGGTCAGAGCGAGAAGGAGGAGCCGCAGCCGCAGGAGGAGGAGGCGTTCGGGTTGTTGATCCGGAAGGCCGAGCCCATCAGATCCTCGACATAATCGACCTCCGCTCCGGCCAGCAGATCGAGCGAGACCTCATCCACCACGAGGCGGGAACCGTCCCGCTCGTAGACATGGTCGTCGTCGTTCGTGCTGTCGTCGAAGGAGAAGCCATACTGGAAGCCCGAACAGCCGCCGCCCGATACCGACAGGCGCAGCATCAGGGCGGGGTTGCCCTCCTGCTGCGCCAGATGCGCGATCCGCCGGGCCGCACTGGCCGTCAGCAGAACGCGCCGCCCGGACGGGGCGGCGGGCGGGGTGGGGGATGCGGGTCCGTGGGTCGCCAGGGTTGCCATGAGCCGGTTCCGTCTCGTCGCTACTGGACAAACTGTCGCTGACTATGTAAGCGCCGAATTGCGTTCCGTCAAAGCGCGGCCGGCGGATCTGGTCCGTACCCCGGTCGCGGATGAGAACCCGGCACTCCCGAGGAGGCAGCCATGATGCGCTGGAAGAGCCTGCTGTCGCGCAAGCGGCTCGCCAAGCCTGTCCGCGATCCGGAGCTGCCCTATCGCAGTGCCTTCGAGATCGACATCGACCGCATCACCTTTTCCACCAGCTTCCGCCGGCTGTCGGACAAGCAGCAGGTCCACGGCATCGGCGGTTCCGATTATGTCCGCTCCCGCCTGACCCACTCCATGGAGGCGGCCCGGGTGGGACGCTCGCTGGGCACCTGGGCGGGGCGGGAGATCGTGGAGCGCTACGGCGGGGAGGAGGTCGGGGCGACCCCCTTCGACATCGGCCATGTCGTGGCTGCGGCGGCACTGGCCCACGATCTGGGCACGCCCTGCTTCGCCCATACCGGCGAGGACATCGTCTCCGACTGGTTCCGGGGCAGTGCCGTGGGCCGCGAGATCCTGTCCGGCCTGCCGGAGCAGCAGCGCAACGAGCTGCGCCATTTCGAGGGCAACGCCCAGGGCTTCCGGGTGCTGACCCGGCTCCAGGGCTGGCGGGCCACGGGCGGGTTGCAGCTCACGGCCGCCACGCTGGCGGCCTACAGCAAGTATCCCTGGAGCGCGCCCGGTGATGACGGCCGTCCGCGGCCGCACCCGCGCAAGTACGGCTTCTTCGGCAGCGAGCGTGCGCTGTTCCGGGAGATGGCGGAGGAGGTCGGGCTGATCCCGACCGGCGACGATACCTGGTGCCGCCACCCGCTCGCCTATCTGGTGGAGGCGGCGGACGATGCCTGCTACCGCGTCGTCGATATCGAGGACGCGGTGAAGATGCGGATGCTGAG
Organism: Rhodospirillum centenum SW; assembly: GCF_000016185.1. Lineage (NCBI taxonomy): Bacteria > Pseudomonadati > Pseudomonadota > Alphaproteobacteria > Rhodospirillales > Rhodospirillaceae > Rhodospirillum > Rhodospirillum centenum. The sequence continues at coordinate 1,088,089 of NC_011420.2, forward strand.
CTTCGCCGACGCCGAATCCCTGCTGGCGCCGCTGGTCGTGGTGGACCGGCAGGAATATGACGAGATCGACGACGAGGACCGCCGGCTGATCTACCTGCGCGCCCGCGCCATCGACCGGCTTGTCCATGACGCCGCGGAGATGTTCCTGGAGCGCCTGCCGGAACTGATGCAGGGCAGGCCGTGCCCGGCGCTCCTGCACATGACGGAGCGGGCGACCGCACTCCAGGCCATCGAGCAGATCAGCTACACCCGCATCTACCGCGGCCAGCAGCGCTGCGAGACGGACATCGTCGCCGCCCGCACCATCACCACGCTGCTGGACGCCTTCGGCGAGGCCCTGCTGGCGCGGGAGGATGCCGGCCCCGGGGCGGACCTGCCACGGCGTTTCGCGTCGCTGCTGGAGACGATGCCGACGATCCGGCAGATGCCCTATGACCGCCCGTCCTGGGTGCGGGGGCTGGTGGACTACATCGCCGGCATGACGGACCGCTTCGCCCTGCGTCAGGCGCAACTCATTGCCGGGTGAGGCCGGGCCGGACGGGGCGGTCACCGCAAGGCCCCTGTGCGCGTGCGAAGGGATGCGCTAGGGTGCGCAGCCTGAAGGGTGGGTGGCGGCACGCCGGCGCCTACGGAACCCAGTTCTGCGTCCGATCGGAAAAATGAACGTATTCAAAGATTTCGAGGCCAAGATCAAGGCCGCGCTTGAAGAGCTGATGGCGGACGGGTCGCTGCCGCAGGGTCTGGACCTTTCCCGCGTGACGGTCGAGCCGCCGCGCGATCCGAGCCATGGCGATGTCTCCACCAATGCCGCCATGGTGCTGGCGAAGCCGGCCGGCAAGCCGCCGCGGTCCATCGCGGAGGCGCTGGTGGCGCGGCTGCGCAGCGTGGCCGACGTGACGGCGGCGGAGGTCGCGGGGCCGGGCTTCGTCAATCTGCGCATGGCGCCGGACTACTGGTGCCGCCGGCTGAGCGACGTGCTGGTGGCCGGCGTCACCTACGGCGCCAGCACGATGGGCAACGGCAGCCGGGTCAATGTCGAATACGTCTCCGCCAACCCGACCGGGCCGCTGCATGCCGCCCATGCCCGCGGCGCCGTCGTCGGCGACGCGCTGGCGGCTCTGCTGGAGAAGGCGGGCTTCGAGGTCACGCGCGAGTACTACATCAACGACGCCGGCGCCCAGGTCGAGGTGCTGGGACGCTCCACCTACCTGCGTTACCGCGAGGCGGTGACGGGGGAGGAGGCGAGCATCCCCGCGGGCCTCTATCCGGGCGAGTATCTGAAGGAAGTCGGGCAGGCCATCGCCCGGCGCGACGGCGACCGCTGGCTCACGGCGCCGGAGGCCGAGTGGCTGCCGGTGATGCGCGACTTCGCCGTCGGGATGATCATGGGCTGGATCAAGGAGGACCTCGCCTCCATGAACATCCACCATGATGTCTTCACCTCCGAGCGGGCGCTGGTGCAGAGCGGGGCGGTGGACGCCGCGCTCCAGACCCTGCGCGATCAGGACCTGATCTATGTCGGCGTGCTGGAGCCGCCCAAGGGCAAGAAGCCGGACGACTGGGAACCGCGGCCGCAGACCCTGTTCAAGGCCACGCAGTTCGGCGACGACGTGGACCGGCCGTTGCAGAAGTCGGACGGGAGCTGGACCTACTTCGCCAACGACATCGCCTACCACTACGACAAGGCGCGCCGCGGCAGCCCCACCCTGATCGACGTCTGGGGGGCGGACCATGGCGGCTATGTCAAGCGGATGGAGGCGGCGGTGAAGGCCGTCACCGGCGGCGCTGGCGTACTGGACGTGAAGATCTGCCAGCTCGTCCACCTGCTGGAGAACGGCCAGCCGGTGAAGATGTCCAAGCGCGCCGGCACCTTCGTCACCCTGCGCGACGTGATGGAGGCGGTCGGCCGCGACGTGGTCCGCTTCATCATGCTGACCCGGCGCAACGACCAGACGCTGGAGTTCGACTACGCCAAGGTCACGGAGCAGTCGAAGGACAACCCGGTCTTCTATGTGCAGTACGCCCATGCCCGCTGCCGCTCCGTCCTGCGGCACGCGGAGGAGGCGCATCCGGACTGGGACATCACCGGCCCGGCGCTTGCCGGGGTGGATCTTGCGCGGCTGTCCGCGCCGGAGGAGATCGAGCTGATCCGCCAGATGCTGTCCTGGCCGCGCCAGATCGAGGCCGCGGCGGAGGCGCACGAACCCCACCGCGTCGCGTTCTACCTGTACGACCTCGCCTCCGCCTTCCACGCCCTCTGGAACAAGGGCAAGGACGACGCCACCCTGCGCTTCCTGATCGAGTCCGACCCCGAGCTGACCAAGGCGCGGCTGGCGCTGGTGAAGGCGGTGTCCATCGTGATCGCCTCCGGCCTCCAGGTGATGGGGGTCGTGCCGGTCGAGGAAATGCGCTGAGGACCCCGAGCCATGTCCATGCATGACGACGACCAGTATCCGCGGGACCAGTATCCGCGCGACGACTACCGGGCGGACCAGGGCTACTACCGGCGCGACAGCGCCGACGGCTACGGTTACGGCTACGAGGCCGAAACGCCCCCGCGGCGCCGGCTGACCAGCATCCTGGTCGTCGCGCTCGGCGTCGGCGCCTTCGGCGGCATCATCTGGTACGCCTACAGCCAGGGCATGCGGGCCGGCAGCGAGAGCGTCGCTCCCGTCCTGCGTGCCGACGCAGGGCCGACGAAGGTGCGCCCCGAACAGCCCGGCGGCATGCAGGTCCCGCATCAGGACAAGCTCGTCTACGACCGGCTGAACCCTTCGGCCGCACCCGAACCGGGCGTCGAGCGGCTGCTGCCGCCGCCGGAGGCCCCGCTGGACCGGCCGCGTCCGCCCGAGCCGCAACCCGACCCCGCCGCTCTGGCGGAGGGCGACCCCGGGCTTGCCGAGCCGCCGGCCTCGGCCGCCCTGACGGAGGAACCGGAGGAGGTGCCGGCGCAGGAACCCGCTCCCGCGCCGCTGCCGCCCCCTGCGGCAGCCCGCCAGCCGGTCGCCCCGCCGCCTGTCGCCACGGCCCCCGCAGCTCCCCCGCCCAAGGCAACGCCGGCTCCGGCGACCGTGGCACCTGCCGCACCGCCCGCTCCGGTCACGGGCGGCGTGCGTGTGCAGATCGCCGCCGTGGACAGCGAGGCCAAGGCGCAGTCGGAATGGAGCCGCCTGCAGAAGCGCTATGCGGCCCAGCTCGGCGGGCTGGGCGTGCGCTATGTGCGGGCCGATCTCGGCGCCAAGGGCACCTTCTACCGCATCCAGGCCGGTCCCGTTGAGGACAGCCGGGCCCGCGAGATCTGCACCCAGCTCAAGGCCCAGAATGTCGGCTGCATCATCGTCAAGTGAGCCCCCGCGTCGGCCGCTGGCGGTCGCCTTCGGCTGCGCCGGCCCCGACCTGACGGCGCAGGAGCGGGCCTTCTTCCGTGAGGCCGATCCCTTCGGGTTCATCCTGTTCCGACGCAATGCGGAGACGCCGGAGCAGGTCCGCCGCCTGACCGGCGACCTGCGCGATGCCGTGGGCCGCGACGCCCCCGTCCTGATCGACCAGGAGGGCGGGCGTGTGGCCCGGCTGCGCCCGCCGCACTGGCCGGAGTTCCCCGCAGCCCGCCGCATCGGCGATCTGGCGGAGCGCGACCCGGAGGCGGGCGCACGCGCGGCCTGGCTGGACGGCCGCCTGCTGGCGCACATGCTGGCCGATGTCGGCATCGACGTGGACTGCGCACCCGTGGCCGACCTGCCTGTGCCGGGGTCGCATGACGTGATCGGCGACCGTGCCTTCGGTGCCGATCCGGGGCTGGTCGCCCGGCTGGCGCGGGCGCAGGCGGAGGGGCTGCTGGCCGGCGGCGTCCTGCCGGTGGTGAAGCACCTGCCGGGCCACGGACGGGCCAGTGCCGACAGCCACAGGGAACTGCCGGTGGTGACGGCGGAGCGGGCGGTGCTGGAGGCGACGGATTTCGCCCCCTTCCGGGCGCTTTCCGATCTGCCCTGCGGGATGGCGGCCCATGTCGTCTACACCGCCGTCGATCCGGCCATGCCGGCCAGCACCTCGGCCGCGGTGATCAGGACCGTCATCCGGGGCTGGATCGGCTTCCAGGGGCTGCTGTTCAGCGACGACCTGTCCATGCAGGCGCTCAGCGGTGGCCCGGGCGAGCGGGCCCGGGCCGTGCTCGCCGGCGGCTGCGATGTCGCCTTGCACTGCAACGGCGTTCTTGCGGAGATGCTCGAAATCGCGGCCGCGGCTCCCCATCTGAGTGAGGCCGGTGCCGTGCGCTGGGGCCGCGCGGCGGCCCTGCGCGATGCGGTCGAACCGGCCGATGCCGGTGCCCTGCGCCGGGAGTTCGACGCCCTGCTGGCCGCGCGGATCGCCTGAGACATGCCCGATTTCGGTTCCGTCCTTTTCCAGATCTCCATCATCGCCCTGCCGGTCGTCATCGCCATCACCTTCCACGAGGCGGCGCACGGCTGGGTTGCCAGGCGGCTGGGCGACGACACCGCCTATCTCCAGGGGCGGGTGACCTTCAATCCGCTGAAGCATATTGATCCGGTCGGCACGGTGCTGCTGCCGGGACTGATGTTCCTGACCACCGGATTCCTGTTCGGCTGGGCAAAGCCGGTCCCGGTCGATTTCCGGAACCTGCGCGACCCGAGGCGCGACATGGTCTGGGTCGCCCTGGCCGGACCGGGGGTGAACATCGCGCTCGCGCTCGTCTCTGCGCTGCTGCTGCATGTCGTGCCGCTGCTGCCGCCCTTCGTCGGGGAGTGGCTTGGCAACAACCTCCAGGTCTCCATCCTGATCAACGTGATCCTGGCGGTCTTCAACATGCTGCCGCTGCCGCCGCTGGACGGTGGCCGGGTCGCCGTGGGGCTGCTGCCGGACGTGCTGGCGTTTCCGCTGGCGCGGCTGGAGCGCTACGGCATCCTGATCCTGCTGCTGGCGCTGATCCTGGTGCCCTTCGCCTCGCGCGAGTTCGGGTATCCGGTCGATCCGCTGCGCTGGATCATCGGTCCGCCGGTGGACTACATTATCGAGCTGATCGCCCGGGTGACCGGGCTCTCCTGAGGTCCCGATGGCCCGCGCCCCCGCGCCCGAGACGTTCGAAACCGCGGAACGCCCGCCGGTCGATCCGGCCGAGCAGTTCCTGCTGGACATCGACGGGTTCGAGGGGCCGATCGACCTTCTGCTGACGCTGGCGCGCGACCAGAAGGTCGATCTCACCCGCGTCTCCATCCTGCAACTGGCCGAACAGTATCTGGCCTTCGTGGCGGAGGCCCGGCGCCTGCGGCTGGAACTGGCGGCGGACTATCTGGTGATGGCGGCCTGGCTGGCCTACCTGAAGTCGCGCCTGCTGCTGCCCGAGCCGGAGGAGGAGGAACCGAGCGGCGAGGAACTGGCGGCCGCCCTGGCCTTCCAGCTTCAGCGGCTGGAGGCGATGCAGGGTGCTGCCGCCCGGCTGCTGGCGCGGCCGCAGCTCGGCCGCGACCGCTTCGCCCGCGGCGCGCCCGAGGCCATGCCCGTGCTGGAGAAGCGGGTCGTGGACGTGACGCTGTATGATCTTCTGAAGGCCTATGGCGAGCACAGGCAGCGGCAGAGCCGCAGCGACCCTCTGCAGATCCGCCCGACCGAGCTGTACTCCATCGAGGAGGCGCTGGAGCGGATGACGGAAATGCTCGGCCGCCTGCCGGACTGGACGCGCCTCGGCAGCTTCCTGCCGGCCGGCTGGCGCGGCAACCCGCTGAAGGCGCGCTCGGCGCTTGCCAGCACCTTCGTCGCCACGCTGGAACTGGCGAAGGCCGGGCAGGTGGAGTTGCGCCAGGACCGTCCCTTCGACCCGATCTATCTCCGTCGGCTGCCGGGCTGACCTGCGCCGCAGGTCCCCGGCGCCTTCGTTACCGGCAGCATACAGGCAGCATCCCCATGATCGTGCCCGATGACCATGTCCAGCGCCTGCGCCTTCTGGAGGCGGTCCTGTTCGCCTCTGCCGAGCCGGTGGAGGAAGCCGCCTTGCAGTACCGCCTGGGCGACGGGGTGGATGTGCGCGCCCTGTTGCAGGAACTGGCGGCGCTCTATGAGAACCGCGGCGTGACCCTGGTGGCCAGTGGTGGCCGCTGGGCCTTCCGCACGGCACCGGACCTGGCCGTCTTCCTGCGCACGGAGACGGAGGTGACGGCGAAGCTGTCCCGCGCCGCCATCGAGACTCTGGCCATCATCGCCTATCACCAGCCCGTCACCCGGGCGGAGATCGAGAGCATCCGCGGCGTCGCCACCAGCAAGGGCACGCTGGACATCCTGATGGAGGCGGGCTGGATCAGGCCCGGCCGCCGGCGGGAGACGCCGGGGCGGCCCGTGACCTGGGTGACCACGCCCCATTTCCTGGATCATTTCGGCCTGGAGTCCCTGCGCGACCTTCCGGGGGTGGAGGATCTGCGTGCGGCCGGGCTGCTGGATGCGCGGCCGGCCATCGCCTCCCTGCCGGGCGGGCCGGACCTGCTGACCGAGCGGGAGGAGGAACCGGCGGAGGGGTGAGCCTGCCCGGCTGCTTCCCTCTGCGGGCGCGGGCCAAGCCATTGTTCCACCGGTGATCGTGCCCACCTGTCCGGGGGCAGGAAAGGGCCGGGTGCCGTCGTTGCGGCGCCCGGGCCTTTCTGCCATTATCCCGGCCCGTCGGCCGGGGGCCCCCCGGCGCCAAGGAGTTATGGCAATGTCCATCGGTATTTGGCAGATCGTCCTCATCCTTCTGATCGTGTTGATCATCTTCGGCGCCGGCAAGCTGCCCAAGGTGATGGGGGACGTCGCCAAGGGTGTCCGGAACTTCAAGTCCGGCCTCAAGGATGACAGCGACGATCAGGGGGCCGACGAGCCCAAGGTCCTCCGCTCGGAGACGCCGGTCGGGACCGACGCCACCGTGAAGAAGGACGAGGCGGTCAAGGGCTGACGCCCTGTTCCGCCGTACACTGCTCCCGACGCGACTGTCGCCGCGCTTCCGCATCAGCCGGACGTTTGATCCATGTTCGATATCGGCTGGCCCGAACTGGCGGTCATCCTGATCGTCGCCCTGATCGTGATCGGGCCGAAAGATCTGCCGCGCGCCATGCACACCGTCGGCAAGTGGGTACGCAAGGCCCGGATGCTGGCGCGTGAGTTCCAGTCCAACATGGACGAAATGGTGCGGCAGGCGGAGCTTGAGGACCTGAAGAAGGAGGTCGAGCGCGCCCGGCAGCTCAACCTCAGGGACCAGCTTGAAAAGCACATCGACCCCAAGGGAACGCTCAAGGAGTCGCTGAGCTTCGATCCCGTCCCGCTGGACGGCGACGAGGCGGAGGAGGACGAGGGCGGACGCCCGGCACCGACACCGCTGACCCGGACGGTCCCGACGGACACCCAGGCACCGCAGCCGGCACCGGCCGGTGCCGTCCCGGCCTCCGCGGTCCCGGTCTCTACGGCCCCGGTGCCGCCCGCCCCGGTATCACCCCTTGCCGCTCCCCAGTCCGCCATACCTTCAGCGGCACCCCCGGCAGCGCCGCGGGACGTGCCTGTGGCCGCAGTCCCGGCTGCGGACCAGCCGGCAGCCGAGAAGCAGGGGTAGGCACCATGGCCGGACCGGACCGTCCTGATGAGATCGACGAGATGGATGCGGGCAAGATGCCGCTGCTCGACCATCTGCTCGAGCTGCGCAACCGCCTCATGTACAGCGCCGCGGCGCTGCTGATCGCCTTCATCGGCTGCTACTTCGTGGCGCCGCAGATCTATCAGGCGCTGATGTGGCCGCTGGTCCAGGCCTACGGCCCGGAAGCGGCGAACCGGCGGATGATCTTCACCGCCCCGCAGGAAGCCTTCTTCACCTACATGAAGGTGGCATTCTGGGCCGGCGCCCTGATCGCGTTTCCGATCATCGCCAACCAGATCTGGAAGTTCGTGGCTCCCGGCCTCTACCGGCATGAGAGGAAGGCGTTCCTGCCGTTCATCGTGGCCACTCCGGTGCTCTTCGTGATCGGCGGCTGCATGGTCTATTTCTTCATCATGCCGCTTGCGCTTACCTTCTTCGTCAGTTTCGAGACGGTGGGGGGAGAGGGAACCCTTCCCATCGTCGCAGAGACCCGGGTGGCGGAGTATCTGTCGCTGGTGATGACGCTGATCTTCGCCTTCGGCATCGCCTTCCAGCTTCCGGTGTTGCTGACGCTGCTGGCGCGGGCCGGAATCGTCACGGCCGACGGGCTTGCCTCGAAGCGGCGCTATGCGATCGTCGCCATCTTCATCGTCGCCGCCGTGCTGACTCCGCCGGATGTCATCAGCCAGATCGGGCTCGCCGTGCCGTTGCTGGCGCTCTACGAGGTGTCCGTCTTCCTGGCGCGGCGGATGGAACGCAAGCGGGACGAGACCGAAGCGGCCGAGGCGGCGGGCGACTGAAGCGCCTGACGGACGTGTCGGTCGCCCCTTGAAGGGTTTCGGCAGGGTTTACGGCGGGACGGCGGAGCCTGCGGTTTCCGCGGTCCCGGCCGCCCGGGGTCACTGGACCGGGCGGCAGGCGCGCCGTATAAGTCCACACCCCGTTCACCGTACCCGACGATCATGCACGACCTCCGCGCCATCCGCGACAACCCCGAGGCTTTCGATACCGGGCTGGCCCGTCGCGGGCTTCCGCCGGCTTCCGCCGCGATTCTCGACCTCGACCAGCGCCGCCGTGCCGCGCAGACCTCCTTCCAGGAGTGCCAGGCCCGGCGCAACGAGGCGTCCCGGCTGATCGGCGCCTACAAGAAGGACGGCAAGGACGCGCAGCCCCTGCTGGACGAGGTGGCGGCGCTGAAGGAGCGCATCCCCGCTCTGGAGGAGGAGGACAGGCGCCTGGGCGCCGAGCTGGACGCCCTGCTGGCCGCCCTGCCGAACCTGCCCGCCGCCGACGTGCCCGAGGGCAAGGACGAACACGACAACGTGGAGATCCGCCGCGTCGGCACCCCGCGCGACATCCCTGGCGCGAAGCAGCACTTCGAGCTGGGTGAGGCGCTGGGCCTGATGGATTTCGAGGGGGCCGCCCGCATGTCCGGCGCCCGCTTCACCGTTCTGAAAGGGCAGCTCGCCCGGCTTGAGCGGGCTCTCGGCGACTTCATGCTGGACCTGCACACCCGGGAGTTCGGCTACACCGAGGTGTCGCCGCCGCTGCTGGTGCGCGACGAGGCCGTGTTCGGCACCGGACAGTTGCCGAAGTTCGCCGACGACCTGTTCCGCACGACGACCGGCCACTGGCTGATCCCGACGGCGGAGGTCACCCTGACCAACCTTGCCAACGACAGCATCATCGACGCCGAGGCGCTGCCCTGGCGCCTGACGGCGCGCACGCCGTGCTTCCGGTCGGAGGCCGGCAGCGCTGGCAAGGACACCCGCGGCATGATCCGGCAGCACCAGTTCATGAAGGTGGAACTGGTCAGCATCACCCTGCCGGAGCAGTCGGAGGCCGAGCACGAGCGGATGACGAAGGCGGCGGAGACGGTTCTGGAGCGGCTGGGGCTGCCGTTCCGCACGGTCGTCCTCTGCACCGGCGACATGGGCTTCAGCGCGCGCAAGACCTACGACATCGAGGTCTGGTTGCCCGGCCAGGGCGCCTACCGCGAGATTTCGAGCTGCTCCAACTGCGGCGACTTCCAGGCCCGGCGCATGAAGGCCCGGTCCAGGCCGAAGGGCGAGAAGGGGACCCAGGTGGTGCATACGCTGAACGGCTCGGGCGTGGCCGTCGGCCGTGCCCTCATCGCCGTGATGGAGAACTACCAGCAGCCGGACGGGTCCATCCTCGTGCCCGAGGCCCTGCGGCCCTACATGGGCGGGCAGGAACGGATCACGGCCCATGGCTGAGGTGGATCTGCGCGGCGCCCGCATCCTCGTCACCAACGACGACGGCATCAACGCCCCCGGGCTACAGGTGCTGGAGCGGATCGCGCGGGGGCTCAGCGACGATGTCTGGGTGGTGGCGCCGGAACTGGAACAGTCCGGTGCCAGTCACTCCCTGACCATGCACCGGCCGCTGCGGCTGCGGCAGGTGGCGGAGCGGCGCCACAGCGTGGACGGCACGCCCACCGACTGCGTGCTGCTGGCGCTCAACCACCTGCTGGCCGACAAGCGGCCGGCGCTGGTCCTGTCCGGCGTCAACCACGGTCAGAACCTGGGCGAGGACGTCACCTATTCCGGCACCATCGCTGCGGCGATGGAGGCGACCCTGCTGGGGGTGCGGGCCATTGCCATGAGCCAGCGGATCGAGCCGGGTGAGCCCCCCTTCTGGGAGACGGCCGAGCGTTTCGGGCCGGAAGTGGTGCGCAAGGCCCTGGCGCTGGACTGGCCGCGGCATGTGCTGGTCAACGTCAACTTCCCGCACCGCCCGCCGGAACAGGTGACCGGCATCCAGGTCGTCCGCCACGGCAACCGCAAGATCGGCGACGAACTGGATGAGCGGACCGACCCGCGTGGCCGGCGCTACTTCTGGGTCGGTGCGGTGCGCAGCGAGGCGGAGGTGCCAGAGGATACCGACATCCATGTGGTGACCCATGGCGGCGTGGCGGTCACCCCGCTCTACCTCGATCTGACGCACTATGCCTGCCTGGAGGCACTGAAGGGGGCCTTCGCGTGAGCACGGCCGCCCGCAAGATCCGGCTGCTGATGCTGTTGCGCCGCAACGGTGTCAGCGATACCGGCGTTCTGCGGGCGATCGAGATGATCCCGCGTGAGGTGTTCGTGCCCCCGACCTTCCACGATCAGGCCTATGAGGATACCGCCCTGCCCATCGGCCATGGCCAGACCATCAGCCAGCCCCTGGTCGTGGGACTGATGACCCAGGTGCTGGACCTGCACGACCGCCTGCGGGTGCTGGAGATCGGCACGGGCAGCGGCTATCAGGCGGCGGTCCTGTCCCGGATCGTCCGCCGGGTCTATACGATCGAGCGCCACCGTCCCCTGCTGATGGAGGCCGAGCGGCGGTTCAACACCCTGCGCCTGCACAACATCACCGCCCGTCTGGGCGACGGGATGCGCGGCTGGCCCGAAGCGGCGCCGTTCGAGCGCATCCTGGTGACCGCCGGCGGCGGTGCCGAGCCGCCGGCGGACCTGGTGAAGCAACTGGCCGTCGGCGGGGTCATGGTGATCCCGCTGGGGCCGGACCGCCGGGAGCAGCGGGTCGTCCGTCTGCGCCGGACGGAGAGCGGGCTGGCGCGCGAGGATCTGTGGCCCGTCCGCTTCGTTCCGCTGCTGCCGGACGTGGCTCCCGAAGCGCCCCGCGCCGAGCGGGCTTCCTGACGGGGATGGCGATGCACCGCCTGACCGCCGCCCTGGTCGGCCTTCTCTTCCTTGCCGGTTGCGCCGATCCCGGAGCGCGGCCCCTGCCGGTCCGGCAGGCGCCGACGGGCACCATCTTCGTCTCCAAGGGGGAGACGGTCTACGACGTGGCCCGGCGCTACGGTGTGCCGCTGCGCGACCTGATCGAAGCCAACCGCCTGGAGCCGCCCTATACCCTGCGCGCCGGGCAGCCGCTGGTTCTGCCGGTGCCGCAGGAATACGTGGTCCGCAAGGGCGATACGATCTACGCCATCTCCCGCCAGTACCAGATCGACATGGGCGAGCTGGTCAGGCTCAACGGCATCAGTGCGCCCTACACCATCCGCGTGGGGCAGACGCTCCGTCTGCCCGGCCGACGGCCGGGACAGGGGACGACCGTCGCACAGGCGCCGGCCGCCGCCATGCCCGTGCGCAAGCCGGAGGGGCCACCCCCCACCGTCGTGCCGCCACCGTCCCGGTCGAGCCGGACCATCGAGACGGCGGAACTCCCGCCGCTGGAGGGGGCCGCGCCGGCGGCAACGGCCAGCCGCCCAGTCCCAGGCCCGGCTCCGGCGACGACATCGGCCCGGCGGGGTGTGGATGTCCAGGAACTGCCGGCGCTGGGCGATCCCGCGCCGGATTCCCCCGCAGGCAGCCCGCCGGCCCCGGCCGGGTCCGCTCCGTCAGCGGTTGGCCCGTCCACCGTCGGCCCGTCCACCGTCGGCCCGTCCACGGTTGCCCGCGATCCCGCGCCCCAGCCGCCGGCCGCATCCCCGCCGCGGCCGCAGCCGGCCCCCGCCACGTCTGCCGCAGGCGGAATCGCGGCCGCTCCGTCCGTTCCGCCGCCAGCCGCCGCACCGGCCAGACCGTCGCCCGGAAAGGCCGGCCGCTTTGCCTGGCCAGTGTCGGGACCCGTCGTGTCGGAGTTCGGGCCGAAGGAGGGCGGCCTGCACAATGACGGCATCAACATCGGTGCGCCCCGGGGGACCCCGGTCCTGGCCGCCGAGTCCGGCGTCGTGGCCTATGCCGGCAATGAGCTGCGCGGCTTCGGCAACCTGCTCCTGATCCGGCATGAGGGCGGGCTTGTCACCGCCTACGCGCATCTTGATACGCTCCAGGTGGAGCGGGGGCAGACCGTGCGGCGGGGACAGCAGATCGGCACCGTCGGGCAGACGGGAAACGTGCGCAGTCCCCAGCTCCATTTCGAGGTCCGGCGGGGCAGCCGGGTGCTCGATCCCCGCGACCATCTCGACGGCTCCGCCCCGGCGGCGCGGCAGACCAGCGAACTGCGATAGAATGGTTTCCGTCCAGTCGGCCTCACACCCTGCTGTGGTGAAGAAGTTCGCGCATCCGGCTGGAAAGAACGCGCTCGATGAGGGGGCCTCTGGCGTGCCAGAGGTGGTCGAGGGTGCGTGGCGGCTTCGCGCAGCAGGGCCTTCCCGTCGTTTGGCGAAGCAGATAACGTCGTATCCGTCCATGCGGGCGGAGACAGCAAGCACACGATGGACCGTAACGAGTTCGAGCGTCTGCGCGACCTGCCCGGAAAGCGCATCGTCGGTGACATCCGCCTGACCCAGCGCAGCGACATTTCCGCCGCATGGGAGGCGAAGGATATCGCCATCGACAACGACGACGGGGTGGACGTGCGCTTGACGGTGCAGATCGTTTCGGAAACCGGTGCGAAAACGCTGAACGTCAAGGTCACAGGCATCGGACCGATCTGTCGGCTTGAGGTGGACAGCCGCCCGCACAAACCCGCCGGGCGCAGCCACAAGCACGCGCTGCACACCCCTGATTGCCCGCGCGAGAACCTGAAGCGCAGTGTCATCGACCGTGGCGACCTGAACGGGCAATCGCTGAAAGCGGTGTTTGACGCCTTCTGCCGGATGGCCCACATAGTTCATGACGGTAAGTTGATCGTGCCTCCCGAAGCGGCCGGGGCATGAAGATCATGATGGGGATGAACGAAGCGATAGCGATCCTGAGCCATACGCCCCTGATCGAAACGGTTGATACCGTTCCGAAGGGACATTTGCGCATCGCCACGGCCTTCCGCTATCCGGATGGATCGACGGTCGATCTGTTCGTCGTCAACCGCCGCGACCTGCTCTCCGAGATTGGTCCGCTGACCTTGACCGATTTCGGCAACACCTTTCTGTGGCTGGATCAACTCGACATCCGCCCGTTGAAATCGGTGCGGCGTAAGCGGTTGACCGAAGACGTGCTGAACACCTACGGCGTCACCCACGACAAGGGCGCCTTGTCCTGCATGGTGAACGCCGACGATCTGCTTGCCGGCATCATCCGCTTGGGACAGGCGTGTATCCGCGTCGCCGATCTGACCTTCACCCAGCGCATCGCCGCACAGGGCAGCTTCACGGAAGAGGTGGAAAGCCTGATCGACGACACCGGCCTGGACTATGAACCGAACGCCAAGCTGCCGGGGCGAGGCAACGTGATCGTCCCCGTTGATTTCCTGATTCGCGCGCCGCGCCTTGACATGGCAGTGTTCACCTTGCCCGCCGAAAGCAGCTACCCCAGCGCCGCGAAAACCAGAGCCAATGAGGTGTTCGCCCGCTGTTACGACCTGCGTGACTGGCAGGGGCAGCGCATCGCAGCACTGGATGACCGGCGCGCGCTGTATCGGGAAGACGACATCGGACGTATCCGGGACGTGGCGACGGTTATTCCGATTTCGGAAGCAGGGGCGTTGCGGCAACTGCTGTCGGCGGCGTAAACGCTGATGAAAAGCCGTCCCGTGGAAATCCCTCACGATTCCCGTCCCACGGAAACGCCCTGGCCCTGGTAAGGGTCAGGCGAGCCGGTGGCCCAGTCGGCCTGCGAGATCCTGGAAGAACTGCCAGGCCACGCGGCCGGACCGCGCACCGCGCGTCACCGACCATTCAACCGCCTGGGCGCGCAGGGCCTCCGGCGCAATGTCCAGGCCGTAGGCGGCGGCATAGCCCTCCACCATGGCGAAGAAGGTCTCCTGGTCGCAGTTGTGGAAGCCGAGCCAGAGGCCGAAACGGTCCGACAGGCTGACCTTTTCCTCCACCGCCTCGGCCGGGTTGATGGCGGTCGAGCGTTCGTTCTCGATCATGTCGCGCGGCATCAGGTGGCGGCGGTTGGACGTGGCGTAGAACAGGACGTTGGCCGGGCGGCCTTCGATGCCGCCCTCCAGGACCGCCTTCAGCGACTTGTAATGGGCATCCTCCGCCGCGAAGGAGAGGTCGTCGCAGAACACGAGAAAGCGGCGCGGGGCGGCCCGCAGCAGCGTGAGCAGCCGGGGCAGGGAAGGGATGTCCTCCCGGTGGATCTCCACCAGCGCCAGGGCGCCAGGATGCTCCGCCGCCACGGCTCCATGGACGGACTTCACCAGCGAACTCTTGCCCATGCCGCGGGCGCCCCAGAGCAGGGCGTTGTTCGCCGGCAGTCCTGCGGCGAAGCGGCGCGTGTTGTCCAGCAGGGTGTCCCGCTGCCGCTCCACCCCCTTCAGCAGGCCGATCTCCACCCGGTTGACCTGGGTGACCGGCACCAGCCGGCCCCCTTCCGCCTGCCAGACATAAGCGTCGTCCCCCGTGGCATCGGTGGCGGGCGGCGGGGGCGGGGTCAGGCGGTCCAGGGCGTCCGCGATGCGGGTCAGGACCGGCAGAAGGGCTGAAATCTCGCTCTGGGTCATTTGCGGGGACCGTCGTCCGTCACCATTTGAGGCCACGACCCGACCGTAACCACAGGCCGGTGCGGCCGCAAGCGGGGTGCCTTCCCCCGCGGTCTGCGCCGATCGGACCGGGCCGGTTTCCATTGCAAGCGCGGCCGGGGCGGGTATAGTCGCGCCGTCCGCGCGAATGACATCCCCAAGGAGAGTTCCATGTTCATTTCCACGGCCTTCGCCCAGGGTGCGGGCGCACCCGCGGAGCCGAATGCACTGGTGTCGCTGCTGCCGCTGATCCTGATCTTCGTCGTCTTCTACTTCCTGCTGATCCGTCCGCAGCAGAAGAAGATGAAGGAGCACAAGGCCATGCTGGAGGCGCTGCGCCGGGGCGACCGGGTCGTCACGGGTGGCGGCATCGTCGGCACCGTCGTGAAGGTCGGGCCGGACGACGAACTCACCGTCGAGATCGCCGAGGGCGTGCGCGTGCGCGTGATCCGCGGGACCGTCTCCGCCGTGCTGGCGAAGACCGAGCCGGCGAAGGCGAAGGCCGATTCCAAGGCAGACGACGCGGCCGACGCCGCGGCCAAGAAGTAATTCCGCTCCTCCGCCTGAGCCGTTTTCCTGGGGTCGGCACGCACCATGATCTATTTTGCCAAGTGGAAGGTCGTCCTCGTCGTGGGCGTCTGCCTGCTGTCGCTGCTGTACGCGGCGCCGAACGTGCTGGGGCGCGCCAAGGTCGATTCCTGGGCGTCCAGCCTTCCAGGGTGGCTCCCGACGAAGACCGTCAACCTCGGACTTGACCTCCAGGGCGGGTCCCACCTGCTTCTGGAGGTCAAGGTCGACGTGGTCGTTCAGGAGCGGCTGAACGCCTTGCAGGACGGGGCGCGCGCTGCGCTGCGTGATGCCAGGATCGGCTATACCGACCTGGGCGTCGTCGGCAACGGCATCGCCTTCACGCTGCGCGACCCGGCGGACCTGGAGACTGCCCGCTCCGCCGTGCGCAACGTGGAGAGCGATCTTTCCATCCGGACCGATGAGGGCAACCGGATCGTCGCATCCCTGACGGATTCCACGGTCCAGGGGTTGCGCCGGGCGGCGGTGGAGCAGTCCATCGAGATCGTCCGTCGCCGTATCGACGAGACCGGCACGCGCGAGCCGACCATCCAGCGGCAGGGCGAGGACCGCATCCTTGTCCAGCTTCCGGGTGTGGACGACCCCGAGCGTGTCAAGCGCCTGCTGGGCCAGACGGCGAAGCTCACCTTCCGGCTGGTGGATGACGACATTTCTCCGGCCGATGCCCAGGCCGGCCGCATCCCGCCCGGTTCCGAACTGCTGCCCAGCCGCGACGGCGGTGTCGAGGTCGTGCGCAAGCGCGTCATGGTGGACGGTTCGACCCTGGTCGACTCGCAGCCCAGCTTCCAGGATGGCCAGCCCGTCGTCAGCTTCCGTTTCGACAGCCTGGGGGCCCGCCGTTTCGGCGAGGCGACCAGCGCCAATGTGGAGAAGCGGTTCGCCATCGTTCTGGACAACCAGGTTATCTCCGCCCCCCGCATCCAGGAGCCGATCCTGGGTGGCAGCGGCATCATCCGTGGCAGCTTCACCGTGGAGACGGCCAACGACCTGTCCCTGCTGCTGCGCGCCGGTGCCCTCCCGGCACCGCTGACGGTGCTGGAGGAGCGGACGGTCGGTCCGGGCCTGGGCGCCGATTCCATCGAAGCCGGGCGGATCGCCAGCATCGCCGGTCTGGTGATGGTCGTCGCCTTCATGGCGCTCTGCTACGGCCTGTTCGGCCTGTTCGCCAATCTGGCGCTGGTCTTCAACATCGCCCTGATCTTCGCGGCGCTGTCCATCCTTCAGGCGACGCTGACTCTCCCCGGAATCGCCGGCATCGTGCTGACCATCGGCATGGCGGTGGACGCCAACGTGCTGATCTTCGAGCGCATCCGTGAGGAGCTGCGGTTCGGGCGCACGCCCATCGCCGCCATCGACGCGGGCTACAACCGCGCCCTGACGACCATCATCGACAGCAATCTGACGACGCTCATCGCAGCACTGTTGTTGTTCATGTTCGGATCGGGGCCGGTGAAGGGATTCGCCGTGACACTGTCCATCGGCATTCTCGCCTCCATGTTCACGGCGATCATGGTGACGCGCCTGATGGTGGTGGTGTGGCTGCGGCGGACCCGGCCGAAGACCGTCCCCATCTGACCGCTCCCGGCGGAGGGGGACCCGGCTGGTCGGGTTCCCCCGTCCCTGGGAGGAAATGCGTCCCGGGGAGGAGATGCGCATGGACATCACGCCGCTGATCCCTGCCGACCGGCAGGTGATCGACACGTACGGGCCGGGCCGCTTCCGGATCAGCAACACGCTCTATGAGACGGCGGTCATCGTCTTTCCGGACCGGACCGTCCTCTGGGATATCGGCACCTTCGAGGGACTGGACGCGGCGAGCGTCCAGGCCGTGCGCACGGCGGAGCCGCCGGTCGAACTGCTGCTGCTGGGCTGCGGGCCGCGGATGCGGTTGCTGCCCTCCGCCGTGAAGCAGGATCTGCGCCGGGCCGGCATCGTCGTGGAGGCGATGGACACCCCGGCCGCCTGCCGGACCTACAACGTCCTGCTGGCCGAAGGCCGCCGCGTCGCGGCCGCGCTGCTGCCGATCTGATCCCGGAGCAGGATTGCCGCCGCCCGGTGGCCAGAGAGCACGGCCCCCTCGATGGTGGCCGGCAGGCCGGTATCGGTCCAGTCCCCCGCCAGCAGCAGGTTGTCCAGAGCCGTGCGCGGCCCTGGCCGGTCGGCCGCGATGCCCGGCGTGGCGGCGAAGGTCGCCCGCTTCTCCTTCACGATCCGATGGGCCGGCGGACAGGCGTCCGGCAGGCACAGGGCGCGGGCCACGTCGGACCAGAGCCGGACGGCAAGGGTGTCGCTGTCCTCCCCGATCAGGCGGTCGGCGGCGCTGACCGTGACCGAGAGGACGTCGCCACGCTGGAACAGCCACTCCGCCGTGCCGCCGATGAGCCCGAGCAGCGGCAATCCGCCGGGCAGGGCGACCGGCGCGGGCAACCGGAAGTGGGCGTTGAGGATGGCGCGATGTTCCGCGGGGACGCGCAGGCCGGGCAGCAGGTCCGCCGCCTGCCAGGCGGGAACCGCCAGCACGACCCGGTCTTCCGGCGCCAGGGCGACCGTCTGCCCGCCCTCGAACCGCAGGGCCGCCACGGCGCCGTTCCCGACCTCCAGGGTGCGCAGCCGGGCATGGAAACGCAGCTCCGCCCCCGTTCCGGCCAGGAAGGCGAGGGCGGGATCGACCAGCGCCTCCGACAGGCCCTCGCAGGCGATGTGCGGCCGGCACGCCGCTTCGCCCTTCAGCAGCGTCTGCGACAGCACGCTCCAGAGCAGCCGGGCCGAGGCGGCCTCCGGTTCGGTGTTGAGGATGGAGACGGCCAAGGGGCGCCAGAGCCGCCGGCCCAGGGTCGTATCGAGCGGCAGCATCGCCGCCACGGTGGCATCGGCGCCGGCCAGGGACAGACGCAGGGGCGCCAGATGCGGCAGGGCCGCGGCCCCGGCGACGCGGCGCGCCGGGTCCAGCAGCCAGAGCGGCAGCGGTCCCGCGCCGGGGCGCACGGTCCAGGTGCTGCCGTCGGCCAGATCGTGGAACGGGATCGCGGCCGGGGCGACGGGGCGGAGCCCGTCCCGCCCGCCGGTCCGGTCGAGATAGCGGAAGGTCTCCGGATTGGCGCCCAGGATCAGGTGGTTGCCGTTGTCGATCCGGCAGCCCAGACGGGCATCCCCGTAGCTGCGGCAGCGCCCGCCGGCCTGCGTCGCCGCTTCGTAGAGGGTGACCGGCCTGCCGGTCGCTGCGAGGGTCGTCGCACAGGCAAGCCCGGCCAGCCCGGCGCCGACGACATGGATGCGGGCATCGGCGCCGGCACCATGCCGGGCAGGGGATCGGGGGAAGGAAGACACGCGCGGGCCGTTCGTGCTCTCAGGTCCGGGGCGGATGCCCGATGGCACAGCGCAGTGCCGTCATGACCTTTTCCCGCCTGGTCAGGACGGGGCGGTCGGCCAGCTCGGACCAGCCGCGTGCCGTCATGCGGTCGAGCAGGCGGCGATAGAGCAGCATCATCGCCACCGCGGGCCAGAGCATCCGGCAGTCCTGGCGGGGCAGCGCCTCCTGTGCCTCCACGAAGCGGGCATCCGCCCGGGCCGCCACACTCTCGCAGACGCGGGCGACGGCGGGATCGGCCAGCACCGCGGCGGGCTCCACCTCCGTGCCGTCGCTCAGCAGACCGGCCTGGGCCAGCGCCTCCCGCGGCAGGTAGAGGCGGCCCAGGGCCGCATCCTCGGTCAGGTCGCGCAGGATGTTGGTGAGTTGCAGCGCCTCCCCGAGCGCGATGGCGAAGCGGTCATGCCGGTCGTCGGGGGAGCCGAAGACCCGTACCGCCAGCATGCCGACCGCACCTGCGACCCGGCGACAGTAGAGGGTCAGATCCTCCTGCGACGGCGCCCGGATCGGGCCTTCGAGATCCATCGCCATGCCGTCCACGATGGCGTCGAACTCGGCCCGGGGCAGCGCGTAGTGCCGGACCGCCTCGGCCAGATCGCGCAGCAGCGGATCGGCGATGCCGCCCTCATCGCCATACACCGCGTCCAGCCGGCGGCGCCAGTCGGACAGGGCGGCCCGCTTGGCTTCCAGCGGCCCCGGCTCGTCCGCGATGTCGTCAACCTGCCGGCAGAAGGCGTAGACGGCGAACATGGCGCGGCGCTTGGCGGCCGGCAGGAAACGCAGGGGCCAGTAGAAGGTGCTGGTGCGAGAACCCGCCGCGCCGCCAGTCCGCCGGCGTGCCTTCGGCCGGGCAGCGATGCCGTCGCCGACCCCGCGCAGGACGGCGCCCAGCTTGACCATGCCCTTCAGCTCGATCCGTTCGGCCAGGGGATCGCGGCGGCGCAGCTCGCGCGCCAGGGACCGGGCCAGCCGGATGATGACGGCGGTCTCCAGCCGCAGGCCGCGGTCGGCGATCTGGCGGGGCAGGGTGTCCGCCCGCAGCAGCAGGGCGTCCACCTCGTCCAGGCAGCGGTCGATGACCGCGCGGACGGCCGGGGTCGCCGCCGTCTCCACCAGTTGCTCCGGGTCGCCGCCGGCCTCACGGAACCACGTCGTGGGCAGGTAGCACCGTCCCAGATCGACCCAGTCGGTCCGGCAGTCCTGGAGGTGGTTGATGATCTGGAGCGCGCTGCACAGCGCATCCGCGGCCGGTGCGGCCGCCATCGGTTCTCCGTGCAGTTCCAGCAGATACCGGCCGACGGGATTGGCGGAATAGCGGCAGTAGAGCAGCAGGTCCGCCCACTGCTTGCAGCGGCCGCAATGGGCATCGCGCCGGAAGGCCTGGAGCATCTGCCGGGCGTGCAGGCCGGAGACGCCGGTGGCGGCCAGACTGGCCTTGAGCTGAAGGGCCGGGGCCAGCCAGGTCTGGGCGCCGATGCCGCTGACCAGCGCGCGCTCCAGCGCGTCGAGCTGGGCGATCTTCATCTCGGGATCGAGGTTCGGATCGTCGGCGATGTCGTCCGCCAAGCGGACGAAGGCATAGAACGCCATGACGTGCGGCCGCAGGTGCTTGGGCACCAGCCGCGAGGCGACCGGGAAATTCTCTTCCCCCGCGCTCTTCCGGGGAGCGGGCTCCGACTGTTCCGGAACCAGGGGGGCGGTACGGAAATCGGCCATCACGGCCCTCGGCAACGGGCTTGGTCGCCTACTCTGCCAGAACCCGGCGGCGCAATGAAGACGGGATAGCGCCTAGGACGCTCGGCCGACATTCTGCCCCAGGGTAAGCCGGATGACCGGCTCCTGCCGGCGCCCCGGGGAACCGTCTCCCCAGGGCGCGCACGGCCGGGTCAGGGATGCCCCATCGGGGGCATCAGGGGCGGGGGCGTCAGAGGACGCCGCCGTTCCGGATGGCGGACAGGCGCTCGTTGACGGCGGTCCAGTTCACCGTGTTCCACCACGCGGCCAGATAGTCGGCGCGGCGGTTCTGGTACTTCAGGTAATAGGCGTGCTCCCACACGTCGTTGCCCATCAGCACCGGCTTGCCGTCCATCAGCGGCGTGTCCTGGTTCGGACGCGCGACGATCTCCAGCTTGCCGGCGGGATCGACGGTGACGAAGACCCAGCCCGAGCCGAACTGCTTGGTGCCGGCCTCGTTGAACTTCTTCTTGAAGTCCTCGAAGGCGCCGAAGTCGCGGGCGATGGCTTCCCCGACCGCGCCGGTCGGCTCACCGCCGCCGTTCGGCCCCATGATGGTCCAGAACATGCTGTGGTTGGCGTGGCCGCCGCCATTGTTGCGCACGGCGGTGCGGATGCCCTCCGGCAGTTCGCCCAGCCGCTTCAGCAGGTCGGTCAGCGACAGGCCATGCAGCTGGCTGTGCTCGGCCAGGGCGTTGTTCAGGTTCGTGACGTAGGCCTGATGATGCTTGCCATGGTGCAGGCCCATGGTCTGCGCATCGATGTGCGGCTCCAGCGCCGTCACGTCATAGGTAAGGTCCGGGAGGGTGAAGGCCATGTTTCGGCTCCTGTGGTTGTCTCGTTAACTCCCAGGCGCAAGGCGCCGCGCGAGAGATACGTCCGGTGCCGGAGGGGGTCAAGGCAGGCAGGTCCGCTTTTCCAGCCGCCGGGACTTCCGGCCGGCTCCCGCTTTGCCATATAAGCGCGACGCCCCTTCGCAACCACCCGGCCCCTCATGGCCCCCTCCGATCTATCCTACTGCGCCGATCAGGTACGCCGGTTCGATAACGACCGCTTCCTGACGGCCCTGTTCGCGCCCGCCGACCGCCGCGAGGACCTGTTCGCGCTCTACGCCTGCAATCTTGAGGTCGCCAAGACGCGCGAGGTGGTGAGCGAGGCGACGCTGGGCCTGATCCGGCTGCAGTGGTGGCGGGATGCGCTGGAGGGGATCGGCCGGGGCGAGGTGCGGCGGCACGAGGTGGTGGAGGCACTGGCCGGCACCATCGGACGCCATGGCCTGGACTCTGCCCGTCTCGACCGGCTGATCGAGGCGCGCGAGGCCGATCTGGAGGAGGGGCCGCCGGCCAGCCTCGTTGCCCTCACCGCCTATGCCGAGGCCACCGCGGCGCCGCTGGCCCAGCTCGCGCTGGAGGTTCTGGGGGTGCGCCAGGACGCGGCGATGGAGGCGGCGCGCCATGCCGCCACGGCCTGGGCGCTCACCGGCGTGCTGCGCGCGGTCCCGTTCCATGCTTCGCATCAGCGCCTGCTGCTGCCGGCCGACCTGATGGCGTGCCATGGCGTGCCGGAGACGGCACTGTTCGCCGGGACGCCGCCGGCGGGACTCGCGGCTGTCGTCCAGGTGGTCGCGGAGGAGGCGTCTCGGCGTCAGGCGCAGGCCCGGGCGCTGCGCCGGCAGGTGCCGGCCGCGGCCCTGCCGGCCCTGCTGACGGGGCCGCTCTGCGACCTTTATCTCACCGCTCTGGCAAAGGCGGGATTCGACCCCTTCGCACCGCGGATGCAGATGCCCCACCCGCTGCGTCAGCTCCGTCTGGGCTGGGCCGCGCTGACCGGGCGCTGGTAAGACGCCCGGCGGTCGCTCAGGCCGCGGCGGCCGGGCCGCGGCCCAGCCAGGCGTCCAGATCGGCCAGGGCCCGGCCGGTATAGGCGCGCTTGCGGTCCTTGCCGTGCAGTTCCTTGCCGTTGGGCTGGCGGGCGTCCAGCGGCGGGAACAGGCCGAAATTGACGTTCATCGGCTGGAAGGTCTCCGCCTCAGCCCCGCCGGTGATGTGGTTCAGGAGCGCCCCCAGGGCCGTGGTCGCCGGCGGGATGATGGGATCGCGTCCCAGCCGCTCGGCCGCGGCGAACCGGCCTGCCAGGAGACCCACGGCCGCGCTCTCGACATAGCCCTCGCAGCCGGTGATCTGGCCGGCGAAGCGCAGCCGGGGCATCGCCTTCAGGCGCAGCACCGGGTCCAGCAGTCGCGGGCTGTTCAGGAAGGTGTTGCGGTGCATGCCGCCCAGCCGGGCGAACTCGGCGTTCTCCAGACCGGGGATCATCCGGAAGACCCTGGTCTGCTCCGCGTATTTCAGCTTGGTCTGGAAGCCGACCAGATTGTAGAGCGTGCCCAGCGCGTTGTCCTGGCGGAGCTGGACCACGGCGTAGGGGCGGCGGGCGGTGTGCGGGTCGGTCAGGCCGACCGGCTTCATCGGGCCGTAGCGCAGCGTGTCTACCCCGCGCTCCGCCATGACCTCGATGGGCAGGCAGCCCTCGAAGTAGGGCGTATCCTTCTCCCAGTCCTTGAACTCGGTCTTCGGCGCGTCCAGCAGGGCCTGGATGAAGGCCAGGTACTGCTCCTTGTCCATGGCGCAGTTGATGTAGTCCTTGCCCGTCCCGCCGGGGCCTTCCTTGTCGTAGCGGGACTGGAACCACGCCTTGGTCAGGTCGATGCTCTCGAAATAGACGATCGGCGCGATGGCGTCGAAGAAGGAGAGCTGCGCCTCCCCGGTCAGGTCCAGGATGGCGCGCGCGAGATCGGGCGAGGTCAGAGGCCCCGTCGCCACCACCACGCTGTCCCAGTCGGCCGGCGGCAGGCCGGTCAGCTCGCCCCGCTCGATCCGGATCAGCGGGTGCGCCTCCAGGGCGGCCGTCACGGCGTCCGCGAATCCGTCGCGGTCCACCGCCAGGGCACCGCCCGCCGGGACCTTGTGCGCGTCGCCGGTGGTGAGGATGAGCGAGCCGCAGCGCCGCATCTCCTCGTGCAGAAGGCCGACGGCGTTGTACTCGGCATCGTCCGAGCGGAAGGAGTTGGAGCAGACCAGCTCGGCGCAGCGGTCGGTCTGGTGCGCGTCCGTGCGGCGGACGGGGCGCATCTCGTGCAGCACGACCGGAATACCGGCCTGCGCGATCTGCCAGGCGGCCTCGCTGCCGGCGAGGCCGGCACCGACGATATGGATGGGGGCTGTGTCAGTCATGCGGACAGGTGTGGCGAGCCGCCCGCACGCCGTCAAGCCTGACGGAAACGGGAAAGGGGCTGACGGCGCGGCCGGGCCGTCTGTAAGGTGGCGCCACAATAATAAGAGGGAGGACAGAGGTGATCGCGTTCCTTGGAAAACTGCTTGTCTGGGCCATCGGCATCGTCGCCGTCCTGTTCGTCGGCTGGCAGGTCTTCATCACCGCCCGGATCGGCGCCATCGAGGAGGAGCATGGCGGCCTGATCGACTTCCAGACCCTGGAACTGGGCTGGAAGCCCAACCAGTTCCTCGTCGCGCCGCCGGGGGCGACGCCGCTCGCGCAGCCCCATGCGGCCGCCCCCGTCTTTCCGGTCCCGGCCGCAAGCCTGCGCGATGCCGTCATCGCCCTGGTGGAACAGGAGCCGCGGACCCGCATCGTCCGACGCTCCGATGACGGCATGCGCCTGACCGCGGTCCAGCAGTCCCGCGCCATGCGCTTCCCGGATTTCGTGAGCATCGAGATCCGCCCGGCGGAGGGCGGCGGCAGCACGCTGCTGGTCTACAGCCGTGCCGTGTTCGGTGTCCGCGACTTCGGGGTCAATCAGGCGCGGGTGGAGGGCTGGCTGACCCGGCTGCCGGACAGGATCGCCGCGCCGTAGAAGGCGGGGCGGGGCCCTCCCGACCGCCGCCCCGCATCCGTCCTCAGTCGGCGGCAAGCGGGGCGTAGCCGGCGCTGCCCCAGCGGTACATGACATAATCCGTGCTGGTGCGGTCGCCCTTGGCGTCGAAGGCGAGCGGCCCCACGACCGTGGCATAGTCCCCCTGGCGCAGCGTTGCCGCGACCCGGGCGCCGTCGGTGCTGCCGGCCTTCTCCGCCGCCTTGGCCCAGACCTGCACGGCGGCATAGGCGTAGAGCGTGTAGGCACCCGGCTCGCCGCCGTTGGCGCGCAGGCGGGCGATCAGGTCCTGCGCCTCCGGCTTCGCGCGGGCATCGGCGCTGAAGGTCATGGTCATGCCCTCGGCGGCCGGCCCGGCGATGGCCTGGAACTCGTCCGTGGCGAGCGTGTCACCGGAGACGAACAGGGCGGTGACTCCCGCCTCCCGCGCCTGCCGGATCAGCAGGGCGGCTTCGGTGTAGAGGCCGCCGAAATAGACGGCATCCACATTGGCGGCCTTGATCCGGGTGACCAGTGCCGTGAAGTCGCGTTCACCCAGCGTCAGGGAGGTGTAGAGCACGTCGTTCAGGCCCTTGGCTGCCATCGCGGCGCGGGTGGCGTCGGCCAGTCCCTTGCCGTAGGTGGTCTGGTCGTGGACCACGGCCACGCGCCGGCCGGCGAAATGGCGCGCCAGCCAGCCGCCGGCGACATCGCCCTGCTGGTCGTCGCGGCCGCAGGTGCGGAAGACCAGGGTGCGGTCGCCCTCCGTCACTTCGGGGCTGGTGGCGGTCGGGGTGATGGTGACGATCCCCTCGTCCTCATAGACCTGCGAGGCCGGAATCGTGGTGCCGGACTGGAGGTGGCCGACGACCAGGGCCACGCCCTCCGTCGCCAGCCGGTTGGCCACGGCCACCGCCTGCGCCGGCACGCCGCCGTCGTCCGCCGGGATCAGGCGCAGGGGCTCACCCAGGACGCCGCCGGCCGCGTTGATGTCGGCCACGGCCTGCTCGGCACCGCGGCGGAGCTGCTCGCCGACGGCGGCGAGCTGGCCGGTCAACGGGGCCGCGAGGCCGACAGCCGTTTCCGCCGCGGCCGGACCCGCCATCAGGATGGCGGTGGCCAGAACCGCCGGGACCGCCATGGCGGACAGAAAGGGGATGCGCACGGGAACTCTCCCGACCGGGTTGTTCTTCGCTCGTTGTGGATCGGACTGCAGGAGCCTCCGCGCGCCGCCCGGCGGGACCGGGCGGCGGCAGGCGGAAAGGCGGAGCGCCGGATCACTTGATCGGCGTGTAGGCGCCGTCGGACCAGCGGTAGATGATGTAGTCGGTGGAGCGGCGATCGCCCTTCTCGTCATAGGAGAGGGGGCCGATCACGGTCTGGTACTCGCCCTCGCGCAGCGCCTCGGCCACCTTCTCCGCATCCGCGCTCTTCGCCTTCTCGGCCGCGGCAGCCCAGGCCTGGACGGCGGCATAGCTGTAGAGCGTGTAGGCCTCGGGCTCGTAGCCCTGGTCGCGGAAGCGCTTCACCACGTCGGCCGCGATCGGCTCGTCGCGGTAGTCGGCACCGAAGGTCACCAGGGCGCCCTCGCCGGTCGGGCCGGTGATGTTCCAGAACTCCTGGTTCACGGTGCCGTCGCCCGACATGAAGACGGCCTTCATGCCGGCATCGGCCATCTGCCGCACGATCAGGCCGCCCTCGGTGTGCAGGCCGCCGAAATAGACGACGTTCACGCCGGCATCCCGCATGCGGGTGATCAGGGCGGACATGTCGCGCTCGCCCACCGTGACCGCCTGGTACATGACCTCCTGGAGGC
Organism: Rhodospirillum centenum SW; assembly: GCF_000016185.1. NCBI lineage: Bacteria > Pseudomonadati > Pseudomonadota > Alphaproteobacteria > Rhodospirillales > Rhodospirillaceae > Rhodospirillum > Rhodospirillum centenum. The sequence goes on from NC_011420.2 coordinate 1,114,448, forward strand.
CGCCCTTGTTCATCGCCGCCTTGGTCGCGTCGGCCAGTCCCTTGCCGTAGGTGGTCTGGTCGTGGATCACCGCGATGCGGTCGTTCCTGTGGTTCTTGATCAGGTAGCTGGCGGCGACGTCGCCCTGCTGGTCGTCGCGTCCGCAGGTGCGGAACACCGTCTCCAGCCCCTGCTCGGTGAGCTGCGGGTTGGTCGAGGCGGGCGTGATCAGGAGGATGCCCTCGTCCGCATAGACCTTGGCGGCGGGGATCGTCACGGCGGAATTGAAGTGCCCGACGACAAGGGCGGCACCGGCCGTCGCCATCTTGTTGGCCACGGCGACGCCCTGGCTGGGATTGGAGGCGTCGTCCTCGGCGACGAAGCGCAGCGTCTCGCCCAGCACGCCGCCCTTCGCGTTCAGGTCCTTGACCGCCATTTCGGTGCCGCGCCGCATCTGCTCGCCGAACACGGCGTTGGGGCCGGTGATCGGGGCGCCCAGCCCGACCACGATGTCGGCGCGCGCCGGCGCCGCGGCGAGGGTCGCCACCGCCGCCAGGGCGAGTAGGGACGTCTTCAACTGCATTGTGTCGCTCCCCCAGAACGAAGCCTGTTGCGCAGTTCTCTGCGCGATGTGCCCGGACCCTAGCACAGCCCTCCCGACGGAAGAATGGCGTGTGTGCGGGCCTTCAGCGCCAGGGGCCGGAGAGCGTGCGCCACAGGCTGAGCCCGACGATCCAGGCGCTGGCGGCCAGGAAGAGGACCAGGGGAAACAGGGGCCGCGCCGGGTAGGCGAGCACCAGCCAGACCGCCGCCGCGCCCCAGCCCGCCGTCAGCGCCACCGTCACGGGCCGGAAGCGGCGGACCCGGAACGGGTGCAGGAAGCGCACCGGCAGGAAGGTCAGGATACCGCAGGCCAGCACCACCGCCGCGTTCGTCCAGGGGCCGCCGTCGAGCAGGAAGAGGTACAGCACCACCACGTTCCAGACGGCCGGGAAGCCCAGGAAATGGTTGTCCGGCTCCTTCATGTCGAGCTTGGCGAAGAGATGCAGCGAGGTCAGCAGCACCCAGGCACAGCCCACCAGATCGAGGGACTGCGGCAGCATGTCGAAGCGCCAGAGGAAGGCGACCGGAACGAAGACATAGGTCAGATAATCGACGATCAGGTCCAGCGCCGCCCCGTCGAACAGCGGCACGCGCGTCCTGACCTCGAAGCGGCGGGCCAGGGGACCGTCGATCCCGTCCACCAGAAGGGCGAGGGCAAGCCAGAGGAACACCGCCGGCGCGTCGCCGTCGATCACCGCCAGCAGGGCCAGGAAGGCCCAGACGGCGCCGGTCGCGGTGAGCAGATGAATGGCCCAGGCGGACCAGGGGAACGGGCGGGCGGACGGTTCTGACATCCGCCCACTATAGGGCGTCGCCGCCGCGGCAGCCAAGCCGCGCTACCTGCCGCGGCTGGCCGCCGGCCGCGGCGGGCGCGACGCATGGGATCTGCCGGCAGCCACAGGTCCGATCAGGAACGGTACCCTTCCCAGCTCACGCGCTTCCGGCACAGGTTCAGCAGCACAGGTTCAAGAGTGCGCGGACGTCAACAACCTGGACCGGACATGGCGAATTTCAGTGAACGGTCCGGTTATTTCCGCTCGTCCATCACGAATGGATATCGAAACCAGATCGGAACCAAGACGGAACAGGCGAGGACCGGGAGGCCGGAAGAAGTGGAGGCTTTCTCCTGATTTCTGATCGTCCTTCACATATCCGTTCTTTTCTACGGATCGGAAAATTTCCCGGATGTCATCGCTGCCGATTTTTCCGACAACGAAAAGAACCGGCAAGCGCAAAAGCAATAATATCCAGATGGCAAAAAGACACCCAAGGGCTGCGTCCCAACCCCTTCCGCCACCCCTTATCAATTCTATGAGGAAATAGCAGGTGACTGGCGGAAATAACAAAATCAAAAGCTGTTCAATGTCTCTGACGGGAAAAAGAAACCGGATGGGAGAGGTGGCAAGGCGAACAGGGCTGACTTGCATGGCTTCGCTCTCCTTGGCGCCAGAAAGCTGGTGAACACCGGCCGGAGCCCTCTTTTCGGCAGCGCGGACGGCGCAGAGACAAACGATATCGGCAAGCCATTGCAAGTCAATGAAATGGTTGTGCCCCGAAGGGAAAAGCCCGCAAAGCGGGTTCTGTACCCGCGCCTCGGCGGAAGGATTGAAGTGCGGGGAGCCGACCCCGATCGCTTGAACGCAGCCGCCGGCGATCGGCCGAACGAAACCGCGCGGGACCCGAACGAGGGGGGATGCCACCTTGCGGGCCCCCGTGATCAAGTCGCCGTGACCAAGTCGCCGTGACCAAGCCGCCGCGCACGCCCCGGGAGGGTGCCGAACACAGGTGCGCGATGGTGTCACCCTATGCGAACTGCCCGTCCGGAACCAGCGCCGGTTCCGCGGGGCTGGCCGGTGGAACCGGCCATGGCGCCCGGCGCCGTCCGGCCTCATCTCCGGGCGGCGACAGGCAGGGAGGAAGGGATGCAGCCGACGGGGGGAACCACCGTCCTGTCCCGGGGACAGTGGCTGAAGCTGGTCCGCGTGCTGGGGATGCTGGGCTCCGACCATGCCGGGGAACGGGCCGCGGCGGCGCTGGCGGCGCATCGACTGGTCAGGGGATGGGGAACGGACTGGGCGGCCCTGCTGGCGCCGCGCCGCATGAGCGAGGCAGAGCGCCGCCGGCCGCGCGGGCCGTTCCACGACGCCTTCCACGACCCCGCCGCGGCGGCGCAGTCGCGGCTGCGCCAGATGGCGGCGGAGGTGGCCCGGCTGGAGGCGGAGGTGAAGCGGCTGAAGCGTCTGCTCGACGCCCGTCACCAGCGCGGCTGAACGGTGCGGGTCCGGGCGGTGTCAGGAGGCGCGTCTGCGCGGCTTCCGGGCGCTCTCCAGATAGGGTCGGAGATAGCGTCCGGTGTAGCTGCGCTCGACACCGACGACATCCTCCGGCGTACCGGCGGCCACGATCTGGCCGCCGCCGGCACCGCCCTCCGGCCCCAGGTCGATGATCCAGTCGGCGGTCTTGATGACCTCCAGATTGTGCTCGATCACCAGCACCGTGTTGCCCTGTTCGACAAGGGCATGAAGGACTTCCAGGAGTTTCCTCACATCCTCGAAATGCAGGCCCGTGGTCGGTTCGTCCAGGATGTAGAGGGTGCGGCCGGTGGCCCGGCGCGACAGTTCCTTGGCCAGCTTGACGCGCTGTGCCTCGCCGCCGGACAGGGTGGTGGCCGGCTGCCCGATCTTGATGTAGCCGAGCCCGACCCGGGCGAGCGTGTCCAGCTTGTCCCGGATCGAGGGCACGGCCCGGAAGAACTCGGCCCCTTCCTCCACCGTCATCTCAAGGACCTGCGCGATGCTCTTGTCCTTGTAGGTGATCTCCAGGGTTTCGCGGTTGTAGCGGTGGCCGTGGCAGACGTCGCAGGTGACGTAGACGTCCGGCAGGAAGTGCATTTCGATCTTGATGACGCCGTCGCCCTGGCAGGCCTCGCAGCGGCCCCCCTTGACGTTGAAGCTGAACCGGCCGGGTCCGTAGCCGCGCGCCTTGGCCTCCGGCAGGCCGGCGAACCAGTCGCGGATCGGGGTGAAGCAGCCCGTGTAAGTGGCTGGATTCGACCGCGGCGTCCGGCCGATCGGGGACTGGTCGATGTCGATCACCTTGTCCAGATGCTCGATCCCGCGCAGGGCGGCGAACTCGCCGGGATGCTCCCGCGCGCCCATCAGCTTCTTCGCCAGCGCCTTGTACAGCGTCTCGATCACCAGGGTGGACTTGCCGCCGCCCGAGACGCCGGTGACGCAGGTGAAGGTGCCCAGCGGAATGCGCGCGGTCACGTCGCGCAGGTTGTTCGAGCGGCAGCCGGCCAGTTCCAGCACCTGGTCACGGTGGCCGCTCCGGCGCAGGGCTGGCACGGGGATCGAGCGTTGGCCCGTAAGATACTGTCCTGTAACGGAATTCTGGTTGGACTTGACCTCTTCCGGCGTGCCCTGTGCGACCACCGTGCCGCCATGCACGCCGGCACCCGGCCCCATGTCGACCAGATAGTCGGCCTGGCGGATGGCATCCTCGTCATGCTCCACGACCAGCACGGTGTTGCCCAGGTCGCGCAGGCGCTTCAGCGTCTCCAGCAGGCGGTCGTTGTCGCGCTGGTGCAGGCCGATGGAGGGCTCGTCCAGCACGTAGAGCACGCCCGTCAGGCCGGACCCGATCTGCGAGGCCAGCCGGATGCGCTGGCTCTCGCCGCCCGACAGGGTTCCCGAGGCGCGGTCGAGCGCGAGATAGTCCAGCCCGACATTATTAAGGAAACCAAGGCGCTCGTTGATTTCCTTCAGAATCCGGTGCGCGATCTCGCGCTGCTTCGCCGTCAGGTGCGCGTCCAGTTCCCCGAACCAGTCGCCGGCCTCCCGGATCGACTTTGCCGACACCTGGGAGATGTTCAGGCCACGGATGCGGACGGCCAGCGCCTCCGGCTTGAGGCGGGCGCCGCCGCAGGATTCGCAGGGCTGCGAGGACTGGTACTTGCCCAGCTCCTCCTTCACCCAGGCGCTCTCCGTCTCCTTCCAGCGGCGTTCCAGGTTGGTGACCACGCCCTCGAACGGCTTGTTCGTCTCATAGGCGCGCAGGCCGTCGTCATAGCGCATGGTGATCGCCTTGCCGTCCGATCCGAACAGGATCGTCCGCCGGACCGCCTCGGGCAGGTCCTTCCAGGGCGTCTCCAGGCTGACCTTGTGGTGCCGGGCGATGCTTTCCAGCGTCTGGAGATAGTACTGGGAGGAACTGCCGGCCCAGGGGGCGATGGCGCCCTCCCGCAGGCTCAGCCGGTCGTCCGGGACGACCAGCCCCGGATCGAAGTAGAGCCGCGCGCCCAGCCCGTCGCAGGCCGGGCAGGCACCGTAGGGATTGTTGAAGGAGAACAGGCGCGGCTCGATCTCCTCGATGGTGAAGCCGCTTTCCGGGCAGGCGAACTTGGCGGAGAAGGTGGTGCGCTCGGCGGTATCCGCGTTCTCCGCGAACAGCAGCCCGTCGGACAGCTCCAGCGCCGTCTCGATACTGTCGGCCAGCCGGTTGCCCAGCCCCTCGCGCACGACGATGCGGTCCACCACCACTTCGATGTCGTGCTTCAGCTTCTTGTCCAGCGCCGGCGCGTCCTCGATCTCCATCAGCTCGCCGTTGAGCTTGATGCGCTGGAAGCCGCGCTTGCGCAGCTCCGCCAGCTCCTTCTTGAACTCGCCCTTCTTGCCGCGGGCGATGGGGGCCAGCAGGTAGAGGCGGGTGCCTTCCGGCATCGCCAGGATGCGGTCCACCATCTGGCTGACCGTCTGGCTCTCGATCGGCAGGCCGGTGACCGGCGAATAGGGCACGCCGACACGGGCATAGAGCAGCCGCATGTAGTCGTAGATCTCCGTCACCGTGCCGACGGTGGAGCGGGGATTGCGGCTGGTCGTCTTCTGCTCGATGGAGATGGCCGGGGACAGCCCCTCGATGCTGTCCACGTCCGGCTTCTGCATCAGCTCCAGGAACTGGCGCGCGTAGGCCGACAGGCTCTCCACATAGCGGCGCTGCCCCTCGGCATAGATGGTGTCGAACGCCAGGGACGACTTGCCGGACCCGGACAGCCCGGTGATCACCACCAGACTGTCGCGCGGCAGATCCACGTCGACGTTCTTGAGGTTGTGCTCGCGCGCACCGCGGACGCTGATCGTCTTGTTCATGCTGTGTTCTGTATAGCAGGCCCGGCCGCAGGGGAAGGGGCAAGCACGGCGTCAGCAATATGGATCGGAACGGTGGACGGAAAAACCCGGATGCGATGCCGGACGGGCATACCGCCCCGGCCCCTGGCGGAAGGCTCGGACGCTCCGGCGGGCGGTAACGGGGCGGGACTCGGGCGGTTGTCCCGGACTGTCCGGCGCAGGGCTCATGCTCCCTTCCGAAAGTTCCTGAAATGTTCCATATATCGACGCGACGGGAACCCGCGCGGTCTCCTGTGTCGCGGGTTTCCCGGCGACCACGACGGGACACGGATGGCGCCGTGGCGGTGGCTTCCCTGGACCCGACAGGCCGTGTAGGGTGGCCGTCCTTCTGCGCCCGGACGGTTACCGGAACGCAGCCGACGGTCAGGACCCGCCACAGGGAGCCCGGCCGGTTGGCGCTCAGGACGTTTGGCGAAAGAACGAAACGACAGCGAAAGAACGACCCATGGCAGGCAGCGTCAACAAGGTCATCCTGATCGGCAATCTGGGCAAGGACCCGGAAATCCGGAACATGCAGAACGGCGGCAAGGTCTGCAATCTGCGCATCGCCACCTCCGAGAACTGGAAGGACCGCAACACCGGGGAGCGCCAGGAGCGCACCCAGTGGCATTCCGTCGTCATCTTCAACGAGAATCTGGCCCAGATCGCCGAGCGCTATCTGCGCAAGGGCTCCAAGGTCTATATCGAGGGCCAGCTCGAAACCCGGAAATGGACCGACCAGTCCGGGCAGGAGAAGTACACGACCGAGGTCGTGCTGCGGCAGTTCCGGGGGGAGCTGACCCTGCTGGATGGCCGTGAGGGCAGTGGCGGTGGCAGCGGCGGGGGCGATTACGGCGGCGGCGGGGACTATGACCGTGGTGGCGACTACGGCGGCAGCTATGGCGGCGGGGGCGGCTATGGCGCATCGCCCCAGCGCGGCCCCCGTGGTGGCGCGGGCGGTGGTCAGGCGGGCGGACAGGGCGGCGGCCGTCCGCCGGTCAACAACGATCTCGACGACGAGATTCCGTTCTGATGCTGCTCTCCCGCGTTTCCGGCCGACCTCGCCCGATCATCGCCGCCCTGATCCTGCTCGGGGTCCTGATCGGGCCGTTGGTGCCGGCCGGAGCAGCGCGGGCGGATGAAAGCCAGACCCTGGCAGCACTGCTCACGGGCAGCTTCAGCACGGCACAGCAGGCGGCGGCCGACCCGCGGGTTCCGCCCCTGCGCCGTCAGGTCACGCCGATCTGGCCGCGCCGGCATGACGGGCCCTGGCTCTATGTGGAAGAGGCGCCGGAGGACGACCGCGACCGGCCGATCCGCCAGGCCATCATGCAGATCCGCTTCGCGCCGGAGCGGGGCGGGGTGGAACTGCGCAGCTATCGCCTGCCCGATCCCGCCGCTGCGGTCGGGGCCTGGCGCGATCCGGCGCGCCTGAAGGCGCTGATGCCCGAGCAGCTCGACCGGATCGCGGGTTGCGAGGTGGTGCTGTACCGCCGCGGTGAATGGACCTTCTCCGGCAATACCGTCGGGACGGACTGTGCCGATCCCGACGGCAGGGCCGCCTACCGCCTCATCCAGATGTCCGTGCAGTCCGCCTTCACCCGCATCTGGGAGCGCGGCTTCACCGGCGCTGGCGAGGCTGTCCAGGAGACGGCCGCGGGCGGCTTGCGCTTCGACAAGGTCGCTCCGGATACTCTGGAGACAGGGGCCGGCGACACGGCCGGACCGTCCGGCCGCTGAGCATCCGGTCAGGTCCGGGCCTTCGGGGCGCCGGGCGGGTCCGGCGCCGGGGCGGGGGCCGGCCTCTCCGGACCGGGATTGTCCGTACCCGGCGGCACCGGCGACGGATCGGTCGGTCCGGGGGCGGGGGTGTCTCCCGGCGGCGGGATCTCCGTCTGTCCCGGCGTCGGCGCGCCGGGCGGGCTTGGTGCGATGGCCATTGTCGCTGTCTCCCTTCCGTGATCGGTCCTGCGCTCTGCAGGGCAGCCGGGAGAACCGGCCGGACCTGTGCGGGTTCCCTGCCTGTCGGTCGGTAGTCCGTCCGCGAGGCGGGGTTGCGTCGCACCGGGGTTGACGGCCCGCGGTGAATTGTTGTTGATCCGTCATTGTTCCGATATCGGATGATTTTCCTGTCTGCAGCCCCCGGATCCCCATGTCCACCGCCCTGACCGAGACGCCCCCCCTTGCGGCGCAGATCCGCCGCCATGCCGCCGACCTGATCCGGCTCGCCATTCCGGTGATGGTGGCCCGCGCCGGCATGATGACCATGGTGGTGGTCGATACGCTGGTTGTCGGCCAGTACGGCTCGGAGGATCTTGCCTGGCTGGGGCTCGCCAGCGCGGCGCAGAGCACCATGTTCGCCGTGCTGGTGGGGCTGTTGCTCGGCACCGTGGTGATGACAGCCCAGGCGGTCGGTGCCGGCGACCGCGTCGCCACGGGGCGGATCTGGCGGCAGTCCCTGTCCTATGCGCTGCTGGTCGGCCTTGTCTGCACGGCCCTGAGTTTCCTGGGCGAGCCGTTCTTCCTTCTGACCGGCCAGTCGCAGGAGCTGGCGGCCGGGGGCGGGCGGCTGATGGAGGTCTATGGCTACGGCATGGTCGGCGGCGCCCTGTTCACCACGACGACCTTCTTCCTGGAGGGACTGAAGCGGCCGCTCCCCGGCATGGTCGCCATCCTTGTGGCCAATCTTGTCAATCTGGGGCTGGACTGGGCCCTGGTCTTCGGTCTGTTCGGCCTGCCGGAACTGGGGGCGGAGGGGTCGGCCTGGGCGACCACGCTGATCCGCTGGGGCATGGCAGCCGGTCTGATCGCCTATGTCTGGTGGATGCCGGACCAGGAGGCGCACGGGGTGCGGCAGCCCGGCGGCGGCTGGCGGGCCGGGGCGGAACAGCGTCGTCTGGGCTATGCCGCCGGGGCCAGCAACGGGCTGGAGGCATCGGCCTTCGCCACGCTGACCCTGTTCGCGGGCTGGATGGGACCGCTGGCGCTGGCCGCTTATACGGTGGGGCTGAACCTGATCGCGCTGCCCTTCATGAGCGCGCTGGGACTGGCCGCGGCCACCGCGGTGCGGGTCGGCAATGCGCACGGGGCCAAGGACCGGCGGGAGACGGCCCTGGCCGGCTGGACCGGGCTGGGCGTCACCACCGTGCTGCTGGGGGTGGCGGCACTGGCCTTCGCCCTGTTCCCGGCGGAGATCGCCCGCGGATTCGCGGCCGATCCGGCGCTGATCGCGATCACGGTTTCCGTCGTCAGCTTCAGCGCCTGGATTCTCATCGCCGACGGCGGCCAGGTGGTGATGGCACAGGCCCTGCGGGGCCGCGGCGATACCTGGATGCCGACGGTGCTGCATTTCTTCAGCTACTTCGCCGTGATGGTGCCGCTGTGCTGGTTCCTCGGCATCCGGGCGGAGCGGGGTGTGCTGGGCCTGTTCGAGGGCATCTTCGTCGCCAGCGTCATCTCCGTCGGTGTGCTGTCGGCCCGCTTCGCCTGGCTGTCCCGGCGCTGACGTCCCAGGAGCGGGGGCAGTTGCCGGCAGGACGCGGCGGGGCCGGGCACGTTGTTCGTGCCCGGGAATGATGATAAAAGGTCGCAAACCTCGGAGACCCCGCCGAAATGCGGCCTCCGGCATTGTTTTCCGCTGACGTCAGAGCTGTATTCGGTGACTTCCACGATCCCGACTCCGTCCGACATCTCGCCGATCACCATCGAAGAGGAGATGCGGCGGTCGTACCTCGATTACGCCATGAGCGTGATCGTGAGCCGTGCCCTGCCGGACGTCCGCGACGGGCTGAAGCCGGTCCATCGCCGCATCCTCTACGCCATGAAGGACGGCGGCTACGACAGCACCAAGCCCTACAAGAAGTCGGCCCGCATCGTCGGCGACGTGATGGGTAAGTACCACCCGCACGGCGACGGTGCGATCTACGACGCCATGGTCCGCATGGCGCAGGATTTCTCCATGCGCCTGCCGCTGATCGACGGGCAGGGCAACTACGGCTCCATGGACGGCGACCCGCCGGCGGCGATGCGCTACACCGAGGCGCGTCTGGCCAAGGCGGCGGAATTCCTGCTGGACGACATCGACAAGGAAACGGTCGATTTCCAGCCCAACTACGACGAATCGTCGTTGGAACCCACGGTTCTGCCGGCCAAGTTCCCGAACCTGCTGGTCAACGGCGCCGGCGGCATCGCCGTCGGCATGGCGACGAACATCCCGACCCATAATCTGGGCGAGGTGATCGACGCCTGCTGCGCCTATATCGACAATCCCGAGATCACGATCGACGAGCTGATCGACATCGTCCCCGGCCCGGATTTCCCCACCGGGGCGCTGATCCTGGGCCGGTCGGGCATCCGTTCCGCCTATCACACGGGCCGCGGCTCCATCGTGATGCGGGCGAAGACGGACATCGAGGAGATCCGCAAGGACCGCTGGGCCATCGTCGTCACCGAGATCCCCTATCAGGTCAACAAGGCGAAGCTCCAGGAGCGCATCGCGGAGGTCGTCCACGAGAAGCTGGTCGAGGGCATCTCCGACGTCCGCGACGAGTCCGACCGCGACGGTGTGCGCGTGGTGATCGAGCTGAAGCGTGACGCCGTGGCCGACGTGGTGCTGAACCAGCTCTTCCGCTTCACCCCGCTGCAGACCAGCTTCGGCGTGAACATGCTGGCGCTGAACGGCGGCCGGCCGGAACTGCTGGACCTGAAGTCCATCATCGCGGCCTTCGTCCGGTTCCGCGAACAGGTCATCACCCGCCGCACCGAGTTCGAGCTGGGCAAGGCGCGCGAACGGGCCCACACTCTGGTCGGCCTTGCCGTCGCCGTCGCCAACATCGACGAGATGATCGCCCTGATCCGCAACGCGCCCGATCCGGGCACGGCGCGCGAGCAGATGATGGCGCGCGAGTGGCCGGCCCTGGACGTGGCGCCCCTGATCCAGTTGATCGACGAGCCGGGCCGCGGCCTGTCGGAAGCCGGCACTTACCGGCTGTCGGAGGGGCAGGCCAAGGCCATCCTGGACCTGCGCCTGCACCGCCTGACCGGGCTGGAGCGCGACAAGATCAGCGAGGAGCTGAACCAGGTCGTGGACCAGATCCGCCACCTGCTGGCGATCCTGGCCGACCGTGGCCTGCTGTTGGACATTCTGCGCGGCGAGCTGGTGGACATGAAGGCGCGGTTCGGCAATCCGCGCCGCACCACCATCGAGGAACTGGAGTTCGAGGCCGACGTCGAGGACCTGATCCAGCGCGAGGACATGGTCGTCATCGTCACCCAGGGCGGCTACATCAAGCGCGTCCCGGTCTCCACCTACCGGGCCCAGGCGCGCGGCGGCAAGGGGCGCTCCGGTATGAGCCTGAAGGCGGAGGACACGGTTTCCGACCTGTTCGTCGCCAACACGCACACGCCCATGCTGTTCTTCACGAACCGCGGCATGGTCTACACCCTCAAGGTCTGGCGCCTGCCGCAGGGCACGCCTCAGACCCGCGGCAAGGCGCTGGTGAACCTGCTGCCGCTGGAGGAAGGGGACTTCATCACCACCGTCATGCCGATGCCGGAGGATCAGGCGAGCTGGGGCGACCTGCACGTCCTGTTCGCCACCAGCCGCGGCGGCGTGCGGCGCAACCGGCTGTCGGACTTCGCCAACATCCGCTCCAACGGCCTGATCGCCATGAAGCTTGAGGAGGAGGGCGAGCGCCTGATCGCCGCACGGCCGTGCAGCGAGGCGGACGACGTTCTTCTGTCCACGCGCCTCGGCCGCTGCATCCGCTTCCCCGTGGGCGAGATCCGCGTCTTCAGCGGTCGCACCTCGACGGGTGTGCGCGGCATCAAGCTGGTGGAGGACGGGGACGAGGTCATCGGCATGTCCATCCTTCGCCACACCGACTATTCCGCCGAGCAGCGGGCCGCCTACCTGAAGCAGGCGCGCCAGCTCCGTCAGGCGATGGGCGAGCCGACCGACGCCGACGAGGCGCCGGACGTGGAGGCGGAGCCGGTCGAGACCTCCCTCGTTCTGCCTCAGGAGCTGTTCATCGAGATGCAGGCGGCGGAGGAGATCATCCTCACCGTCTCCGAACAGGGGTTCGGCAAGCGCACCTCCGCCTACGAGTACCGGCTGACCGGCCGCGGCGGGCAGGGGATCTGGAACATGGACATGGGCGAACGCAACAAGGCGATCGCGGCCGTGTTCCCCATCTCCGAAACGGATCAGGTGATGATGATCAGCGACAACGGCCAGGTCATCCGCATGCCGGTCCACGACATCCGCCTCACCGGCCGCAAGAGCAAGGGCGTCACCCTGTTCCGGCTGGGGCCTGACGAGCGTGTGGTGTCTGTCGCCCGGCTGGCCGAGGAGGCCGCCGGCGACGGGCAGGGGATCGAGGGCAACGGAAACGGTGCGGCTGACGCGCCGGGTCCGGACGGGGCTTGAGCCGAGAGGAGAGGGCGCGGATGTCGGTACGCAAGCGCATCGGGGTCTATCCCGGCACCTTCGACCCGATCACGAACGGGCATTTCGACATCATCCAGCGTGCGACCCTGGTCGTGGACCACCTGATCGTCGGGGTGGCGCGCAATGCGGGCAAGGGGCCTCTCTTCTCCACCGACGAGCGGGTGGAGATGGTCCGCGACGAACTGCCGCACATCTCGACCCATGGAGCGACGGTCGAGGTGCGGGCCTTCGATTCGCTGCTGATGCACTTCGCCGTGGAGATGGGGGCGCAGGTCATCATCCGCGGCCTGCGCGCCGTCTCCGACTTCGAGTACGAATTCCAGATGGCGGGGATGAACCACCGGCTCAATCCGCAGGTTGAGACCCTGTTCCTGATGGCGTCGGATCGGCACCAGTTCATCTCTTCCCGCTTCGTGAAGGAGATCGGGCGTCTGGGCGGCGACATCCGGCCGTTCGTCAGCCCGCGGGTGGCGAAAAGGCTGCTCTCCCGCTTCGCGCAGGAGATGCCTCTTCCGGCGGATACGACGTTGCCGCTTCAGGCTGCCCCCTGACCCCGGCGAAGGACGATCCGGAAGAACCTGTTCCGGGGCCGCCCTGACCGTCGGGATGCTTGACGGACGGGACGTCGTCGGCCATCTCCCGCGGTGTTGACCGGACGCCATGTCCTGCCTATGGTGCGCCGCGGCAGCGATCCCGTAGCTCAGCCGGTAGAGCATCTGACTTTTAATCAGAGGGTCCTGGGTTCGAGTCCCAGCGGGATCACCAACTTTTCAAGGGGTCGACAGTTGTCCCCCAGCCCTCTGCGGAACAGGTTTTCGCGGAATAAAGTCCGAAAATAAGGATCTGGTCCTCCGGGCGTGCCCCCGAAGAGGCGATATGCCTCTCGGGATCCGTATTCGCTCTGTCCGCGCGACTCTGTTCCTGTATCCGTGCCAAGGAATTGCATACCTGTCGAAGTGAAAAGAGCGGCAGTCATATCCTTTCGTGTTGCGAATACGTCCGAATGTCATGAGGTGGCAGAGACGAACCACATTGTCCCTTGCGTGGTGGTCTGACTATCCCAAGGACTGGCTACTCCTTTTGCACACTTAGAGGAAGGGCACCTCGAAATTTAGACTGGGGTCATCAAGCCATGAGGGTGGAATGATCCAGCGTGCCGCAGTCCGGGATCCGTTCGATGCCGAAGACCTCCTGATCGAGGCTTTCCGGCTGACCGAAGTCTATTCCCTGGCCACGGACGAGGAACGGGCCGAACTGGAAGCTTTCCTCCTTGAACTGGCGGACCAGGCCCAGCCTGTGCTGCTCCGCGCCTGATCCGGAGGGCGCGTTCAGCGATACCCCTCTCCCCGGAAACCGATCTCTGCTACGCTTCCGCGCACTGTGATCGACGACCCGTCCCGGCAATCGGACGGGCGGGGTCACGGGCCAGTACACGGGCCAGTAACGGTGTCAGCGATCGTGTCCCCCAGCCCCGATGAATCCTGTCCCGGATGTCCCGACCGGCGCGAATTCGAGCGGCGCTCTGTTGGCGCCGCTGTCCGTCTCTGGCTCGATGATGTGCCGACCGTCTGCCGGATCGAGGATGTCTCTCCCGGCGGCGCCTTCCTGAGCCCGCGGCTGGATGCCGCCGATGGTGCCGTCGCTGTCCTGGAAATCCCCGAACTCCTCATCCGCGCCGAGGTGCGGATCGTCCGCAGCACGCCGGCGGGATCGGGGGTCGAGTTCCTGAAGGACGGCATCGGCGCCATCGTGGCCGGCTGGGTCCAGGGCCGGTCGTCCGCAACGGACCTCCCGTCCCCGGGCGGGGCGTGAGCGGCCCGGACCGGGCCGCCCCCCCACGCGCGTCAGCCCGCCTCCGCCGAGCGCAGTGCCCGGAGCAGATCCGCCGTCACCTCGCCATCGACCGACTGGTCGCGGTCCTTCTGGAAGCCCTCGATGGCTGACCGGGTGCTGGGTCCGTAGAGCCCGTCGGGTTTCCCGGCGGAATAGCCCAGCCGGTTCAGCTCCTGCTGGATGTTGCGCACCAGGTCCCGCCGTCCCATGGAGGCGATGTCGTCCACCGCAGCCGTCTGCGCGGGGGCGCTCCCGTCCGATGAAGCGGCGGCCGGGCTGGCCATCGCCACCTCGTCCTGTCCGCTGCCGCCCTCCGCGGAGGCTGTGAGGATTTCGTTCTGGCGGCGCAGCGAGGTGACGATGTCCCGCTGGCTCAGGCTGTCGCCGATCCGCGCCTTGGCGAAAAGTGCCTCGGTAACCCCCTGGTTCGCGGCCAGGGTCAGCCAGGTGTGGGCGAGGGACGGGTCGCGCAGAACGCCCTGTCCTTCGGCGTACATGGTGCCAAGGTAATACTGCGCCTGGGCATCGCCTTGCCGCGCCGCGGGTTCCAGCTCGGTCAGGGCCTGATCGTACTCGCCCGCCTGATAGGCGGCGATCCCCTCATCGACCCCCGCCATCGCCGGGGTTGCCGTCCAGACCAGGACGGCGATGCCGCAGGCCAGAAGCGCTCGCATACGGATGTCATTCACCATCGGACAGATCTCCACTCGCGGACCGTGCCCCCGGCCCTGTCGCCCCCTCACGCACTCCGGCGTGTTCCGTCAGCCCACCAGTCGCCAGGTTCCATCGTCCTGGCGGCAGGCGGTGCCCCGGGCCGTCTCGGCCCGGCCGTCCACATGGACGGTATGAGTATACTCCCGGCACAGGTTGCCAGCGTCGTCCGTGTAGCTGCGCGTCGGCGCGATCGTTCCGCGGTTGCCTGTGTCCGGATTGTTCCAGGTGATCTGCTCGTTGCGGGTCACGGCCTCCTCCTCCGCGGCGATGGCACGTTCCTTGTCCTTGTCGCCGAGGTTCCGGGCCAGCTCACGCCCGGCCAACGCGCCCAGAACGGCACCGACGGCCGTCGCCACCGTCCGCCCGCCACCGCCGCCGATCTGGGACCCCAGCAAGGCACCGCCGGCCGCACCGCCCAGGGTGCCCACCGTCTCCCGGTCGATCCCGCCCCCTGTGCCCTGCTGGCATCCGGTCATGAGCAGGGCGGCGGTTACGAAGGCAGCGGCTGTCCGTCGTGCAGGCATGGCACCGTCTCCCGTTCGGGGTCCCTCTGCCCCCCTAAAACCCGGTTATCCCCGACAGGTTCCATTCCTCCCCGACCGGAGGGGGCAGTGACCTGCGGCAGCGGCTGGGCGGGGGTGCGGGGCTTCCGCAGTGAAGCGCCCGTCCATCTGTGCTATTCAGACCCACGCCACCGGCGACGGTGGCCCTTCGTGCCGTTCAGTCTGCCGGTAACCGACTTGTCTTCATCCGCAAGCCAATCCTCCCGCCACACGGCGACATGGCCGCTCGTCAAGCGCCTTGCCGGCAGCTATCTGCTGCCGCACCGGGCCAGCCTTGCGCTCGCGCTCTTCATGATGACGCTCGATGCCGCCGCCACCGGCGCGCTGGCCAAGCTCATGGAGCCGATGATCGACGACATCTTCACCCAGCAGCGGGCCTCCGCCCTGTGGCCGGTGGCGGGTGCCGTCTTCGCGGCCTTCGTCGTGCGCGGGATTGCGGGATATCTGCATGCGGTGCTGCTGAACCGTGTCGGCCAGCGGATCGTCGCCAATGTGCAGTCGGCGCTCTTCGGCCATCTCATGCAGGCCGATCTTGCCTATTTCCATGCGAACCCGTCGGGGAACCTGATCTCCCGTCTGGTCAACGATGTCAGCCTGATGCGGAACGCGGTCGCGGAGTGTCTGACCGGCATCGGCAAGAGCACCCTGTCGCTGCTGATCCTTGTGGGCGTCATGTTCCATCA
The DNA here is from genome assembly GCF_000016185.1 of Rhodospirillum centenum SW. Classification (NCBI taxonomy): domain Bacteria; kingdom Pseudomonadati; phylum Pseudomonadota; class Alphaproteobacteria; order Rhodospirillales; family Rhodospirillaceae; genus Rhodospirillum; species Rhodospirillum centenum. Next base: position 1,130,436 of record NC_011420.2, read on the forward strand.
GGACTGGGGGCTTTCGATCATCGCCTTCACGGCTTTTCCGCTGGCGGCCTTCGCGCTGGCGCGGATCGGCCGCCGGCTGCGCCGGGTCTCCGCGCGGACCCAGCATGAACTGGGCGTCTTCGCCACCTTCCTGGGCCAGACCTTCCAAGGGGTGCGCCATGTCAAGGCCTACGGCATGGAGGGGCATGAGGTGCGCCGGGTCGACGGCATGGTGGAGAAGCTGTTCAGCCTGACGAACAAGGGATTCCGCACCTCCGCCATGCTGACCCCGATCAACGAGGTGGTCAGCGGCATCGCCATCGTCACCGTCATCGTCTATGGCGGCATGCAGGTCATCAGCGGCGCCAATTCCGCGGGCTCTCTGCTCAGCTTCATCACCGCCTTCATGCTGGCCTTCGACCCCATGAAGAAGCTCAGCAAGCTGAACGCGCAGCTCCAGGTCGGTCTGGCCGCGGCCGAGCGGGTGTTCGAGGTGCTGGACACGCAGCCCGAGATCGTGGAGCGGCCCGATGCGGCCGTGCTGCCGCGCGCCGTCCACGACGTGCGGTTCCAGGATGTCCATTTCCGCTACGATGGCGGGCGCGAGGCGTTGGACGGGCTGGACCTGGAGGTGCCCGCCGGCCGCATGGTTGCCCTGGTCGGCGCTTCGGGGGCCGGCAAATCGACGGTACTGAACCTGATCCCCCGCTTCTACGATGTCATCGGCGGCAGGGTAATGGTCGGCGGGCATGATGTGCGCGACCTGACGCTCGCCTCCCTGCGGGCCAACATCGCCATCGTCAGCCAGGAGACGGCGCTGTTCGATGAAACGGTCCGCGCCAACATCGCCTATGGCCGCGCCGATGCCAGCGAGGCGGAGATCGTGCAGGCCGCCCGCGATGCCGCGGCGCACGACTTCATCATGGAACTGCCCGACGGCTACGACACGATGGTGGGCGAACAGGGGGTGAAGCTCTCCGGCGGTCAGCGCCAGCGCATCGCCATCGCCCGCGCCATGCTGAAGAACGCCCCCGTCCTGCTGCTGGACGAGGCCACCTCGGCGCTGGACAGCGAGTCCGAGCGCGCGATCCAGGAGGCGCTTAAGCGGTTGCAGAAGGGGCGCACGACCCTGGTGATCGCCCACCGTCTCTCCACCATCATCGATGCCGACCGCATCTACGTGCTGGAGAACGGCAAGGTGGTGGAATGGGGCACCCATGCCGAACTGATCCGCCATGGCGGCCCCTACAGCCGCTACCACGCGCTCCAGGCCGGGTTCGAGCGGGCGGCTGCGGGATGACGGGAAGGGGGACCCGGACGATGCTCTGGCTGTTTGTGCTGATCGTCCTGGTCGCCGGCGGCGGTCTCGCCACCCTCTACGCCAACCAGCGCAAGCTCCAGTACTTCCCCTCGACCGCGGTCGTCGTCCCGGCGGACTGGGGCCTGCCGGACTTCAGCGTCGTCACCGTGACGACGGCCGACGGGGTGGGCATCGACGGCTGGTACGCCCCGGCCGCGGCCGGTCGGCCCACGGTCGTGCTGTTCCATGGCAATGCCGGGCACCTGGGGCTGCGGGCGGACAAGGCCCGGGTCCTGCGCGACGCCGGGTTCGGTGTTCTGCTGGCCGGCTACCGCGGCTATGGCGGCAATCCCGGACAGCCGGACGAGCCTGGCCTGATGGCGGATGCCCGCGCCCAGCTCGATTTCCTGGTGGAGCAGGGGGTGTCCGGGCAGCGGGTGGTGCTCTACGGGGAATCGCTGGGCACCGGCGTGGCCGTGCGGATGGCGACGGAGCGCCGGGTCGGCGGGCTGGTGCTGGAGGCGCCCTACACCTCCATGACCGACGTGGCCGCGGCGCATTACCCGTTCCTTCCCGTGCGTCTCCTGCTGCGCGACCGCTATGACAGCCTGTCCCGCATCGACCGGATCGCGGCCCCCCTGCTGGTCGTGGTGGCGCAGCGGGACGCGGTGGTGCCTGCCGCCCTGTCCGACACCCTGTTCCGGGCGGCGCCGGAGCCGAAATACATCGTCCGGCTGCCCGGTGCCGGGCACAACGACATGATGGAGCACGGGCTGGCGGAGGTGGTGGTGGATTTCGTCGCCACCCTCGCCAGACCGGCCGGGCGGGCCGAGCCCGTGGTGATCGAGCAGGAGCGGACGCGGGGAACGGCGATCATTCCCCGCCCATGATGGCCCCACCCGTGATGGCCCCGCCCGTAAGCGCCGCCAGCGCCTCCGGCGTGTCCACGTCCACCAGCACGCCGTCATCCGGCATCTCCACCTCGCAGACCAGGTCGGCATGGCGGTCCAGCAGGGCTTTCGCCCCGGTGTCGCCGGTCAGGTCCAGCATCTCGGCGACGAAGCGGCGGTCCCACAGCACCGGGTTGCCCCGCCGGCCGCGGCAGGTGGGGACGCAGACGGCCCGGCCCTCGGCGGGAGCATAGGCGGCGATCAGCCGGTCGATGGCCGCCGGTCCCACCCGCGGCATGTCGCCCAGAAGCACCAGCACGCCGTCCGCATCCTCCGGCAGGGCGCGCAGGCCGGCCTTCAGGGATGCGCTCAGGCCCGCGGCATGCTCCGCCGCCTCCACGGTCCGGACAGCCCGGCCGGCAAGGGCCTCGCGGACGGCATCCTGCTGGTGGCCGACGACGACGGTGACGGACCGGACCTGGGAGGCCAGCGCCGCGTCCACGGCGCGCGTCACCAGGGGGACGCCGCCGACATCGGCCAGCAGCTTGTTCCGGCCCATCCGGCGCGACAGGCCGGCCGCCAGCACCAGCGCCGCGATCCGGGGCGCCCGGGGCGGAGTGGTCGCCTGGGCACGCGGCAGCGGGCGGGTCGGGATCTCCGAGAGAAGCCCGCCGACGCCCAGGCGCATGATGTCCGGGCCTGTCACCTCCAGACCGGCGGCCAGCCGGTGCAGAACCCAGTCGAAGCCGTTCAGCCTGGGGGAGCGGGCGCAGCCGGGCAGGCCCAGCACCGGCACGCCCCCCATCCGGCCCAGCAGCAGGAGGTTGCCCGGGTCCACCGGCATGCCGAAATGCAGCACCTCGCCGCCCGCCGCCCCGATCCCGGCCGGCACCACGTCGCGGCGGTCCGTGATGGCGGAGGCGCCGGCAACCAGCAGCAGGGTGCAGCCGGCATCGTGCAGGTCCGTCAGCGCCGCGGCCACGGCGGCGGCCTCGTGCGGCACCCGCCGTTCGGCAGCCAGGATGGCGCCGACACCGGCCAGCCGGTCGCGCGTGGCGGCCTGGGTCTTCTCCAGCACGGTCGGCTTCAGCCCCGGCAGCAGGGTCTGCACAAGACCGGCCCGCAGCCCCTGCCAGGGGGCGACGTGCAGCAGGGGGGCGGGGGCCGCCAGACCCTCCGCCGCTGCGATCGCCGTTTCCGGTGCCGCAAAGGGGATCACCTTCACCGTCGCCACCATCTGCCCCGCCTCCACCGGCGTGTGGGCGGGCAGGGTGGCGAGGGTGAGGGATTCGTGCAGCAGATTCAGGCGGTCCACCTGCTCCCTGTCCACGACCGCAAGACCGGCCACCGCGGCGAACAGGTTGACCCGGCCGGTGAAGGCGGCGCTGACCGTCAGGCCCGGACCGGCCACCGCACGGGCGAGACGCGCCGCCGCCTCGTCCTCCGCCACGTCGCCCGGCTCCGGCAGGGCCGCGACCACCGTATCCAGCCCGGCCGCGGCCAGGGTGGCGACGTCTTCCCCCGACAGAACGCGGCCCTTGCGGAAGGTCACGTCCCGCAGTTTCAGGGAATGGGCCAGAACGGCCCCTGCGGCGTCGGCCAGCGGCAGGGGGCCGAAGCGCATCTCAGGCCCCGTCCGCCCGGGCCTTCGGGCCGCCGCGCAGGGCGAGCGTAACCTGGGCCAGGATGGCGACGGCGATTTCCGCCGGGGTCAGGGCACCGATGTCCAGCCCCACCGGCCCGTGGATGCGGGCGAGCCTGTCCTCCGCGACTCCCGCCTCCCGCAGCCGCGCCAGCCGGCCCGCATGCGTCTTCCGGCTGCCCAGGGCGCCGATGTAGAAGGCCGGGGATTCCAGCGCGGCGATCAGGGCGGGATCGTCCAGCTTGGGGTCGTGCGTCAGGGTCACGACGGCCGTGCGCCGGTCCGGTGCGAGCGTCCGCAGCGCATCGTCCGGCCAGTCCCCGTTCAGGCTCACGCTGGGGAAGCGGGCATCCGTGGCGAAGGCGCGGCGCGGATCGACCACCACCACCTCGTACCCCGCCAGCGCCGCCATGGGGGCCAGCGCCTGGGCGATGTGGACGGCCCCGACCAGGATCAGGCGCAGTGGCGGGTTCACGGCCTGGATGAAGTAGCGGCCTTCGTAGAACTCGATGATGCCGCTGCGGTCCTCCCGCAGGGCCTGCCGCACCATCTCCAGCAGCTCGTCCTCAAGCCCGGCGTCGCCCTCCACATGCTCCGGATGCACGAGCGTCTGCATTCCGGTGCCGAGGTCCGTCACCAGGGCGGTGGGCAGCTTCGCCGCCGTCGCGCGGCGCAGCGCGTCGAAGATGCGGCGCTTCACGTCACCGGCTCCACATAGACCTGGACCTGCCCACCGCAGGCAAGGCCGACCTCCCAGGCCCTCTCGTTGGTGACGCCGAACTGGAGCAGGCGGGGTTCGCCGTCCCGGAGCGTCGCCATGGCCTCATGGACGACGGCCCCTTCGATGCAGCCGCCGGAGACGGACCCGGCCATGGCGCCGGTGTCGTCCACGGCCATCTGGCTGCCGACCGGGCGGGGAGAGGACCCCCAGGTGGCGATCACGGTGGCAAGTGCCACGCGACGGCCGCTCTCCAGCCAGTCCGCGGCCTGCGCCAGAACCTGGGTGGTGTCGGCGGAGAGTGTGCTCATGCGGCCTCCGTTCGTGCTGTATCCCCGAGCCAGCGCTCCATCCCGGGTGCCCGCCGCGGCCCCGCGGGGGCGAGCACGGCGGCGAGTTGCGACAGGCTGCGCAGATTATGCACCGGACGGAAGTCATCGACATGGGGCAGCATCGCGCGGACACCCGACGCTTTAGGCGCGAACCCCTCCCAGCGCAGCAGCGGGTTCAGCCAGATCAGGCGGCGGCAGCTCCGGTGCAGCCGCTCCATCTCGGCCGAAAGTCCCTCGGCCGCGTCGCGGTCCAGACCGTCGGTGATCAGCAGCACCAGCGCCCCCTGGCCCAGGACGCGGCGCGACCAGACGCGGTTGAACTCGTGCAGGCACTGGCCGATCCGGGTGCCGCCTGACCAGTCCTGCACGGTCCTGCCGACCTTCTCCAGCGCCAGGTCCACGTCGCGGGTACGCAGATGGCGGGTGATGTTGCTGAGCCGCGTTCCGAACAGGAAGCAGTGCACGCGGTCGCGGTCGTTGGTGACGGCGTGCAGGAAGTGCAGCAGCATCCGGCTGTACTGACCCATCGACCCGGAGATGTCGCAGAGCACCACCAGCGGCGGGTGCCGGGTCCGCGGCCGGCGGCGGGCGATCTCCACCAGCGCCCCGCCGGTGCGCAGGCTCCGGCGCAGGGTCGCGCGCAGGTCGGCCCGCCGGCCGGCCCGCGCCGGTTCGGAGCGCCGCGTGCGCACTTCCGGGAGCGACAGCCGCATCCGGGCGATGGCCTGTTTCGCGGCGGCGACCTCCGCCGCGGTCATCTTCTCGAAGTCCAGGGTCTGCAACCGTTCCTCGGCGGAGAAGGTGAGGGTAGCGTCGATCGTCACCTCTTCCGCGGCGTCCCGCGGGCTCTCCCCCGCATCGGGGCGGCCGAAGGCGTCGGCCACCCGGCGGGAGAGGTCCGGTCCCTGGGGCTGGAGTTCGGCACGCACGGTCGGCAGCAGCAGGTCCAGCATCCGCTCCAGAATCTGCGGGTTGCGCCAGAACAGATGGAACGCCTGGTCGAACAGTTCCCGCTGGTCGCGGCGGGTGACGAAGACGGCGTGCAGGGTCCAGTAGAAGTCCCGGCGGTCGCCCAGCCCCACCGCCTCCACCGCCTCCACGGCCCGCAGAACCTGCCCGGGGCCGACCGGCAGCCCGGCGGCGCGCAGGGCCCGGCCGAAATGCACCAGATTGTCCAGCAGGCGGGAGGGAGCGGTCATGCGCCCTCCTGGCCCAGCCGCGCCGTCGCCAGTTCCGTCCGCACCTGGGTCAGGATGCGGGCGGCCTCGGACCCCTGGATGCGGGCGATGTCGTCCTGGTACTTCAACAGCGTGCCCAGCGTGTCGTTGATCGTCTCCGGGGACAGTTCCAGCTTGTCGAGCTGTACCAGCGCCTGCGCCCAGTCCAGCGTCTCCGCCACGCCGGGCAGCTTGAACAGGTCCTGCCGTCGCAGGGCCTGGACGAAACCCACCACCTCCGCCGCCAGCCGTTCGGGCGCGCCGGGCGCCTTGCGCCGGAGGATCTCCAGCTCCCGCGCCGCGCCCGGATAGTCCACCCAGGCGTAGAAGCAGCGCCGCTTCAGCGCGTCGTGGATCTCCCGCGTCCGGTTGGAGGTGAGGATCACGAGCGGCGGCTCCTCCGCCCGGATGGTGCCCAGTTCGGGCACCGTCACCTGCCAGTCGGACAGCACTTCCAGCAGGAACGCCTCGAACGGCTCGTCCGCCCGGTCCAGTTCGTCGATCAGCAGCACGGGCGGCCCCTCCGGGCGTGGCTCCAGCGCCTGGAGGACGGGCCGTTCGATCAGGAAGTCGCGGGCGAAGATGTCCTTCTCCAGCGCCGCCCGGTCGCGGTCGCCGGCCGCTTCCGCCAGCCGGATGGCGATCATCTGGCGCGGATAGTTCCATTCGTAGACGGCAGACGCGATGTCCAGCCCCTCGTAGCATTGCAGACGGAGCAGCCGGCGCCCCAGCGTGCCGGCCAGGACCTTGGCGACCTCCGTCTTGCCGACGCCCGCTTCGCCCTCCAGGAACAGCGGGCGATTCAGCTTGAGCGCCAGGAACAGGGCCGTCGCCAGGGCGCGGTCGGCGACATAGTCCCCGGCCTGCAGCAAGGCCAGGGTCTCCTCGACCGAGCCGGGAAGCGCGCGGGACAGAAGTGCGCGGGGCATGGTGCCGCTGGTCACGCGCCCGCCACCGCGCGCTGTGCCATGACCCGGACCAGATGCGCCCGGTACTCCGCGCTGGCGTGCAGGTCGCTGTTGAGGTCCGAGGCATCGACCGTCAGCCCGTCCAGCGCGGCGGGGGAGAAGTCGGCCGCCAGGGCGCGCTCGGCTTCCGTCCAGCGGAAGACGCAGGCGCCGGCCCCCGTCACGGCCACGCGCACCCCGTCCCCGCTCACGGCCACGAAGACGCCGACGACGGCGTAGCGGCTGGCCGGGTTGCGGAACTTCGTGTACTTCGCCCGCTCCGGCCGGGGGAAATGCACGGCCACGACGATCTCCCCCGGTTCCAGGGCTGTCTCGAACAGGCCGGTGAAGAAGTCGCGCGCCGCGATTTCCCGTCGGTCGGTGCGGACCGTGGCGCCCAGCGCCAGAAGGGCGGCGGGGTAGTCGGCGGCCGGGTCGCTGTTGGCGATGGAGCCGCCGAGCGTGCCGCGGTTGCGCACCTGCGGGTCACCGATCAGACCGGCCAGTTCGGCCAGCGCCGGGATCGTGGCCGTGACGGTCGGATCGAACTGGACCTCGTGATGGGTGGTGCCGGCGCCGATGCTGACACCGTCGCCTTCGGGACAGATCCCCCTGATCTCGGGGATACGGCCGAGGTCGATCAGATCCGTGGGCTGGGCCAGCCGCTGCTTCAGGGTGGGCAACAGCGTCTGCCCCCCGGCCAGCAGCTTCGCGTCCTCCCGGCCCTGGAGCAGGGCGGCCGCAGCGGCAAGGGACAGGGGCCTGTGGTACTCGAAGCTGTACATGGCGGGCTCCCTCACTCGGCCGCGGCGGGGACGGAACGGGCGGATCGGATGGCGCGCCAGACCCGTTCGGGTGTGGCCGGCATGTCGAGATGGCGGATGCCCAGGTCCGAGAGGGCATCGACCACGGCGTTCATCACGCAGGCGGCCCCGCCGATCGTGCCGGCCTCGCCACAGCCCTTCACGCCCAGCGGGTTGTGCGTGCAGGGGGCGTGCTCGTTCGTCTTCACCGTCATGAACGGCACGTCGTCCGCCCGCGGCATGCAGTAGTCCATGAAGGAGCCGGTCAGGAGCTGGCCGCTCTCCGGATCGTAGACGCAGTTCTCATAGAGCGCCTGGCCGATGCCCTGGACGACGCCGCCATGCACCTGCCCCTCGACCACCATCGGGTTGATGATGCGGCCGAAATCGTCCACCGCGATGAAGGAGACAACGCGGGTCACGCCGGTGTCGGCATCGATCTCCACCTCGCAGATCTGGGTGCCGTTGGGAAAGGTGAAGTTCTTCGGGTCGTAGAAGGCCTGCTCGTCCAAGCCGGGTTCCAGTTCATCCAGCGGGAACTTGTGCGGGACATAGGCAGACAGGGCGACGTCGGCGATGCCGATGGAGCGGTCGGTGCCGGCCACGGTGAAGCGGCCGTCCTTGAACTCGATGTCGCCTTCCGCCGCCTCCATCATGTGGGCGGCGATCCTGCGGGCCTTGGCCACCACCTTGTCCATCGCCTTGGCGATGGCCGAGCCGCCGACCGCCAGCGAGCGGGAGCCGTAGGTGCCCATGCCCATGGGCACCTTGGAGGTGTCGCCGTGGACGATCTCGACAGTCTCGATGGGCACACCCAGCCGGTCGGCGACGATCTGGGCGAAGGTCGTCTCATGGCTCTGGCCGTGGCTGTGCGATCCGGTGAAGACCGTGACGGACCCGGTCGGGTGGAAGCGGACCTCGGCACTCTCGTAAAGACCGGCACGCGCGCCCAGGGCGCCGGCCACGTTCGACGGGGCGATGCCGCACGCCTCGATGTAGGCGCAGATGCCCAGGCCGCGCAGCTTGCCCTGCCGGGCGGAGGCGGCCTTGCGGGCGGGGAAGCCGGCATGGTCGGCCAGCGCCAGCGCATCGTCCAGGTTCTTCACGAAGTCGCCGCTGTCATAGGTCAGGGCGACCGGCGTGGCATAGGGCATCGCCTCTTTCGGGATCAGGTTGCGCCGGCGCAACTCCACCCTGTCGATGCCCGTCTCCCGCGCCGCCATGTCCACCAGCCGCTCCAGCAGGTAGCACGCCTCCGGCCGACCGGCGCCGCGGTAGGCATCCACGGGTACGGTGTGGGTGAAGACGGCCTTCACCTCCGCATAGATGGCGGGCGTCCTGTACTGGCCGGCCAGCAGCGTGGCGTAGAGATAGGTCGGGATGGAGGTGGAGAAGGTGCTGAGATAGGCGCCCATGTTCGCCGTGGTCCGGACCCGCAGGCCCAGGAAATGCCCGTCCGCATCCAGGGCCAGTTGCGCGCGGGTGACATGGTCGCGGCCGTGGGCGTCGGACATGAACGCCTCGCTGCGCTCCGCCACCCACTTGACCGGCCGCCCGAGCCGGCGCGCCGCCCAGGTGACGATCGCCTCCTCGGCGTAATGGTAGATCTTGGAGCCGAAACCGCCACCGACGTCGGGCGCCACCACGCGCAGCTTGTGCTCGGGGATGCCCAGCACGAAGGCGCCCATCAGCAGGCGGATGACGTGCGGATTCTGGCTGGTGGTCCAGAGCGTCGTCTCGTCCGTCGCCCGGTCATACTCGCCGATATAGGCGCGCGGCTCCATGGCGTTGGGGACAAGGCGGTTGTTCACCAGATCCAGCGTGGTGACATGGGCCGCCTGGGCGAAGGCGGCTTCCGTCGCCTCGCGGTCCCCGATGTGCCAGTCGTAGCAGATGTTGCCCGGTGCCTGCGGATGCACCTGCGGAGCCTCGGGCGCGTCGGCCTCGGCCGTGGCGACGACGGAGGGCAGCGGCTCGTAGTCCACCAGGATCAGTTCGGCCGCATCCTTGGCCTGGTTGCGCGTCTGCGCGATGACCACCGCTACCTGGTCGCCGACATGGCGGGCGACATCCGGCACCAGCGGCGGGTGCGGCGGCTCCGCCATCGGTGTGCCGTCCTTGTTGTGGATCAGCCAGCCGCAGGGCAGGGAGCCGACCTTGTCCGCCGCCATGTCGGCCCCGGTGAAGATCGCGACCACGCCGGGCGCCTGCAGCGCGTCGGCCGTGTCGATCGACCGGATGCGGGCGTGCGCGTGCGGACTGCGCAGGATATAGGCGTGGAGCTGGCCGGGGCGGTTGATGTCGTCGGTGTAGGTGCCGCGGCCGGTCAGGAAGCGCTGGTCCTCGCGGCGGCGCACGGCGGCGCCGATGCCGGTCGGAGCGGTATCGAGGGGTGCGGTCATGCGTGTCCTCCCTGGGGGACGAAGGCCCGGAGCCTCTGTCGGGCGCCTGGGCCGGAAATCCGCTCTGTCGTCGTGTGTGCTGGCCGTCGTTTGTGCTGGTCGTCGTGTGTGCCGGTCGCGTCTGCAACCGGCTGCGGCGCCGAGGGGAGGGCGACCTACTCGGCCGCCGCCGCCGCGCCGCCGCGCATCTCTTCCGCGCAGGCCAGCACGGACCGGACGATGTTGTGGTAGCCGGTGCAGCGGCAGATGTTCCCCTCCAGCCAGCCGCGGACCTCGGTCTCGCTGGGGGATGGGGTGCGGTGCAACAGCTCGACCGCGCTCATCACCATGCCGGGGGTGCAGAAGCCGCACTGCAGCCCGTGGTTCTCGCGGAAGGCGGCCTGCATCGGGTGCAGGGCGCCGTCGGGGGCTGCCAGTCCTTCGATGGTGGTGACGCTGGTCCCGTCGGCACTGGCTGCCAGCAGGGTGCAGCTCTTCACCGAGCGGCCATCCACATGGACGACGCAGGCCCCGCACTGGCTGGTGTCGCAGCCGACATGGGTGCCGGTAAGACCCAGCTCATCACGCAGGAACTGGACAAGCAGGGTCCGCGGCTCGACCTCGCGTGAGACGGGCCGGCCGTTGACGGTCAGGGAAACGGTGATCGGCATGCGCCCTCCCGGTTCGTGGCGTTCTCACCTTCACGGACCGGTGCCGGCTTGTCCCCGCCGGATGATTCGGGCCGGAGAATCCAGGGCAGTCAGGGATTCAAGGTGAGCGTATCCCGGGGGGCGCTTGCCGGTCAAGGCAGCCGGTTCTGCTCAGACGAGCATGACCAGCACCAGAAGCACAAGCAGAAGCAGCGGCACCCAGACCGCCGGGCGCAACCCGAAGGGCGCATCCGGAGAGGCCTGCGGCGTCGGGGCGGGCTCGCGCGGTGCGGCATCGACCGCGGGTGCCGGGCTCTCCGCAACCGTCGCGGGCTCAGCTGCCACGGGCTCAGTTGCCACAGGGTCCGCTGCCGGTTCGGGGGCCGGGCCGGGTTCCTCCGTCTCGTCGTCAAGCCGGTGGTGCGGTTCGGCCAGCTCGTTCAGGACGGGCGCGGTCTCCTCGTCCACCTGGGCGACGCTGTCCGGGCGCGTCACCAGCGGCACCGAGGCCAGACCGGGGACTCCGGAGGAAGGGACTTCCGGCGCGGCTTCGACCTCTTCGGCCGTTTCGACCAGCAGTTCGGTCGCAGCTTCGTCGGCGGTTTCGGGTTGGGTCAGGGATTTCACGGGCACCCCCAGGATTTCGTGGAACTTATTGAAGAAGTCGTCCGCCATCTTGCGGGCCGTGCCCCGGATCAGGCGGGAGCCCAACTGCGCGAGCTTGCCGCCGACCTGTGCCTCGGCCGTATAGGTCAGGATGGTGATGCTGTCGCTTTCCGGTGTCAGCGCGACCCTGGCGATGCCCTTGCCGAAGCCGGCCGCACCGCCCTGACCCTCACCGGAAAGAGAATAGCCGTTCGGCGGGTCAAGGTCGGTCAGGGTGACCTTGCCGGCGAAACGGGCGCTGACGGGACCGATCTTGACCTTGGCCTTGAGGGCGAACCCGGTGTCGGAAGTCTGCTCAAGAGCTTCGCACCCCGGAATGCACTGGCGCAGCACCTCGGGATCGTTCAGCGCCAACCAGACATGCTCGCGCGGTGCGTCGATGCGGTATTCGCCGTTGATATCCATGGTGCGGCTCCCTCTGGCAAGCCGATCGGATATCCGGGACGGTAAACCCGTTACGGAGCCCCGGCAAGCGGGGCCCGGGCCGCGGTCCTGCGGGGACGCACCGGGTCGGAACCTTCCCGGACGTCCACCGCGGCCGTGCGGTTGTGCCTGCGTCGATCAGGCAGGGTGGAAGAACAGGAATGTCAGCACAATGAACAACGGTCCCAGGCAGACAAGGGACCATGCCATGTAACCGAAGAAGCTGGGCATCCGGATGCCCTGTTCCTCGCAGATCGACTTAACCATGAAGTTGGGCGCATTACCGATATAGGTATTCGCCCCCATGAAGACCGCGCCGGCGGAGATCGCGGCCAGCGTTGTTGCCAACGGTCCCATCAGAATCTCCGGATCGCCTCCGGCCAGATTGAAGAAGACCAGATAGGTCGGCGCGTTATCAAGGAAGCTCGAGAGGGCTCCCGTCAGCCAGAAGTAGGCGGCGGGGATCGGGTTGCCATCGGGGCCTGTGACGAAGTGCGCCAGACCTGCGAGCGCGCCGTCGGTCCCGGACCGCAGAATGGCGAGGGCCGGAATCATGGTGAGGAAGATGGCGAGGAAGAGAATCGCCACTTCCTGGATGGGAGTCCAGGTGAAGGCGTTCTCGACACGGATGCTCCTGCGCGTGGACTTGAGCGACATCGCCGCGATGGCGATCAGCGCCACATCGCGGACCAGGCTGTCGAGGGGGAAGCTAAGGTGCCAGATGTGCAGCGACCATTCGGGTTCCCACGGGCCGGTCGTCAGGACGACTCCGACGACACCGGCAAGGTAGAGGATGTTGTGTCCGCCCTGGATGCGGATCTGGCGGGATTCCTCCTCGGGCATGGGCAGGCCCTCGCGCCGCCAGGCGATGCTGTCGATCAGATAGAACACCGCCAGCAGGACCACCGACATCAGCATCATGGGGCCGAACATGTGCTCGACCGTCCAGCCGAAGTCCACGCCTTGCAGATAGCCGATGAAGAGCGGCGGGTCGCCCAGTGGGGTCAGCGAACCGCCGATGTTGGATACCAGGAAGATGAAGAAGACGAAGACATGGACCTTCGTCTTGCGTTCCTGGTTTGCCCGCAGCAGCGGCCGGATCAGCAGCATCGAGGCGCCGGTCGTGCCGACGAGGCTTGCGATCACCGTCCCGAAGGCCAGCAGCGACAGGTTGGTGTTCGGTGTTCCGATCAGGTTCCCTGAAACCAGGATGCCGCCAGACACGACGAACAGGGTGAAGATCAGGATCAGGAAGGGCAGGTAGTCGAGCAGCAGCGTATGCAGCAGTTCGTATCCCGCGATGTCGATGCCTTCGACGGCGGCGAAAGGGATGGCGAATGCCAGCGCCCAGAAGACGGCGACCTTGCCGAAATTATGATGCCACAGCCTGGGCAGAAGCAGAGGCATCAGAGCGATGGAAAGCAGGATGCCGACGAAGGGGATGCCCCAGAAAAGGCTGAGATCGGCCCCGTCGAGATGGGCTGTAGCCGCCTCCAGGGGTGCTGTCTGCACCGCTCCTTCGGCGGCCTGGGCCGGTAAGACGGAAACAAGAGGAAGGGCGAAGGCCAGGGTGAGCGTTTTCAGCAGGCGCAATGCAGTAGTACTCCGATCCGTGGGAGGACGGGCCGTCATTGTCGGCCAACGCTTCCAAGACCGGAGATTTCCCCAGCCGGCCTCCGGAGTATACCCATTCTCCGCCGGGAAAGGCTTGTCAAGCTGCTATGCGGCGCTGTTCCGCACATCCGTCCGCTTGCCAACGGCACAGCCGTCCGGTTCGCTCCGGGCTGCCCGTTTACTCCGGTCTCCTGCTGGAGTATCTGCAAGGGATGCAGACCTTTCTCCGCCGCCTTCTCCCGTTCCTGCTGGTTTTCGGTATCGCGCTGCCGGCGGCGGCGCGGCTGGACCGTTCCAGCGTTCTTGTCGAAACCGCCTCCGGCGGCAGCCACCGCTTCGAGGTGGAACTGGCGCTGACTCCTCAGGATCAGGCGCGCGGCCTGATGTACCGGGATCACCTTGATCCCGCGTCCGGCATGCTCTTCCTCTACGACCGGCCGCAGCCGGCCTCGTTCTGGATGCGCAATACGCTGATTCCGCTGGATATCATCTTCATCGCGGCGGACGGGCGGATCGTGAACATCGCGGCCGAGGCCCGGCCGCTGGACGAGACGCCGCTGCCATCGGACGGCCCCATCCTGGGCGTTCTGGAGATCGGCGGCGGGCTGGCGGCCAAGCTGGGAATCAGACCCGGTGACCGCGTTGTCCACAGTGCCTTCGAGAAGGGAAAGTAATTCCGGAATCCGCGGCAGATTTCTTCCGGGACATTCCCGGACATCATCAGAATTTCTGCGGGACAGACGGATCTGTCGCGGGCGATCCCGTCCTAAAGGGGTAGCGACGTCTTCCGTAAATCCGATGGACCGGAAGGCGTGACAACCTTTAAACTGTGCCCATGGTCTGGGTTCCCAACCATGTGCCGCCGCTTCAGCAACCGGCCGCCCCTGTCCGGCCGGATGTGAGGGTTGCGCCCGTGGCGGCCATCAGCGACCGCCACGACCGCCGCTCGGGCAGCGATGCGAACCGTCGCCGGCGTGCCCTTTTCGACTTCCTGATGAAGGAGGTCCACGAGATCCGGGAACTGGAGCCTGACCAGAAGGCTCTGGTGCGGGACAATCTGCGTGGATTCGTGCAGCGCCAGTCGCTGCGCTCCCCGGACCAGCCGGTTCCGCCGCCGCCCTCGCCGGAAGAGGCGGCGGACACCGCCGCCGCCGCCATGGCTCCCGCGCCGAGCCCGGAACTGCCGGCGGACGAGCGGGAGAACCGCCGCCGCCTGCGGGAGGAGGTGCGGCGCCTGCTGATGCTGCACAGCGACCGTGCCACCAAGATCGCCGCCTACATCCATGGCCTGATGGTGGCGACGCGCGAGGTGCATGTGGTCGATCTGGACGTCTGATCCGGGGGGCCGGCGTCAGCGTCGCCGCGCCAGGGTCAGGCCGTCGCCGATCGGCACCTGGCAGAGCGAGACCCTTTCGTCCCGCCCCAGCTTGGCGTTCAGCGCCCGGATCGCCTCCGTCCGGGGCGTCGTGTCCGCCGGGTCGGCGACCCGGCCGCTCCAGAGCGTGTTGTCCAGCGCCACGAGCCCGCCCGGCCGGACGAGGCGCAGCGCCTGTTCGTAGTAGGTATCGTAGTTGGGCTTGTCGGCGTCGATGAAGACCATGTCGAACGTCTCCCCCAGCCCCTCGGCCAGCAGCGCGTCGAGCGTGTCCAGCGCCGGCCCCAGCCGCAGCTCGATCCGGTCGGCGATGCCGGCTTCGGCCCAGTAGCGCCGCGCAACCGCGGTCCACTCCTCCGACACGTCGCAGCAGATCAGGCGCCCCTGCGGCGGCAGCGCCAGCGCGCAGGCGAGGGCGGAATAGCCGGTGAAGGTGCCTACCTCCAGCAGACGCACGGCGCCGGTCAGTTCCACCAGCAGCGCCAGGAACTGCCCCTGTTCGGGGGCGATCTGCATCGACGCCTGGCTGCCGAGCGCTGCGGTTTCCTCGCGCAGGCGGGCCAGGACCGCCGGTTCCCGCACCGAGGTGGCGCGGTAATAGGCATAGAGCCGGTCGTCCATCCCGATGGTTCGCGGCGACATCGGACCCTCCCGCGCCGGTGGTGCAGATCACCCATTCATAGGACGCGGCACCTGACCTGTCACCGGCGCAACAATCGGATGCTATCACCGTCCGGGCGGGACCGGGGTCCCGCCGCCGGTGCCATCTCCGCCCGGACGCCCGTCTTCCGGTCCGCCGCCATGTCCTCCAATCCGGTCCTCTACGCCGCCGCCGTGCTGATCTGGGGCTCCACCTGGTATGCCATCGAGTTCCAGCTCGGCGTCGTGGACCCCGCCGTCTCGGTGACGTACCGCTTCGCCCTGGCCGGTTCGCTGATGCTGGGCTGGCTGGCGGTGACGCGGCAGCGCCTGCTGCCGCCGCGCGCCGGCTGGCCCGCCATCCTGGTCACCGGGGTCTTCACCTTCTCGCTGAACTACCTGCTGATCTACAAGGCGACCGGGCTTCTCCCGTCGGGTCTGGTGGCGGTCGCCGGATCGACCCTCAGCCTGATGAACGTGCTGAATTCGCGGATATTCCTCGGCCAGCCGATGCGCCCGGCGGTGCTGCTCGGCGGCCTGATGGGTGTGGGGGGCGTGCTGCTGCTGTTCTCTCCGGAGATCGAGCGACACGGCTGGGTCGGTGGCACGCTGCTGGGCCTGGGGCTGGTCTTCCTGGGGAACTACTGCGCTTCGCTCGGCAACATGGCCGTGTCCAAGGCCCGCCGGGCGCAGGTGCCGCTGGTGGCGGCCACCGCCTGGGGCATGCTGGGCGGCGCCGCCCTGACGGCGCTGACCGCGGTCGTCCGTGGTGTGCCGTTCGATTTCGACCCGTCGCTGCCCTATGTGCTGTCGCTGCTGTACCTCGCCCTGTTCGGGTCGGTCGCCGCGTTCCTCAGCTATTTCACGCTGCTGGGGCGGATCGGGGCGGACCGGGCCGGCTATACGGCGGTGATGACGCCGATCCTGGCCCTGGTCATCTCCACCCTGTTCGAAGACTACCAGTGGAACCTGTCCGCGGCCCTGGGCCTGATGCTGGCGGTGGGGGGCAACATTCTGGTGATGGCGCCGGGGAGCCTGCGGCTGAAGCCCCCGATGGCGGCCGGTAAGGCGGCGGCCGGTGAGGCCGGCTGACCTGCCCCACGCCCGTCCGGACGGACAGTCCGGCCTTGATCATCCGAACGGTCGGGGCCGGTGGCCTTGCCCCGGCCGGGAGCGTGGTGTATCTCCACCATGACGGAGCGTAGCGCAGTCTGGTAGCGCGGCTGGTTTGGGTCCAGCAGGCCGGAGGTTCGAATCCTCTCGCTCCGACCAGCTTCCCGCGCCGGCCCGCTGGCGCACTTCCGGGGTCCACGGGGCCCCTCCCGAGGATGAGAGGCGGCTTGCGGTCATGAAGGTCCGGATCTACCAGCCCAGCAAGACGACGATGCAGTCGGGGCGTGCCAAGACCAGCGGCTGGCTCCTGGAATACGAGATCGAGACACCGCGCCGCGCCGAGCCGCTGATGGGCTGGATTTCCTCGGGCGACACGCTGAACCAGGTCCGCCTGCGCTTCGACAGCAAGGAGGCGGCCATCGCCTTCGCGGAGAAGAAGGGGTGGGCCTGCGACGTGGCCGAGAGCCATACGCGCCGCGTCACGCCCAAGAGCTACGCGGACAATTTCCGGTCGGACCGGCCCCGCATCGGCCGGTTCTGACAGCTCCGGACCCAGGGCGCCCTTAGCTCAGTCGGATAGAGCAACCGCCTTCTAAGCGGTAGGTCACAGGTTCGAATCCTGTAGGGCGCGCCATTTCAGGAAAGAACTCTGCCCCCCTCTGATTGAGTTCGGCTTGACCATTCGGTTCTATTAATCGGATTGCCGCAATAAGGCAGCTGTGACACGACAGATGGTCTTGGAGAGGACCGGGATATTCCGAGAATTACCGGGACGTATCGAGACACCGCAGAAACCCTGGGGTTCGGGGCGCCTTCGGTGGGGACCTGCTCCAAAACCATGTGACGCACCGAAAACGGCCTTTGCGACAGATGGTCGTGGAGGCGCCCCAGGGTCGACGCGGAGGGCGAAAGAGGCCCCGTCGAAGCGGGTGACGGTACCGCGGCGCCCGGCTACCACCAAAGATATTGCCCACCGCTCACGGTGTCGATAGGTTCCAGCCTGCCGCGCTCTGACGATCCTCAGGCCCGGCGTTTACTCTCGGCGCCGACCGGGGCTTCGCGGAGGTCGCGGCGCAGCTGGGCGAGCATGCCCTTCACGGCGACCTTGCGGTCGTTCGGGTCGTCGTAGGCGCCGACCAGGTCGGCGTGCATGCGGGCCGCCTGGCGCCCCAGGTCGCGCGGCGGAAGCCCTACGTTTTCCTCACGATAGACGGCGATGATGCCGTCGACGAGCAGGCCCATCAGGTCCTCGTCGACGGCCACCGCTCGCCCTTCAACCGCCAGCGGAGGCTCAGCCTCTACCGGCGGTGCCGACGCATGCCTGCGCTCCATCGGGACATCACCGCCGGCGAGCCATTCGAGCGAGACGCCGGCGGCTTCAGCCATGCGAGCCATTGCGAAGAATTGCGGTTTCGCCTTCCCGTCGCGCCATTTTCCAATCTGCTCGTCGGTGACGCCGACAATCGTCGAGGTCGCGCGCAGGCCGCCGATCCGTTCAATGGCCGTTGAGAGACGGCTTCCGACTTCCGGGCTGTAACCCGGAACGGCGGCGCTCTTCCCCCTATTCTCTTCCGACTTATCATAAGTGTCTGACATACCACCATTTTCCGCGATACCGACGAAGGACGGCACATCTCGCAAGTCGGAACCGATTTTTCCCGTTGACGCAGCCGTTTAACGTCGGCATTGTCAGAACAGATGTTTTGAATTGACACCGACAAAAACCGGCCCTGCCAGGCCGGCGCGAGATGGAGACGAACCCGATGGCGAAGCGACGTCCGAAGGGCTGGCACAAGGAGGACATCAAGGCGGCGATCCGCAAGCGCGGCACCACCGTGACCGACCTTGCCCTGTCCAACGGCCTGGGCTCCAGCACCTGCCGGGTCGCCCTGAACACCCCGTGCTTCACGGGTGAACAGGTGATCGCCGAGTTCCTCGGCGTTCCGGCGCAAGTGCTGTGGCCCGACCGCTACGAGCCGGACGGCACGCCCCGCCATCCGCGGGTCCGTAACCGTCTGAAGGGTATCCGCAATCAAAACGAATGTGAACGTCAAGAAGCGAGGGCGGCATGAACATCTGCCCTGTCCTTGTCGAACGGCGCCTCCTCGATCTTGTGGCGGACAACGAGCGCAAGGCGCGGGAGCGCATCACAGCGCTCCCGCCCTTCACCGTCGAGCAGATGCGGCTAGTTCTTCGATCCGCCGCCGATGCTGAACGAGTGGCGGAGGATTAGGGTCATGCGCGCAATCTGCTTCGCCGTTTCCGAGCCTTCGCCTTCCGACCGTCGCTCCAGTTCCGCCGCACCGCTCTCCATGCGCGAGACGATGGTCTCAATGGCCGCGTCCGGGAGCGATCCTGCGCGGACCAGTTCCTGCAAGGTATGCACGAGGGCGAAGTGCATGGCCTGGATCGCACCTTCCACTGCCGGTGCTGCATACGCCTGCACCTTCATCTGCAACGCCTTCTCGAATTCGTTCTCGCTCATGGTCAATCCCCTTACTCAAGGTTGTTTGGCGACACCGAGTGTAGGGGATGCGGGCGCGGCCGTCATGGGTTTGCCCATGGCGGCCCGCCCAACCCAAGACCGGGAGCAAGCCTGACATGCGTATCCGGGGGGATGATCGGACGCTCGACCTGCTGAACTGGGAGCCGCCGAAGGTGGTGCACCGCTTCGAGGTCGATCATGTGCGCGCCGCGACCCTGCGGGCGCAGATCTCCAAGGCGGTCGCCGTGGCCCTGAAGGACTGCGGCAAGAACCGCGACGAGGTCGCCCAGGAGATGACCGACTACCTGGGCGAGACCACCGGCAAGAACATGCTGGACGCCTATGCGTCGGAGGCCCGCGAGGACCACGTCATCAACGTGGTGCGCTTCATGGGGCTGGTGCACGCCACCGGCGACATCCGCCTGCTGCAGCTGCTGGCCGAGCCGTTCGGCCTGGCGGTGGTCGAGAAGAAGTACCTGCCCGCCATCGATGAGGCCATGGACGTCGACCGCCGCGAAGCGCTGGCGGCCGAGCTGGACCGCCTGGACCAGCGCATCGCCGTGCGCCGCAAGCACCGCCGGGGGACACCATGAAGGACTGGTTCACGGCGGCCGAGCTGGCCGACCTGCAGCTGCCGGCCATCGCCTCCACCGAGCGCGGCATCCGCGGGCAGGCCACCCGCGGCGGGTGGGAGAGCCGCCAGCGCGCGGCTCGCGGCGGCGGTCGGGAGTATCCCCTTTCGGCGCTGCCCGAGGAGGCCCGCCTGGAGCTCGCCCGCCGGGCGGCGGCCGAGGCCGGCGACTATGAGAAGCCGACCCCGCCGAAGCGCAAGAGCGTCGGCCCGGCGCCGCAGAACGTCAACGTCGCCACGATGCCCGAGAAGCACCTGGCGGAGATGGAGGCCAAGGCGGCCGTGGTGCGCGCCTTCCACGCCTACCGCGACACCTGCGGCCTGGGGCAGGAGAAGGCCCGGCTGGAGTTCTGCGCGCTCTACAGCGAGCGTGTCATCCCGGTGGCGCCGTGGGTCCGCGACCAGGTGCCGCAGGTCAGCAAGAACGCCCTGCGCAAGTGGGAGAAGGCGATGGCCGAGCACGGCCTGGCCGGGCTGGCGCCGCGCTACGGCAACCGCGCCGGCACCGGCATCCTGGACACCGACCAGGAGATGCAGACCTTCGTCCTCGGCCTGCTGGCCGATGCGCCGCACGTGTCATCGGCGCTGGTTTACAAGGGCTTGAAGGCCCGTTTCAGCGACCGTGAGCTGCCGTCCCTGCGGTCGGTGCAGCGCTTCATGGAGCGCTGGAAGGAGCGCAACAAGCAGCTGTTCGAGAAGGTCATGAACCCGGACGCCTGGCGCTCGAAGTACAAGGCCGCCTCGGGCTCGCGGTCGGAGGGCATCATCCGCCTCAACCAGGTGTGGGAGATGGACAGCACACCGGCCGACCTGCTGCTGGCGGACAACCAGCGCCACGCCCTGATCGGCATCATCGACGTGTACTCCCGCCGCCTGCGCCTGCTGGTGTCGCGGACGTCGTCGGCCGCCGCGATCGCCAGCGCCTTCCGCGCCTCCATCATGGCGTGGGGCGTGCCGGAGAGCGTGCGCATCGACAACGGCGCCGACTACATCAGCCGGCACATGCGCCGGGCCTATGACGCCCTGGGCGTCGAGACCGACATCTGCCCGCCGTTCACGCCCGAGAGCAAGCCGCACATCGAGCGCGCCTTCCGCACCTTCAGCCACGACCTGCTGGAGCTGCAGGCCGGCTTCATCGGTCACAACGTTGCCGAGCGCAAGGCGATCGAGGCCCGCAAGTCCTTCGCCCAGCGGCTGATGACGCGGGGCGAGACGGTCGAGATGCGCATGACGCCGGAAGAGCTGCAGAAGTTCTGCGACCAGTGGTGCCAGGACATCTACCAGCACGACCAGCACGGCGGCCTGAACAACAAGACGCCGTTCCAGATGGCGGCGGCCTGGACGGCGCCGATCAAGCGCATCGAGAACGAGCGCGCGCTGGACGTGCTGTTGTCCCCGACAGCCGGCGACGGCTGGCGCGTGGTCACCAAGAAGGGCATCCGCATCGACGGCGCCAGCTTCGACCACCAGTTCCTCGGCGGCATGGAAGGCCAGCGAGTGCAGGTCCTCTTCGACGAGGCGGACTACGGCTTCGTCTATGTCTTCGATGAGGCTGGCGAGTTCGTCTGCAAGGCCATGTGCCCGGAGCGGGTCGGCGTCAGCCGCATCGACGTCGCCGTCGCCCGCAAGGCGCGCCAGAACCAGGTCATCGCCGAGGGCATGAAGCAGCTGCGCAAGGCCAAGAAGGACGCCCGCACCGAGGACGTGGTGGGCGACATCCTGATGGCCCGCGCCGAGGAGGCCGGCAAGCTGGTCACCTTCCCGACCCGCAGCGAGGCGCACACCACGCCGGCCCTGGACCAGGCGGCCCGTGCCGGCCGCGTCCTGCCGGAGCCGCCGCCGGCCCGCACCACCGCCGACCGCGAGCGCCACCTGGCGCTGGTCGAGGAGCTGCGCACGGCGCCGCCGCCGCGTGACGAACGCGCGGAGAAGCGCGCTCGCGTGGAGCGCGCCCTGGAGATCGAACAAAGGCTTGAAGCTGGCGAGGCCGTCGATGCCGACGATCGCCGGTGGTTCGAGGGGTACCGCGATCATCCCGAGTTCCAGACGCAGAAGGAGATGATCGCGGAGTTCGGGCGGATGGTCATCTGACCGCGCCCATGCCGGCCCACTGCCATGGGCTCAACACAGAGGGGTAATACAACATGCCATTGGACCACGAAGTCAACAGCGGAACCATCGCGCCGCTGCGCAACGTGACCCTGTTCAACGAGGTGGTGAAGCGGGTGGTGAACCGCCCGCGCCACCTGCCGGGAATGGCCACCTTCCACGGCTTCTCCGGCTACGGCAAGACGTTTTCGGCAACCTACGCCGCCAACAAGTTCCGGGCCTACTACGTCGAGGTCGGCGAGAGCTGGACCAAGGCCAAGTTCTGCAAGTCGCTGATGATCGAGCTCGGCCTGCAGCCCAAGGGCACCGTCGCCGACATGGTCGACGCCATCATCAATCAGCTGGTGGTGACCGACCGGCCGGTGATCATTGACGAGTTCGACCACGTGGTGCGCCGCCGGTACCACGAGACCATCCGCGAGATCCACGACAAGTCCGGCGCGCCGATGGTGCTGATCGGCGAGGAGATGCTGCCGCAGCAGCTGGCGGCCTCGGAGCGGTTCCACAACCGCATGCTCGACTGGGTGCCGGCGGTGCCGGCCGACGTCACCGACGCCATCGCCCTGGCCGAGCTCTACGCGCCGGAGATCGCCATCGCCGACGACCTGATCGACCACATCGCCCGCCAGGCCGGCGGCCGCGTCCGCCGCATCTGCGTGAACCTGGAGAAGGTGCGGGAGACGGCCCGCTCGGAAGGGTGGGGTTCTGTCGACCTGAAGGCCTGGGGCGACCGCCCGCTGTTCTCCGGCCAGCCGCCGGCGCGTCGGGGGTGAGCATGGGTCGGCATTCGAGCGATACCATGGTCAAGCTGACCATCCGGGTCCCGCGCGGCAACCAGGGCTTCTGGGAGATCATCCGCGAGCTGCGCACCTTCACGATCACGGACATCGACGGCCGGTGCAACACGCACCGCCAGACCATCCGCGACTTCGTCAAGCGCCTGGAGAAAGGCGGGTACGTCCGCGCCGTCGGCAACGTCGAGCACGACGCCATCCAGTACGAGTTGGTGAAGGATCAGCCCGAGGCGCCGCGCCTGCGCCGCGACGGCACCGACGCCCAGGACATGGGGCGCGGTCAGGACCAGATGTGGCGGGCGATCAAGATGCTGGGCGAGTTCACCGCCCGCGACATCGCCATCCACGCCTCGACCGACCAGGTCAAGGTGCGGCTCAACTCGGCGCAGAGCTACCTGAAGCACCTGCACCGCGCCGGCTACCTGATGGTCAGCCGCCCCGCCAAGCCCGGCCATAAGCCGGGCACCGGGGAGATGGCTGCCTACCGCCTGATCCCGAACATGAACACGGGGCCGATGGCGCCGCAGGTCCAGCGCACCGAATGGGTCTTCGACCCGAACCGGCGCCAGGTCATGGGACCCGAGGGGGGAGAGCGATGAACGCCAAGACCGCAACCTTCATGGAGAAGGCCGCCGAGGCATGGGGCGATGCCATGCCGGAGTGGGTAGTTACCCTGGCGACGGCCTGCGACGCGCAGGGCCAGCGCCGGGTGGCCGACATCATCGAGCGCTCTCCGGCGCTGGTGTCCAACGTCATCCGCGGGCGCTACGGCGCCAACGGCTACGCCGGTGACCTGACGGCGGTGGAGCAGGTGGTGCGGGGCGCCCTGATGAACGCGACCCTTAACTGCCCTGTCCTGGGGGAGATCGGCCTCAACCGCTGCCAGGACGAGCGGACGCGCCCCTTCACGGCGACGTCGAGTATGCGGGCACGGCTCTATCGGGCCTGCCGCCAGTGCCCCCACAACCAGAACGCGGGAGGGTGATCATGGTGACCAACCGACTGCGCGCCCTGGCGCAGCAGATCCGCATCCAATCGCAGCAGCACCCGGTGGCGCAGGCCGTCCTAGCCGACCGCCTGGCCGCGGCGGCCGAGGAGGCCCCGGCCCCTGTCGCCGACCGGCTGCGCGAGACCGCCGCCGGCGTCCTCGCCCTGTCGAAGGCGAGGCCGTGGGACCCGATGACACAGGCCGAGCGTGAGCAGCTCGCCGACTTCCTCGACCTGGCCGCCGGCAGTGCCGAGCGGGTGGCGGTTCGCCAGGCCGCCGGAGGTGCGGCATGAGCAAGACCGTGAAGCCCGTCACCGAGTTCAAGATCGGCGATGCCAGCGCCCGCACCATCGCCGTGGTGGGTGCGCCCACTGCCCTGGTGCTGATCGCCCTGGTCGGCGACGACACCTACCACGTGGTCGACCAGCTGCTCGACGGGACGCTGCGTCACCGCCTCGGGCCGATCAGCTCGCAGACCGCGCTCGATGCCGTGCAGCGCGTGATCGCCGGGCGGGAGCGGTCGATCACCGGCGACAGCCTGGCCGCCGTCGCCGGCCTGGTGGGCATCGCCGCCCAGGGAGGTGCGCTGTGAGCCAGCCCATCGCCATCATCGCCGCCCGGACGGCGGAGGCCTTCGGGGTGCCGCTGTCCGAGATGGTCAGTGAGCGGCGGACCCGCGACGTCGTCGTCGCCCGCCACGTGGCCATGACCCTGGCGCGCAAGCTGACCCCGGCCAGCTACCCGCGCATCGCCAGGGCCTTCAAGCGCGGCGACCACTCCACGGCCATGCATGCCGAACGGGCGACCGCGGTGCGCATGGAGCGGGACCCGGAGCTCGCGCGCAAGGTCGACGAGCTGTTCGACCGCCTGAGCTACGAGCTCAACGCCGTCCACGGGAGGCCGCAGTCATGAGCCGTCTGCAGTTCGCCCACATCCCCGGCATGGGGCCGGCCGGCAAGACCTGCCGCGTGTGCCGCCACTGGAACACCGACAGCCACAAGGAGCGCGTCTGCGCCAAGGCCGCCGAGCTCTCGGGCAAGCGGCTGGAGGACCTGACGCCGGTCTCCGGCGGCACGTGCGCCTGCAAGTACTGGGAGGAGCGCAGTGAGACACCCTGAGTACCTCGTTGCCTGCCGGACGGTGACCGCCCCGCGGCCCGTTCGGGGCTACTTCAAACGCCTGTTCAACCGCCTGTTCAAGAGGGTTCAAGCATGACCGAGAGCAACCTGATCACCCTGCCCACCCCAGCCGTCGACGCGCCGGCCGGCTTCGTCATGGACGCCAAGGGCCGCCTGGTGCCCGAGACCAGCATCAAGGCTCACGAGCAGCTGGAGGACCAGATGGTCCGCAAGGTGCTGAGCTACGCCGTCGAGCTGGCCAACCAGATCCGCCGCTTCAAGGGCCACGTCTTCGCCGACGCCAACAGCTACATGAGCCTCGCCGAGGAGGAATACGGCGTCTCCAAGCGCGGCGCCAAGGGCAAGGGCAACGTCACCTTCACCACCTACGACGGCCTCATGAAGTTTCAGATCGCCGTCGCCGACCGCCTGACCTTCGGGCCGGAGCTGCAGATCGCCCGCCAGCTGTTCGAGGAGTGCATCGTCGACTGGGCAGAGGGCGCCCGGCCGGAGTTGCGCGTGCTGGTCGACGGCGCCTTCCAGACCGACAAGGAGGGCAACGTCAGCCGCGACGCCATCTTCCGTCTGCTGCGCATCGACTTCGACGATGCCCGGTGGAAGCGCGGCCAGGACGCCATCCGCGACAGCATCCGCATCATCGGCTCCAAGAGCTACGCCCGCTTCTACGTTCGCGAGAACCAGGAGGCGCAGTGGCGCTCGGTGCCGATCGACCTGGCCGCCGCGTGAGGGGGTCGCCGTGAGCATCGAATGCAGGTCGGACGTCATCTGCCCTGTGTGCGGTCATCCCGATTGGGACACCTTCGAGGCCGAGGCCGGCGAGCATGTCTGCGCCGGCTGCGGCAACCCGTTCTGGCTGACCATCGAGACCGAGCATCTGTTCGTGACCGAGACGATCGAGGACCACCTGGTCGCCATCGGCAGGAAGCAACCGCAGCCCCTGGAGCTGACGCCCTTGGAAGAGGCGATCGCCAGGGCCGAGAGAGGGTTCGCCAATGTTTGAGATCATCCCACCGAAGACCGGGCTCAAGTCCCGGCCCGTCGGCGCCGGCGAAGTGGCCATCAGCGTCCGGCGCGGACCCGCCCACCGGGGTCATGTCCTGACCTTCTCCATGGGCCAGGACCTGGCCATCGCGCTCGACTGGCGCGACGGCACCAAGGTCGTTGTCGCCTGGGGCCGCGACAAGGCGCTCGGCAAGGTCAAGATCGGCCCGGCCGTCGGTGACGGCCCGAACTGGGAGGTGCGCGGCAACAAGGCGCGCGACGTCTTCAAGGTCTACACGGGCGCCCTGCCGGAGACCTTCTCCGGCGAGCTCTACAGCGGCAAGCGCGTGGTGCACGAGGTCATCAAGACGGCCGCCACCGAGCCGGCGCCGTACCTGGTGGTGACCTTGCCCAAGGGCTTCCACGAGGACCTGGTCAGGGCGATGGCCCATGCCTGAGCGCGAGACCGAGGACGGCTTCAATCCGTGGGGCAACGGCCCGGTGCCTGTGATGCCGCGCCAGCCCGAACCGAACGACACCGAGGGGGAATGACATCATGAAGACCATCGACATCAACGTGAGCGGCCCGGTCGGCTGCGGCAAGTCCGCCATCCTGGCCATGATCGAGCGCGAGCTGCGCCGCCAGGGCTTCGCCTTCCGCTACGCCAATCCGGCCGAGGATGTGCCCGAGAAGAACCTGGCCGACGTGGTCGGCGAGCTGGCTGGCCTCGACCGCGGCGCCGTCGCCTTCGTCCTGCGCAGCGACGGCGGGGCGGCGGTGGACGGCTCGACCGCACCGCTCGGCGTCGGCTACACGCCCGGCAAGGGGTGGCGTCGCCTCGGCCTCGGCGACGGGCGCGACATCGGCGCCAACCGCCTGTTCTCCGGCATCGAGCCGCGGACGGTCGATGGTCAGGAGGTGGTGGCCATCCCCGCCTTCCACTACCGCGTCGAGAGCGACGACGCCGGCTTCCGGCTGTGGCTGTCGGCCCAGCCGCGCGACGGCTACACCCGACACCCGGCCTTCATGCTGGACGGCGCGCCCATGGACGAGATCCTGGTCGGCGCCTACGAGGCATCCGGCGGCGACGTCGCCGCATCGCAGCGCGGCGAGAAGCCGATGGTCAACGTCTCTCTGCCCGAGATGCGGAACGCCTGCGCCGCCCGTGGCGAGGGCTGGGGCCTGTGGTCCATCTACGAGCTCGCCGCCATCCAGATGCTGGCCCTGGTCGAGGTCGGCCACCCGGACCTGCAGGACGCCATCGGCCGGGGCAACGTGTCGGGCTCCGGCGCCGTTCCCGGCGGCTCCACCAGCGCCGCCTGGCGCGGGCTGCATGAGCTGTGGGGCAACGTCTTCCACTGGGTCGACGGCCTGCGCGTGTCCGCCGCCGGCGACATCGAGGCCTGGGACCTGGCCGGCCGCCGCGAGTGGGTCAACACCGAGATCCGCTCGCAGCTGGTCGAGGAGGGCGGGTGGCCGACCGCGTTCCACGCCGAGCCGGAGATCGACGCGCTCCTGCTGCCGTGCGCCGTCACCGGCGACCGCGACCAGGCGATGGTCCGCGACTATCACTTCGGTGCCTGGGAGGACGTCGAGAGCTACCCAATCCACGGCGGCAGCTGGGGCAGCGGGTCGTACGCGGGCCTCTTCAGCCTGACCCTGAACAACGCCCCGGCGAACTCGTGCACGAACATCGGTGGCCGCCTCGCGAAGCGTGTCCGGTCCTCGGCCAACTGAGTTCTGCCGGCGGCGCCGGCAGGCGCCGCCCTACCATGGGAGGGTGATCATGAGTGCAGCCAAGAAGAACCCGACCCGGCTGGCCCTGATCAAGAAGGTTCACGTCGCCGCCCGCCAGCTGGCGCTGACCGACGACTGCTACCGCTCCGTCCTGGCGCGGGCCACCGGCGGCAAGGCCTCGACCAAGGCCATGAGCATCATCGAGCTGGAGGCGGTGGTCCGCGAGTTCCGCCGCCTCGGCTGGAAGGACCAGCCGGCGCGCAAGGCCGGCACCCGGCCCCAGGCCGACACCGAGCAGGCCCGCAAGGCGCGGGCGCTGTGGCTGGCTCTGGCCAACATGGGCGTCCTGCGCGATGCCTCGGAGGCGGCGCTGGCCCTGTGGGTGAAGCGCCAGACCGGCGTCGACGCGCTCCAGTGGCTCGGGCCGGAAGAGCTCAACCAGGTGATCGAGGCGCTCAAGTCCTGGGTCGCCCGCGAACGCGCCAAGAGGGAGGCAGGCCGATGAGCAAGTTCCGCCGCAAGCACCAGCGCCGCGGCCGGTACGCCGCCAGCCAGGAGGCGGCGCCGCTGCTGGCCCACATGCCGACGGCGCAGGGTATGCACGACGCTCTGGTCGGTGGCGGCTTCGTCCTGGCCAAGAGCGTCCGCCCCTACCTGCGGACGGACGGCCTCATGTCCATCCGCTTCGTGTGGCGTCTGCGCCACCAGGGCGGCACCACCTCCGTCACCTACACCGAAGTCCTGCGGGTGGGATGATGTCCATGACGCCGATCGTGTCGATGCAGCTGGCCGAGATCGCGGAGGTCGTGGGCGTGCCCGCAGCCCTGCGGCTGGCCGATGCGTTCGGCGGTCAGGAGGGGTGCAACGTGCCGAAGACCCCGCGGCGGGATCACCCGTGGGTCGAGCCGCTGGGGTGGGAGCCCTTCGCGGCGCTGTGCGAGGCCTACGGCGGATGCCGCATCACCATCCCGCGCAACGCCTTCGCCAAGACCATCAAGTCGAAGATGGCGGAGCTGAAGCGGCAGGGCTACTCCCATCGTGCCATCGCCCGTCGCCTCAAGTGCACCGAGCGGTATGTCCGCATGGTCATGAACGGCGGCCAGGACGATCGCCAGGCCTGCCTCTTCGCGGACGATTGACGCCGGGCCGGCGAGATAGAATACTCCTCCGCAGTTCCGTCGGAGGTGGTGCCCGGAAGATCTTCCGGGCATTACTACAGGACAGTCGCAGCGATCATCCCCTCAGGTACTCAAGCCTGAGGGGTTTTTCGTGTCCGACAGCCTATTCCAGCACGCGCTCGACGTCGTGCTCGCCCACGAGGGCGGCTTCGTCAACGACCCCGTCGATCCGGGCGGCGCCACCAACTGGGGCATCTCGCTGCGCTGGCTGGCCAGCGCGGGCGAGCTCGACCTCGACGGCGACGGGTCGCCCGACGGTGACCTCGACCTGGACGGCGACATCGACGTCGACGACATCCGCGCCATGACCCGCGAGGACGCGGCCTTCTTCTACCGCGCCCACTGGTGGGACCGTCACGACTACGGCGCCCTCCACCTGACGGTCGCCACCAAGGTCTTCGACCTGGCCGTCAACATGGGGTCGCCGCAGGCGCACAAGCTCCTGCAGCGGGCCTGCCGCGCCTGCGGCAAGGAGATCGCCGACGACGGCATCATCGGCCCCGTCACCCGCGCCACCGTCGCCGGCATCCCGCCCGAGATGCTGATCCCGCCGCTCCGTGAAGCCGCCGCCGGCTTCTACCGCCAGCTCATCGCCGTGCGTCCCCAGCTCGCCAAGTACGAGCGCGGGTGGCTCAAGCGCGCCTACTACTGAGGAGGACCCAACGTGTCCGAGATCGACAGCAAGCCCTGGTATCTGTCCCGCACCATCATCGGCGTGCTGGTCACGCTGATCGCCCAGCTGCTGAGCCGGTGGGGCTACGAGCTGACGCCCGCCCTGCGCGGCGACCTGGTTGACGTCATCCTCGACCTGGTGTCGGTCGGCGGCGCCGGCCTGGCTATCTTCGGCCGGGTGAAGGCGTCCAAGCCCATCGCCAAGCCGAGCGTGGGGGCGGCCAAGATGCTTCTTGCCGCCATGCTTCTGGGTGGCCTGGCCGTCGGCGGGCCGGTCGCCTGCGCGTCATACACCGTGACACAGGCCGAGCAGGCGACGCCGGCGCAGACCGTCTATGCCATCCAGGCCGACTACAACGCCGCTCTCGCGACGGCGGCATCCTACATCGAGAGCTCGAGCGCCGACCCCGACGTGGTCGATGTAATCCGCACGCTCGATGCCGCCGCCTACGACGCCCTTCAGGAGGCGCAGGGCGCGGCCCGCTCCGGCGGCAGCGCCGCCACGGCGGCGGCCGTCTCCGCCGCCCGGTCTGCCGTCGCAGCACTTGCCGAGTATCTGGTCAGCAAGGAGATCATCCGATGAACGTGGCGCAGCTCATCCTGCTCGGCATCCAGATCGCCGAGGCCATCGCCGCTGGCGTGCCGGAGGCCATCGAAGCCAAGAAAGCCATCGACCGCATGCTGGCCGAGAACCGCGACCCGACCGACGAGGAGTGGTCGGCGCTCAACGCCGCGACGGCCGCGCTGCACCGCCGCGTCCAGGGCGAGGAGCGGTGACCACATGGCTGACTTTCTGGGTACCTGGGGGTGGCTCGCCGCCATCGTCACCAACCTGTTCATCGCCTGGGTGGGGTGGTCGCTGCGTCACCAGTTCGTGACCCGTGACGATCACGCGCAGGCCCTGCAGGCGATGACCAAGCATCACGAGGATCAGGTGGCGAGCGTGGCCGAGCGTGCCCAGAAGGCGGCCGAGGCGGCCGATCATGCCGCCCGCCGCGCCGACCAGGTGGCGGCGGAGTTGGCGACCATGCCGTCACGCGACGAGGTGCACAAGCTGCACCTCTCGGTCACCGAGCTGTCCGGCCGCATCGAGCGCTTTGGCGAGCGGCTGGACGGGTCCCGCGAGAGCATGTCGCGCTTCCAGCGCGTGCTCGACCGCGTCGAAGACTTCCTGCTGAAGAACGGGGGGCGCCCGGCATGAGCTACAAGGACTTCGTGGCGGAGGACCGCCGCCTGGTCATCCTGAAGCTGCTGGAGGAAGACCCCGGCGGCAGCCACAACCATGCGGTCCTGCAGGAGGCCCTGCGCCGCTGGGGGCACACCGTCAGCCGCGACGTCGTGAAGTCCGACCTGGCGTGGCTGGCCGAGCAGGCTCTTGTCTCCGTGCAGCTGGTGGGCGACGGCGATCCCTACCACGTGGCCACCATCACCGACCGCGGCTGTGACGTCGCTACCGGCGCCGCCACCGTGCCGGGCGTCAAGCACCCGCGCCGGCGCGCCTGAGGAGAGCCTCCGCATGGGTCGGAAGTCCACCATCGCCCGCCTGCCGGCCGAGGTCCGCGAGCTGATCGGGGCGCTGCGCAAGCAGGGCCGCACGCTCGACGAGATCATGGAGAAGCTCCAGGAGCTCGACGTCCAGGTCTCGCGTGCCGCCCTCGGCCGCCACACCAAGCAGATCGACGCCATCGCCGACCACATGCGCAAGTCGCGCGACATGGCGCGCGCCCTGACTGAGCGCTTCGGCGACGAGGGCATCGGCGACCTGGCGCGCTACAACCTCCAGGTCGCCCACGGCCTGCTGATGCGGCTGATGATCTCGGAGGAGGGCGAGCCCATCCAGCTGGATGCCAAGGAAGCCATGTTCCTCACCTCGGCCATCAAGAACGTGACGGCCGCCGCCAAGGCCGATGCCGACCGCGAGACCAAGGTCCGCGCCCAGATCGCCGCCCAGGCGGCCGAGGTGGCAGAGGAGACGGTCGCCGAGCTGAAGAAGGTGGGGATGTCGGCCGAGGGCGCCGAGGCCATCCGCGCCCGCATCCTGGGGGTCGCCGGGGCATGAGCGACCAGGCCGCGCCTTTCGTCCTACTCCCCTACCAGCAGCGCTGGATCGCCGACCGCTCGCCGGTCAAGGCGGCCGAGAAGAGCCGCCGCGTCGGCCTCACCTGGGCCGAGGCCGCCGACGACGTGCTCATCGCCGGCCTGGCGGCCGACGACGGTGGGGATGATGTCTGGTACATCGGCTACAACCAGGACATGGCGCGCGAGTTCATCGAGACCTGCGCCGACTGGGCGCGGCATTTCGCGACCGCCGCCGAGGCCATGGAAGAGGTGCTGGTCGATGACGAGGACAAGGATATCCTCGCCTTCCGCATCCGCTTCGCGTCGGGCCACAAGATCACCGCCCTGTCGTCACGGCCCTCCAACCTGCGCGGCAAGCAGGGTGTGGTGGTCATCGACGAGGCGGCCTTTCATCCCGACTTGAAGGAGCTGTTGAAGGCGGCTTTCGCGCTGCTCATCTGGGGCGGCCGGGTACGCATCATCTCGACCCACGACGGGGTGGAAAACGCCTTCAACGAGCTGTGCGAGGACATCCGCGCCGGCCGCAACAAGTACAGCCTGCACCGCATCACCTTCGACGAGGCGCTCTCCGAAGGTCTCTACCGGCGCATCTGCCTGGTGCGCGGCGTTGAGTGGTCGCCGGAGATCGAGGCCGAGTGGCGCCAGGAGATCATCGACTTCTACGGAGACGGCGCCGACGAGGAGCTCTTCTGCATCCCGAAGGCCTCGGGCGGCCGGTACATCCCGCGCGCCCTGATCGAGGCGCGGATGGACGAGGTGGTTCCCGTCCTGCGGTGGGTCCAGGCCGACGACTTCGTCGACCAGCCCGACCACATCCGCGAGGCCGACTGCCGCGAGTGGCTCGACCTCACGGTGCGGCCGCACCTGCTGCGGCTGTCCGGCACCGAGCGCACCTTCTTCGGCGAGGACTTCGGCCGGTCGGGCGACCTCACGGTCATCTGGCCGCTGGTGCTGGAGCAGAACCTGGTGCGCCGCACGCCCTTCATCATCGAGATGCGCAACATTCCGTTCCGCCAGCAGGAGCAGGTGCTCTTCTACCTGGTCGACCGCCTGCCCCGGTTCTCGGGCGGCAAGCTCGATGCACGCGGCAACGGCCAGTATCTGGCGGAGGTGGCGCGCCAGCGCTACGGGTCGCAGCTGATCGAGCAGGTGATGCTGTCGGAGGGCTGGTACCGCGACAACATGCCGCGCCTGAAGGCGGCCTTCGAGGACGGCACCATCACGCTGCCGAAGGATGCCGACGTGCTCGACGACTTCCGGGCGATCGAGGTGGTTCGGGGCGTGGCGCGCGTGCCCGACAGCGCCAGGACCAAGGGGCGCAACGGGCAGCGGCACGGCGACGCCGCCATCGCCGCCGCCCTGGCCTACGCGGCCTCCGAGGATGACGCCGGCCCGATCGACGCGACGGTCGCCGGCGACGTCCGCCACGGCTACCGGGGCTTCGCCGAGGATGGCGGCGAGGCTGGACAACCGACCGACCGCGGCTTCGGCACGCTGGGCGGGCTCAACGACTTTGAAGGGTTCATGTGATGGCGGAGCGTCCGATCTACGAAGAGATCGCCACCAGCGGCGACGGCGAGGACATCACGGCCGGCTACGTCGACGAGCTGCGCCGCCCGCGCGACGAGATCCTGCGCACCAGGGGCGGCGGGTCGCTGGCCATCTACGAGCGCCTCAAGCGCGACGACCAGGTGCAGAGCTGCTTCCAGCAGCGCGTCAACGCCGTGGTGTCCCGCGAGTGGTTCGTCGAGCCGGGCGGACCGAAGCGCCTGGACAAGAAGGCGGCCGAGTTCGTCGAGCAGCAGCTGCGGCGCATCCGCTTCGACAACGTCACCAAGAAGATGCTGAACGGGGTGTTCTACGGCTACGGCGTCGCCGAGTGCATGTGGGCGGCCGAGGGAGCCCAGATCGTGCTCGACGATGTCCGCGTCCGCCGGGCCGGCCGGTTCCGCTTCGGCAAGGACGGCACGCTGCGCCTCCTGGCCAAGGGGCATCCCGAGGGCCTGGTCATGCCTGACCGCAAGTTCTGGACCTACTCCGCCGGCGCCGACGACGACGATGATCCCTACGGCCGCGGCCTGGCCTACTGGCTCTACTGGCCCGTCTGGTTCAAGCGCAACGGCCTGAAGTTCTGGGCGATCTTCATGGAGAAGTTCGCCGCCCCGACCGCCAAGGGCACGGTGCCGAAGGGCGCCACCCAGGAGGAGCGGGAGAAGCTGCTCGCCGCCCTGCGCGCCATCACCATGGACAGCGCCCTGGTGGTGCCCGAGGGGACGCAGGCCGAGCTGCTGCAGGCGGCCAAGTCCTCGGCCGGCGACTATGCCACCTTCTACCGGCTCATGGACGCCGCCATCGCCAAGGTCGTCCTGTCGCAGACCATGACCACCGACAACGGCTCCAGCCGCGCCCAGGCCGAAGTGCACGAGGACGTCAAGCTGGAGGTCGTGAAGGCCGACGCCGACCTCATCTGCGAGAGCTTCGCCGACCAGGTGGTGCGCTGGCTGGTCGACTGGAACTTCCCCGGCGCCGCCTATCCGGCGGTGTGGCGCGACGTCACCGAGCCCGAGGACCTGAAGGCCCGCGCCGACCGCGACAAGGTGATCTACGACATGGGCTACACGCCGACGCAGGAGTACGTCGACGAGACCTATGGCGAGGGCTTTCTCCTGCGCCAGGTATCGCCGCCGGCGCCGCCGGCCGGGCAGCTACCCGCGCCCACCCCTGCCGCGCCCGCCGCCTTCGCCGAGGGCGACGATGAGCGCGACGCCGTCGACGACCTGGTCGACCAGCTCGACGAGGTGGCGGCGCCGGCCATGGGCGCCTGGATCGACGAGGTCGCCCGCGTGCTCGATACCTCGACCTCGATCCCGCAGGCCATCGAGCGCCTGGAGGCCCTGTACCCGGACCTGTCCCTCGACGCCCTGGCGGCGGCGATCGGCGACGCCATGACGGTCGCCGACCTCTCCGGCCGCGCCGAGGCAGTCGATGCCTGACGTCCTGCCGCAGGGCCTCCCGTTCGAGGAGGCGGCCGACTACTTCCGCCAGAAGGTCGACCTCCCGACGGAGGCCTGGACCGACCTGCGCGAGGACATGCACGCGCGCGCCTTCGTGGTGGCCGGCGCAAAGAAGGCCGCCCTCCTGGCCGACTTCCGCCAGGCCCTGCAGGCGGCCCTCGACGACGGCGAGACGCTGGCCGACTTCCGCAAGCGCTTCGATGACATCGTCGCCCGCCACGGCTGGAGCTACAAGGGCGGCCGCGGCTGGCGGACGCGGGTCATCTACGACACCAACCTGAGGATGGCCCAATCGGCCGGGCGCTGGCAGCAGATCATGCGTCGCGCCGCGGCGGCCGAGGCGCAGGGTCAGGTCGTCTACATCCGCTACCTGGCCATCCTCGATGGCCGCACCCGCCCCGCCCACAAGGGCTGGAACGACGTGGTGCTGCCGTCCGACCATCCCTTCTGGCGCACCCACTACCCGCCGAACGGCTGGCGGTGCCGCTGCTCCGTGCAGATCCTCACCGAGCGCCAGTTGGCGCGCTACGGCATCAAGGTCACCGAGCAGCCGCCGCCGGTCGAGATGCAGCCGCGCACCGTCAACACGCCGTCGGGCCCCGTCTCATGGCCGACGCCGGCCGGTATCGACACCGGCTTCGGCTACAATGTCGGCCGCGCCGCCTGGGGCTCGCGCATGGATGCCCAGGCCATGGCCGGATGGAAGGAGGGCGGCAAGGACGCCTTCGAGCCCCTGACGCCGCCAGGCGCGCCGCCGGCGAAGAGTCTGGCACCGGCGCCGGCGCCGGCCGCTCCGCTGCCCTCCACCCTGCCGGCCGACCGTCTGGCCACCGTCCAGGGTGTGCTGGGTGGAGCAGAGAAGATCGTCAAGGCGCCCGACGGAGCGCGCGTGTCCTTGACGGCGCAGGCCCTTGCGGACACTCTCCCGGACGAGCGGCTGCGCGTCCTGCCTCTGGTCGAGGATGTTGTCGCCGATCCGGGCGAGACCTGGTTCAGCTTCGAGCGCCACAAGGAGGCCGGCAAGGTCCGCTTGCGCCGGCGCCAGGTGAAGGCCTTCGAGCTGCCGGACGGCACCACGGTCGAGGTCGGTGTGCAGCTGGTCGACGGCCGTCTGGAGTGGGTCCTGCTGGGCGACGACGAGATCGCCGCCGCCCGCTCCGGCATCCTCCTGCAGGGGGTAAGCCGAGCGAAGTAGGAAAACGCCCTCAGGAGCTTCAGGATGAGCGTGACGCCTTCCGGGGTAGCTCGACACCACGAAAGATGCTCGCGCGCATCTAGACCCGTTTAAGCCCCCTTTAACGTCGATCCTGCGCGCGTGTTATTGGCGGGTGTCCAGATCGCCCGCTTGACCAGGTCCCCGCCGCCGCGCATGCTGGCGGCGTCGCGACCCCGCGCCCCTTGCCCGGAATAGTTTCCGGGCAGTACCCCTTCCGATGCAGACCGAGAATGCCCCACGACCTTCAATGACGTGGGGCTGCTTCCCGTGCCTAACATCGAGATCTTCCGCGCCGGCCGCCACACGGCCATGAGCGGCGAGACCCTGAGCTTCAGCGACGCCGACCTCGACGGCACCGTGTCGTCCTACGACCCGGCGGTGCACGAGGCCCCGGTGGTCATCGGCCATCCCAAGCACGACGCCCCGGCCTACGGCTGGGTCAAGGGTCTGCGCCGCGACGGCGACAGCTTGCTCGCCGGCGTCGACCAGCTGGAGCCCGGCTTCGCGGAGATGGTCCGCGACGGCCGCTTCAAGAAGGTCTCCGCCAGCTTCTACAAGCCCGACAGTCCCTCGAACCCCAAGCCGGGCAGCTACTACCTGCGGCACGTCGGCTTCCTGGGGGCGCAGCCGCCGGCCGTGAAGGGCCTGGCGCCGATCGAGCTGTCGGACGACCCCGAGCAGGCGGTGACCATCGAGTTCGGCGAGATCAGCGGCTACACGGTCGGCGACCTGTTCCGCGCCATGCGCGACTGGATGCTGACCAAGTTCGGCCAGGAGGACGCCGACCAGGCGCTTCCGGCCGGTCTCGTGACGTCCCTGCAGGAGCAGGCGGCGCAACCCGAGGGGGCGCCGTCCCCCGCCTTTAGCGAACCCACGGACGACAAGGAGACGAAGCCCGTGACGGACAAGCCGAAACAGCCGGCCGTCGACGCCGACGAGCTGGCCCGCCGGGAGGCGGACCTGCGCAGCCGCGAGGCTGCCTTCGCCGAGCGCGAGCGCGAGCAGCGCCGCGCCGAGAACGCGAGCTTCCTTGAAGGGCTCGTGAAGGAGGGCCGCCCGCTGCCCTGCGCCCAGGACACCCTGCTCGCCTTCATGGACCACCTCGGCGGCGCGACCGTCGACTTCGGCGAGAGCGAGCAGCGCGACCCGCTGACGGTCTTCAAGGACGAGGTGCTGGCCAAGCTGCCCAAGCGGGTGGACTTCGGCGAGAAGGCTCCGGCCGACGGCGCCGATGACGCGGTCGACACCGCCGAAGAGATCACCCGCCGCGCCCTGGTCTACCAGGAGGAGCAGCGCAAGTCCGGCATCCAGGTCAGCGTGACCGAGGCCGTCCGCCACGTGACGAAGGAGAAGTCGTGATGAGCAACCCCGGCCTGATCAAGGCTTTCAAGGCCGGCGCGGCCATCGCTGCCCGGCGTGTCGTGAAGTTCGAGGCCGACGGCGACGTCGTCCAGGCCGCCGCCGCCACTGATGCCGTGATCGGCGTCTCCGACCTCGGCGCCGCCGCGGCCGGCGATACCGTCGACGTGATCCTCTCCGACACCGCCGCGGTCGAGTACGGCGGGCCGGTGACCTTCGGTGCGCCGCTGACCGCCGACGCCGACGGCAAGGCCGTCGTCGCCAGCCCGGCGGCCGGCGCCAACAACTGGATCATCGGCCAGGCCATGGTCGACGGCGTCGCCGGCGACATCGGCCTGGTGCACATCGCCAAGTCCCAGATGCAGGGCTAAGGAGAGCGCCCCATGAAGCACCCGTTTCCCACTGATCCGGCGCTGACCGCGATCGCCATGGCCTACACCAACGGGGCCATGATCGCCGACCTGGTCCTGCCGCGCGTCCCCGTCGGCAAGCGCGAGTTCAAGTACTACGAGCACGACATGGCTGAGGGCTTCACCGTCCCGGACACCCGTGTCGGCCGCAAGTCGCGCCCCGGCCAGGTCGAGTTCACCGCCGTCGAGAAGACGTCGTCCTGCGACGACTACGGCCTCGACGACGCGGTGCCCCAGGACGACATCGACAATGCCCCGACCAACTACGACCCGCGGGGCCGCGCCGTCGAGGGCATCACCAACCTGATCCTGCTCGATCGCGAGGTCCGCACCGCCGACGTCGTCTTCGACGCCGCCACCTACCCGGTCGGCCACAAGGAGACCCTGGCGGGCACCGAGCAGTTCTCCGACTTCACCAGCTCGACGCCGATCAAGGTGATCAGCGAGGCGCTGGACGGCCCGATCATGCGGCCGAACGTCATGGTCATCGGCCAGCCCGCCTGGACCATCCTGCGCCAGCACCCCGACATCGTGAAGGCGACCAAGGGCAACAGCGGCGACAAGGGCATGGCGGCGCGCCAGGCCGTCGCCGAACTGTTCGAGCTCGAGGAGCTGATCGTCGGCCAGGGCTGGGTCAACACCGCCCGCCCCGGCCAGGTCACCAACTACCAGCGCGTCTGGGGCAAGCACATCGCCCTGCTGCACCGCGACCGCAACGCCGACACCCGCCAGGGCGCCACCTTCGGCCTGACCGCCCAGTTCGGCGGCCGTGTCGCCGGCTCCTGGCAGGATCGCAACATCGGCCTTCGGGGCGGTGAGTATGTTCGCGCCGGCGAGAGCGTGAAGGAGCTGATCACCGCTCCGCACCTCGGCTACTTCCTCGAAAACGCCGTCGGCTAAGGAGGCGCGTCATGCCGAAGTACGAAGTCGTGAGCGCCGTCCGTGCGGCCGGCAAGCTGCACCGCGAGGGCGAGATCGTCGAGCTGGACGAGGTGGTCGCCGACGGCCTGGTCGATCTCGGGCGCCTGGCGCCCGCGAAGGCCGCGGCCAAGCCGGCCGGCAAGGCCGGCGCCAAGAGCGACGAGGGTGAGCCCGACAAGGGCTGACCCGCTGACACCAGGAGCCGATCGACATGGCCTACGCCACCATCCAGGAGTTCAAGGACCGCATCGACGACCAGGTCGTCCTGCAGCTGACCACGCGGGACGGCCAGGCGGCCGACGATGCCGCCATCCAGCAGGCCCTGGATGATGCCGCCGCCGTGATCGACGGCTACCTGGAGCGCATCTCGACTGCCGACCGCCCGTCGGCCGCGGTCCTGCGCCCCTACGCGGTGGACATCGCCGTCTACCGCCTGGCGCGCAACCGGCCGGGCCAGGAGTTCGAGAGCATCCAGGCCGCCTACGAGGCCGCCGTGAAGTTCCTGTCGCGCGTCGCCGAGGGCCGGTTCCCTGGTGCCGGCGCCAGCGAGAGCCCGACCGGGGGCGCCGCCGTCCACTACGCGCCGCCGCGCACCTTCAGCTCCGACGCCATGGGTGACTTCTGATGCCGGTGCAGTTGAGCGTCACCTTCAACGACGGCGGTGCCGTCGCCGCCCTGGAAGGCCTGCAGGGGCGCATCGGCAACCTGCGGCCGGCCATGGACGAGGTCGGCCAGGCCCTGCAGACGTCGACACACCAGCGGTTCCTGGATGCCGAGGACCCCGACGGCCGACCGTGGCCGGAGTTGTCGGCGGTGACCAAGGCGAAGCGGGGCTCGGACGCCAAGCCGCTGCGCGACCGCGGCAACCTCTTCGACAGCATCAACTGGCGTGCCGGCGCTCATGAGGTGGCCGTCGGGTCCATCCGCAAGTACGCCCGCATCCAGCAGCTCGGCGGCCAGGCCGGCCGGGGTCGCAAGGTCACCATCCCGCCGCGGCCCTACCTCGGCGTCAACGAAGACGACCGCCAGGAAATCGCCGACATCCTGCGCGTCCACCTGGGGGATTGATCCATGTTCGTCGACGACATGGTCTCCGCGATCGTCGCCCGCCTGGCAGCCGTGCTGCCCAGCCTGAAGGCCGAGGCCTTCCCCGACGATCCGGCCAACTACCGGCTCTACCACCCGACCGGGGCGGCGCTGGTGATCTACGGCGGCAGCCGCTACGGCGAGCCCGACAGCCTGGGCGCCATCGTCCAGAAGCGCCTGGCGGAGTTCGACGTCACCCTGCTGCTGCGCAACCTGCGCGGCCCGACCGGCGCCAACACCCACGTCGACGCCATCCGCCTCGCCCTGACCGGCTTCAAGGTGGCCGGCGGCGGCTCGAAGCTGCGGCCCGTCCGCGACCGCTTCGTCGCCCACGACAGCGGCGTGTGGCGGTTCGAGATCACCTTCGTCGCCGCGATCCCGGCGATCGAACAGCTGGAGGAGGACCTTGTGCCGCTGCTCAAGCGCCTGACCTTCACCGGCGATGACGGCACCACCGAGGTCCCCAAGGAGGCCCCATGAGCACCAAGAGCCTGAAGCGCTACCGATACGACGGCCCGATGTCGGGCGTCACCCTGCGGGACGGCAAGGCCTCCCGCGAGGTCATGCTCATCCCCGGAAAGGAGACCGAGCTCCCGGCCGACAACCCGCACGTCAAGGCCCTGGCGGCGCGCGGCCACCTGACCGAGGTCGCGGCGCCCGCCGCCAAGACCAAGGCCGGCAAGCAGGAGGAGAAGTAACATGCCCGCCGCCTTCCTTCACGGCTCCGAGACCATCGAGATCAGCCGCGGCGCCCGCCCGGTCAAGCAGGTGAAGAGCGCCGTCATCGGCCTGGTCGGCACGGCGCCGATCCACCTGCTCGACGCGGCCAACCGCAAGCTCAACGAGCCCTTCCTGGTGCTCTCCGATACCGATGCCGGCAAGTACTGCGGCCCGCAGGTCGCGGGCTTCACCATCCCGCAGGCGCTGGATGCGGTCTTCGACCAGGGCCGCGGCACGGTCATCGTCATCAACGTCTTCGACCCGGCGGTGCACAAGGCTTCCGTCGCGGCCGAGGCGCTGACCTTCGCCGACAACGACAAGGCCATCCTGGCCAACGGCGCCGACAGCATCATCAGCGCCACGGTCAAGTCTGGCGACGGCGCCACGACCTACGTGGAGGGGACGGACTACACCATCGAGCGGGCGACCGGCGTCATCACCCGCCTGGAGGCCGGCTCGATCGCGGCCGGCGGCAGCGTCCAGGTGGACTACGACCACGCCGACGTGAGCCTGGTCACCCCGACCGAGATCATCGGCAGCGTCGATGTCGCCGGCAACCGCCTCGGCATGCAGGGCTTCCTCAACTGCTACAACCGCTTCGGCTTCTTCCCGAAGGTCCTGATCGCGCCGGCCTACTGCACCCAGGTCTCGGTGGCTGCCGAGCTGGAGGTGCTGGCGGCGCAGGACAAGTGCCGCGCGGTAGCCCTGGTGGACGCGCCCATCGGCACCACCCGCGACCAGGCGCTGACCGGACGCGGGCCGGATGGCGCGATCAACTTCAACTTCAGCTCCGACCGCGTGGTCCTGTGCTATCCGCACCTGAAGGTCTACGACACGACGACCGGCGCCGAGCGGCTGGAGCCGTTCTCGCAGCGCCTGGCCGGCGTGATCGCCGCGACCGACGACGCCAACGGCTACTGGTTCAGCCCGTCCAACAAGGTCATCAAGGGCATCACCGGCTCCGAGCTCGACCTGTCGGCGATGATCAACGACCCGACATCGGACGTGAACGTCCTCAACGAGGCCGGCATCGTCACCCTGTTCAACTCCTTCGGCACCGGCCTGCGCACCTGGGGCAACCGCTCCTCGGCCTTCCCGGCGTCGACGGCGCAGACCAACTTCATCCAGACGCGCCGCACGGCCGACATGATCCACGAGAGCCTGGAGTACGCGATGCTCCAGTTCATCGACCAGCCGATCAACGACGCCCTGATCGACGCCATCAGCGAGACCGCCAACGGCTTCATCCGCGTGCTGATCGGTCGCGGCGCCCTGATCCAGGGGTCGCGGGTCGAGTGGCTGAAGGAGCGCAACCCCGACGTCGAGCTCGCCGCCGGGCACCTGACCTTTAGCATCACCATGCTGCCGCCGCCGCCGGCCGAGCGCATCACGTTCGAGAGCTTCATCGACATCAGCCTGCTGTCCAACCTGCAGGCCGGCTAAGGGAGAGGCCGCATGCCCATCCAGGTCAACAAGATCTTCAACGCCAACATCTACCTCGACGGCACGAACAACCTGATCGGCCGCGCCGCCGAGGTCACGCTGCCCGAGATCAGCGTCGCCACCTCCGAGCACTCCGGCCTCGGCATGGTCGGCACGCTGGAGCTGCCGGCCGGCCTGCAGGCCATGACGCTGCAGATCAAGTGGTCCGGCTTCTATGCCGATCACATGAAGGCCGGCGCCAACCCGTTCAAGGCGCACAAGTTCCAGGTGCGTGGCTCGGTCGAGACCTACGGCGCCGAAGGGCGCGTGGCCGAGGCCCCGGTGGTCTGGCACATCACGGCGAGCTGGAAGAAGGCCGCGCTCGGCGGCGTCAAGCCGAAAGAGGCGGCCGAGTTCGAGGACGAGCTCGCGGCCACCTACGTCAAGGTCGTCCACGACGGCAAGGAGCTGCTCGAAGTCGACGTGCTCCAGAACATCTGGCGCGCCGCCGGCGAGGACGTCCTCGCCAACTACCGCAAGAACATCGGAGGCTGATAGGCCATGAGCGAGAAGAAGACCCGCGAGATCACCCTGCCGAGCGGCGCCGTCGCGTCCATCCGCGAGGGCAAGGGCCGCGACCTGCTGGCTGCCACCCGCGCCGCCGGCGGCCCCAACGACCCCATGAAGATCGCCTTCGGCCTGATCGCCGCCCTGGTGACCATCGACGGCCGCGGCCTGGTGATCGAGGACGTCGAGGACATGGATCTCGCCGACGTCTTCAAGCTGCAGGGCGAAGTCATGGGAAACGGCGTGTCCTTACCCGCCAGCACTTTGCCCAGCTGAAGGCCGAGGGGGTCATCAGCCACGGCGAGCTGATGGAGATGTCGTGGGAAGAGGTGCTGGCGGAGGTGGACGACTACGCCGACTACGTGCGGCGCAAGAATGAGGCGATGAGGCGGGAGGGGGCTTAGTCCTTCTTCGCCTTCTCGGCCTCGATCCGGGCCACCTCCTCCCGGAACATGCGGGGCGTGTCGCGCAGGGTGCGCAGGATGCCGAGCGGCCAGCCCGCCACCTCCTTCGCCACGCCCCAGGCAAGCAGGAGGAGCTCCCGCACCGTCACGCTGACGGCCGCCAGGATGGTCAGCACGGCCGCGATGCCGGCGCCGATGCCGAAGGCGATGAAGAAGGGGGCGAGAAAGCCGATCATCGGTAGAGGATAGGGCCTGTGGACAATCTCTTCAACATGGCGGTGATCATCTCGGCGATCGACCGCGCGTCCGGCCCCATCCGCCGCGTCGGCCAGTCCCTGGGCGATCTCACCGAGCGAGCCCAGCGGATGGCGGAGTTCGGCCAGCAGATGACGGTGGCCGGGGCGCTGACCCAGGGCGCCGCCAACCAGATGACCGGCGCGCTCGGCAAGGTCATCAACCCGGCCATCCAGTTCGAGAGCACGATGGCCGACGTGAAGCGGGTCGTGAACTTCGACACGCCCGAGGCCTTCGCCCAGATGGGCGACGACATCCTGGCCATGTCGACCCGCATCCCCATGGCCGCCTCGGGCCTCGGCGACATCGTGGCCGCCGCCGGTCAGGCCGGCATCGCCCGCCACGAGCTGCTGCAGTTCGCCGAGGATGCCGCCAAGATGGGTGTCGCCTTCGACATGAGCGGCGCCGAAGCCGGCGCGGCGATGACCGGCCTGCGCACCATCTTCGCGCTGACGCAGGACCAGGTCGTCAGCCTGGGTGACGGCATCAACCACCTGGCCAACAACATGGACGCGACCGCGTCCGGCCTGCTCAACATCATGAACCGCGCCGGCTCGACGGCCAAGCTGATCGGCCTGACGGGCGAGCAGACGGCGGCCCTGGGCGCTGCCTTCCTGGCCCTGAAGACGCCACCCGAGGTCGCGGCGACTGGCATGAACGCACTGTTCAACAAGCTGGCCACGGCCGACAAGCAGGGCAAGAGGTTCCAGGAGGCGCTGAGCGGCATCGGCATGAGCGCAGAGCAGTTGAAGGGCGCGCTGGCCGAGGACGCCCAGGGCGCGCTGCTCGACTTCCTCGGCGCCGTCCAGCAGTCGGACGACGTCATGGGCACCCTGACCGACCTGTTCGGCGCAGAGTATGCCGACGACATGGCCAAGCTGGTCGGTTCCCTCGACACCTACCGCGGCGCTGTCGGCCTGGTGGCGCAGGAGACCGCCTACGCCGGCTCGATGCAGGCCGAGTATCAGGCGCGCTCGGAGACCACCGAGAACGCCCTGCAGCTCATGAACAACGTCATGAACCGGCTGGGCGTGACGCTCGGCAACCTGGTGCTGCCCACCCTCAACGAGGGCCTGCTGGTGCTGCAGGATCTCGGCAACGCCATGACGGACTTCGCCAAGGCCAACCCCACCCTGTTCAAGGTGGCGCTCGGGTTCTTCGGCATCCTGGCCGTGGCCCTGGCCATCGTGGCGCCGATCCTGTCGGTGGTCGGTGGCCTGGTCATGATGGGGTCCTACGGCCTGATGGGCGTGGCCAAGCTCGGCGCCGGCCTGAAGTGGCTGCGCGGGCAGTTCCTGCGCGTCCTGCCAGCCGTGCGCGCGCTCGCCGCCAACATCTGGCGCCTGGCCGTCCAGGGCGCCGCCCGCTTCTCCGTCGGCATCGCCCGCATGGCAGCCTCACTGGTGACCGGCCTGGTGCCGGCCCTGGGGTCGGCCGTCGCCGGCGCCTGGGCGTTCACGGCCGCCCTGCTCGCCAACCCCATCACCTGGGTCGTGCTGGCGCTGGCGGCCGCGGCGGCCGTCGTCTACGCCTACTGGGAGCCCATCAAGGCCTTCTTCCAGGGGCTTTGGCAGGGCATTGAAGCCGCCTTCAAGCCGGTGCTGGCGAGCCTTGAGGGGGCCTTCGCGCCGGTCGGCGCGGCCTTCGCTGCCGCCTTTGCACCCTTCGCGCCGCTGCTCGACGTGGTCAGCGCCGCCTTCGACCGCGTGGTCGGGTGGGTGCGCGGGTTCCTGGAGCCCCTGGGGTTCGCCCAGTCGGAGCTCGACGGCGTGCGCTCGGCCGGAGCGTCGGTCGGTGAGGTCATCGGCGGTGTCCTGGCGACCAGCCTGCAGGTCGCCCTGCTGCCCCTGCGCCTGGTCATCGGCGCGGTGACCGAGCTCTTCAACGCCCTGGCCGCGGTCGGCGGCTGGCTGATGGGCCAGTGGCAGGAGGTCGTCGCGGCCTTCGACCAGGGCCTCATCCAGGGGCTCGTGACCGTCTTCGGCA
The DNA here is from genome assembly GCF_000016185.1 of Rhodospirillum centenum SW. Taxonomy (NCBI): domain Bacteria; kingdom Pseudomonadati; phylum Pseudomonadota; class Alphaproteobacteria; order Rhodospirillales; family Rhodospirillaceae; genus Rhodospirillum; species Rhodospirillum centenum. The sequence goes on from NC_011420.2 coordinate 1,175,318, forward strand.
AGGTCAATCCGGTGGGCTGGCTGGCCTCCGGCTTCTCCGGCCTGACCGACTACCTGCTCGGCATCGACCTGTCGTCGGCCGGCGCCAACATCGTCAACACCATCTGGGAGGGCATGAAGTCGGTGGCCTCCAAGCCGGCCGAGGCGATCAAGGAAATCGTCGGCCAGGTGCGCGAGTATCTGCCGTTCTCGCCGGCCAAGGTGGGGCCGCTCTCGGACCTCGACCGCATCAAGCTGGTGGAGACCGTGGCCGACAGCGTCCGGCCCGAGCCGCTGGTCAACGCCATGCGCACCACGGCCGCCGCCGGCATGGCCGCGCTCACCATGGCCGGGGCGCCGGCTGCCGCCACCGAGCTGCCGCCGGCGGTGCAGGAGGTCCAGCGGGTGGCCGGCCAGGTGGCCGGGCTCGGCCCCGTCGCGCAGGCGTCCTTCGCCCCGGTGGTGGCGGCGCCGCAGGTGGCCGACGTTCCGGCGCCGGCCGCGGCGGGCGGCCCGGTCAACATCTCGTTCGCCATCACGGTCGAGGGCAACGCCACGGCCGAGACGGTCGAGGCCCTGGAAGAGCGGCTGCAGCGCTGGGTGCGCGAGAACGGCCCCCTCCTGGCGCGCGCCGTCGGCCGCGAGCAGACGCGGGCAGGGCGCATGGACTTCGGGGAGGGTGGCTGATGTTTCTCATGCTGGGGGCTGTGCGCCTCGATGTCCTGACCGTGCGCGGTCTGCAGATCAGCGACGGCTGGACCTACGCCGAGCATGCCGTGGTCGAGGGCCGGCCGAAGCTCCAGTTCACCGGCGCCAAGCTGCGGGACGCCAGCATCGACTTCCGCCTGCGCCGCGACTGGGGCGATCCCGAGGTGCTGCTCGATCAGCTGCGCACCCTGGCGGAGGCCGGCGAGGCGCAACTGCTGCAGCGGGGCGACGGGCGGCTGATCGGCCTGTTCGTGATCACCGGCCTGACCGACAGCCCCAAGTGGTCGATCTCCAACGGCCGGCCGGTCGAGGTCGAGGCGTCGATGACCCTCAAGGAGTACGTGCCCGAGGACGGGCAGCGGCCGGCGCCGGTGGCGGTGGTCGGCTCGGCCATGGCCAGGCGCGGGTGAGGTGACGCATGGACTACCTGGAGCACATCACTCAGGAGGGCGAGCGCTGGGACGCCATCAGCTGGCGCTACTACGGCGACCCGCACCGCTACGAGGAGATCATCAAGGCGAACCCCGAGGTGCCGATCGCCCGCGTCCTGCCGTCAGGCCTGGTGCTGCGCATCCCCCTGATCGAGGTCGACCAGCTGGTGCCGGCCGACGACCTGCCGCCGTGGAAGAGGTAGCCGATGGCCACTCTGGTCAAGCAGCCAGCCTGGCGCCTTGTCTATGCCGGCAAGGACATCACCGGCGACATCATGGAGCAGGTCGTCTCGGTGGCCTACACCGACCACGTCCACGGCAAGTCCGACGAGATGGAGGTCACGATCGAGGACCGCACCGGCCGCTGGCGCGGTGGATGGTATCCGGCGAAGGGTGACGAGGCCGAGTTGTGGATCGGCTACGCCCGCGGCCTGATGATGCCCTGCGGCAAGTTCCGCGTCGACGAGGTCGAGTTCTCCGGCCCGCCCGACATCATCGTCCTGCGCTGCCTCGCCGCCTCGATCACTCAGGACTTGCGGACCAAGAAGAGCCGGGCCTTCGAGGCGCAGACCCTCAAGGCGATCGCCGAGACGGTCGCCGGCGAGCACGGCCTGGCGCTGGTGGGCGAGGTCGTCGACATCGCCTTCGACCGCATCAGCCAGGACGACGAGACGGACCTCGCCTTCCTCAAGCGCCTGGCCGAGGACTACGGCCACTCCTTCACGGTGCGCGGCGAGAACCTGGTCTTCGCCAAGGTCGAGGAGCTGCGCGGCGGCAAGGTCGTCGCGGCCCTGGCCAGGGGCGACCTGCAGGACTACAGCCTGCGCGACAAGGCGCGGGACGTCTACCGGGCCTGCGAGGTCAGCTACCAGGACCCGCAGACCAAGGAGTTGATCACCCATACCGTCGAGGCCGAGGGTGTGGAGTCTGGTGACACCCTGAAGCGCAAGGTGCGCGTCGAGAACGCGAGTCAGGCCGAAGCCAAGGCGAAGGCGCTGCTCGACAAGGAGAACCGCCTCCAGCTCGCCGGCAGCCTGACGGTGTCGGGCATGCCCCACCTGGTGGCCGGCGTCAACCTCGCGCTCACCGACCTCGGCCGGCTGTCCGGCGTCTATCACATCACCCGCTCGACCCACTCCGTCGAGCGCGGCCGCGGCTACACCACCGACGTGGAGATCGAGCGTGTATCGTAGGGGCATCGTCACCCAGACCGACCCGGCGACCTGCCGGGTCAAGGTCCGCTTCCCCGACCGGGACAACGTCGAGAGCTGGTGGCTCGAGGTCGGGCAGCCCAAGACCCACCACGACCAGGTCTACTGGATGCCGGACGTCGGCGAGCACGTGGCCTGCCTGATGGACGAGCACGGCGAGGCCGGCGTGGTGCTGTGCGCCATCTACTCCAGCGCCGACCGCCCGCCGGTGGCCAGCCAGGACAAGCTGCACATCGTGACCAAGGACGGGGCCGTCATCGAGCACGACCGCGCCGAGCACCGCCTGCTGATCGACCTGACCGCCAGCGCCGGCACGATCCACCTGAAGACCGGCGGGTCCGAGATCATCATGACGCCAGACGGCATTATCCTGCTCGGCACCCGCATCGACATCAACTAAGGTCCGCCCATGCCCGCCGTCACCCGCCTCGGAGACATCTGCACCGGCCACGGCTGCTGGCCGCCGCGCCCCTCGGCCTCGGCTAGCCCCGACGTCTTCGTCAACGGCATCGCCGTGCACCGCCAGGGAGACGCCTGGGCGGCCCATACCTGCCCCTCGATCCCGGAAACGCACGCGAGTGTCTTGGCGGCGGGGTCTTCTTCGGTGTACGTTAACGGTCGCCAGATCGGGCGCATCGGCGACCCCGTCGCCTGCGGGTCCTCCGTCGCCACTGGCTCCCCCAACGTCTTCGCCGGGTAGCTCCCCGGAAGTACTTCCGGGCATTTGCGGGACAGGGCCTCCCATACCCTTCCCGCATGATCCCACGTCACCAGGACATAAGGGCTGTCTACTGGCAGCCGCGCCTCGGCGCAGGAGGTCAGGTCGTCGAGGACCTGGCCGACATCGCCCAGTGCATCGCCATCATCCTGCTGACGCCCAAGGGCAGCGACCCGCACCGCCCCGAGTTCGCCTCCGACTGCTGGAAGTACATCGACTGGCCGGTCGACCAGGCCGTGCCCCACCTGGTGCGCGAGGCCGTCCTGGCCATCGAGCGGTGGGAGCCGCGGGTCATCCTGGTCGGGGTGGAGCCCGTCATCGAGAACGCCCGGATCACCCTGCGCGTGACCTGGCGCCTGGCGGCTGACGCGGCGCCGCAGGTGACGGAGGTGGCGCTGTGACCGGCCTTCCCGAGCCCGACTTCATCGCCCGCGACCCCGTCGCCGTCACGTCCGAGCTGATCGCCATCTACGAGGCGATGACCGGCCGCACCCTGCAGCCGGCGCAGGTCGAGCGGCTCATCATCGACCTCATTGCCTATTCCGAGACGCTCGTACGCATCGGCATCCAGGAGGCCGCCAAGCAGAACCTGGTCGCCTACTCGCGCGGTGCGAACCTCGACCACCACGGCGCGCTGCTCGGCGTCTCACGCCTGCCGGCCAAGGCCGCGGCAACCACACTGGAGTTCACCCTGTCGGCCGCGCAGGCCGGTGACGTGGCCATCCCCAAGGGGACGCGCGTGAAGGCCAAAGACGGCGCCGTCGTCTTCGCGACCAGCGAGCGCCTGGTCATCCCGGCGGGCACCCTGGCGGGCAGCGTCCCGGCCGCCGCCGGCGAGCTCGGCGAGACCGGCAACGGCTACCTTCCGGGCGAGGTCGCCACGCTCATGGACCCCATCGCCGGCGTCGCCGCCGCCGCCAACACCGCGACCACCTACGGCGGTGCGCCTGTCGAGGACGACGAGCGCCTGCGCCAGCGCGTCCAGGAGGCGCCGGAGCGCTTCTCGGTGGCCGGCCCCGGCGGGGCTTACCGCTGGCACGCCATGACCTCGCACCAGTCCCTGGTCGATGCCGCCGTGGTCAGCCCGACCCCCGGCGTCGTCCAGGTCTACCCGCTGGGCAAGGACGGCATCCCGGCGCCGGAGATCCTCGACGTCGTGCTCGCGGCCTTGAACGACGACAAGGTCCGGCCGCTGACCGACTTGGTCCAGGTCCTGCCGCCGACCGAGGTCGCCTACACCATCGACGCCACCCTCACGCTGCTGCGCGGCGCCGACCAGGTGAGCGTCGAGGCGGCGGCCCGCAAGGCTGCCGAGGCCTACGCCGCCGGCCGTCGCGGCGGCCTGGGACGTGACCTCATCCACAGCCAGATCATCGCCGCCCTGTCCGTTCCCGGCGTCTACAAGGTGCAGGTCAACGCCCCGGCCGAGCGGGTGGTCGACGGCTACGAGTGGGCCAACTGCACCTCGATCGCCCTGAGCTTCGGAGGCGCGGTCGATGGCTGATGAGCGCCTCCTGCCCGCCGGCATCCGTGACGAGCGTTCCCTGGCCCTGCTGTCGCTCCTGGACCGGCTCGACGGCCTCGACCTGACCCGGCTCCTGATCTACGGCATCGACGGCGTCGAGGCCTCGGCGCTGCCGCATCTCGGCTGGCAGTTCCACGTCATGGGCGCCGAGGGCTGGGAGCTGGCAGTCTCCGAGGGGCAGCGGCGCGCGCTCATCAAGCGGGCGCTGGAGCTGCACCGCTACAAGGGCACCCGGTGGGCGGTGCGCCAGGCGCTCGATGCGCTCGGCGTGTCGGCCGAAATCGTCGAGTGGTTCGAGCCTGAGGCCGCCGACCTGGCGCCCTACGAGTTCGGCCTTCTGGCCCGCATCCGCCAGCCCGTCCGCCGCGACGAACTGCTCGGCGCCGAGACATCGGACGCTGTCCGCCGCGCCGTCGCCGAGTACAAGAACGCCCGCTCGCATCTGGCCTGGATCGCCTTCGCCATCGACCTGGAGATCCCGCTCGGCCCCATCGAGCCGGTGTTGACGCGCCTGTCGGTCGACCACAGCCGCCTGAGCGTGGACTGGTTCCCGGTCTTCGACATCACGGCGGCCGACGCCGCGGCGCTCGACCCCGACCCGTTCGTCCAGCACCGCGAGGTGATCGACGTCACCCCGGCGCCGGTGCTGATGGGGCGGCCCCACCACCTCGACCGCGCCCTGCCCGAGGCCTTCGCCGATACCGGCCTGCAGATGGACCTGGCGCTGCCCTACGCCGAGGGCGCGTGGACGTCGGGCATCGAGCTCGTGCAGCGGACCGGCGTCACCGCCGCCGCCCTGCCGGCGCTGCCGGCGACGCTCGCGGCCTCGACCGTGGTGGCGCCGGCCACCGGCCTCGACTTGGCGCCGGTGGCCGTCTCGGCCGCCGTGTCGTCTGCCGCAACATCCCTTGCCCCGCGCGCCGTCCCTGCCGAGGGCCTCGACCTGATGGCCAGCTTCGACGCCGTGGCCGCTGATTTCGTACCGCTCGACATGCCTATGGAGGCCGTCCATGTCTGATCCTGTCTGGAAGCAGGCCAAGGTGCTGCAGGGGCTCTACCGCCGCATGGCGGCGTCCCTGGTCAACGCCGGCCCGTGCGTCCGCATCACCACCTTCCGCCTCGGCCACGGCTGGCTCAATGAAGGGGGCGCCGTGCCGGTCCCCGAGCAGCCGCCTTTCACCGCCACCGCCATCCCTGGCGAGTTCTTCTCCGGGGCCGTCGAAGGCACCGCCGAGGACGAAAGCGCGCTCATCAAGTGCGTCGTTCCGGCCGGGGCTGTCGATGCGCCGACCCGCGCCACGGTGATCGGTCTCTACGACCAGGCGGGCACCCTGGTCGCGGCGGTGTCCTTCCTGCCGGAGTGGATCACCCCGGACAAGCGGTACGAGCACTACCTGCACCTGAACTTCCCGACGGAGTGAAGCCATGCCCCTGACCGTGGACATCAAGTGGCGTGAGCAGTACGCCTCAAGCGCCCTCAACCGCAAGCTCGCGGGGGTTCTCGACCCTGGCATCTACTGGGGCTTCGCCGTCGCGCCCGGCGGCGGCCTCAATGTCCGCGTCTTCGAGGGCGCGGACCCGGATTACCCCGTCTCCGTCGCCGTGGTGGAGCGCGACGGCTACAGCATGACGGTGCGCCTGGACACCGACGAGACCGTGCCCATCCTGGCGCCCGGCACCTGGCATATCGTCCTGGAGGGCAGCTACATCGTCGGCCAGGACACCTCGGCCGCACTGAAGGCCGTGCCGTCGCCTGCCCCCCACCATGTGGTGCTGGCCAAGGTGGTGGTGCCCGAGGGTGCCGCCGCCATCACCACCGGGATGATCTCCGCCGTGGGCCGCTCTGAAGCGCACCCGGCCCTTCATGTGGCGCGCATGGTGACCATGGTCACCAGTCTCACCGAGAGCCTGATCGACGCCCGTGCCCGACTGACCAACCTCGAACGCTGGGCGCAAGCGGCCGGCTTCGACCCCGCCACCATGTACTGAGGAGGCCCGCTAGATGGGAACCCTGACCACTGAACTGCTGAACCAGGCCACCGCGCTCAACTCCCTGCGCGCCCGCGTCGATCTGCTGCTGGCCGCCTATGGCGAGGGCTCGCTTGACCCCGCCGAAATCCAGCGCCAAATCCAGGATGCCACCCAGGACGCCATCGACGCGGTGCTGGCGCAGCTTGATGGCCTGGATGTCTCCGAGCTGTCGCTGCGCGTTGAGTTGCAGCGCAAGCTGATCGGCCTGCAGAACGCCTACGGGCCGGAGAAGTACTTCTTCGAGTTCTTCAACCCCCTGTTTGCCGTGGCCGACACTCTGTCCGTGGCGGGCGTCTCCACCGTGGCCGGGGACGACAGCGTGGACATCTCCTCGACCTCCAAGCTGGAGGTGGGTCGCGAATATGTGATCGACAGCGTCGGCCAGTCGATCGTCATCACCGTCGCTGAAATCCTGAGTGCAACCCGCTTCAAGGCGTCTTCCAATATCCCGGCCACCGTGTCCGCTGGCACCTTGCGGCGCACCAACTGGGTGATCGGCAATGGCCAGGCGACGGCTGCCGCCGGGCAGGTCTACTATTCCAAGCGCCTGGACCTCGGGCCGGGTGATGTGGACAAGGCGGTGATCGTCCGCCGCACCGACAATGCCGCGACCATCCGCCTCTACTTCAAGGATGTCAGCCACACGACCTGGACCGAGGCTCACTGGGCCTGGAAGCGGGATGCCGACACCGGCCTGACCGATCTTGGCCTGGTGGCGGACGGCAGCGCCGACACCGGCATGATCGATGTCGAGTACCGCCTGCCGGCGCGCGGCGCCTTTGACCTGAAGATGGTGGTCGAGGGTGGCAACGTCACCGTGAAGCACGTCGTCGGCGTCGATCAGGAAACCCTGCTCGGCGGCATCCACCACGGCCCGGCGCAGCCGGTGAACTCGTCCCCGGCCAATGCCGCGACGGGCATCAACGAGACCCCGACCCTGGCCGTGGCGGGCTATTCTTCGATGGTGGGCAGCGCCATGGCGGCCACCCAGTGGCAGGTGTCCATCAGTGCCTCCGTCTGGACCGCCCCGGTCTACGACAGCGGCGAGGTGGGTCCGGGCCTGTCCCACCAGGTGCCGCCTGCTGTCCTGCAGGAGGGGCAGACCTATCACTGGCGGGCTCGCCAGAAGGACGCCAAGGGCGGCTGGTCCGAGTGGTCGGCGCCGACCTCCTTCGCCACGGCGGCCAGCTTCGAGTACGTGATCACCCCCACCATCACGAGCCCGAGCAACGGCGCCATCGACATCCCCGAGCGCCCGACGCTTCACAGCGCCGCCTTCGCGGTGCATGGCGGGTCGGATACCCATGCCGCCAGCCAGTGGCAAATCCGCACCAATGCCGGGACCTACGCGAGCCCGGCCTGGGATAGCGGGGCCGATACGGTCAACAAGACCAACGTGCAGGTGCCCGCCGGCATCCTGCTGGATGGCCAGCGGACCTACCATGCCCGCGTTCGCCACCAGGGCGCCGCCCTCGGCTGGTCCGAGTGGTCGCCCGAGGTGTCCTTCACCACCAAGGACATGTTCGCCAACATCATCGGCATCGCCCTGGTCACCTCGGGTGGCGGTGGCGGCACCTGGGCGCGGGTGGATGAGAACGGCAACAACAAGGCCGCCGACGCCAGCTTCTTCAACAACCACCCTGTCTACGGCGGCATCACCGATGTCACCGTGGATGGCCAGGCCATGGTGCGGGTGCCGAAGTTCTACTACAAGGTCGGCACCGCCCCGACGGGCAGCGACCGCGCTGGCCGGAAGTGCTGGTGGGTGTCGGACCAGCCCGTGACCGGGTTCCAGATCCATCCGGCCTTCCGCGATGCTGGGGCGGACATTCCCTACATCTATGTCGGCAAGTACGAAGCCACCAACGACGGCGGCACCAAGGCCGGGTCTGTCGCGAGTGTCGCGCCGCTGGTCAGTATCGACTTCAACGTCATGAAGACCCGCTGCGCGGCGCGCAACACCGGCGGCGTCTCGGGCTTCCGCCTGTGGTCGATCTACGAGGTGGCCGCGCTCCAGACCCTGGCTCTGATCGAGATGGGCGGGGCCGACAGCCAGGCATTGATCGGGGCGGGCAACACCAACTCCTCCGCCGCCGTCAACACCGGCACCACCAACGCCACCTGGCGCGGGGTGCGGGAACTGTGGGGCAACGTCTGGCACATGGTGGACGGCCTCAAGACCGACACCTCCAACCGCCTGCAGGTGTGGGACCGCAACGGCAACAAGACCTGGGTCAACACCAACATCACCATCGCCCCCTCGGGCTGGATGGTGTCGGCGCTGGAGAGCACGGGCACCGGCTTCGACTTCCGCGACCTGTTCGTCGCGGCGACCGTGGACGGCACCCAGGGCAACGGCACCTTCGGCGACTACCATTGGAGCGCCGCGTCGGGGACCGAGTACGTCTGCTACCACGGCGGCGACTGGAGCAGCGGGTCGTACGCGGGCCTCTTCCCGCTGAACCTGAACAGCGCCCCGTCGTACTCGCACTCGAGCCTCGGTGGCCGCCTCGCGAAGACGTAACCTGGACCCTGCCCACTGTGTTCTGACGGGTCGCGCGAGAGCGCGACCCCTACCTGGGAGAGAGAAGACATGCAGATCGGTGAACTGATTTCGTGGGGTGAGGTGCCGTCTCTGGGGCTTCCCGCGTTCGAGGACATCCTGCCCGAGAGCGGTTTCCGCCGCGAGGTGAAGATCTACAAGGTGCCGACCGAGCTGAGCGAGACCCGCTACTTCGTCTCGGTCAAGGAGGGCGCCCAGCCGGAGGAGGTGCCGCCGAGCCTGATCCGCGAGACGGACCTGCTCGTGCACTTCACCCTCGACGCCTCCGGCCAGGCCCAGCTGATCTACGGGCATCCGGCTGTTCGCGCCGCCTGACCGTGGCGCAGCACCTAGAAGGCCTGAGGATACTGGCCAAGCTGGAGGAGCTCGACGCCTACTCCCACCAGGTGGCGCTCCAGTTCCCCAAGTACGAGCGCCACGTCCTCTCGGCCGAGATCCGGTCGACCTTGAACCGCGTGCTCCATCTGACGGTGCAGGCGGCCAAGCGGTACCACAAGAAGACCACGCTCCAGGACCTCGACATCGAGGTCGAGTTCCTGCGGGCGCTGGTCAGGAAGGCAAGAAGATTGGGGTACATCACCCCGAACCGTTACGAGGTCTGGTCCCGCCATATTGATGAAATCGGCCGCATGGTCGGTGGCTGGATCAGGTCCGTATCGGGCGACAGCCGGTAACGGCGGCAACTGGAGCAACGGGTCGAACGCGGGCCTCTTCAACCTGAACCTGAACAACGCCCCGTCGAACTCGAACACGAACATCGGTGGCCGCCTCGCGAACGAACAAGGCCAGAAGTCGGTGTCCGACAGGGCACCTTCCAGTGCTGTTACTTCGGGGCTGTTGTCCGCTCCCCGATGGGGAGGAAGATCAACAGGCCGGCGCGGCTAGTAGGGCTCAGGCCCGAATGTGGCGCCGGCCTCCACTTTGAGCAGAGGAGAATGTGCAGTGCCCAAGTCGGCGGGTGGCTTATGGGACAGCGTGACGGCCTTCGAGAACCTCTACGGCGCCTACCTGGCGGCCCGCAAGGGCAAGAGGTACAGCGACGAGGTCCTGGAGTTCGGCTTCGGCCTGGAGGAGAAGCTCTTCGACCTTCAGGGCCAAATGGTCAACGGCGTGTGGCGGCCGGGCCGGCCGCGGGAGTTCATGGTGCGCGATCCGAAGCCTCGGCTGATCAGCGCGCCGCCCTTCGCCGACCGGGTGGTGCACCATGCCGTGGTCCGCGTCATCGAGCCCGTCCTTGAACGTCGCTTCATCTTCGACAGCTACGCCTGCCGCAAGGGTCGGGGCGTCCACACGGCCGTCGACCGCCTCCAGCGGCACCTGCGTGAGGCCAGCTGCGAGGGCGGCAAGGTGTGGGTCCTGAAGGCCGACATCAGCAAGTACTTCGCCAGCATCAACCACGGCCGCCTGATGGCCATCCTGGGCCGGTCGATCTCCGACAAGAAGGTGCTGTGGCTGTGCCGGACGAACCTCAAGGGCTACGGCTTCGACGAGGGTGTCGGCATCCCGGTCGGGGCACTGACCAGCCAGCTCTTCGCCAACATCTACCTCGACCAGCTGGACCACTGGATCAAGGACGAGCTCGGCATCAAGCGCTACGTCCGCTACATGGACGACTTCGTGATCGTGGGGCACTCCAAGGCCGACCTGTGGGCGCTCTACGACGCCATCGCCGACTTCCTCGCCACCAAGCTCGCCCTGCGCCTGAACCGCAAGACGACGGTCCTGCCGGCGTCTGGCGGCATCGACTTCTGCGGCTACCGGACCTGGACCACGCACCTCCTGCCGCGCAAGCGCAACGTCAAGAAAGCCCGCGCCACCTTCCGTGAGCTGGCGGCCCTCTACCGGCGCGGCGAGGTCTCCTACGACCAGATCAGACCCTTCGTGGCCAGCTTCCTCGGCTACATGAAGCACTGCAGCTCCAGGCGCACCGTGGAGGCCATTCTGGAGGACTTCGTCCTCACCCCGCCGCCGGTGCGAGCGCCCCTCCCAGAGGGGTTCCAGGTGGCGGCATAAAGGGGTGTTTAAGGGGTGGCTCGGAGGTGCTTCAAGGATGCGAAAATCGGCTCCGAGCCGCTCCACGACCATGTGTCGCGCGCTCCAGAACCATTTGGCGCGCTACAGCAGCCTATTAAGTAATAAAGCTCGCATCAATGGTTTAATCGAAGCGGAGGCCGAACAGGCCACCGGTATCCGTCGCGTCGGTCAGCTTGGTGTCGATGACATGGGCTTGTACGTCAAAGCCGTGCTGGAAACCATCCCGAGGCAGTGCGTCCGAGTTCATCGTCACGATATACTGAAAGCCAGCTGCCTCGGCCCGCTCGGCACCGAGTTGCAATGCCTTAGCGACTTGACGTTCATCCACGCCATCGAACAGATGGCTGTCATGAATAAGAAAGCCGGGGCTGCGCCCGTTCTTCAGGCTGATTTCGGTCAACATGAGATCAAAGCAGAAGATCTGCATGTTGGTGATGCCCTTGCTTCGCTGGCCGTCGATATGGACCTCGAACTGGGGACCATTTCCGGTTTCGGAAATCGTCAGGCTGCCGGCCTTCTCATAAAGGGATTCTGAGAGCGCCTCGAAGGAAAGGATAGCTTCGCGGATGATGTCGGCCCGCTCGTGGATATCATCTCGCAGCGCTTTGGTCAGGTTGGCGCGCTCGATGTCGAGTTCGGCCTTGGTGCTCTCGATCCGCTCGGCGGTGTCAAGACGCTGGCGGAGGCCCTCGGCTTCGGCTTCGGCGCGGCCGGCTTCTTCGCGCAGCGTGGTATAGTGTTCCAGCGCGCCGCCCGAGCGCAGCACGCCCATGATCTGCCGCCGGCGCCGGTCACGTTCGGCAGTGCGCTGATAGCGTTCGGCGACACGGGCCTCGGCCGAGGCGATCTCGGCGGTCAGATGCGCGCGCCGGTTCTCGATGATGCTTCGGTGGAAACGCTCGACCTCATCGAAGCGCCGCCGCACCATGTCGGGCAGGACGACACCGGCCTCGGCATAGAGCTTTGTGACATTGCCGAGATCGGGCGCATCCTCCTCGGAGAGCGAGGCACGAAGCTGTTGCAGAAGATCGCCATCGATAACGTTCTCGACGTTCATGCCGTCGATCTCGCGCGTGATCTCGTTCGCCTCGCGCTCCAGGGCCTTGTATTCCGGCACCACCTCGAAGGTTTCAAGCTGCTGACGCAGCCGCGCGGCGCGAGCCTCGGCGATAGCCAGCTTTGTCCTGAGATCGGCCGCCTTGCCAAAGAACCGGCCAAGATCGCCGCTTCGGGCGGCCTTGCGCAGTTCCTGCGCGACCTTCTCCTGCGCGCGCAGCTCTTGAAAGCGGCCGGGGATGCTCCAGTCGAGGCCGAGCAGGTAGCAAATCGAGACCTGCTGATTCCATGCCTGCTGCATTCCCGAATGCTGCATCGGCTGCTGGAAGCCGCCGCTGTTCTGACGGCGGACGAAATAGGAAAAGAGCGAGCGGAACGACGGCTGGAAACCCTCGGCTTCGTCCCCGGCCGAAATCGGCAAGCCGAACCAGAGCTGGCCGAGGTTGGCCTTCCAGTTCTCATTCGACAGCTCGAACAGCCCGGCGCGGCTGTCGAACTGTGGCGGGATCGGCCAGCTCTCGACCGGGCCGTTGACCACGATCCGGCCCGGCTTGGCACCGCTGCGCGCCGCCGAGATCGCGTTTTCCGCGATATCGACGTCGACGTCGAACGTCCAGGCCGTCAGCGCGCCGGAACGGAATATGCTGTCCTTGCGGGCGTCGGCGCCGAACAGGAAATGGACCAGTTCGATGAAGCTGGTCTTGCCGGCGCCATTTCTCGATTGGCGATCGTTCGCACCTGCGCTCTTGTCGGCCAGTAAAATGTTCAGGCCGGGCTTGAAGGTCAGGGTCTTGAAAGAAGCGAGGTCGCTACCGAAGCGGCGGATCATGGCTGAACCCTCCGCACTAGGCCACGGTCGAAATCGACCGCGCCGATTGTGAAGAGCAGATCGAGCGACAGGATGAACCATTGATAGTCGATTGGAGCGTTGGGGGCGTGGAGCGAACGGCGCCCGCGCATCTCGTCCCACAGCCGCGACATGGTCATCGGCTGCTTGAGGATGTCGAGAACCTCGGCACCGACGCCGATGAGCGCGCGATCAGGACGGACATGCTTCGTCGGGAGGATCATGACGCCTCCACAGCAATGATGATCGGGTCTTCGAAGATGTCGCAGCTATCGAAAAAATAGGCGAGTACCGCCAGCGCCGCACCTTGCCGTTTCGGCTCGCCGTTGAAGCCAGCGTAATCCTGAAGATGCTTGAAGATCGTATCGGCCGGAAGGTCGAAAGCCTTTAACTCGGCATAGCGCAGCCGAAACGCCTCGGCGATGCGCTCGCCTAAATCGGGACGCGGGCTTTTGCGAAAAAAGGTGTCTACGAGCGCAGACTTCCGACGGCCGATACGCAGGAAGAGGCCAGATTCCTCCGACAGGGCGTTCTTTTCGAGCTTTTCCGGTGACGGTGGCGTCAAAGGTGGATCAATCGGGCTGGGTTCCTGCCGCTGGAGCGCCTCGATAATCGGCACCAGATCGGACATGACGAGACGGTCCACGATCGCGATTGACGCAGCGGGACCGAAGAGCGCTTGAAGCGCCGACAGATCGAGCTTCATCGCGAGATCGAGCAGTTCCGGCTCGGACCAAGTCTCGATCTGAAGGGGCGCATGGGCTTGGCGAAGCCCGTCCAGATGCTGAACCGCGTTCGGCGGAAGGCCGCGTCCGTCATTATGAACGAACACCCACTCCTGCATGTTACCGGCCCAATGCGCGCGGGCGCCGTGGAAGTCCGCATCGACCTTGGCGATGAGGTCAGCTTCCTTCATGGCGTCCGGTGCGTAGCACTGGAACACAGAGCCCGAGCTGATCCGGCGGCCGTCGCATTTCAGATCGCCAAAGGGACCATAGGGGCGAACTTCCTCGAAATCTGGGCCGAATGCGTGGCCCGCCAGAAGCACGAACCAGTCCTGAAAGGCTGCGCCTTTCTTCGTATGAAACGCCAGAAGGAAGCGTTCGACGTAGATGGATCGCTGCAACTCATCCATGACGCCGCCTTGGCGATGGCTCGCCACTCTTCTTCCGGGCTGACACTGCGCCGACCGGAGCAAGATCGCCGAGATGATGAATCCGCAGCGCCGGCCGCTTAGGGAGCTTGACGGTCAACTCCAGCTCGCCACCGACGGCTTCCACATAGCTGCGCAGCGTCGAGATGTGCATATCGGTCTGCTTCTCGATCTTCGAGACCGATGGTTGGGTGATATTGAGGGCGGAGGCGATGTCCGCTTGCGCCTTGCCCGCGATCTGACGCAGTTCGCGCAGACCTTCGACGTGCTGCTTCAATACGTCATGGCGCGCTTCGATTGCGACCCGCTCGTCATGAGGAAGGGCGGAGATGCTGTTGTCGAGCCTACGGCCCATCCTGCGGTCCTTCCTTGCTAAGAGTTGATGGCAGCCGACCATTGCCCAAAGACCATGACCTACATGACCTACATGATGTGATTCCGTTGCAAGCGCACCCGGTACATAGCCTTGGAGCTATGTTGGGGGCAACGGCAAAGTGCAACTGGCATTGCCCTTGTCGCAACGCTGACTTCACGGACTACGTTCGAACTTCGCCAAAAGGAGGGCCGTAGCGTAGACCGAGTTTTCATCATCGCCCGGTGCGGTGCGCCAACCCGGCCGATTCCGGAACCACGGGGCGGTGGCCGCGTTGGCAGCAGGGGCCGCGCCGCCGGTGCCGCGGAAGAGGTAGCAGATGCGCTTCGTCGTCAATGTGCTGGTCGCCTGCCTCGTGGTCGGCCTGCTGCTGACCTGGCTGGGAATCGATCCCGTGGCGTTGCTGAACGGCGCCTGGGCGGCGGTCCAGGATGCGCCGCGCGCCATTGCCGATGCCGCCGGCTGGGCGGTGCCCTACATCCTGACCGGCGCCATCGTGGTGGTGCCGGTTGCCGCGGTCGCCCTGGTGCTGCGCCTGATCCGGCAGCGCCGGCGTCCCGGAGGCGGCGATCCCTATGTCTGATCCCTGTCCCTGATCCGCAGCACAGGAAGCGGTTCCGCCGATCCTGGGCGTGTGGCGGTCAGCGCCCGGACTCCGAGGCGAGGCTTCCGATCGGGCCCATGGCGACCAGACGGGCGGGGCGGTTGAAGTTCATGGTGATCATCAGGGTGGCATGCCCCTTGATGACGTAGAGCACCTTCTCCGCATCCACGGGCAGGGGAATGTTCTTCGCCATGCAATGGGTGATGAGCGCGGCCTGCACCTCCTCCTCGGCAAGGGTCAGGACCTGCTTGCCGCCGTCGAGGTCGAGGTAGGTCTTCACCCCGTCCTCCATGGCGAAGCGGATGCCCGTGATCTCCCCCTCGGGGAGCGGGTCCTTCAGGCGCCGGCGCCGGTCGATCACCGAAGCGACCACCTCGCGGTCGTTGAAGACGATGCAGCGCAGCTCCTTCATGGGACCATTCCCTGTTGAGATCGCGCCGATCCTAGCTTCTGCCTGAGCGCACGACCAGAGGTGTGCGGGCCTGCGCGCAAAAGAAAGAGCCGGCGTTTCCAACGGGAAGCGCCGGCCTGAGTGGATAGGGAGGGTTAAGAGACACCCCTTTCTAGGAAGGGGCTTTGCTTCCAACATTGATATGGATCAAGGGTACCTAATATTCCGCCCCGCTGCCGGAGCGGCGTCAGCCCTTGCCGTACAGCTCTTCCGCCGGCACCTCGACATCGGCGATGACGGCCAGCGTGCCGTCCCGCACGGCGCGGTAGAAGCAGTTCCGCCGTCCGGTGTGGCAGGCGACGCCCACCTGATCCACCAGCAGCAGCAGGGCATCGCCGTCGCAGTCGAGGCGAAGCTCCTTCAGGTGCTGGATCTGGCCCGAGGTGTCCCCCTTGCGCCAGAGCGCCCGGCGGGAGCGGGACCAGTAGACGACACGGCCGCCGGCCAGCGTCTCCTTGATCGACTCGCGGTTCATCCAGGCCAGCATCAGCACCTCGCCCGTATCGTGCTGCTGGGCGATGGCCGGGACCAGGCCGTCCGCGTCGAAGCGCAGTTCGGCGAAAAGAGCCTCCAGCACGGCGGTCGTCATCGGCGGGTCCTGCGCAGACGGTCGAAGGCACGGTCGAGATCGCGGATCAGGTCCTCGGCGTCTTCCAGACCGGCATGCAGGCGGATCAGCGTGCCCCGGCCGCGCCAGGGAACGGCGGTCCTGATCCTGTCGGGGAAGGCGGGCAGGATCAGGCTCTCGAATCCACCCCAGCTGTAACCCATGCCGAACAGGGACAGGCCGTCCAGCATGGCGGCCAGGGCATCCTGCGGAATGCGATCCAGCTCCACCGCGAACAGGCCGCAGGCGCCGGTGAAGTCGCGTTGCCAGAGGGCATGGCCGGGATCGTCGGGCAGGGCCGGATGCAGGACGCGGCGGACCTCCGGCTGCCCGGCCATCCAGCGGGCCAGCCGTATCCCCGTCTCCTGGTGCCGCGCGAGACGGACAGGCAGGGTCCGCAGGCCGCGCAGCGCCAGGAACAGGTCGTCCGCCCCGGCCGCGGCACCCAGCATCACGGCCGACTGCTTGACCGCCATCCGGCAGGCCTCCTCCCGGGCGACGATGACGCCCAGGGTGGCATCCGAATGGCCGCAGACATACTTCGTCGCCGCCTGGATCGAGACGTCCACGCCCAGGGCCAGCGGCTTGAAGAAGACGCCGGCCGCCCAGGTGTTGTCGATCAGGGTCAGGCAGCCGCGCGCCCGCGCTGCGGCGACGATGGCCGGCACGTCCTGCATCTCGAAGGTGAGGGAACCCGGCGACTCCAGCATGATCAGCCGGGTGTTCTCCCGGATCAGGCCGGCGATGCCGGCCCCGATGCCGGGATCGTAGAACTCTGTCTCCACGCCCAGCCGGGCCAGCATCTGGTCGCAGAAGTGGCGGGTCGGACCGTAGACGCTGTCCGTCACGAGGATGTGATCGCCTGCCCGCACGAAGGCGCTCAGCGCGACGGTGATGGCCTGGAGGCCGGAGCCGACGGCGACGGCGCCGCAACCGCCTTCCAGTTCGGCCATCGCCTCCTCGAAGGCGTGGCTGGACGGTGTGCCCATGCGGCCGTAGCGGACGGAACGGTATTCCGGGTCAGGGGCCAGGAAGGCCGCAAGGGTCGGGTGAAGGATGGTGGAGGCCCGGTAGGGCGGGATGTTCACGGCACCGGCATGGCTGCCAGGGGCGCGGCCGGCGTGGGCGAGGCGGGTCGAAAGATCCAGGTCGCGGGATGGAGTGCTGTCGGTATCGGCGTTCATCGTACGGGGGGTTCTGCCAAAGGGATCTGAGGGGCGGCATCGAGGGGCATCACGCCCTCCAGCCTGGGGTCGTCTTCCAGCCGTTCTTCCTGCCGGAGGGGAACGAAACCGGCGCGTTGGTACATCAGCAGCGCCTTGGGATGGTCGAAGGTGCAGGTGTTCACGGCCATCCGGGTGACGCCGGCGCCGCTCCAGCCCGCCTCGACCGCCCAGTCCAGCAGCCAGGGACCCAGTCCATGACCGATGAACTCCGGGATCAGGCCGAGATAGGCGATCTCGACCTGTCCCGGCCTGCGGCGGT
The DNA here is from genome assembly GCF_000016185.1 of Rhodospirillum centenum SW. Lineage (NCBI taxonomy): Bacteria > Pseudomonadati > Pseudomonadota > Alphaproteobacteria > Rhodospirillales > Rhodospirillaceae > Rhodospirillum > Rhodospirillum centenum. The sequence goes on from NC_011420.2 coordinate 1,193,093, forward strand.
CCAGTTCCACATAGCCGGCGGGCACGCCGGCGACATAGGGCACGAAGACCTCGACCTTCTCATCGTGGATGATGGCGCGCAGGGCGTCGTCGGACAGGCGGCGGCGGGTGTGCCAGAGCCAGGGCTCGCCCACCGTGGCGTAGAGGTAGCGGTAGAAGGAGACGGTGCAGCCCTCGGCCCGCAGCAGCGCCATGCGCTCGAAGGGGGGCGGTCGGTGCCGCGGCCGCGGCGCCTCCACCATCTCCAGGAAGGTCACGATCGTGCGCAGCTTGCCGGCCGGGACCGCGTCTTCCGTCATCTCGTACCTCCAGCGGGGCCGGTCTCCACCGGCAGATCGGGGCGGGCGCCCCATTCGCACCAGGAACCGTCATAGACCGGGACATCGGTGCGGCCGAGGCGATGGAGCGCCAGAGCCAGCACGCAGGCGGTGATACCGCTGCCGCAGGAGGCGACGACCGGCCGTTCCAGGTCCAGTCCCGCCGCACGGAAACGCGCCGCCAGGGCCTCGGCCGGGAGCATCGTCTTCGTGTCGGCGTCCATCAGGTCGGAGACGGGCACGTTGCGCGCGCCCGGCATGTGGCCGCTGCGCAGGCCGGGGCGCGGTTCGGGTACGCTGCCGTCGAAGCGGCCGGCCGGGCGGGCATCGACGATCTGCGCCGCGCCGGTCTCCAGTCCCGCCAGCATGTCGCCCACGTCGCGGACCAGGGACGGGTCGTGCCGCGCCCGGAAGGGCCGGGGGGCAGGCATCGGGGGCGGCGAGCCCTCCAGCGGCCGGCCCTCGGCCTGCCAGCGCGGCAGGCCGCCATCCAGCACGAAGACCTTCGCGTGGCCGAAGACCCGGAAGGTCCACCAGACCCGCGGCGCGCTGAGAATGCCGTTGCTGTCATAGACGACGATCGTGTCCGCGCTGCCGATCCCCAGCATGGACACGGCCTGAGCGAACGCCTCCGCGGCGGGAAGCATGTGCGGCAGGTCCGTGTCGGGGGCCGCGATGCCGTCGATGTCGAAGAACACGGCACCGGGGATGCGGACCGCCGCATGTTCCGCCCGCGGATCGCGCGCGACACCGGGCATGTGCCAGGACGCATCCACGACGCGCACGGACGGATCGGCCAGATGCTCGGCCAGCCACTGCGTACTGACCAGCGGATCGGAAACCATCGACTCTCACTCCTTCAAGGCGACGACGATGCGCCGGTTCTGTCTGCCCTTGTTCTCGATCTTCACGACACTGACGGGGCCGATCTCGCCGGTGCGGGCGACATGGGTGCCGCCGCAGGGCTGGAGGTCCACCGGCGCCTCGTCCGTGCCGATCAGCAGCAGCCGCAGCAGACCCCCGCCCCGCGGCGGCTGCACCGAGAGGGTCCGGACCAGATCGGGCCGGCGGTCCAGCTCCGCATCATCGACGATACGCTCGGTCACCGGATGGTCGGCTGCGATGAGGGCGTTCAGCGCACCTTCGATCTCCGCCTTGTCCAGGCTGCCCGACGGCACGTCGAAGTCCAGCCGGCTGCGATCCGCCCCGACCTGCCCGCCGGTGACGGAGCCCGGGACGACCGCGCAGAGGAGATGCAGCGTCGTGTGCATCCGCATGTGCCGGTGGCGGCGCTCCCAGTCGATCTCCAGGGTCACCGGAGTGCCGGGCGCGGGCAGGGGGGCGGCCGCGTCCTCGGGAATGTGCAGCACGTCGTCGCCCGACAGCGGTGCAGCCTCTCCGGCCTTGCGCGTGTCGGCGATCCGCAGTGTCCCGCCCTCCCAGGTCAGCGTGCCGCTGTCGCCCGGCTGCCCGCCGCCGGCCGGATAGAAGAGGGTCCGGTCGAGCCGGACACCCTCCGGCCCGGACGACAGGACCGTGGCCTCGGCAGTCCGGGCACAGGGTGACTCGCGGAACAGCAGGGTCATGGCACTTCCCCGGAAATAAAAGGAAAATTCTCAAGGCCCGGATGCTAACGGCGCATCCGTTGGCGATCAAGGAACGTGCCGGGACTCGAGGTGCGGCTCAGTCCGCCCAGCGTCGGCGCAGGGACAGGCGGTGCCGGGCCAGCCAGTGGAGCGCCACCAGGGTGACACCGTTGCGGATTTCGTTGCGGTCGGCGCGGGTGATGGCGTCGTCCGCCGGCAGGACCAGGACACGGATGTCCTCGTTCTCCTCCGCCAACCCGTGCAGCCCACCCGCCCCGGCACTGTCCACCCGGCCGCAGTAGAGGGTGATGACCTCGCTGCACCCGCCGGGGCTGGGCAGGAACTCCCCGATCAGGACCAGATCGCTGACGGTGCAGCCGGCCTCCTCCACGGATTCTCGGCGCACCACCTGCTCCGGCGTCTCCCCGGGATCGACGATCCCGGCCACCGCCTCCACCAGCCACGGCTCCTGGTCCGCAGCCAGGGCGCCGACACGGAACTGCTCCACCAGCACCACGGCGTCGCGGAGGGGATCGTAGAGCAGGATGGCGGCGGCATGGCCGCGGTCGAACAGCTCCCGGCTCATCTCGCCGCTCCAGCCGCCGGCGAACAGGCGGTGGCGCAGCCGGAAGACGTCCACGCGGAAATAGCCGCGATAGGCCTGGCGACGCTCCAGCACCTGGACGTCGTCCCGGCCGAACGGCGCCTCGGCGGGCGGGGAGGAAGGCTGGTCGGTCATGGCGGTCCGGCGGATGACGGGATCGGCTGCGACGACCGGGGCTGCCGGCCGTTCAGTCAGGGTAGACCCGGGGAACGGCACAAGGCCAGCCCGGGTCTCCGGCGACCGAAGGGGAGACGGCATGTCCCTGACCAGCACGCGGCAGTTCGATTTCATGGGAGGCTCGGGGCACCGGCTGTCCGGCCGGCTCGACCTGCCGGCGGGGGAGACGCGGGCGGCGGCGCTGTTCGCCCACTGCTTCACCTGCTCCAAGGACCACCACGCCTCCATCCGCATCAGCCGCGCCCTGGCCGAGCGGGGATTCGCGGTGCTGCGGTTCGACTTCACCGGCCTGGGCAACAGCGCCGGCGATTTCGCCAACACAGACTTCAGCAGCAATGTCGGTGACCTGGTCGCCGCCGCCCGGGCGCTGGCCGACGCGGTCGCCCCGCCTCGCCTGCTGCTCGGTCACAGCCTGGGCGGGGCCGCGGTGATCCGGGCCGCCTCTGAGCTGCCGGAGGTCGGGGCGGTCGTCACGGTGAATGCGCCCTTCGGCCCGGCGCATCTCCGCCGGCTCGTCGCCGGACGGGAGGCGGAGATCGCGGCGGAGGGGCGGGCGCGGATCGAGATCGGCGGGCGGAGCTTCCCCATCACGGCGGACTTCCTGGAGGACATCGGCGACCAGCCCATGGCTGCCACGCTGGCGACGTTGGGGCGGCCGTTGCTGGTCTTCCACGATCCGGACGACCCGGTCGTCCCGGTGGAGAATGCCGACCGGATCCTGGCCGCGGCCCGCCAGCCGAAGAGCTTCATCGCCCTGGACGGGGCGGGCCATCTGGTGGCGGACCGCGAGGACGCGGCCCATGTCGCGGAGATCGCAGCCGCCTGGGCCACGCGGGCGTTGCGACTGGCTCCGGCCGATACCGCGGCATCGCCGCGCAACGAGGTCGGCCGGGCGTCCGTCCGGGAAGCGGGGGATTCGCGGCTGGGCGTGCTGGTGACCGCCGGGGGACGGGTGTTCCGGGCCGACGAACCGCCCCCCGTCGGCGGTGGCAGCGGTCCCGATCCCTACCAGCTCCTGCTGGCGGCGCTGGGCGCCTGCACGGCGATGACGCTGCGCCTCTATGCGGAGCGCAAGGACTGGCCGCTGGCGGGAATCGCGGTCGATCTGGCGCATGGCAAGACCGACGGGGGCGACGGCCGCCGCATCGACCGGTTCGAGCGCCGGCTGATCCTCGACGGTCCGCTCGACGCCGCGCAGAAGCAGCGGCTGCTGGAGATCGCCGAACGCTGCCCCGTCCACCGGACCCTGGAGTCGGCGCCGGTCATCCGCACCGTGCTGGGCGGGACCGACGGGTGAGGGCGGGAACCGGGGGCCGGCTGCCGGGTTGCTGGCGGGACGGGGCGATGAAGGAGCCGGACCATGGCGATTCGCACACAGGAAGAGTACGAGCGCGCGGTGCAGGAGTTCCAGGGGCTGCGCGATGCACCGGCCGACAGCCAGGACGGACGCCGGCGGGCGGAGCTGGATGCCGAGATCAAGGCCTTCTACATGCAGAACGGCGACGAGATGCGACGGGGCAGGCCGACCCGGTGATTCTCCCTGCCCAGGCCGTCAGCAACGGCGCTGGCGCTGGGCGTGGCGATACCATCGATTCGCTGCGGCTGATTCTGCATCCGGCGGCCGGGTGCCGCCCCTGTGCGGGATCGGCCAGCCTCTGCTCCCCTTCCGGCGATCCCGATAGCACTGCCGGCATCGATGTCGCAGATGCCTGCGTCGCCCCTGCGGCGCTGCGTGATATAGCTCCCGGTTAGAAGATCATCTTCGACTACGGCCGTGAGCCGTGGTTCGAGGTTCAGGACCAGGAGGTCGGGGTGCGCCGAGGGGACAACTGCTATTCCTGCCGATTCTGGCTGGGGGGTGGCGTGCGGGAACGGGGGCCGAAGGGACTCTGCCGCCGCTTTCCCCCGGTGGTGACCGACCGTGCCCCGGCCGGCACCTTTCCGACCACGATGTCCACGGACTGGTGCGGGGAATGGCAGCGCCACATTCCGGCCGCAGCGGGGCAGGACACCAGCACCCTCTACGACGAGCTGTGATTACGGGGAAGGGAATGCCGGTTCCCGCCGACATCGGCGATGACGACGCATCGCGGACCGTAAACGGAGCATCGCGGACCGTAAACGGAGAACGGGCCGGGTGTTTCCACCCGACCCGCTTCCTGATTGGCTCCCAGGGAGGGACTCGAACCCCCGACCCGGTGGTTAACAGCCACCTGCTCTACCGGCTGAGCTACCTGGGATCAGTGCCGCTGTCCGGTGCGCCGTGAGGCGTCCCGTCGTGCGGTGGGCGGCTATATAGCAAAGGGTTTTTGACGATGCAAACCCCTAATCGATGGTTTTTTTCGGAATCGTGAACGTGCCGGTTTTCCTGACCACAGACGCTTGCAGATCATGACGGAACAGCGACGGACCGGCGCCAGTGCCGGCGCCAAGGCAGGGGGCGACAATCCCTGGACCACGCTGGACAGCCGGACCCGCTATGAGAATCCCTGGATCCGTGTCGTCCACGACCGGGTTCTGACGCCGGCCGGAAGCCCCGGAATCTACGGCGTGGTGCAGTTCCTGAACCGGGCGGTCGGGGTCGTTCCCGTCGATGCGGACGGCGCGACCTGGCTGGTCGGTCAGTTCCGCTATCCGCTGGGGCGCTACAGTTGGGAGATCCCCGAGGGGGGTGCGCCGGAGGGGCAGCCCCCCACGGTGGCGGCGCTGCGCGAGCTGGCGGAGGAGACGGGACTCGTGGCAGAGAATCTCCTGGAAATCGGGCGCATCGACCTGTCCAACAGCGTCACCGACGAAGTCGGGTTCGCCTATGCCGCCTGGGGACTGCGTGCCGGCGATCCGATGCCGGAAGAGACCGAACGCCTGGAGGTCCGCCGTCTGCCCCTGGGCGAGGCGCTGGCGATGGTTCTGGACGGACGGATCACCGATTCCTTGAGCCAGATCGCCCTGATGAGGCTGCGCCTCCTGGCGGATGCCGGAACCTTGCCGCCCGGTCTGGCGGCGGCGGTCGCCAAGGGATTGGCCTGACCCCGTCGGCTGCCAGGGCAGGAAGCAAGGAGATCGGGGAGGCCCTGTCAGGGGCAGCGCCGCAGGGCAACGGTCTTCAGCGACCAGTTCCTTAGCGACTGATGGGGCTCTCTGGAGGCACGGCCGGGAATCGAACCCGGGTTCACGGATTTGCAGTCCGTTGCATCACCACTCTGCCACCGCGCCGGTGAGAGCCGGCCGGGTCATGCCCGGCTGAGGCGTGGACATATAGGATGGCGTGCCGCGCGCGGTCAAGCATCCGTGCTATATCCGTCCGCTAGGGCGTCAACATGTGCCGCGCCAGATTGTGTTCGGTGGCCTGCGCGGATATATAGCCTGCTGAGAAGCGCGAGTGCTCCCGCCTCCGTCCGCCCTCCCGAAGACCCTGATAGACCCCCGATGGCTGCAACGACGGACTACTCCGATGCCCGCGTCAACATGGTCGAAGGGCAGATCCGTCCCAACAAGGTGACGGACCTCCGGCTGGTCGACGCCTTCCTGGATGTTCCGCGCGAACTCTTCGTGCCCCGCACGCTGCGCGGCATCGCCTATGTGGACGAGGGTATTCCGCTGGGCGACGGACGCTATCTCATGGAACCGATGGTGCTGGCCCGTCTTCTCCAGGAAGCCGGCATCGGCGCCCATGACATCGTTCTCGATGTCGGCTGCGGCACCGGCTACGCAGCGGCCGTGATCGGCCGGCTGGCCGCGACGGTCGTCGCCGTGGAGGGCGACGCTGCCCTGGCAGCCACCGCCGCTCGGGCCCTGCGCGAGGCCGGAGCGGACAACGTGCTGCTGATGCAGGGGCCGCCGGAGCAGGGCTGGCCGGCGCAGCAGCCCTACGATGTCATCCTGATCGACGGGGCCGTGGCCGAGGTGCCGGAGGCGCTTCTCGATCAGCTTGCCGAGGGTGGGCGTCTCGTCACCGTGGTGGCGGCGTCGGAGCGCCTTGGCGAGGCCCGTATCTACCAGAAGATTGCCGGCATCGTTTCCAGCCGGCCCCTGTTCGATGCCACCGTGCATCCGTTGCCCGGCTTCGGGACGAAGCCGGCATTCCAGTTCTGAAACCAGCCAGTTCTGAACCCAGGAGGTGGCCGATGGCCGGACCCGGACGCGCCGAGATCGAGGTCGAAGCCCTCGATGCGATGCTGAAGGGCGGTCAGCCGGTCGCCATCCTGGATGTGCGTGAACCCTGGGAAGTGGACCTTTGCTCCATCGACGGGAGCATTACCATTCCGTTGGGGCAGCTTCCGCGGCATGCGGCCGGGCTGCCGACGGACAGGCCGCTGGTGGGTGTCTGCCATCACGGCTTCCGCAGTGCCCAGGCAGTATCCTGGCTCCGCTTCCAAGGGTTCGACCGGGCCGTCAATCTTGCCGGAGGAATCGACGCTTGGGCCCGGCGGATCGACCCGACCATGAAGGTGTATTGAAGATGGACGCCAAGAGTCTGAGAAACCGTCTCCGCCGCGCCCTGTGCGGCACTCTGCCGGCACTGGCGCTGGCCGCCGGCCTTGGCGCAACGCCTGCCGCGGCACAGTCGCTCCAGGAGGCCCTGGCGCAGGCCTACCAGTCCAACCCGACCCTGGACGCCGAGCGGGCCGCTCTCCGCGCCACGGACGAGCAGGTTCCCTATGCCCGGTCGGGGTTTCTGCCCAACGTGACCGCCACCGGCGAAGCCGGCCGCGTGCGCAACGAGCAGGGGCCGGATGTGGTGGCGATCTCGCCGCGCTCCGTCGATGTGACGGTGACCCAGCCGCTCTACCGCGGCGGTCGCACGGTCGCCGCGGTCAACCGCGCCGAAAACCTGGTCCAGGCGCAGCGCGCTTCCCTGGTCGCCACCGAGCAGTCGGTGCTGCTGGACGCCGCGACGGCCTACCTGGACGTCGTGCGCGATCAGGCGGTCCTCGACCTGACCGTCAACAACGAGCAGGTGCTCCGCCGCCAGCTGGAGGCTGCACAGGACCGCTTCCGCGTCGGCGAGATCACCCGCACCGACGTCAGCCAGTCCGAATCGCGTCTGGCGCGCTCCACCTCGGACCGCATCCAGGCCGAGGGGCTGCTGAACGCCAGCCGGGCGCAGTTCGCCCGCCTGATCGGTGCCCCTCCGGCCAAGCTGGTGCAGCCCGTCGTGACGATCGCACTGCCGAAGACCCTCGAAGAGACGGTCGCGCTCGGCGAGCAGAACAACCCCAACGTCATTGCCTCCCGCTTCAACCAGCAGGCATCGCAGGACAACATCGATCTGGTCCGCGGCGAGCTGCTGCCCTCCGTCAGCGTCGCCGGCACGCTGTCGAAGAACTGGGACCAGTCCCAGCTCGTCGATGAGAGCGAGCAGGCCTCCATCGTCGCCCGCGTGACGGTGCCCATCTATGAAGGTGGCGCCACGACCGCCCGCGTGCGCGAGGCGAAGCAGATCGCCAGCCAGCGCCGCATCCAGATCGAGGAGACGTCGCGCGCCGCCCGCGAGACGGCGATCCGCGCCTGGGAGGCCCTGGTCACGGCCCGCGCCTCCATCCTGTCCCGGAAGGAACAGGTCCGCGCAGCCGACATCGCGCTGGAAGGCGTCCGCCAGGAAGCGACCGTCGGCTCCCGCACCGTGCTGGACGTGCTGGACGCCGAGCAGGAACTCCTGAACGCCCGGGTCGAGCTGGTCCGCTCCCAGCGTGACGAGCTGGTCGCCGTCTTCCAGGTCCTGGCGGCCACCGGCCAGCTCACCGCGGGCCGCCTCGGCCTGCCGGTCGCCACCTACGACTTCCAGGCGCACTACGACAAGGTCCGTGGCAAGCTCTGGGGTACGTCCATCGACTGAGCAGCATGTCGTCCGGCGGTCCCTTGTCACGACGGGGACCGCCCGGACGGCGATAAGTCCGTGGAGTTTTCGAAAGTTCTGCCCTAGTCTGCCGCCTGCGGATCAGGCAGTCGGGTTCTCTGAAATGGCCGATAACAAGACCCAACAAGAACCGTCGATGGAGGAGATCCTCGCCTCGATCCGGCGGATCATTTCCGAGGACAGTGACGCGCCGCCTGCGGCCACCGCCGCAGAACCCGAGCCTCCTCCGCCGCCGCCACCACCGGCGCCTCTTCCTCCACCACCGCCGCCGCCTCCACCGCCGCCGATGCCGGAACCGCCTCCGCCGGTGATGCTGGACGAGCCGGCCGAGGATGACGTTCTTGAACTGACCCAGATGGTGCCGGAGGAACCTGCCCCGGCACCTCTTCCCGATCCGTTCGAGATGGATGAGCCGGAACCGCCTCCGCCCCCCCGGCGGCGTCCGCCGCCCGACGACGATGACGACACCCTGATGTCGGATCTGACGGCTGCCGCAGCCAGCCGCGCCTTCTCCGGCCTTGCCGGATTCCGCCGCGGCCCGAGCCTGACCGGCGAGGGACCCGTGGGACGGGGTGACCTCACGCTTGAGCAGATCGTCTACGATCTTGTCCGGCCGCTGATCCGCGAATGGATGGACGACAACCTGCCCCAGCTCGTCGAGCGGCTGGTGAAGCGGGAGATCGAAAAGGTCGTACGGCGCGGCCTGGACTGACGCGCCCCCCATTCGCATGAGCAGATCGCGGGGCGGCGCCTTGATGGTGCCGCCCCGTCTCGTTATCACCCCATTTCCTTGACAGCCATTCCCCTGGAAGACCAAAGGCCCGGCCATGCTGGAGAAGACTTTTACCCCCGCCGAGGTTGAAGCGAAGCACTACCGGCGTTGGGAAGACGCCGGTGCCTTCGCTGCCGACGTCGAGTCCAACCAGCGGCCCTACACGATCATGATGCCGCCGCCCAACGTGACGGGCAGCCTGCACATGGGGCACGCGCTGACCTTCACCCTTCAGGACGTGCTGGTCCGCTTCCACCGGATGCGCGGCCAGGATGCCCTGTGGCAGCCCGGCCAGGACCATGCCGGCATCGCCACCCAGATGGTGGTCGAGCGCAATCTGGCGAAGGAGGGCGTGAGCCGCCTCGACCTCGGCCGCGAGAAGTTCGTGGAGAAGGTCTGGGAATGGAAGGCCGAGTCCGGCGGCACGATCACCCACCAGCTCCGCCATCTCGGCGCCAGTGCCGACTGGGCACGCGAGCGGTTCACCCTGGACGAGGGGCTGAACCGCGCCGTGCGCAAGGTGTTCGTGGACCTCTACCGGCAGGGCCTGATCTACCGCGACAAGCGGCTGGTCAACTGGGACCCGAAGCTGCACACCGCCATCTCCGACCTGGAGGTGGAGCCCAAGCCCGTGAAGGGCAACCTCTGGCACTTCCGCTATCCGATCGACGGGGAGGAGGGCCGCTTCATCACTGTCGCCACCACCCGGCCGGAGACGATGCTGGCGGACACGGCCGTGGCCGTGCATCCGGAGGACGGGCGCTACAAGGACCTGATCGGCCGGATGGTGCGGTTGCCGCTGGTGGGACGCCTCATCCCCATCGTGGCGGACGAGTATGCCGATCCGGAGACGGGCAGCGGCGCCGTCAAGATCACCCCGGCGCACGACTTCAACGACTTCGAGGTGGGGCGCCGGCACGGGCTGCCCCTGATCAACCTGCTGGACCGCGACGCGAAGCTGCTGCACCGCTTCGAAGGCTTCCGGCCGCGGGCTGGCGGCGGCATGGACCCGTTCTTCGAGGAGATGCCGGAGGCGTACCGCGGCCTCGACCGCTTCGAGGCGCGTAAGCGCATCGTCGCCGATCTGGAAGCGCTGGGTCTGCTGGAGAAGATCGAGCCGCACGCCCATACCGTGCCGCACGGCGATCGCTCCGACGTGGTGATCGAGCCCTGGCTGACCGACCAGTGGTACTGCGATGCCAAGACCCTGGCGAAGCCGGCCATCGAGGCGGTGGAGCAGGGCCGCACCGTCTTCGTCCCGCGCCAGTGGGAGAACACCTATTTCGAGTGGATGCGCAACATCCAGCCCTGGTGCATCTCGCGCCAGCTCTGGTGGGGCCACCAGATCCCCGCCTGGTACGGGCCGGAGGGCAGCATCTTCGTCGCCGAGACGGAGGAGGATGCCCGCGCCCAGGCCGTGGCCCGGTTCGGGGAGGGGGTGGAGATCACCCGCGACGCCGACGTGCTGGACACCTGGTTCAGCTCGGCGCTGTGGCCGTTCAGCACCCTCGGCTGGCCCGAGAAGACGCCGGAGCTGGACCGCTACTATCCCGGCGACGTGCTGGTGACGGGCTTCGACATCATCTTCTTCTGGGTCGCCCGGATGATGATGATGGGCCTGCACTTCATGGGCGATGTGCCCTTCCGCACCGTCTACATCCATGCCCTGGTGCGGGATGAGAAGGGGCAGAAGATGTCCAAGTCCAAGGGCAACATCATCGACCCGCTGACCGTGGTGGACAAGTACGGGGCCGACGCGCTGCGCTTCACCCTGGCCGCCATGGCGGCCCAGGGCCGCGACATCAAGCTGGCCGTCAGCCGGGTGGAGGGCTACCGCAACTTCGCCACCAAGCTCTGGAACGCTGCCCGCTACGCCCAGATGAACGAGGTGGCACCGGCGCCGGGCTTCGATCCGGCCGCGGTCACGCTGACGGTGAACAAGTGGGTGATCGGGGCGGCGCAGCAGGCAGCGGCCCGCGTCACCGATGCGCTGGAGGGCTACAAGTTCAACGAGGCGGCCGGGGCCATCTACCAGTTCGCCTGGAACACCTTCTGCGACTGGTATCTGGAGTTCACCAAGCCGATCCTGAACGGCGAGGACGAGGCCGCGAAGGCCGAGACCCGCGCCACCACGGCCTGGGTGCTGGATCACATCCTGCACCTGCTGCACCCGATCATGCCCTTCCTGACGGAGGAGCTGAACGAGAAGCTGGGCGGCAAGGACGAACTGCTGATCTCCGCCGCCTGGCCGGAGCCGCAGCCCGGTCTGGTCCATGCCGAGGCCGGGGCGGAGATGGAGTGGGTGGTCCGCCTGATCTCCACCGTCCGCACGGTGCGGGCGGAGATGAACGTGCCGCCCTCGGCCCAGATCCCGCTGCTGCTGAAGGATGCCGGCCCGCGGGCGCGCGAGCTGTCGGACCGGCACCGCGAGCTGATCCTGCGGCTGGCCCGCGTCTCCGGTATCGAGTTCGTCGCTGCGGATCTGCCGAAGGGCGCGGCGCAGGCGGTGATCGACGACGCCACCCTGGTGCTGCCGCTGGCCGACTTCATCGACGTGGAGAAGGAGAAGGCCCGGCTCCAGAAGGAGATCGGCAAGCTGGAGCAGGAGATCGGCAAGATCGACGCCAAGCTGTCGAACCCGCAGTTCGTGGAGAAGGCGGCCGAGGAGGTCATCGACGAGCAGCGCGAGCGCCGCGCCACCGCCGAGGAAGCGGCGACGAAGCTGCGCGAGGCCTTGCAGCGTCTGGGCTGAGCCGTCCTGGCGGGGACCGGAGCGCCTCCCGGTCCCCGCATGGCTCCCCCGCGTGCGGGACGATGGGGCGCGGCATCCGGGGCTAGGCAGGGCGGTGACGGCTGAGTATTCTCAGCTTCGTTTCCGAACCGCGCCTTGTGGCGCAACGATATTGCGCGAGGATGCCTGAAATGCCCACCGGCCCCGAGAAGACCTGGGACAAGTCCAAGCTGCCGAGCCGGCATGTGTCCGTCGGTCCGGAGCGTGCGCCGCACCGGTCCTACTACTATGCCATGGGCATGACGGAGCAGGAGATCGCCCGGCCCTTCGTCGGCGTGGCGACCTGCTGGAACGAGGCGGCGCCCTGCAACATCGCGTTGAACCGTCAGGCCCAGGCGGTGAAGACCGGGGTGAAGGCGGAGCAGGGCACCCCGCGCGAGTTCACCACCATCACCGTCACCGACGGCATCGCCATGGGCCACCAGGGCATGAAGGCGTCGCTGGTCAGCCGCGAGGTGATCGCCGATTCGGTCGAGCTGACCATGCGCGGCCACTGCTACGACGCGCTGGTCGGGCTTGCCGGCTGCGACAAGAGCCTGCCGGGCATGATGATGGCGATGGTCCGGCTGAACGTGCCCAGCGTCTTCATGTATGGCGGTTCCATCCTGCCGGGGAAGTTCCGCGGCAAGGACGTCACCGTACAGGACGTGTTCGAGGCGGTGGGTGCCTTCAGCGCCGGCCGGATGGACGAGAAGGACCTGCACGAGCTGGAATGCTGCGCCTGTCCGGGGTCGGGCGCCTGCGGCGGCCAGTACACGGCCAACACCATGGCCTGCGTCTCCGAGGCCATCGGGCTGGCCCTGCCGGGTTCGGCCGGTGCGCCGGCGCCGTATGAGAGCCGCGATGCCTATGCCGAGGCGTCGGGCCGGGCCGTGATGAAGCTGGTGGAGATGAACCTCCGCCCGCGCGACATCGTCACCCGCAAGGCGCTGGAGAACGCGGCCGTCGTCGTCGCGGCCAGCGGCGGCTCCACCAACGCCGCCCTGCACCTGCCGGCCATCGCGCACGAGGCCGGCATCGAGTTCGACCTGCACGATGTGGCCGCCGTGTTCCGGCGCACGCCCTACATCGCCGACCTGAAGCCGGGCGGCCGCTTCGTCGCCAAGGACCTGTTCGAGGTCGGCGGCGTGCCGGTGCTGATGAAGGCGCTGCTGGACGGCGGCTTCCTGCACGGCGACTGCATCACGGTGACCGGCCGGACCATTGCCGAGAATCTGGCCGACGTGGTCTTCCCCACGGACCAGGAAGTGATCCGGCCGACCAGCGCGCCGCTGTCACCCACGGGCGGCGTGGTCGGACTGCGCGGCAACCTCGCCCCGCAGGGCGCCATCGTGAAGGTCGCGGGCATGAAGAACCTGCGCTTCTCCGGTCCGGCCCGCTGCTTCGACCGCGAGGAGGATGCCTTCGCCGCGGTCGAGCGGCGCGAGTACAAGGAGGGGGAGGTCATCGTCATCCGCTATGAGGGGCCCCGCGGCGGCCCCGGCATGCGGGAGATGCTCGCCACCACCGCCGCCCTCTACGGCCAGGGCATGGGCGACAAGGTCGCCCTGATCACCGACGGTCGGTTCTCCGGCGCCACCCGCGGCTTCTGCATCGGCCATGTCGGGCCGGAGGCGGCCGTGGGCGGACCGATCGGGCTGCTGCGCGACGGCGACGTCATCACCATCGACGCGACCACGGGCGAGCTGTCGGTGGCCCTCTCCGACGCTGAGCTGGCCGAGCGGCGCAAGGGCTGGCAGCCGCGCCGGCACGACTTTCAGTCCGGCGCGATCTGGAAGTATGCGCAGACGGTGGGCGACGCGGAGAAGGGGGCGGTGACGCATCCGGGCGGCAAGGCGGAGACGCACTGCTTCGCCGACATCTGACCGGGACCGACGGTCGGAACCGGGGGCGGCCTTTGAGCTTCATCCTGTCCAAGCTGTTCTGGACCCTGGCCGCCCCGGGGAACGCGCTGCTGCTGATCCTGCTGGCCGGCATGGGGTTCCTGCTGGCCGGCTGGCAGCGGACGGGCCTCTGGCTGGCGGGTGGCGCCACGGTGGCGTTGGCCGCCGTGGCCACCCTGCCGGTCGGCGCCTGGATGCTCTGGTCGCTTGAAAGCCGCTTTCCGAGTCCCGCCACGCTCCCCGGGCGGGTGGACGGCATCATCGTGCTGGGCGGGGCGGTCCGCCCGATCCTGACGGCGGACCGCGGTCAGCCGGCGCTGAACGAGCATGCCGAGCGGTTGACGGAAATTCCCGCGCTGGCGCGGCGTTATCCCGATGCCCGCATCGTCTTCACAGGGGGTTCGGGGCTGGTCTTCGAGCAGGATCTGAAGGAGGCCCCCGTCGCCCGGGCTGCCTGGGAGCGGATGGGCTTCGACACGGCCCGCGTCCTGTTCGAGCAGGAAAGCCGGAATACCTGGGAAAACGCGCTTTTGAGCCGCGATCTTGCGCATCCGGTTGAGGGTGAGGCCTGGCTCCTGGTCACCTCGGCGATGCACATGCCCCGATCGGTCGGCATCTTCCGCAGAATTGGCTGGAACGTCGTCCCGTATCCTGTTGATTTCCATGTGCCGGACCGTTCTCTGTACCGGATCGGGTTCGACCTGACGGATGGGTTGAGGAGTCTCTCCTATGCCCTTCATGAATATATCGGTCTTGTCGTATATCGCGGGCTGGACCGCACCGATGCGCTGCTGCCGGGTCCTGCCGGCACTCCGGCCGATGGCGGATGAGGCGGGGCGCGTGACATCCGCAGGGGCGGCGGCAGCCGTCGTCGTCGCGGGATTGAGGTGGTCGCTCCCCTGTGGCAGAAACCGGCGGCGCGGCGAAGGCCGGACCTGACGATCCTCTGGGAGTCGGAACAAGCATGCTGATCTGGTTGCGCACGACGGCCCTGGCAGCCGCCCTGGCTGTGGCGCCGGTCATGCAGGCAGCCCCCGCCCAGGCCGCAACGGATTTCGCGGCCTGGCTGGAGGCGCTGAGACAGGACGCCGGAGCACAGGGCATTTCCGAGGCCACGCTGCGCGAGGCACTGACCGGGGTGCAGCCGATCCCGCGGGTGCTGGAACTCGACCGCCGCCAGCCGGAAGGCACCATCACCTTCGCGCGCTACATCGAACGTGTGGTCACGGCCCAGCGGGTCAGGCGCGGCCGGGGTCTCTACCGCCAGCACCGGGCGGTGCTGGAGGAGGTCGGACGGAAATACGGCGTGCAGCCGCGCTTCATCGTGGCCCTGTGGGGCATCGAGACCAGCTTCGGTTCCAACCAGGGCGGCTTCAAGGTCATCGATGCCCTGGCGACGCTCGCCTACGACGGACGGCGCAGTGCCTATTTCCGCAAGGAACTGATCAACGCCCTTCGCATCCTGGACGAAGATCATATCGGGGCCGACCGGATGCTGGGCTCCTGGGCCGGGGCCATGGGGCAGAGCCAGTTCATGCCGTCCAGCTTCCTGCGCTATGCCGTGGATTTCGACCGGGACGGCAAGCGCGACATCTGGGGCACCCTGCCGGACGTCTTCGCGTCGGCGGCGAACTACCTGTCCACCGTCGGCTGGAACCCCGACAGGACCTGGGGGCGGGAAGTCAGAATTCCAAAGCATTTCAAGGAATCCCATGCCGGCCTTCAGACCCGGAAGACGCTCCGGGACTGGCAGGCCATGGGCGTCCGGCAGGTTGATGGCGGTCCGCTGCCGGTCGTCGCCCTGGAGGCGTCGCTGGTGCTGCCCGACGGCCCGAAGGGACGCGCCTTCCTTGTCTATGACAACTACCGGACCATCATGGACTGGAACCGTTCGACCTACTTCGCTACCGCGGTCGGCCTGCTCTCCGACCGTATTGGCGGGGCGGACTGACTTGATGTAGGGTCCGTCCCACAATCCATAGAGGCAGGTTGTGATGCTCCGGACAGATGTTGTGCGGTCGACCCTGGTGGGGATGCGGCTGCCGGCCCGGTCGATGATGGCGCTGGCGGGTATCCTGCTGTTGTCGGCCTGCGCGACCCGGGCGCCGGCCCCGCCACCGGCCCAGAGCGGCCCCGCCGCCGTTCCGGGCGGCACCTACAAGGTGGGTGACCCGTACCAGATCAACGGAGTCTGGTATTATCCGGCGGTTGATTACACCTACAATCAGACCGGCGTCGCCTCCTGGTACGGCCCAGGATTCCACACCCGGGCGACCGCCAACGGCGAGAACTACAACGAGAACGAACTGACCGCCGCGCACCAGACCCTGCCGATGCCCAGTCTGGTGCGCGTGACGAACCTGGAGAACGGCCGCTCCATCGTCGTCCGCATCAACGATCGTGGCCCCTTCGTTCCGGGCCGCATCATCGACATGTCCCGCCGCGGCGCGCAGCTCCTGGGTTTCGAGCAGCAGGGCACGGCGAAGGTGCGGGTGCAGATCCTGGCCGATGAGAGCCGCGCCATCGCGGCGGCGGCCCAGTCGGGCCGCGTGCAGGTCGCCAGCGATGGCGGTCCCGTGCCCAAGGCGTCGCCCCGTCCCTCTGTCCAGGTGGAGGGGGAAGCCCTGCCGCCGCAGCAGGAGCGCCCGGCGGGCCGTCCGGCGCCGGTGCCGACCGGCGTTCCCGGCCGCACGGCGGAGGATGGCCGCTTCCTGCCGGCGCCGGTGGTCGAGCAGCGGCCGGTCTCCGGACCGCAGCGCCTCTGGGTCCAGGCCGGTGCCTTCACCATCTATGACAACGCGAACCGGCTGCGGGCGAAGCTGTCCCGCATCGGGCCGACCTTGATCTCTACCGCCATGGTCGGGAATACGGAGTTCTTCCGGGTCCGTGTCGGTCCGCTGCCGACCGTGGAGCGCGCCGACGCGGTGCTTGCCCAGGTTATCGCGGATGGCAGCAATGCGGCCCGCGTCATCGTGGAGTAGGGCAGGACGGCGCCACATTTCCGTCCCACCCTCCGATCTAGGGTGTCCCGCCGCATCGCGGCGGACCGTTTTCCGCTTTCCGGGCTGAAGAGATGGATTTCTCCCCTTCGACTCCCACCGATCAGGCCTTTTCCGGTCAGGCTCGCCATTTCCTCGGCAGCGCGGTCGATGCCGCGCGCCGTCTGGCCGCCATCGCGGTCCTGACCCTGGTCGGCACGATCCTGCCGGCCCAGGCTGCGACCATCGACACGATCGCCCGGGAGGCGATCCTGATCGACACCAGCACCGGCACGGTCCTGTTCGAGAAGAACGCCGACGAGCGGACGCCGACCTCGTCGATGAGCAAGGTCATGACCATGTACATGGTCTTCGACCGCATCCGCTCCGGCCGCCTGTCGCTGGACGACACCCTGCCCGTCAGCGAGAACGCCTGGCGGATGCAGGGCTCCAAGATGTGGGTCGAGCTGGGCAACAGTATCCGGGTCGAAGATCTGATCCGAGGCGTCATCATCCAGTCGGGCAACGACGCCTGCATCGTTCTCGCCGAAGGCCTCTCCGGCAGCGAACCCGCCTTCGCCGCCGACATGACCCGGAAGGCCCATGAGATGGGCATGACGGCCAGCAACTTCATGAACGCCTCGGGCTGGCCCGATCCCGACCATTATTCGACGGCGCGCGATCTTGCGACCCTGGCGCAGCGCCTGATCAAGGATTTCCCCGAGTTCCTGCACTACTACTCGGAAAAGGAATTCACCTATCACGGTATCAAGCAGGGCAACCGCAACCCGCTGCTCTACCGCAACATGGGCGTGGACGGGCTGAAGACCGGCCATACGGAGAGTGCCGGTTACGGCCTGATCGCCACGGGCGAGCGCGACGGCCGCCGTCTGGTGCTGGTGGTCAACGGTCTTCCCAACATGCAGGCCCGCGCCGACGAATCCGCCCGCCTGCTTGAATGGGGCTGGCGCGAGTTCACCAGCGTCGCCCTGTTCAAGGCCGGTGAGATGATCGACACCCTGCCCGTCTGGCTCGGGGCGGCGGAGACGGTGCCGGCCGTCCTGGACCAGGAACTGAAGATCACCCTGACCCGTGCGCAGCAGCGCAATCTCAAGGTCACGCTTCTGAGCGACGGGCCGGTCGCGGCTCCGGTGCCGAAGGGCACGCGCATCGGCACTCTGCGCATCGAGGCACCCGATTTCACGACCCAGGAAATCCCTGTTCTTGCCGGCGCGGATGTCGAACGCATGGGCTTCTTCGGCCGGCTGCTGGCGGCCGCCCGTCAGGTCGTCGGCGGCGGTTCCTGAGGCTGACGTCATGGCAGGCAGCAGCCCCGGCGCTCCCCCCGATCCGCCCTGCGGAGACCTGCCGTGAGCCGTCCGGAGGATGGCGGGGACGATCCCTTCGCGCCCCGCCGTAATCCCCATCTGGTGGGACATGAGCAGGCGGAACGGCTGCTGCTGGAAAGCTGGACCTCCGGCCGCATGCATCATGCCTGGCTGATCGGTGGTCCCCCCGGCATCGGCAAGGCCACGCTGGCCTTCCGCATGGCCCGGTTCGTGCTGAAGCAGGGGACGGGCGGAAACGACGCCGCCCTGTTCGGCGCACCGCCGCCGCCGGTGACCCTCGCCGTGGACACGGAGCATCCGGTCGCCCGACGGATCGCCGCCGGCGGTCATGCCGACCTGCTGACCGTGCAGCGGACCTGGGACGAGAAGCGCAAGCGGTTCAAGCGCGACCTGCCGGTGGACGAGGTCCGCCGCATCGCCCCCTTCCTGCGCCTGACGTCGGCGGAAGGGGGCTGGCGCGTCGTCGTCGTGGACGGGGCCGACCAGATGAACCTCAGCGGCCAGAACGCGCTGCTGAAGATCCTGGAGGAACCGCCGGCCCGGTCGCTGATCCTGATGGCGGCGGACAATGTCGGCAGCCTGCTGCCGACCATCCGTTCACGCTCACGCAAGCTGATGCTGGAGCCGCTGCCCGAGGCGACGGTCGTCGGCCTGCTGGGCCGCTATGCGCCGGAGCTGGACCGGGAGGCGCAGACGGCCCTTGCCCGTCTGGCCGAGGGCAGCATCGGCCGCGCGCTCGACCTGCACCATGCGGGCGGTCTGGATCTCTACCGCCAGATGCTGGGCCTGCTGGAGACGCTGCCCCGGCTGGATGTGCTGGCCGCCTACGGCTTCATCGACAAGGTGCTGCGCGGCAATGACGACGCTGCCTGGAGCGCGGTGACGGACCTGCTGGTCTGGTGGCTGGGGCGGCTGGCCCGCACGACGGCGCGGGGCCAGCTTCCGGGCGAGGTGGTGGCGGGCGAGGGGCCGCTGATCGCCCGTCTGGTGGAGCCCGCCCGTCGGGACGGCGGTCTTGATCGCTGGGTGGAGGTGTGGGAGAACACGACCCGCCTGTTCGCCCGGGCGGATTCCGCCAACCTGGACCGCCGGCAGGTCCTGCTCAACGCGCTGCTGTCGATCGAGACGGCCGCGGCCTGAGCCGCCCGCCGCACAGGGGATCGGCCGCCGGCCCGGGCTCCCGTTCCGTCCGCCGGAGAAAAGCCATGACCGGGCGCACGCCCTATTATCTCACGACGCCGATCTACTACGTGAACGACGCGCCCCACATCGGGCACGCCTACACGACGGTGGCGTGCGATGTGATGGCCCGCTTCAAGCGGCTGGACGGGTTCGACGTCAAGTTCCTGACCGGCACGGACGAGCACGGCCAGAAGGTGCAGAAGTCCGCCGAACTGGCCGGCATCACGCCGAAGCAGATGGCCGACCGCAATTCGGAGAATTTCCGTGAGCTGGCCCGGCTGCTGAACGTCAGCAACGACGACTTCATCCGCACCACCGAGCCGCGCCATGTCACGGCGGTCCAGGCCCTCTGGCAGCGCCTGCAGGAGAGCGGCGACGTCTACCTGGGCAGCTATTCCGGCTGGTACTCGGTCCGCGACGAGGCCTATTTCGGTGAGGACGAACTGGTCGAGCGCGACGGCAGGCGCTTCGCCCCGACCGGCGCCCCGGTCGAATGGGTGGAGGAGCCGAGCTACTTCTTCCGCCTGTCGGCCTGGCAGGAGCGGCTGCTGGAGCTTTACGAGTCCCGCCCCGACTTCATCCTGCCCGCCGGCAAGCGCAGCGAGGTGGTGAGCTTCGTCCGCGGCGGCCTGCGCGACCTCTCGATCAGCCGGACGACCTTCGACTGGGGCATCCCCGTTCCGGGCGACGAGAAGCATGTGATGTATGTCTGGCTGGACGCCCTGACCAACTACATCACGGCCATCGGCTATCCGGAGACGGGTGAGGGCACGCTCTACGGCCGCTTCTGGCCGGCCGATCTGCACATGGTCGGCAAGGACATCCTGCGCTTCCATGCCGTCTACTGGCCGGCCTTCCTGATGGCCGCCGGGCTGGAACCGCCGCGGCGCGTCTTCGCCCATGGCTGGTGGACGGTGGAAGGCGAGAAGATGTCCAAGTCGCTGGGCAACGTCGTGAAGCCGGAAGAGCTGATCGGCACCTACGGCCTGGACCAGACCCGCTATTTCCTGATGCGGGAGATTCCGTTCGGCAACGACGGCGACTTCTCCCGCCGGGCCATGGTGCAGCGGATCAACGGCGAGCTGGCCAACGACTACGGCAATCTGGTGCAGCGCGTGCTGTCCATGGTGCAGCGCTACTGCGAAGGCCGCCTGCCGGAGCCCGCAGCGTTCGGAGAGCCCGACAACCGCCTGCTGGATGCCGCCAAGGGGCTGCTGCCCGCCGTCCGGGCAGAGCTGGACCAGCAGGCGTTCCACAAGGCGCTGGACACCATCTGGCAGGTGGTGGGCGATGCCAACCGCTATGTCGATGAGCAGGCGCCCTGGTCGCTGCGCAAGACGGACACGGTGCGGCTGGGTACGGTGCTCTACACGCTGGCGGAGACGATCCGGCGGGTGGCGCTGCTGACGCAGCCCTTCATGCCCGAAACCTCCGCCCGCATCCTGGACCAGCTCGTCGTGGCGGCCGACGCCCGCAGCTTCGCGGATTTCGACACCGTCCTTGCGGCCGGCGTCCAGCTTCCGCCGCCGCAGCCGGCGTTCCCGCGCTATGTGGAGCCGGACGCGGCCGGGAAGGGAGCCGTCTGATGCTGGTGGACAGTCACTGTCACCTGGACTTTCCCGACTTCCAGGAGGAGCGGGACCAGGTGGTGCAGCGGGCGCGGGAGGCGGGCGTCGGGCTGATGCTGACGATCTGCACCCATGCCAGCCGGTTCGAGCAGGTCTGGGCCGTGGCCCAGGCCTACCCGACTGTCTACTGCACCCTGGGCATCCATCCGCACCATGCCCTGGACGAGGCCACCCACAGCGACGTGGCCCATCTGGTCGCGCTGGCCGGCCGGCCCAAGGTGGCCGGGATCGGCGAGACGGGGTTGGACTACTACTACGACCAGAGCCCGCGCGACGTGCAGCAGGAGAGCTTCCGGCGGCATATCCGCGTCTGTCTGGAGACGGGCCTGCCGCTGATCGTCCATACCCGGGATGCAGAAGAGGACACGATCCGAATCCTGCGGGAAGAGGGGGCGGGGAAGGGGCTGAAGGGCCTGCTGCACTGCTTCAGTTCGTCCCGCCGGCTGGCGGAAGAGGCACTGGAGTTCGGCTTCCACATCTCCTTCAGCGGCATCGTCACCTTCAAGAAGTCGGAGGATCTGCGCGAGATCGCGCGGATGGTGCCGCTGGACCGGATGCTGGTGGAAACCGACGCGCCGTACCTGGCGCCGGTGCCGCTGCGCGGCAAGCGCAACGAGCCGGCCTTCACCGTCCATACCGCCCGCCTGCTGGCGGAGGTGAAGGGCGTGTCCTACGACGCGCTGGCGACCGCCACGACGGCCAACTTCCTGAACCTGTTCGACCGCGTGCCGGCCGACGCCCTGGCGGGATGACGCCATGCAGGTGACCATCCTCGGCTGCGGGGGCTCCTCGGGCGTGCCGCTGATCGGCAATGTCTGGGGCCGGTGCGACCCGTCGAACCCGAAGAACCGCCGCCGCCGGCCGTCCATCCTGGTGGAGAGCGGCGCCACGCGGGTGCTGGTCGATACCACGCCGGACCTGCGGGAACAGTTGATCGATGCCGGCGTGCAGTACCTGGACGGCGTGCTGTTCACGCATGCCCATGCCGACCACTGCCACGGTATCGACGACCTGCGGGCCATGAACTGGCTGATGCGCCGGACCATCGATGTCTGGGGCGACGCGGACACGCTGGCGCAACTGCATGCGCGCTTCGCCTACTGCTTCCAGCCGCATCCGGAATCGGAGTTCTACGCGCGTCCGGCGCTTCGCTCGCACCGGGCGGACGGACCGTTCCGCATCGGCTCGCTGGAGATCGAGCCCTTCGTTCAGGATCACGGCCTGTCGTCCAGCCTGGGCTTCCGCTTCGGCCGCTTCGCCTATTCGACGGACGTGGTGCGGCTGGACGAGGCGGCCTTCCGGGTGCTGGAAGGGGTGGAGACCTGGATCGTGGACTGCGTGCGCATCGAGCCGCCGCATCCGGTCCATGCGCATCTGGCGGTCACGCTGTCCTGGATCGAACGGCTGAAGCCCAAGCGCGCGATCCTGACCCACATGAACCACATGATGGATTACGAGACCCTGCGCGCGATCCTGCCGCCGGGCGTCGAGCCCGGCTACGACGGCATGGTGATCGAGGTCGGACCGTAGGAATACGGGGCTGGTCCTTCCGAGGACCTACTCCCAGCGGTTCGCCAGCGCGCGCCGCAGATCGGCGGGAGACACGGGCTTGTGCAGTAGCCGCAGGTCGCGGCTGCGGGCATCGCGCAGGATATCCGGCGCGGTGTCTCCCGTCAGCAGCAGGGCGGGGATCGGATGGCCGGCCGCGCGGCGCACCCCGTCGATCGCCGCGAACCCGGTTTCGCCCCTACGCAGCCGGTAATCGGCGATAATCAGGTCGGGCAGGGTGGTGCTTCCGCGCAGCTTCTCCACCGCTTCGAGGCCGGAGCTGGCGGATAGGGTGCGCGCGCCCCAGCGTTCCAGCATGGCGACCAGCCCCATCAGGACAAGGGCATCGTCGTCGATTACCAGCACAAGGCGCCACGGCTGCGGTGCGTCCGGTTCCGGTAGGGGCGGTGCGGCCATGGCCGGCGCCGCGGCGAGCGGCACGGCGACGGCAAAGGTCGAGCCGCGTCCCAGTTCGGAGCGGACACTGACCGGGTGGGCCAGCAGCTCGGAGATGCGGCGGACGATGGCGAGGCCGAGCCCGAGCCCCTGTTCCCGGTCGCGCGCGCTGTTGTCGACCTGGACATACTCTTCGAAGATTTCGCGCTGCTTCTCAGCAGGGATGCCGATGCCCGTGTCGGTGACCTGGATCAGCAGGTGCCCGCCCCGGCGCCGACAGCCGACGAGCACGCGGCCCCGCCGGGTATAGCGCAGAGCGTTCTCAACATAGTTGCGCAGGATGCGCGCCAGCAGCGCAGCGTCCGAGTGCACCACCGCCGAGCACGACACCACCCGGAGGTCCAGTTTCTGCTGTAGGGCCCGGTCCCTGTAGCTGGCGGCGATGTCGTTCAGGAGATCGCTGACGCGGATGTCCCGTCTGCTGACCGCGACGATGCCCGCGTCGAGCTTCGAAACGTCGAGCATCGCGTCCAGGAGCACCTTCATCGCCGCCAGTGCCCGCCCGAGATTATCGACCGTCTCCCGCTCCGGCGGGCCGAGGGAGCCGGCGGCTAGTTTGCCGGTAAGCAGAAACAGGCTTTGCAGCGGCTGCCGCAGGTCGTGGCTGGCCGCCGCTAAGACGTGGGACTTGGAGCGGTTCGCCTGTTCGGCCGCCGCCTGGGCGGCGGCGGCGGCGGCGGTCGCGGCGCTCAGGGCTTCCAGGCGGGTACGCGCGTCGTATTGTCGTCGCCGGCTCCGCAGGGCCGTCTGCACGACGGCGATCAGAGTGGTCGGGTGGAAGGGACGCTCCAGGAAGGTAACGTTGCGGAGCAGGTCCATCAGGTCGAGCGCCTGCCGGCTCCGCTCCGGCCCGCCGCCCTGGCGGGTCAGCAGGATGATGGGGAAATCCGACCACGAGGGCTGCGCCTCCAGCCAAGCGGACAGCGACCGGATATCGCCACCCTTGAACACCTCCTCTGTGATCACGGCGGCACCGGCGCCACAGGCCAGTTCCAACAGCAGATCCGACAGGTCCCGGCAGGATTGTCCCAGAATCCCCGCGTCCGCGAGGATGGACTCGGCCACGTGCGCGTCCCGGCCGGCTGGCGCCAGGATCAACACCCTTTCATCCTGGGGCGCGGAGGGCATCAGCTCTCATCCGGCATCAGGCGCACTTCCGGGTCCGGTGTAGGAGGGCTCGCCCGACAGGATGTCCTGGAAGCCAGGGATCGGCTCGCCGATGCGGAAGCCGGAAGGCGTGATCCGGTACTCGCGGATGGTGTCCTCGTGCGGACCGGCGCGCTTCTTGACCACCGACAAGGCGCGACAAACACGCCCGTCGCGCTCGAAATACCGCATCAGGATCACGGTATCCGCAAGATAGGTGAGGTCCACTGACGACGCGGTTTCGGCCAGCAGGCCATGCTGGGCGACGGTCAGGAAGGTCGAGGCGCCCCGACGGTTGAGGAACGTCACGAGTTCATGCATGTGCAACAGCAGGAAGGTTTGCTCGGGCATGGCCGCCTGATAGCCGTTAAGGCTGTCCACAACCACTGTCCGGACGTTCCGGTCTTCCACGGCTTGGCGGACCTTGTGGGCGAACTCGCCGGGCGAAAGTTCCGCCGCGTCCACCGCCTCCAGCAGCAGGAAACCGTCCCGTTGCAGCCTGTCCAGGTCAATGCCCAAGCCCTGGGCGCGGGTGACCAGCAGGCCGGCTTCCTCGTCAAACACGAACATGGCACTGCGTTCACCGCGGGCGGCCGCGGCCCTGATGAACTGCAAGGCCAGCAGGGACTTGCCCGTGCCGGACGGGCCCAGCAACAGGGTGCTCGTGCCCTGCTCGATGCCGCCGCCCAGCAGCGCGTCGAGAGCCGCCTCACCGCTGCCCTGACGGTCGCGGGCGAACGCGTGGTGGTGCTCCGCCGCGATCAGGCGCGGGAACACCCGGACACCGCCGCCGACGATGGTGAAGTCATGGAAGCCGCCGCGGAAAGCCCGTCCCCGGTATTTGACGACCCTCAGGCGCCGCCGCTCCGCCCCGTACAGCGGCGTGACCCCCTCCAGGCGGATCACCCCATGGGCGACGCTGTGGACGGTCTTGTCCTGGACCTCGGCGGTCAGGTCGTCGAGCAGCAGGACGGTGCTGCCAGAAACCGTGAAATGATGCTTCAAGGCCAGGATCTGCCGGCGATAGCGAAGGGAACTCTGCGCCAGAAGTCGGATCTCCGACAGGCTGTCGAGGACGATGCGGGCAGGCCGGATACGGGCGATGGCCTCAAGGATCAACCGGGTTGTTTCGACCAGTTCCAGATCGGCAGCGTAGACCAGGCTCTGATGCGCAGCGTCCTCCAGGGCCTCGGGCGGGATCAGTTCGAAGATCGTGATCGCTTCCGGAAGGGTCCAGCCGTGCGACGCGGCGCAGTCGCGGAGTTCCTCTTCGGTCTCTGAAAGCGTGATGTAGAGGCACCTCTCGCCCCGGGCCGCCCCTTCCAACAGGAATTGCAGCGCGACAGTCGTCTTGCCCGTCCCAGGATGCCCCTCCAGCAGATAGAGGCGCTGGCGGACAAGGCCGCCGGCCAGAACGTCGTCCAGGCCGCGGATACCGAACCGGGCAATTTCTCCCATTGAAACAACCGATCTTCTGTTTCGTTGGAAGGGGCACCACATTGTAGCCTGCACCCTGTGCAGAACTCTACCAAACCCTGGGGGCTGCGCCAACGTAGCGTCGGAATCGATCGCCTCTGAATCGCGGGCGCCCTCGCGTTAAGAAGGTCTCGCCAGTACGGCCTGATTACTCGAAAGGGCTTCCACCGGACGCGTATCGTCGCAAAGACCGACCTGACTGTCCTGCGGGTGCCAGAGCCGGGTCAGAAATCATTGAGACAGGGTTGGTCCTGACTTGATTTTCCATAAGATAGATTATCAGGCTAACATCTGCAGATGCGGAGACGGCCTGCCGGGCCGTCTCCGGTGGGAACCTGTCCGCTGAAGCGGATCGGTCAGAAGGTGAAGCTGCCCTTCAGCCAGAAGCTCCGGCCGGGTTCGTTGACCCGGGTGGTCTGGACATAGCCGTCTCCGGCCAGGCTCGGCGTGCCGGCCCGGCTCAGGAATTCGGCGTAGGTCCGGTCGAACAGGTTGTCGATGCCGGCGGTCAGGGTCACCCCGTCGGTCGGCCGCCAGCCGGCGGACACGGAGACGACGGCAAAGCCCCCGGAGGGTCCGACATCAATCCCGGCGATGTTGCCCCAGCCGATGTCCACCCGGTCCTGCGATGCGACCAGCCGGGTCAGCAGACTGCCCAGGAAGGTCCCGTCGTCATAGTCCAGGGCCAGCGTCGCCTCCAGCGGCGGCATCTGGGCCAGGGCCGTGTCCTCCGTGCGGTTCTCCCCGCGCACATAGGCCAGCGTCGCTGCGGCGCGCCAGTCCCCGGTGATGGCGTAGCCCAGTTCCGCCTCCCCTCCCCAGGTCCGGGCGTCGATGTTCTTGCCGGTGCTGGCGGACAGCAGGATGTAGTCGTCGATCCGGTTGGCGAACAGCGAGACGGAACCCTCCCAGCGGCCGGCGCGGTAGAGGGCGCCGGTGTCGATCTGCGTCGTCTTCTCCGGGGCCAGCGAGAACAGCCGGGTCCGCTCCCAGTAGTCGGGCGCCCGCTCGGTATGGCCGAGACCGGCATAGAGCGTCCAGGCCGCCCCGGCCGCCTGCTCGACCCGGGCGAAGCCGGTGTGCAGCCAGTCGGTGTCCGCGGCCGCAGCGGCGCGTCCGCGCTGCTCCGCCCGGGTCCGGTTGAGGCGGTAGCCCGCCGCCAGCCGGCGGTCGGCGTCGATCTGGTAGCCGGCCTCCACGAAGCCGCCCCAGGTCTCGAAGACCAGATCGGCCAGCCGCGGCTTGTCGCGGTAATCGACGCCCGCGGCGTACTCGGCGGCACTCAGGCTGCGGACGGTGTGCCGGTCATGGTTGCCGTCCACACCCACCGAGACGGTCAGCCCCTCCGCCGGTTTCAGGTCCACCGCGGCGCGCCCGCCATAGCCCTCCCGGTCCGGATTGCTGAGCGCGGCCATCATGCCGCCCGTCCAGCGGCGCAGGCTGAACCTGTCCATGACATGGTCGATGTAGTCGTAGAAGGCGCTGGCCTCGACCCTGTCCACCAGGGGCGTCAGGCCGTCGCGGACGAAACGCAGGCGATGGGAGGTGCGGTCGAACTCGGCACCGTCCATCATCCGGTCGGCATAGGCGGCTTCGGCCCGGCTGATCTCGCTGGAGGCCTCCAGCAGGGTGTCGGCGTCCGGCGTCCAGCCGGCGACCAGCGTGCCGCTGTAGCGGTTGTAGCGGGAATGGACGTCGTTGCCCTCCCCGTCCTCGTAATCGTCGCTGTGGGCGCGGGTTCCGATGGCCCGGAGATAGCCCTCCGGCGCCCCGGCGGTGACGTCCAGCATCTGGTCGTTGCGCCCGAAGCTGCCCCCCAGCAGGCTGGCGTCGCCCCGCACGCCGGGTTCCGTGAAACGGTCCGTCGTGCGCTCGATCAGGACGGCGGCGCCGGACAGACCGCCGCCGTAGCGCACGGACTGCGGCCCCTTCAGCACCGTGATGCTGTCGAAGGACTCGGGAAAGACATAGGCGGTGGGCGGGTCCATCCGCATGTTGCAGCCGCCCAGCAGCGGCGCCCCGTCGATCAGCAGGCCCAGGCGCGAGCCGGACTGGCCGCGGAAGACCGGATCGCCCCCGGTGCCGCCCTTACGGATCATGGAGAAGCCGGGGATGGACTTCAGATAGCCGGCGCCGTCGTTCGGGGGAACCGGCAGGCGGGGCTGCTTCGGGTCGGTCTCCACCCGCAGCGGGCTGGAGGTTCCGGGCGCGGTGACGACCACCGGGCGCAGCACCAGGGTCGTCGCCTCTCCGGCCAGGGCGGGGGGAGCGGATGAGCACAGCAGAAGGCACGCGGCGACGCGCGCCGACAGGATATGGCGGGACATGATCGGGTCCGTTGTACGGGGGCATGACCCCGGGACCGCGCCGGACCGTGAAGGCCGGGCGGGACTCGGGGAATGACAAGACCTCGGGGGTCGGTCAGCCCGCCGGCGGCGCCCGCGCCTGCCAGGCAAAGGCCAGCGTGCCACGGGGGGCAAGGCCGGGCCGTTCGTAGCCGCCCTGGATTTCCGGAAGCGACGGCAATCCGGGCGGCAGCGCCACGGGCGGAACGGACAGCCCGGCGGCCAGAAGGCCCAGCGGGCAGTGGCGCTTGACGGTGCCGCCGCCCTCCGATGCGTCGATGTCCAGCGGCAGGCCCGTGCGGGCATCGACCGCCACGAGGGCCGGCCCGTCCACGGTGCAGATGGGCGTCAGGATGCCGACGCTCATGGCGGGGGCGTAGTACGCCCACACGACCATGTTCAGCAGCAGGGCCAGGGCGGCCAAGAAGGCGCTGCCCAGCGCCAGCCGGTGCAACGCTCCTGACGGTCCCTGTCTGCGTCCGTTTCCTCCCATGGGCGGGAATCTAGAAAGGAGACAGAACGGGAGCAACCGGCATCCGCCGGCCCGGACCGGTCCTATCCCGAAGGAGAGCCCGAGGTTCCGAACGGGCCACGGGAAACCTCCGCGGCCGCCGCAGGTTTTCCCTTCGCGGTTCGGATCGCGGGGCCTCGCGGTGGGGACCCGGCCACGCTCAAGAGCGCCCGGTCTTCGCCGGGGCGGGAGTAAGCACCATGTCCATCATCGTCTGGATCATCCTGGGCCTGATCGCCGGCTGGATCGCCAGCAAGATCATGCACGGCAGCGGCTCCGGCTTCGTGGTGAACCTCGTGCTGGGGATCGTCGGGGCGTTCGTCGGCGGCATCGTGTTCCGGATGATCGGGGGCGCCGGCGTCACCGGCCTGAACATCTGGAGCATCCTGGTCGCCGTCGTGGGCGCGGTCCTCGTGCTCTGGATCTACAACGCGGTCGCGGGCCGCCGTCGGGCGGCGCCACGCCTCTGACCCGGCCGCGCCCCCGGGCCGTGGTGGCGCGGGGAGCCGTCAGCGCAGGGCGTTGGCGATCAGGTAGGCGGCGTAGTCGGCCGTTTTCAGCTTGATGTCCGCCCGCTCGTCCTCCCCCGCCAGCGCCCGGGCGACGACAATGTGGTTGGTGACGTGCGTGGGCGAGACCTTGAAGACGCCCTGCGTCCCCTTCAGCCGGGGATAGTAGGTCGGATCGACCATCTTGTCCTTGCGGGAGAGGCGTTCGATCGCCGCCTCCTCCGTCAGGTCGCTGGCATCCTGCTTCCTGACGATGGTCCAGTCCGTCTCTCCCGCCCAGCCGCGGGCGGCGACCTCTGCCGGATCCTCGTCCGTGACGCCGACCTTGAAGACATGCTTGCTGAGGCCGACATCCGACGCCCAGTCGCTGAGTTTCGCGCTGCGGGCCACGTAGATCACGCCCATGGCGGCTCCCTTCCCCTCTCTTGAACGGTCTTCCGCAGATACCGCCGGCCGCGGCCGCCCGCAAGGGCGCGGACCCCGGGGCGTTGCCGCAGGAGGGAGGTGGATGCCGGTTCCGCGGGGCCGGCATGGGCAAAAAGCCGTTGGCAGCAGACGGGCGTATGAATAATAACCTCAAAGACCGTGTGATTTACGCCGGTGCCGCCAAGGCTTCCGGCACCGGAACAAGGGGTTGTGCGGGCGGTGGTCCGGATATGAACGACAAGAAGTATGTGCGGGCCTGCTCCATCACCCGTGCGCTGGACGTCATCGGCGACCACGCGGCCCTGCTGATCCTTGAGTGCGCCTTTCTGGGTGTCCGCAAGTTCGACGCCTTCCAGCGCCGGACCGGCCTGCTCCGGCCGCTGCTCAGCAACCGTCTGAAGCAGCTCGTCGAAAGCGGGCTGCTGACGAAGGTGGCCTATTGCGAGCGGCCGCTGCGCTACGAATACCGGCTGACGGAGAAGGGCCGCGGGCTCTATCCCGCCGCGCTCATGATGGTGCGCTGGGAGCGTCGCTGGGCGCCGCTGCCGCGCCGGACCGAGCTGCGCCTGGTCCATGCCCTCTGTGGCTGCGAAGCCGATCCGGTTCCCGTCTGCACCGCCTGCGGCGGGGAGATCGACGCCCGCGAGGTCGAATGGCGGGAGGGGCCGGGCGTTGGGCTGGTGCTGCCGCACTACGACCGTCGACGCCGCCAGACCCGGATGCCGGAAGGCGACGCGGCCCTGCTACTGGACACCGTGCTGCGCGTCGTCGGCGACCGCTGGTCGTCGCTGATCCTGCGGTCGGGCTTCATGGGCCTGACGCGGTATGACGAGATCCGCGAAGAGACGCAGATCGCCACGAACATCCTGGCCGACCGGCTGCGTTGGCTCTGCGCCCATGGCTTCCTGGTGAAACGGACCTACCAGGAAAGCCCCAGCCGGCACGAATACCGGCTGACGGAGAAGGCGCGCGACCTCTATCCGGTTCTCACGATGCTGTTGCAGTGGGGCGATCGCTGGTACGCCTCCCCCGAGGGGCCGCCGATCCTGCTGACGCACCGCCGCTGCGGTGCGCCGCTGGAGCCGGCGGTCGTCTGCTCCGTCTGCAAGGAGCCGCTGCACATCGACCAGGTGCGGTTCGAGATGCTGAACGAGGCCGGTTCCCTCCCGGGGATGGCGCAGGCCGCCGCCTTCTGACGGGACTGCGGCCGGGCCGGTCCTCGCGGCCGGTCAGGCGACGCGGGAGCGCAGTTCGGCGACGAACCCCTCGATCTCCTGTTCCAGCGTGCCGGCGTGGCGGACCAGCAGGTCCGCCGCCTGCTCCACCCGCTCCGCCCCGTCCAGGGTGCGGCCGGCGCGGCTGGCGACCTCCGACATGCGGTCCTGGACCTCGCCGGTACCCCGGGCCGCCTGCTCGGTGTTCAGGCTGACCTCGCGGATGGCGGCCGTCTGCTGTTCCACCGCCGTTGCGATGGCCGTGGAATTGCCCTGGACGGCGCCCATGATCCGGCCGATCCGCCCGATGGCGGCGACGGCTGCCGCGACCTCGTCCTGCAACGCTTTGATCTGGGCCGCGATCTCGCCGGTGGCCCGACCCGACTGGGTGGCGAGGTTCTTCACCTCGCCGGCGACGACGGCGAAGCCCTTGCCCGCCTCCCCTGCCCGCGCCGCCTCGATCGTGGCATTCAGCGCCAGCAGGTTCGTCTGGGCCGCGATGGCGCCGATCAGGGTGACGACTTCCCCGATCTTCTCGGCGGAGGCGGACAGGGCGTTGATGGCGCCGACCGTCCGCTCCGCCTCCGAGGCGGCCTCGTTGACGACCGTGCGGGAGCTGGCGATCTGGCGGCCGATCTCGTCTGCCGATGCGCTCAGCTCGGTCGCGGCGGCGGCCACCGTCTGCACATTGCTGCCCGTCCGGGCCGATACGGTCGCCGCGGCCGCGCTCTCCTCGCTGGTGCCGCGCGCTTCCTGCTCCATGCCGGCGGCCGTCTGGTGCAGCACGCCGATGGCCTCGACCATGGCGCCCATCACCCGCTTGACCCGCGTCTCGACCTGGGAGGACAGATCCGTCAGCTCCTGCCGGCGCTCGGCATCGGCCCGCGCCCGCTCCGCCAGCCGCTCCTGCCGCAGCCGTTCCGTCTCGATCAGGTTCCGGCGGAAGATCGCGGCGGTGCGGGCGATGTCCCCGACCTCGTCGCGCCGGTCCTGGTACGGGATATCGGTGGTCGTATCGTTCCGGGCCAGGGCGTCCAGCGCCTGCTTCAGCCGCAGCAGCGGCCGGGTCAGGCTGCGTGCGACCAGGGTGGACAGGACCAGCATGACCGCGAGGCTGACCAGGGTCGCCTGGATCACCGAGACCTTCACCGCGCTCAGGAGCTGGAAGAAGTCGCTCTGCTTCTCCCCCACGAACAGGATCCCGACGACCGTGCCGTCGGCGCCGCGGATCGGATCGTAGGCGACGAAATAGGGCTCGCCCAGGATGTCGGCGGTGCCGTGGTAGCGCTCCCCCCGGACCAGGACCGCCTCGTACACGGGCCCTTTCGCCAGGGACGTGCCGACCGCCCGGCTGCCGTCGGCCTTCTTGACGTTCGTGGTGACCCGCAGGTCACCCTGGAAGATCGTGGCGACGCCCCCGACCAGGGACTGGACCTCGTCCACGACATCATGGTTCCCGTTCAGACGGACGCCCCCGGCATAGAGGGCTCCGTCGTGGACGCTGAATGCGTCGCCGGCATCCCGGAGGGTTTCCCAGGCCACCCTGAGCTTCATCTCCTGGTCCCTGACGGCCCGCTGTCTCTGGTTCTCCGTCATCACGTTCAACGCGGTCACGGTGAGCACGATGGCCAGCAGCGTCATCGACGTGACGACCAGCAGCACGATCCGTCCCGTGATCCTGACCGCCGGCAGCCTGCCAGGCCCTGTGGCGCCCGATGCGGAGGTTGTTGACTTCATAAGTATGTTTCTTCCTGCGATACGCATGCCTGCTTCCTGGAGGAAGACGATAAGCGGATGATCATCCAAAGGATGAATCAAAAAAGCATTAACCTTGTCGAGAGGAAGGGTATCCGGCTCCACCCGTTCCGACCGGCGCCGTTCCGGGCCGGCCGCTCTACCGCTTCCCGTCGGCCCTGCCCCGCGTCCGGGTCGTGACAGCCGTCGCGGGCGCCGGATCGCTTCCGCACAACTTTCATCGGAGGTCGTAACGAAGACCTTCACGAACCGGTCATGCTTTGGTGTTAATGTGGAAAACCGCTCTACCGTGATGGTTAATCAGCGATGCCGGCCATGCCCCTTCCGAGCGTCTCCGGTTCCCCCGGGTTGAACTGGGACCAGGCGGTGGAGGGCATCTGGCACGGCTTCCAGCCCATCGTTCACATGCGCACCGGGCGCTGCCATGGCTATGAGGCCCTGGCGCGGGGCTGGGACGCGCTGGGCTTCGAGAGCCCCCAGGACTTCTTCAACGCCGCCGATGCCGACGGCGCCCTGACCGGGGTGGAGTCACGGCTGATGGACAAGGCCGCCGCCACCTTCAAGCGGCTGGTCGGCACCGCGGCGGCGAAGCTCTTCCTGAACGTCGATCCGCGGCTGGAGGGGGCCGTGCCGCTGGTCACGGCGATCGGGCAGCGCTACGGCGTCCCCATCGTGCATGAGATTTCCGAACTGGACACAACGGCCGTGGGGGAGCGGCTGGAGGCGGCGGTCGAGCAGTACCGGCGGCGCGACATCGGCATCGCGCTCGATGATTTCGGGGTCGGCTTCGGCGGCATGAAGCTGCTGTACGAGGCGCAGCCCGCCTATGTGAAGATCGACCGCTTCTTCATCGCCGGGATCGACCGCGACCTGCGCAAGCGCGCCATCGTGCGGGCGCTGGTCAGCTACGCCCAGACCCAGGGCGTGAAGACCATTGCGGAAGGGGTGGAGACGGCGGCCGAATTCTATGTCTGCCGCGATGCCGGGTGCGACTTCGCCCAGGGCTTCCTGCTCGGCCGGCCGCAGACCTATTCGGACACCCTGCCCTTCCTGAACGACGTGGTGCTCCAGCTCAACCAGCAGGACCGGCGCGCGCCCGCCATGGCGCGCCAGCGCCTGTCGGAGCTGCTGGAGCGCATCCCGCCGATCAACATCAACGCACCCCGTTCCCTGCTGCTGGAGCTGTTCGCCCACCCCTCCACCCCCTCGACCCTGCCGGTGGTGGGCAAGAGCGGGGCGCCGCGCGGCCTGATCCGCGAGCGCGATCTGAAGCCCTTCATCTATTCCCGTTACGGCACGGACCTGCTGCGTAACAAGGTGGCCGGCAGCCGTCTGGACGAGTTCGTCGTGCCCTGCGCCGTCTGCGACATCGGCACGCCCATCGACCGCGTGATCGAAGCCTTCTCCGAGGACAGCGACGCCGACGGCGTCATCATCGTGGAAGGGGGCGAATATGCGGGCTTCCTCTCCAGCCGGTCGCTCCTGAAGCTGGTGAACGAGCGCCGACTGGCGGCGGCGGCGGACCAGAACCCCCTCACCCGCCTGCCGGGCAACAACGCCATCAGCGAGGTGATCGAAGGGGCGATCGCCGACCTGACCCGGCCGCACTGCCTTGCCTACATCGACTTCGACAACTTCAAGCCGTTCAACGACCATTTCGGATTCCGCCAGGGCGACCGGGCGATCCTGATGTTCAGCGACCGGCTGAAGGTGCTGGCCTCCCGGCACGGCGGTTTCGCCGGCCATATCGGCGGCGACGATTTCGTCCTGGTCCTGACGGGCGCGGAGGAAGCCGCCGCACTGGCGGATGTGGAGACCCTGCTGTCGATGTTCCGCCTGGATGCGGAGAGCCTCTATCCCATGGACCTGCGCCACCAGGGCTGGTTCGAGGGCAAGGACCGCGACGGCCACATGCGCCGCTTTCCCTTGCTGACCGCCAGCGCCGTCGTTCTGTTCCTGCCGCCCGGCCGGAACGAGGGCATGAGCGTGGACCATGTCGTCCGTCTGGTGGCCGGCCACAAGTCCGCCGCCAAGGCGCACCCGTCCCGGATCGTCTGCGCCCGGGTCTGATCCGGCCGTCCCGATCCGCCTGGACGGCGGCGACGCGATTGCCGCTTGACCCTGCGCCCGGGTCTGCGACCCTCGCTCCCCGGAATTGCCGGAGAAACGGGGTAGCGCATGCGGCGGAGCAACGGTGTCATCGCGGTCGGGGTCCTGGGGGCGGCGCTGCTGGCCGCGGCAGCGCCGTCGGCGCGGGCGGAGACGCTGACGGTGGAACGGCTGGTGGCCAGCCCCTCCCTCTCCGGTCCGCAGCCGGGGGCGGTGCATTTCTCGCCGGACGGGCGCTGGGTCACCTATCTGAAGCCCAGCGCTGCCGACGCCTCCCGCCGTGACCTCTGGGGATACGAGCTGGCGACCGGCCGGCAGACCCTGCTGGTCGATGCCGGAGAGTTCGCTGCCGCCACGGAATCGGAGGAGGAACGCGCCCGACGCGAGCGCCAGCGCATCCGCGAGACGGGCGTCACCGAGTATGTCTGGGACGCGGCCGGCAAGGCAGTCGTGCTGCCGTCGTCGGGCGACATCTACCTGAAGGAGCTGGCGGGACCGATCCGCCGCCTGACCCGGACACCGGAGGCGGAGACGGACCCGAAGGTCTCCCCCGACGGGCGCCGCATCGCCTATGTCCGGGGCGGGAACCTCTACGTCCTCGACCTCGCGGGCGGGGCGGAGACGGCGCTGACCACGGACGGCGCCGACGGCATCCTGAACGGCATGGCCGAGTTCGTCGCCCAGGAGGAGATGGACCGCGACACCGGCTACTGGTGGTCGCCCGACGGCAGCCGCATCGCCTACGCCAGGGTGGACGAGCGCGCCGTGCCCCTGGTCAACCGCTACGACTACGGGGCCGACGGGGTGAAGGTGGTGCCGCAGCGCTATCCCTTCGCCGGCGGCCCGAACGCGGTCGTCCGCCTCTTCGTGCAGGCGGTGGCGGGCGGGCCGCCGGTGGCGGTCGATCTCGGCCCCTCCGAGGACATCTATCTGGCGCGGGTGGACTGGCGGCCCGACGGCGGGCTGGCCGTACAGCGGCTGAGCCGGGACCACAAGCGCCTGGACCTGCTGTTCGCGGACCCGGCGACGGGCGTCTCCAGGGTGGTCCTGTCCGAGACCGGGAAGACCTGGGTGGACGTCCATTCCGACCTGCGGTTCCTGCCGGACGGGCGCTTCGTCTGGTCCTCGGCCGCGGACGGTTTCCGCCACCTCTTCCTGCACGGGGCCGACGGCCGGCGGCTGAACGCCATCACCCGCGGCGACTGGGATGCCGACGCGGTGGTCGGCCTGGACACGGAAGCCGGGAGGGTCCTCTTCACCGGCTTCGCCGACGGTCCGCTGGAGCGGCATGTCTATGCCGCCGCACTGGACGGGTCGGACGCGGCGAAGCCGCGCCGGCTCAGCGGGCTTGCCGGCTGGCACGCGGCGGAACTGGCGAAGACCGGCGGGATCTGGCTGGACACGGCCTCGGCTCCCGACCAGCCGCCGCAGCTTTCCCTGCGCGACCGTCAGGGCCGGCTGATCGGCTGGCTGGAGGAGAACCGGATCGCCGAGGGGCATCCCTACCGGCCCTATGCCGATGCCCACATCGCCCCGGACTTCGGGACCCTGACGGCGGCCGACGGTTCGCTTCTCTCCTGGATGATGCTGAAGCCCCCGGCGGCGACGGCACAGAAGCCGGCGCCGGCGATCGTCGTCACCTATGGCGGGCCGGGCGTGCCCCAGCTCGCGGCCCGGCGCTGGAGCGGCACGGCCCTGCTGATGCAGGTCATGGCCCAGCAGGGCTATGTGGTCTTCGTCCTGGACAACCGCGGCACCGCCAACCGCGGCAAGGCGTTCGAGGACCAGATCTACAAGGCGTTCGGCACGGTGGAGCCGGCCGACCAGGCGGCCGGCGCCGCCTACCTCAAGTCGCTGCCCTTCGTGCGCGGCGACCGCATCGGCATCTACGGCCACAGCTATGGCGGCTACAACACGCTGATGGCCCTGTTGCAGAAGCCGGAGATGTTCGCCGCCGGCGTCGCCGGCGCGCCCGTCACCGACTGGACGCTCTACGACACCTTCTACACCGAGCGCTTCATGGGCCTGCCCTCGGAGGACGGCGGTGCCGCCTAC
Source organism: Rhodospirillum centenum SW (assembly GCF_000016185.1). Taxonomy (NCBI): domain Bacteria; kingdom Pseudomonadati; phylum Pseudomonadota; class Alphaproteobacteria; order Rhodospirillales; family Rhodospirillaceae; genus Rhodospirillum; species Rhodospirillum centenum. The sequence continues at coordinate 1,229,766 of NC_011420.2, forward strand.
GCCCGCGCCAGCGTGCTGGAACAGGCGGACAAGCTGGCGCGGCCGCTCCTCTTGCTGCACGGGATGGCCGACGACAACGTCTTCCTGGACAACACCGTGCGGTTGGCCGCCCGGCTCCAGAAGGCGCGGAAGCCGTTCGAGATGATGCTCTATCCCGGCGAGCGCCACGGCTTCTTCGACCGCGACATGCGGGCCCATTCGTACAGGACGATGCTCGACTTCTTCGACCGGCACCTGAAGGGTGGCTGAGATCGGACCGGGTGGCGGCGGTCCTGTTCCGCCGCCACCGTGGCACTGCCCCACGGGAATCGCATTAGGGAAAGTTTTGTAGCGCGGTGTTGGGAAATGGATTCTGTATGTCGGCCCTGATTTATGGGAGGGGTCGATGGCTGGAATTTTTCGGATTTCGTTTCAAGGTCTTCCCGATCCGCGGACAGGGAATGCGCGGCGTCACGCTCTTCTGGATGTTCTGACGATTGCGTTGACGGCGTCGATCTGCGGGGCGGAAAGCTGCGTGGACTTTGCGACCTTCGCGCGGGACCGGCGGGCCTTGTTCGAGGAGTTCCTCGAGCTTCCCGGCGGGCTGCCCAGCCACGACACGTTTTCACGGGTATTCCGGCTTCTGGACCCGGTGGCGTTTTCCCGCTGTTTCCAGCAGTTCCTTGATCATCTGGGGGAGGATGGGGCCGGGGTCCTGGCCATTGACGGCAAGACGCTACGGCGCTCCTTCGACCGGGCGGCGGGGCGTTCGGCTCTACATGTGGTGAGCGCGTTTGCGTCCGGCGCGCGGATGATCGTGGGGCAGCGGGCGGTGGCCGCGGGCGAGAACGAGATCGTGGCGGCGCGGGCGTTGCTGGAACTGTTCGATCTCAAGGGTGTGCTGGTAACCGGTGACGCTCTGCACGCGCAGGAGCGGACGGCGCAGACCATCCTGGAGCGGGGCGGCGACTGGCTTTTTCCGCTGAAAGACAACCGCCCTGCGCTACGGGCCGAGGTTGAGCGCTACTTCGCGGACCCGGCAACGGTTCTGGCCGTGCCCCATGTCACCACCGATGCCGACCACGGTCGTATCGAGGTGCGCCGCCACTGGGTAAGCCACGACGTGGCCTGGCTCGCCTCCGACCGACGTTTCCCCGACGAGGCCGTACTGCCGGGCCTGAAGATCCTGGGCCTGGTCGAACGCACGGTCACGAGCCCCGACGGCCGCACTACCGCCACCCGAACCCTCTATCTCTCCTCCGCCGCGCTGGAGCCCAAGACGCTCGCCCGCGCCGTCCGCGCCCACTGGAGCATCGAGGCCGCCGTCCATTGGGTGCTCGACACCTCCTTCGACGAAGACCGCGCCCGTAACCGCAAGGACCATGGCCCGGAAAACCTCGCCACACTCCGAAAACTCGCACTCAACGTCGTCCGCTCCGCCAACAACCAGGATTCCATCCGCCTCCGCAGAAAACGCGCCGGATGGTCCGACGACTATGCCCGAACCATCCTCGGGCAAATGCGATAGCCGTGGGCACTGCCCCCGGACGGATTGACCCAGGTCATTGCGGGTCGGGGGGCGGATCAGCACGGATCGCACCATGAACCACTGTGATATCGCCGTGATCGGCGCCGGGCCCGCGGGGCTCGCCTTCGCCCGCGGGTTGGCCGGCAGCGGCCTTTCCGTCACCCTGGTCGAGCGCAGCCCCGAGGCGGCGCTCGCCGAGCCCGCCTTCGACGGGCGCGAGATCGCGCTGACCCATCGGTCCGTGCGGACCTTGCAGGCGCTGGGTGCCTGGGAGCGCATTCCGGCGGCAGAGACCGCACCGCTGCGCGAAGCGCTGGTGCTGGACGGAAACGCCCCGGTCGTCCTGACCTTCGCGCCGGAGACGCGCGGCGCGCCGCTGGGCACCCTTGTCCCGAACCACCTGATCCGGCGCGCCCTCTGGGAGAGCGTGCAGGCGGCCGGCTGTGCGCAGGTGCTGGCGGGTGTGGCGGTCTCCACGGTCACCGCCGGGGAGGACGGGGCAGGCCTGACTCTGGCGGACGGGCGGACCGTCACCGCGCGGCTGGTGGTCGCCGCCGACACCCGCTTCTCCGAGGCCCGGCGCCAGCTCGGCATCGCGGCCACGATGCAGGATTTCGGCCGCTCCATGCTGGTGGCGCGCGTGGCGCACGAGAAGCCCCATGGCGGCATCGCCACCGAGTGGTTCGGGCACGGCCAGACCGTCGCCATGCTGCCGCTGAACGGCGATGTCTCCTCCCTCGTTCTCACCCTGCCCGCCGCCCGGATCGAGGCGCTGATGAAGGCGGACGAGGCTGCCTTCAACGCCGAGGTCACCCGGCGGACGGAGCATCGCTGGGGGGCGCTGCGGCTGGTCGGCTCGCGGCACGCCTACCCGCTCGTCGCCACCTATGCCGACCGCTTCGTGGCCCCGCGCTTCGCCCTGGTGGGCGACGCGGCGGTGGGAATGCACCCGGTCACGGCGCATGGCTTCAATTTCGGCCTGTCCGGCGCGCAGCGCCTGGGGACGGAGATCCGGGCCGCCCTGGCGCGCGGGCGGGATGCGGCCGATCCCGGCGCATTGCGCCGCTACGAGGCGGCGCACCGGGCGGCGACCTGGCCGCTCTTCACCGCCACCAACGCCATCGCCTCCCTCTATACCGACGACAGCGTGCCGGCCCGCCTGCTGCGCGGGGCGGTGATGCGGCTGGGCTCGGCCCTGGCCCCGGCACGGCGGCTGGTGACGGCACAGCTCATGCAGGCCACGACGCCCTGAGACAGCCGCCACCGGGGCGCCCGGATCCAGACCGGGCGCCCCGGCACATCCGCGGCCCATGTTCTTCCGGCACATCCTCTGAACCCGTCTGCCCCGGTCCTTGACGCGGGCCGGGACGGCGGGTCGGCTTCCTGGGACCAACGGTCGCGGGCGGGAAGAATTGCGAATTCGCAATGCAAATGCGAATCGGTATTACTTACAACGCGCTCCGGCCGTTCTCCCTGCCATGCGCCGGCGGTGAGAGCTGCGGCCAGCCGTGCCCCCGACCCGAGGAACAGGACCCATGCGCCGTCCCCCCGCCCGTTCGATCGGCCTTTCGCCGGTCCCGCTCTCCCTCGTCCTGACCCTCGGCGGCACCTGGCCGTCCCTTGCCCTCGCCGCGGAGACGGCGATCGACCTCCCGCCGGTCTATGTGACCACGGCGACCCGCACCGAACATGACATCACCACCGCCCCGGCCCCGGTCCAGTTGATCGACAGCACGGACATCCAGGCCGCCGGCGCCACCACCCTGCGCAACATCCTGGACCTGACCCCGGGCGTCCATGTCAGCCCCACCGGCACCACCTTGCAGATTCGCGGCCTCGGCGGATCGGACACGCTCTATCTGATCGACGGCCGCCGCGTCGAAGGCGAGTTCAGCAACTCCTTCGAGCTGGAGCGCATCGCCGCCTCGATGATCGACCGCATCGAGATCGTGCGCGGTCCCGCCAGCATGCTCTATGGCGCCGACGCCCTCGGGGGCGTGGTCAACATCATCACCAAGCAGCCGACGGCGGGGCTGGAGGGCAGCGTCGACCTTCAGTACGGCGCGAACAACCACGGCGACGGTGAGCGCAGCCTGCTCTCGGCGGACCTGCGCGGCGGCAGCGAGGCGCTCCTCTTCAGCCTCTACGCCAACCGGGTGAGCCGCGATCCCTATGCGGAGCGCGAGACGGCGCGGGTGACCGTGCCGCAGTCCGGAACCCAGATCGCGCCGTCCGCCCATCCCAATGCCCGGATCAGGAACGGGCTGAAGGACAGCTACGACGTGGATGTCGAATACCGCGACAAGGCCGACGTGGACACGGTCGGCGGTGCGGTCGAACTGCTTCCGACCCCGGAGCTGAAGCTCAGGCTCGACCTCAACGCCATGCAGGAGGACCGCGAGAGCACCTACATCAGCAGCCGCTACGCGACGGCCGTGCTGGCGTCGGGCCGCCCGATCCAGGCCGCGAACATCCCGGCCCGCCAGTATGACGACAATGAGCGGCTGGACACGGCCCTGGGGCTGGACTGGTCCCCCTTCAGGACGCTCGACCTGCGCTACCGGCTCCAGTACAGCCGCTATGAGAAGGACCGGGTGGCCTACGCCCTCCCCTATGCCGATCTCGGCTATGCGACCCGGGAGGCCTCGGCCAGCGCCGTCAACCGCTCGACGATGGAACAGTGGGTCAACGAGCTGACCGGCGTCTGGCGCCCGGCCGAGGGCCACTCCCTGGTCGGCGGCCTGGAGCACCGCGAGAACGACGTGGACTCGACCGCCTACGACGCCGACGGCCGCCGTTTCGATTCCGCCTTCCTTCAGCACGAATGGCAGATCCTGCCGGATCTGAGCGCCGTTTACGGTGTGCGCTATGACGACGATTCGGTCGGCGGCTCGAACGTGTCCGTCCAGGCCGGCGGGGTCTGGACCCTGTCGCCCCTCCTGCGGCTGCGGGCGAATTTCGCCCAGGGCTACAAGGCGCCGGACGGCCGCGACCTCTACGTCAACCAGGTGAATCCCCAGGGTGTCCCCATGCTGGGCGCCGAAGTCATTGATCCCGGCCAGGGCAAGACCAGCGCGCACACCGTGGATCCCGAAACCAGCGATACCATCGAACTGGGCCTCGCCGGCGGGACCAGGGTCTGGGACTACGGCCTCACGGTCTTCCACACCGACGTCACCGACCGTATCGAGATGGTGCGCGAGGGCAGCGGGCTGCTGACCTACAACACCTTCCGCAACATCGGCAAAGTCCGCATCCGGGGCATCGAGGCGGAGGGCTCGGTCGGTCTGACGACGGAGCTGCGCGCCCGTGCCTCCGTGACCCTGCTCGATGCGGAGAACCGCAGCGGCGGGGACGCCCTTCTCACCACCCCGGAGACCCTGGCGACGGCCTCGCTCGACTATGCGCCCGGCCCGGGCTGGCTGCTGCGGGCCATCGTCCGCCACACCGGGGAGCAGGACTATTCCGGGCGGGCGGGCGTGGAAAAGGCCGACGACTACACCCTGGTGCATCTGAAGGCGAGCTATGCGCCCCCGGCCCTGGAGGGGATCGAGGTCTACGGCGGCATCGACAACCTGTTCGACGGGAAGGTCGATCCCGGCCTGGGGTCTGACCCCGGACCTTACGCCTATCTCGGCGTGCGCTATCACTTCTGACCCGCCAGCCGCACCGGAACCGATCCATGTCCGACATGTCCCGCCCGGGCTTCCTGCTGCCGCTCGCCCGGCACGGAAGCCTCCTCGCCCCGGCCCTGGTGCTGCTCGGAATGCTGGTCCTGCCGGCCGGGGCCCGGGGACAGGGAGATACGCGCACGGCGGTGGTGCTGCCGCCCGACGACCGCGAGCATCTGCTGGAGGAGATGCGCGGCTTCCTCGTCTACACGACGGCAACGCTGGAGGCTGCGCTCGACAGCGACATGGCGCGGGTGCAGCAGCTCGAGCAACAGATGCGCCCGCCGCTGGCGCGGGCCCGGCAGCTCGCCTCCGACGATCCCCTGCCGACACCGGCCATGGCGGGCCGGGGAGCGGCGGTGGGCGGCGGTCCGGGGGGCGGCCCGGGCGGGGGGCAGCCCACCCGTTTCGAGCGCATGCGGCGCAACCTGCCGCAGACATTCCGTCTGCTGATGCTGCAGATGCGGGAGGATATCGCCGAGATCGGCCGTGACGCCGTATCCCGCAACGACCCGGCGCACACGCTGCGCCAGCTCCACAAGGTGCAGACCGTCTGCATCGCCTGCCACGAGGCCTACCGCCTGGAAGCGGGTATTCCCGACGCCCAGCGGTGAACCGGCTCCAGCGGATGCCGGTGCATTCTTCTCGCTCCGGGCGGAAGGATCTCCGGGAGCCGCCGGCGCGGACCCGATCCTGTTCTTGGTGTTCCCTCCCTCTTGTGTGCGGTCGGGGGGTATCCGCTGGACTGGTTCTCCCCCGGCGGACGGGAAAGAACGCGTTGAGCGGTCCTTGATCTGCCCCACAGAGACCGGGCATGGCCCTTCACGGGAAAGAAAGGGCCTTGGGTTGTTCGGGGTGCGTTGGTCGCAGCCGCCTCCGGATGTCGGTCAGGCGCGCAGCAGCAGCAGCCGGACCAGAGGATTGGGGAAGCGTCGCGCCATGGTGACCGCGTGGAAGGTCTCCACGATGTCCGGCACCTGGACGGCTTCGACCAGCACGCCCGCCGCAATCTCGTCCTTGACCACGATGGGCGGAAGAACGGCCAGCCCGATGTCCTCGCGGGCGAGAAGACGCATCATCGCCATGTCCTCGACTTCCGCGACGACCTGCGGCCGGATACCGAGACGATCCGCCAACGCATCGAAGCCCGTGCGGACGCTGCTGTCCGACGTCGGCAGGATGATGGGGTGTCTGCGCAGGTGTTCCATGAGGCCCCCGCCATGCCCCACGCGATCCGGCGTCCCCACCAGACTGACCGGACGCTCCGCAAGACGATGGGTGACGAGAGGGGTCAGTGCGTCTCCGGGCGGGGCCTGATTGAGCAAGACCACGTCAAGCTTGAGCGCCTCCAGCGCCCGCAACAGTTCGCCCGCGCTGCCCGATCGAAGAATGAGGTCGATGTCCGTCCGGCCAAGGACCGGACGGAGGAATTCCAACTGGAAGTTCCGTGACAGGGTGGCGAGCGAACCAATACGCAGGGCCTGCCGGGCGGCGCCTGTCTGCCGCAGGGTGGCCAGCATTTCGTCGCCGGTGGCGAAGATCGCGTCGGCATGGTCGAGCACGATCTGTCCAGCCTCCGTCAGATGCAGCTGCCGCCCCCGGCGTTCGAACAGCGCATGACCGAGGCGTTCCTCGAGTTTGCGGATCTGCACCGACAGGGCTGACTGCGTGAGATTCAGCCGTTCTGCGGTGCGGGTGAGGTTGCCCTCATGCGCAACCGCCCAGAAGTAGCGCAGATGGTTGTAGTTGAGCGATGTCATGACGTTCGATTTTAGCGAACGATTCGCCGCTAACAATGAATTTTTATCCGGCTCCGTCGATCGATATTCGAGGCATCCCGACCGCCATCGCTCAAGGGGATTGCCTTGTCGCTGTATCTGCTCCCGCTCTCCGCACCGTTCCTGCTGCTCGTCGCCGCCGTCGTGGGATTTCTGCGGAACGGCCGACGCCCTGCCCCGGCCCCGGTCTTCGCGGAGGCCGCAGCGCTCGGCGCGCTGCTGACCGCGGTGGCATCGCTTGCGCTTCTGGTCCTGCGCGGGGCCGGCGACAGCGGGGTGATCGGATGGGGGGACCTCGGCCTCTCTGCGCGGCTCGACGCGGTGAGCGTCACGATGCTCCTTGTCGTAGCGTTCGTCGGCTGGATCGTCGTGCGGTACTCCCGCACCTATCTCGACGGGGAGGACCGACAGGGCTGCTTCACCGGCTGGCTGTGCGCTGCGCTCGCGTCCGTCTTTCTGTTCGTCCTGGCCGGAAACCTCGTCCAACTGGTCGGGGCCTGGATCGCAACCAGTTTCGCGTTGCACCACCTGCTCCTGTTCTACCCGGAGCGCTGTGCGGCGCTCCGGGCCGCGCGCAAGAAGCGGCTCTTCTCGATGATCGGCGCCAATGCCTTGGCTGTTGCAGCCCTCCTCCTCTGGGCGAGCTTCGGCACGGCGGATATCGCCATGATCAATGCGCTGGCCCGGACCGGCGACGCGTCCTGGCCTGCGATCACGGCCGCCGCCCTGCTCGCGCTTGCCGCAGTCCTGAAATCGGCGCAGTTCCCGACCCATGGCTGGCTTACCGAAGTGATGGAAGCCCCGACGCCGGTCTCGGCGCTGCTTCACGCCGGGGTGATCAATGGCGGCGGCTTCCTGCTGATCCGTTTCGCCGACGTGATGCTGGCTGCCCCCGGCGTGCTCGCCCTGCTGGCGATGCTGGGCGGCTTCACAGCCCTGTTCGGCGCGCTCGTCATGCTGACCCAGCCGGCGGTCAAGACCTCGCTCGCCTGGTCAACGGTCGCGCAGATGGGCTTCATGATATTACAGTGCGGCCTTGCACTGTTCCCGCTGGCTCTGCTCCACATCGCCGCGCACTCGCTGTACAAGGCGCATGCGTTTCTGGCCTCCGGCGGGGCAGTGGAACAGGTGGCGGCCATTCGCCGCCCCGGCCCCGTCGCCGTCCCCGACGGATCCGCCGTAGGTCGGGCCTTTCTGGCCGCACTTGCGATCTATGCCGGGATCGGGGCGGCATTCGGCTTCGCCTTCGGATTTGAGCACAAGTCTCCCCAGGCGCTCGCGCTCGGCACCATCCTGATCTTCGGTGTCGCCTATCTGCTGGCCCAGGGGCTTGCCGATGCCGCGCCGCGTGCACTGACCCGCAGGACCGCGATCTACGCCAGCGCCACCGCCGCCGGATACTTCGCGCTCCAGACGGCAGCCGAATGGCTGACGGCAGGGATCCTGCCGGCGACGCCGGCACCTGGCCGTCTGGAATGGGTCCTGATGACCATCGCAGTGCTGAGCTTCGGACTGGTGGCCGTGGCGCAGGCCCTGTTCCCGCTCTGGGCATCGCACCCCGCCGCAGCGGGACTGCGCGTCCACCTCTCCAATGGCCTGTACGCCAACGCCATGATCGACCGCATGCTCGGCGGCTGGTCGCTCCGCAAGGCGTCGTGAAACGATGACAGCAAGGATACCGCAGATGCTGATGACTGCGACCGGATCGCCGTTCCTGACCGCTGAGACGATCATCGTGGCCGCCGACCGTGCGGCGCGCGCCATCCCCCCTCTCTGGCCGCTCGCATCGAGCGTCGCGGTCAATCCCTTCATTGGCCAGGCCGGCGATACGCTGCCGACTGCGGCAGCACGCCTGCGGCGCGCCGCCGGGATCGCGCTGACGATGCCCCGGTCCTGGTATGCCGAGCGACTGCGTTCGGGCGAGATCGCCGAGGGCGACCTGCAGGCCGCCTTCGATGCAGCGCCCGCAGAGCTACGGCCGAAGACGCTGGCCGCCCTGAAGCAGGCCGCCCACGCCCAAGGGACGAGACCGCCTGCCCTCCCGACGGTCGCTGAACTGGCACGCGATCTCGACTCGATCGACTGGCCGGGCATCGTCAATGACCGCATCGGTCACTGGGCGTCCGGGTATTTTGATCAAGGTCAGGCACTCTGGGCCACCGCGCAGGCGCAGCGCGCCTACGCGGCGTGGCGGACTGTCGCCACGCACGACCTGACGCCGGAGATCGCGGGGCTTGCCGGGTTCGCACAGAACGTGGCGGATGCGCCGGCAGACGCCGAGGCGGCGCTCGTCAGATGCGTCACCCGACTCGGGCTCTCCGGTGCTGCGCTGGAAAGCTATTTCCACCGGTTGCTGATGACTCTCGGCGGCTGGGGGCAGATCGCCCGCTATCGGCTCTGGCAAGCGGAACTGACCGGAAACACCGATGCGTCCGTGGTCGACCTGCTTGCCATCCGCTTGACCTGGGAAGCGGCCCTGCTGCGCCAATACGGGGCCGCGCTCGAACCACAGTGGCAGGCTGCCATCGCTGCCTACGCCCGGCCGGTTGCCGCGACCCTGGAGGATGGCGTTGACGCCATTCTCCAGGAGGCTGCCGAACGCGCAGCGCAGCGGCGCCTCCACTCCCTTCTTTCGGAAACACCTTCTGCTCTGGCCGCTCCGGGGCGTCCCGCCCTTCAGATGGCTTTCTGTATCGACGTGCGCTCGGAGGTCTTCCGCCGGGCGCTCGAAAGCCTTGATCCCGGAATCCGGACCCTGGGATTTGCGGGGTTCTTCGGCCTGGGAATCGGCCACCGCCGCTTCGGCTCGGATGTTGTCGAGGCTCGCCTCCCGGTGCTGCTGAGGCCGGGCGTGTTCACCTGCTCGGGAGAAGCGACGCCGGCGATTGACAAGGCCGATCTGACCGCGCGGATCACGGCACGCGCGAAGCGGGCCTGGGGCCGCTTCAAGCTGGCAGCCATTTCCTCGTTCGCCTTCGTCGAGGCTGCGGGGCCGATCTATGTCGGCAGACTCCTGCGCGACGGGCTGGCCCTGCCCCGGCCTTCCGCGCCGAACGATCCTGCCCCGCGCCCGGCCGACGATCTCGGCTTCGACACGAGACTGGGGATGGCCGCGAACGTGCTCAGGGCGATGTCGCTCACCGAGGGATTCGCACGGCTTGTCCTGCTCGCCGGGCACGGCGCCAGTGTGGTCAACAATCCGCATGCCAGTGCGCTGCACTGCGGCGCGTGCGGTGGGTATTCGGGCGAGGTGAACGCCCGGCTGCTCGCAGCGCTGCTGAACGACCGGGACGTGCGCGCCGGCCTGGCCTCTCAGGGCATCAGAATACCGGACGATACGGTGTTCCTCGGCGCCTTGCACGACACGACCACGGACGAGGTCACGGTCTATGCTGCCGACCACCCGTCCGTGGCCCATGCCGGGGATCTGGAGCGGGCACGGCGCTGGCTGACATCGGCCGGTGTGCTGGCCCGGGGGGAACGGGCGCTGCGCCTGCCGCGTGCCGCGCGCAGCCAGGACATCCCGCATCGCGCCCGTGATTGGGCCGAGCTTCGCCCCGAGTGGGCGCTCGCCGGCTGCCAGGCCTTTGTCGCGGCGCCGCGGGAGCGGACTGCCGGACGCGACCTGGAGGGACGGGCCTTTCTCCACGACTATGACTGGCGTCGTGACAAGGGCTTCGGTGTGCTGGAACTGATTCTGACGGCGCCGGTCGTGGTCGCCAGCTGGATCAGCCTTCAGTATTACGGGTCCGTTGTCGCGCCCGATGTCTTCGGCGCGGGCAACAAGCTGCTCCACAACGTCACCGGCGGGATCGGCGTGGTCGAGGGCAACGGCGGTCTGCTGCGGTCGGGACTGCCGTGGCAATCCGTTCATGACGGCGAACAGCTGGCACATGAGCCGCTGCGGCTTTCCGTGCTGATCGAAGCGCCCCGGGAGGCGATCGCCGGCATCCTGGAACGGCACCCCGGGGTCCGCACGCTGTTCGACAATCGCTGGCTGCACCTGTTCGCCCTGGACGATGAGGGTCACATGGCCTGGCGCTATACCGGCGATCTGCGTTGGGAGAACTGCAGCCGCGATGCGGCCTCTGGAAGAATACCGCTTCGAGAACTTGCGTGAGAAATCGTCAGCCCATCTTCCCCGCGTTCCGCCACGCCTGTCGAACGGGTGGCTGAGTCGGCACAGCGATAATGGTTCCCTGCCGGCTGTTGCGCCAGGGAACCTGAGCGAAACGGCTCAAACAGCAGGCAGGGGACAAGTTCGTCCAGCCGCCCCTGCAGGGCGCCAGCCTCGATCCGCCGGACGACCGGTGCCGACCGCATCGTCCACGGTGAGAGCGGCCAGGGCCGTCACCAGCCGCCGTTTCGCTGCCAGGACACGGGTATCGAGCCATGCCGCCGCCTGCTGCGCCGCAAACGAGCCGGAGGGTCCGACGACTCGCCAGAGCGATCCTCGGTCAAATGCGATAGCCGTGGCCGCGGCGGCAGGGATGCTTGACGCTCGACTGGAACCAAACTAGAACATGCGCTTGACGTTCCGGTAATGTTCCTACATGTTGTGGGCGGACAAGAACAGGGGGCGATATGCTGACGCGGAAGCAACAGGAACTGCTCCTCTTCATCCATGAGCGACTGAAGGACGGTGGCGTGTCCCCCTCCTTCGACGAGATGAAGGATGCGCTGGGCCTGAAGTCCAAGTCCGGCATCCATCGTCTGATCACGGGACTGGAGGAACGGGGCTTCATCCGCCGCCTGCCCCACCGCGCCCGCGCGCTGGAGGTGCTGCGCCTGCCCGAACAGCCCGCACCGCTGCGGGTCGCCCCGCGGACGGAGGAGCCGGTGCGGTTCCGCCCCAATGTCATCCGCGGCGATTTCCGTGGCGCCCTGCCCGGCCGGGAAGCCCGCGGCGATGCGGAGGCCGTCAGCCTGCCGCTCTACGGTCGCATCGCCGCCGGCCTGCCGATCGAGGCGCTGCGCGACACCACCGCCAGCATCGACGTGCCGACGGGGCTGATCGCCTCGGGCGAGCACTACGCCCTGGAGGTGGCCGGCGACTCCATGGTGGATGCCGGCATCCTGGACGGGGACACGGTCATCATCCAGCGCTGCGAGACGGCGGAGAACGGCACCGTCATCGTCGCCCTGGTGGACGACAACGAGGTGACGCTGAAGCGCCTGCGCCGCAAGGGCAACTCCATCGCGCTGGAGCCTGCGAACCCCGCCTATGAGACGCGGGTCTTCGGCGCCGACCGGGTGCGCATCCAGGGCCGTCTGGTCGGCCTGATCCGCCGCTACTGATCCCGCCCCCGGACCGTCTCTAGCTCCACGGCCGTGCCAGGGGGTGCGGCCGTCCCGTCCGGATCACGATACGCCCGTCCGCCCCGATGAAGACCGCGTGCGCCCCCCGCTCCCGCAGGGCACCGCTGTCGATCACCCGGGGCCCGTCGCAGCCCAGGGCGCGCAGCCGGGTGATGACCAGATCCGCGCCGGTACAGGCGGGGTCAAGTCCCTCCGGCTTCATGACGATGGCCGCCGTCACCCCGTTCAGGCGGTAGCGGCAGACCAACGGGTCGCAGGTCAGCCGCCCGTCCGCCGTGCCCGCCTTCGGCCAGCGTGGCGGTGCGTCCGTGCCGCCGTCGCGGCGCCACCAGACCTCCGCCTCGAAGCGGGCGGCCCGGCCGGTGGAGACGAGCAGCGATCCGTCGGCCGCCCGAACGCCCACCAGCTTGCCGCTGGAGGTGACCCGGAGGTCGGGCGGCGCTGCCGTTGCGGCCAGCGCGACCCCGAGCCCCATGGGCAGGAGCCCGAGCAGGCGCCAGGAGCGCCGCCACAGCGCCAGCCACAATCCGCCGATGCCGAACAGCAGCAGGGCTGCCGGCGGTGCGGCTGGAACATGCAGGACCGCCCCCGGCAGTCCGGCCACCGCGTGCGCCGTCCAGAGGATGGCCTGCACGCCCAGCCCCATGGCATCCACCGCCCAGCCCTCCAGCCCGAAGGGCATCAGGCCATAGACCACGAGCCCCCAGGGCATGACCCAGAAGGAGGTGACGGGCACCGCCAGCAGGTTGGCCAGCAGCCCGTAATTGGCTCCCTGCTGGAAATGGTAGAGCCCGAAGGGCGTCGTCGCCGTGCCCGCGACCAGGGAGGTCAGCGCCAGTCCCCCGACATAGAGCAGGCCGCGCCGGACCGGACCTGCCTGCGCATGCCAGTCGCGCAGCGTCGGCCCGGCGGCCTCATAGGCAGAGACCAGCGCGATCACGGCCCCGAACGACATCTGGAAGCTGGGACCGAGCAGCGCCTCCGGCTGCCAGAGGAGCACCACCGTGGCCGCGAAGGCCACCACCCGCAGCGAGAAGGGAGAGCGGTCGGCGAGCACGGCCAGCAGCATCAGCCCCGTCATCAAAGCCGAGCGCACCGTCGGCACCGGGGCGCCGACCAGCACCGTGTAGCCCAGCGCGCCCGCCAGCGCCGCCACGGCCGCCCATTTCTTGATCGGTCGGCGCAGCGCCAGTGGCTCGACCAGGGCCAGCAGCGCCCGCAGGGTGAAGAAGACCAGCCCGGCCACCAGCCCGATATGCAGACCGGAGATGGAGAGCAGGTGCTGGAGCCCCGACACCCGCATCGCCTCCAGATCGGACTCGGGGATGGCCGTCGGCTCGCCGTTCAGCAGCGCCGTCGCCACGGCACCCGTGGCACCGTCCAGGCGCGCCTCGACCCGCTCCGCAATGCCCTGCCGCAGCCGCTCCAGCCACGCCTGCGCGGCCGCCCATCCTTCGGGTGGCGGGGCCGGCATAGGCTCCGCTGCGGACAGGGCGAAGCCGACCGCGCCCAGGCGCAGGAAATAGGCATGCCGCCGGAAATCATAGGCTCCCGGCTCCGGCATGTCGGGCGGCGGACGCAGCACGGCCAGCAGGCCGATGCGCGTCCCCGCCGGCGGAGCCACGTCCCCCTTCTTCAGCCGGACGCGGACCCGCGCCGGAGTCTCCGCCGCCGACAGCCGCCCGACCGTCACGTCGGCGAGCGTGACCCGTAACCCCTCCTCCAGCCGGTCGATACCGACGACGCGCCCTTCCACGCGCATCGCCCGCATCTCATAGGCCAGCACCGGGGCGCCGACGCTCCAGGTCCTGAGCTGCGCCGCAGCGAAGCCCGCCACGAGGATCAGGAGCACGGTGGGCAGCAGGACTGCGCCGCTGCCGGGCCAGCGCCGGCGCGACAGCACAAGCAGAACCGCCAGCGGAAGCAGGAGGGCCGCGCCGAGCCAGAGCGGTGGCTCCGTCAGCAGGGCGAAATAGAGCAGAATGCCCGCCGACAGCCCGACCGGGAGCCAGAGCACCCAGCGGTCGCGCTCCTCCAGGAACGGCGCCCGGACGGCGGCGAGCAGGACGCGGACCCGGCCGGGCGGCGCTGCCGGCGGGTCGTACCCGTCCGTTTCCCGTCCGTCCGTGCCGGGGGCAGCCCCGTCCAGCGCATCCGCTGCATCGGTCCAGCCGGTCACGCACAGACCCCGTCGGGATGCATCTTCGTTTCCGCTGTGCTACACCACCGCCCAGCATCCTAGCACCATTCCGGAAAATTGCGTCCGTCATGACCATCGTCACGCGCTTCGCGCCCTCTCCGACCGGCTTTCTCCATATCGGCGGTGCCCGCACGGCCCTGTTCAACTGGCTGTACGCCCGCGGTCACGGCGGCAAGTTCCTGCTGCGGATCGAGGACACCGACCGCGCCCGCTCCACCCAGGCAGCCGTCGATGCCATCCTGGACGGCCTGGACTGGCTGGGCCTGGAATGGGACGGCGACCCGATCAGCCAGTTCGAGCGCAAGGACCGTCATGCCGAGGTCGCGCACGAGATGCTGCGCCGGGGCATGGCCTACCGCTGCTACGCCTCGCCGGAGGAGCTGGAGGCGATGAAGGAGGAGCAGCGGCGCCAGGGGCTGCCGATGCGCTACGACGGGCGCTGGCGCGACCGCGATCCGTCGGAGGCACCGGCGGGCGTGAACCCGGTGATCCGGCTCAAGGCCCCGCAGGAGGGCGAGACGGTGGTGCGCGACCATGTCCAGGGCGAGGTGCGGGTGCAGAACGCGCAGCTCGACGACATGATCCTGCTGCGTTCCGACGGCACGCCCACCTACCTGCTGGCCGTCGTGGTGGACGATTACGACATGGGGGTCACCCATGTGGTCCGTGGCGACGACCACCTGACCAACACCTTCCGTCAGCTCCAGATCTACGCCGCCATGGGCTGGACGCCGCCGGAATACGCGCATGTCCCGCTCATCCACGGGCCGGACGGGGCGAAGCTGTCGAAGCGGCACGGTGCCCTGGGCGTCGATGCCTACCGCGACATGGGCTACCTGCCGGAGACCATGCGCAACTACCTGCTCCGGCTCGGCTGGAGCCATGGCGACGACGAGATCATCTCGACCGACCAGGCGAAGGCCTGGTTCAATCTCGATGACATCGGCCGGTCCCCCTCGCGGCTGGACTTCGCCAAGCTGGACAATCTGAACGGCCACTACATCCGGCAGAGCGACGATGCGCGGCTGGTGAGCCTGGTCGTCCCGATGGTGGAGAAGCGGCTGGGCCGTCCGCTCACCGGGTCCGAACACGCCCGCCTGCTGGCCGCCATGCCGGGCTTCAAACCGCGGGTGAAAACTCTGGTGGAGCTGGCCGACGGCTGCCTTTTCCTGTTCGCCCTGCGCCCCTTGGCGATGGACGACAAGGCTGCTGCGCTGTTGACTCCCGAAGCGAAGGCCCAGCTCGGCGAGCTGCACGCGCTCTTCTCCGGTCTGGGCGACTGGACCGGCGGCGCGCTGGAGCAGGCGGTGCGGGACTTCGCGGAGCGTACCGGATTGAAACTCGGCAAGGTGGCCCAGCCCCTGCGCGCGGCGCTGACCGGCTCGACCGTCTCGCCCCCGATCTTCGAGGTGGCGGAAGTCCTCGGCCGGACGGAAACACTCGAACGTATAGATGACGCCCGGAAGGCCGGGTGACATGGTGTCGTCGCGTTGCCATCCATGCTGCGGAGCACTAAACTCGGGTTGTTTAGCCAGATCAACGGGGCCCGGCCCCACACGAAGATCAAGGACAAGCCGCAATGAGCCAGGCGACTAGGGCGGGAGAGGACACCAAGTCGGATACGGTCACGCTGACCGACAACAGGACCGGCAGATCATTCACATTGCCGATCCACCATGGCACGACCGGCCCCGCCGTAATCGACATCCGAAAGCTCTATGCCGAGACCGGGTGTTTCACTTACGACCCGGGTTTCACTTCGACAGGAAGCTGCGAGTCGAAGATCACCTATATCGATGGCGACAACGGGGTTTTGCTGCACCGCGGCTATCCGATCGAGGAACTGGCCGAACACAGTGATTACATGGAGGTCTGCTACCTCCTTCTGCACGGCGAGCTGCCGAACCACGAACAGAGGCAGAAGTTCGACGTCACCATCACCCGGCACACGATGGTGCATGAGCAGCTTTCGAACTTCTTCCGCGGTTTCCGCCGCGATGCACACCCGATGGCCATCATGTGCGGTGTCGTCGGTGCCCTCTCGGCCTTCTATCACGACTCCCTCGACATCGAGGACCCGCAGCAGCGGATGATCGCGTCGCACCGGCTGATCGCCAAGATGCCGACCATCGCCGCCATGGCGTACAAGTATTCCATCGGCCAGCCCTTCATCTATCCGCGGAACGATCTGGACTACGCCGAGAACTTCCTGCACATGAACTTCGCGGTTCCGTGCGAACCGTACAAGGTCGATCCCGTCATCGCCAAGGCGATGGACCGTATCTTCATCCTGCACGCCGACCACGAGCAGAACGCCTCCACCTCCACGGTGCGGCTGGCCGGTTCCTCCGGCGCCAACCCCTTCGCCTGCATCGCCGCCGGTATCGCCTCCCTCTGGGGCCCGGCCCATGGCGGGGCCAACGAGGCCGTGCTGGAGATGCTGCAGGAGATCGGCCACAAGGACCGCATCCCCGAGTTCGTCCGCCGGGCGAAGGACAAGAGCGACAGCTTCCGCCTGATGGGCTTCGGCCACCGCGTCTACAAGAACTACGACCCGCGCGCGAAGGTGATGCAGCGTACCTGCAATGAGGTGTTGCAGACCCTCGGCATCAAGGACGATCCGCTGCTGGAGATCGCCGTCGAGCTGGAGCGGATCGCCTTGCAGGACGAGTACTTCGTCGAGAAGAAGCTCTATCCGAACGTGGATTTCTATTCGGGCATCATCCTGAAGGCCATCGGCTTCCCGACCAGCATGTTCACCGTGCTGTTCGCGCTGGCGCGCACCGTCGGCTGGATCAGCCAGTGGAAAGAGATGATCGAGGACCCGGTCCAGAAGATCGGCCGCCCGCGCCAGCTCTACACCGGCGCCACGATGCGGCATTACGTGCCGCTGGACGAGCGTGGTTGAGCGGGCGAATTCCCCCCATGGCCCGGGCGGTCCCCCACGGACCGCCCGTCCGCCGTCTGCGTCCATCCTCTCCCGGCATGAGGTCCGCAGCCGGCGGGTTCTCGCGGCGAACGACAACCCCGTCCCCCTGGCGCGCCGTGTGCGGCGGGCCCTGATCGTGGCCGCCCTCCTGTCCGCCCTGTCCTGGGCGGTCTACGCGCTGAGTTAGGGTCGGGGTAAAGGTTCCGGGGAGCCTTGCGTGTCTACCCCTGCTTGCCTGTCGGCCGGATGGTCTCCGGCTGTCAGGCAAGCCGCAGTGGCCCGATGCGCAAAAAGATCCTCAGGCGTCTGGTCACGCGGGAGTCTGGTCCGAACGCCGCCACCTGCCGTCGGCACCATAGACCCAGCGTATCCCGTTCTCATCCAGCCATGGCCCGAACGGCTCATCCGTGGCGCCGGAGCCGAAGCGGAGCACATTCCCGTCCAGATCCTGGACGTGCAGTTCCCGCGCCCCCCAGGGATAATTGCTTGGCCCCTGCCGGATGACGGCTCCCTTGGGAGCGATCTCATCGCGCAGGGCATCAACGTCATTGACGCCAACATACAGCCACGCTTCCCCACGGCCCTGGTCACCGTGAGCCAGCATGATGTTGGCCTCCCCTCTGGACAGTTCTGAGAAGCCGCTGTCTCCCCAGTTCTGTCGGAAGCCAAGGACATCGGTGTAGTAGACCACCGCGCGGTTCATGTCGGAAACGCGGAGGATCGGCGTGCTTTTTCCGAAAGTCACGTGCATGGCGAGGGCTCCCGACGGATGACCGGCCAGCCTCATCTGGACGCTACACTATCACGAACCCTTGCCCTTACCAAGAAAATCCAGATGTTGAGACAGAAGGCGCAGGTCTCGGTATTTCACATCAGGGGATACATCCCTTGATACTCTGACCGCCCTGAATGGCTGCCCCACTTTTCCTTGGCCGGAAGCGATCCAGAACCGGATCGTGTTCCAGAAAGATGAAGCCGACTCAGGAATTTCTGGTTTTTTCTTGTGTTTCAAGCTGGTGGCCGGACGGAAGGCCGCGCCCCTCCGCTCAGCTGCGGGACCGTCCTGGTGTCTGTCCTTGCCGGTCCGCGATCACGCGCTTCGTGATGACGTTCAGCACCGCCTCGGCCGCGCGCCGGCTGGGCGGAACGTCCCCCTGCCCCAGCCAGCGGGCCACCTCCGTCACACCGTCGATCTGTTCCTGGCGGGCCGACGGCTCGTTCAGCAGCCGGTCCACGGCCAGCGCCAGCCGGTCAGGCGTACAGTCCTGCTGCAACAGTTCCGGCACCAGCGGCCGGTCCAGCATGATGTTGACCAGGTTGACGTAGCGGACCCGGATGAAGCGCCGGTAGAGCGCGTGGCTCACGGGGTGGATGCGGTAGGCGATGACGGCGGGCACCCGGGCCAGGGCCAGTTCCAGAGCCACCGTGCCCGATGCGGCCAGGGCCGCCGTGCTGGCCGCGAAGGCATCGTACTTGTCGGCGTCGCCCAGAAGCGTGATCGCCGGCACCGGCCAGGACTGCACCGCCTCGGCCACGGTCTCCGCGACTCCGGGCACCGTGGGTACGACGACCTGGAGGTCCGGATAGCGCGACGCCAGGATCTCCAGGGTCGCCCCGAAGTCCGGCAGCAGCTTCGTCACCTCGCTGCGCCGGCTGCCCGGCAGCACCGTCAGCACGGTGGCGTCCGGCGCGATGCCGTGGCGGCGGCGGAACCGTTCTCCGTCGCCGGCATCCGCGCCGGACTCCACCACCGGATGCCCGACGAAGGTGCAGGGCAGCCCGACCGCCTCGAAATAGGGCGGCTCGAAGGGCAGCAGCGCCAGCAGATGGTCCAGGAATTTCGCCACTTTGCGCGCCCGCCCGGGCCGCCAGGCCCAGACGGTGGGGGCGACGTAGTGGATCAGCGGCATCCGCGCCCCGGCGCGGCGCAGCCGCTGCTCCACGCGGAAGCAGAAATCGGGCGCGTCGATGGACACCACGGCGTCCGGCGTCCGTTCCAGCACCGCCTTCGTCGTCTGGTCCAGGCGCTTCAGCAGCGTGGGCAGGCGCGGCAGCAGCTCCGCCAGCCCGAACAGCGCCAGATCCTCCATCGGGAACAGGCTCTGAAGTCCCTGCTCCGCCATCCGCGGTCCGCCGACACCAGCGAACTCGACATGGCCCTCCATGGCCTCGCGCAGCGCGGCCATCAGGCGCCCGCCCAGCACGTCGCCGGACGGCTCGCCCGCGATGAGGAAGATCAACAGCGGCTTCACGGGTGCTCCTCTGCGCCGGCGGGGGTGCCGACGACGAACAGCCCGGCCGCATCGGCCGCGCGGGCGACCTGATCGCGTCCCAGAAGGATCGCGCTCCCGGCCTCCGCGGCGATGCCGGCGAAGCCGGCGCGGGCCGCCCGCGCCACGGTCTCCGTCCCGATCGTCGGCAGATCGAGGCGCCTATCCTGCTGGGGTTTGCGGACCTTGACCAGAACCGGCCCGCGCCCCTCCCGCTTCAAGTCGCCGCAGCGGTCGATCAGGGCGTCCGTCCCCTCGATCGCCTCCACCCCCAGCACGATGCCCTGCTGCACCACCACCGCCTGACCGACATCCAGGCGGCCGAGGGCCCGGGCCACGGCAACGCCGCGCCCGATATCATCCCGGCATTCTGCCGGGGCATCCAGACCGCCGACCGGCCCCTCCGGCATCAGCAGGTCCGCCATCAGATCCGGCACGCCGACGACGCGGAACCCCTCGGCCTCCAGCACACAGGCGACGGCGCGCAGCAGCCCGTCGTCGCCGAGCGCGAGGGCACCCACGCGGGCCAGGATCTGTGCCGCCTTCCAGTCGGGACGGAGTTCGCCGAGCGACGGCCGGCGGACCCGGCCCGCCAGGGCGATGTCGCCCACGCCCGCCGTGCGCAGATGGTCGAGGATGGCGCCGACAGCCCCCATGCGGAACCAGGCGGTCGGCAGGCCTGACGGCAGGCGGTCGGGTTCCGCCTGCCCCTCCAGCGCCACCAGCACCACGTCCCGCCCGGCGCTGTGGCAGGTCTCCGCAAGGCGGCCCGGCAGGTCGCCGCCGCCTGCGAGGATGGCCAGCCGGGGCGCCATGCCGGTCAGCGCGGCAGCGTCAGCGCGCGATGGGTCCGCTCGTCCAGGAAGCCCAGCATCTCGGAGACGAGACGGCTGTCCGGGAAGGAGCCGGCGACCTGCTCCCGCCGCTCCGCGAGGGTGCGCTCGCCGCTGAACAGTTGCCGGAAGGCGGTGCGCAGGGCGGCCACCTCTTCCTTCGGGAAGCCCCGGCGCTCCAGGCCCACGAGATTCAGCCCGGCCAGATGGCCGCGCTCGCCTTTGACAAGGCCGAAGGGGATCACGTCCGCCTCCACGCCGGTCATGCCGCCGATCATGGCATGCGCGCCGATGCGGACGAACTGGTGGACGGCCGACAGGCCTCCCAGAACGACGAAGTCGCCGACGACGACATGGCCGCCCAGGGTGGCATTGTTGGCGAAGATCACGCCGTCGCCGACCCGGCAGTCGTGCCCGACATGGACGCCGACCATGAACAGGCCGCCGTCCCCGACCGAGGTCAGCATACCGCCGCCCTCCGTCCCCGGGTTCATGGTGACATGCTCGCGGATGCGGTTGTTCCGGCCGATCACCAGTTCCGACGGTTCGCCCCTGTACTTCAGGTCCTGGGGCGGATGGCCCAGCGACGCGAAGGGGAAGACGACCGTCCCCTCGCCGATCCGGGTCCGCCCCTCGACCACGACATGGGAGTGCAGCGTCACCCGGTCGCCCAGTTCGACGGCCGGTCCGACGACACAGAAGGGGCCGATGGACACGTCCTCGCCCAGACGGGCGGCCGGGTCCACGAGGGCGGTCGGATGGATGGAAGTCGCCATGGGGTGATCAGTTGTCCATCACGATCATCGCGGCATAGACCGCCTCGGCGCAGAGGGTGCCGTCGACCCAGGCCTCGCCGCGGAAACGCCAGACATTGCGGCGGTTCTGCTGCTTCTGCACCTTGATCTCGATACGGTCGCCCGGAACGATCGGGCGCCGGAAACGGGCCTCGTCGATCGTCATGAAATAGACCAGACGGCCCTCGGCGGATTCGCCGAGCGAGTGCATCACCAGCACGGCCGAGGTCTGCGCCATGGCCTCCACGATCATCACGCCCGGCATCACCGGACGGGCCGGGAAATGGCCGGTGAAGAACGGCTCGTTGATCGTGACGTTCTTGATGCCCGTGCAGCTTTCGCCCGTGACGATGTCCACGACCTTGTCGATCAGGAGCATGGGATAGCGGTGCGGAATCATCTGCATGATCCGCAGGATATCCAGCTCCGTCACGGTCTGCTGCGGTGGTGTCTTGTTCTCAGCCGTTGCGTCCATTGTCCTCGTCACCCCTTCCGCGGACCAGCCGCCCCAGCACTGCCACCTGCCGCAGCCATTGGCGCATGGGAACGGCGGGCGATCCACCAACCTGCTCACCGGGCGCCACGTCGCGCATCACCCCGCTCTGGGCGGCGATCCGGGCGCCGGCGCCGATCTTCAGATGGCCCGTGATGCCCGCCTGGGCCGCCAGGATCACATGGTGGTCGAGCTTCGTGCTGCCCGAGATACCGGCCTGGGCGACGACAACGCAGCCCGGGCCGAGGTGGACGTTGTGCCCGATCTGGACCAGATTATCAATCATGCACCCCCGGCCGATGACGGTGTCCGGACCGGCGCCGCGGTCGATCGTGACGTTGGCGCCGATCTCCACGTCATCCTCCACGAGGACGCGGCCAAGCTGCGGCACGCGGACATGGCCGGCCACATCCATGGCGAAACCGAAGCCGTCCTGGCCGATGCGGACGCCGGGATAGATCACCACCCGGCTGCCGATCTCGCAGTGGCTGAGGGAGGCGCAGGCCCCGACGGTGGTGCCGTCGCCGATCCGCACATTGCGGCCGATCACCGCATTCGGGCCGATCCGGCAGCCGTTGCCGATCTCCGCCCCCGCTTCGATCACGGCACCGGGGGCGACCTCGGTCCCCTCGCCCACCCGGGCGGTCGGGTGCAGATGCGCGCCCGGAGAGACGCCGCCCTCAGCCGCCGGGGCCGGATAGAAGGCCTGGGCGCAGAGCGCGTAGGCCCGGTAGGGTTTCCGGCTCAGCAGCAGGGCCGTGCCCGCTGGCGCCCGGCCGGCCAGGTCGGGATGCACGATGCAGGCGCCGGCGCCGGTCCGCGCGAAGGCATCGGCGTATTTCCGGTTGTCCAGAAAGCTGAGCTGCTCCGGCCCCGCCGATTCCAGCGGGGCGACATCGTGCAGCAGCAACGCCGGGTCGGCGCCCGGCGCGATCTCGGCACCGGACAGGCTGGCGAGCTGGGCGAGGCTGAACGGCCCCGCCCGACGGAAGAAACGTGGATCGGCCATGATCCCTACTTCGGCAGGACGACCGTGACCTGCGGCAACCGCGCATTCAGTCGCTGCAGGACCACATCGGTCAGGTCAAGGGACGGATCGCCCCGATAAAGCACCGCTTCCCGATGCAGCACAAGGACGATGCCACGCTCCTTGGCGACATCCCGGACCACCTGGCCCAGCATGTCCAGGAGCTTCTCCTTCGCGTCGTTCAGCGCGGTGTCCAGGATGCGGGCGCGTTCCTGCGCGTGCTGACGGGACTCCGCCACCTCCTGCTCGAACTGCTTGCGGGCGCGGTCGAACTCCTCGGCGCTCTGGGTCTGACGCTGCTTCGCCAGGTCCTGTTCCAGACTGCGCAGGCGGGTGATCTGGGCGTTCATCTCCGCCTGGAAATCCTGCTGCAACGCGGTGAGCTGCTGCTGGATGCTGCGCCAGGCGCTGGACGCGGAGAGCAGGCCCTGCGCGTCCACGATGGCGATGGTCGGCTGCAGCTGCCCTTCAGCCGCCGGGCCGACCGGATGCGCTGCCGGTGGCGGCGTGACCGGCGCCTGCTCCTGTGCGCCCGCGGCGCCGGACAGGCCGACGCCGATCCAGAGCGCCGCGGCAAGGACGATCAGGCCGCGACCGTGCATCGGCCTTCCCCTCAGTTGAAGCGGGTGCCGAAGCTGAAGCGGAACTGCTCCGTCCGGTCGTAGTCCTGCTTGGCCAGCGGCATGGCCAGATCGATACGGATCGGACCGAAGGGCGACTTCCAGGAGAGACCCACGCCGATCGAGGCGCGGAGGGCATCCTCGTCACGGAAGACGTCACTCTTCGTCGGGTCGGTGGGATCGACATAAGGCTTCAGGCCGGAATCGCCCAGGGTGCCGGCGTCGGCGAAGGCATGGGCCAGCACCCCCATCTCGTCCGACCCGAGCGGAACCGTCATCTCCAGGCTGGTGCGGGCGAACCGCTTGCCACCCAGGGCATCGTCGTTGCCATTGGTCAGGTCGCGCGGGCCGACGCCGCCCGGCTCGAAACCGCGCAGCGTGTCGCCGCCCAGGAAGAAGCGGTCGTTGATCCGGATGTCCTTGCCCAGTTCCAGGATGTAGCCGACCTCGCCGGTGAGCGAGAGCACCCAGTCGGAATAGACGTTCCAGTAGTTGGCAGCGGACAGGCGGTTGCGCAGGTAGCGGACGCTGCCCCCCAGGCCGGCGAACTCGTTGGACAGCGAGATGAAGTAGCCGTCGGTCGGGCGCAGACGGCTGTTCCGGGCGTCATAGAACAGGAGCTGCTCGATCGACGAGGTCGTCGTCGTACCGGCCTGATCCCGGATGAAGCGGGAGGCGTAGATCGAGACGTTCTCGATGGAGTTCTGCGACAGGGTGTACTGGAAGCGCTGGCGCAGGCGGTCCGACAGCGGATAGCCGGCGCGCAGCACGATGCCCGTGCTCTCCAGGTCATAGGTGATGGTGTCGCGGTCGTCGCGGACGACGCGGAACAGGTCCACGCCGACCGCCAGATCGCGCTCCATGAAGTAGGGCTCGGTGAAACTGACGTCGAATTCCTGGCTCCGGGTCGACAGCATCGTCGAGAAGCGCAGATCCTGGCCGCGACCCAGCAGGTTGCGCTCGCGGATGGAGAAGTCCACCAGCGCCCCGTCGGTCGTGGAGTAGCCGGCGCCGAGCTGGATCTCGCCGGTCGGCTGTTCCGACACCTCGACGGTGATGACCGACTGGTCAGGCGTGCTGCCCTCCTTCGGCTCGACCTTCACCTCTTCAAAGAAGCCCAGGTCCTTGATGCGCTGTTCGGACCGGCGGACGCGGGTGATGCTGAACGGGTCGCCCTCGGCCAGCAGCATCTCGCGCCGGATCACGCGGTCCAGCGTCCGGACATTGCCGTTGATGTCGATACGCTCGACGAAGACACGCGGGCTCTGGTTGATCTCGAAGAGGAGGTCGATCGTGCCCTCCTCCTCGTTGCGTTGCAGCAGCGGATCGACCTCGACGAAGGCGTACTGGAGATCGCCCAGCGCGTCGCTCAGCAGGTTGATGCTGCTCTCCACGCGGTCGGCATCGTACCAGTCGCCGCTCTGGGCAAGGATGAACGGGCGCAGCAGCTCGCCGTCCAGGTCCTTGATGTCGCTCTGGATCTTGATCTCGCCGAACTTGTACCGCTTGCCTTCGTCCACGGTCATCGTGATGAAGAAGTCTTCGCGGTCGGGCGTCAGCTCGGCCACCATCGACAGCACGCGGAAGTCGGCATAACCGTTGCGCAGGTAATGCCGGCGGATCTGCTCGCGGTCGTAGTTCAGGCGATCGGGATCATAGGTATCGTTGCTGCTCAGGAACCGCCACCAGCGCGATTCCTTGGTCAGCATGATGTCGCGCAGGTCGCTGTCGTCGAAGATGTTGTTGTTGATGAAGTTGATCCGCTGCACGCCGGTCAGCGGGCCTTCATCGATCTCGAAGATCAGATCGACACGGTTCTGTTCAAGCTGGACGATCTTGGGTTCGACACGCGCGGCGAAGCGACCGCTGCGGCGATAGATTTCCAGGATGCGCTGCACGTCGTTCTGCACGCGGGTCCGGGTATAGACCACGCGGGGACGGAGCTGCACCTCGGCCACCAGGTCGTCGGTCTTCACCCGACGGTTCCCTTCGAAGGCGACCCGGTTGATGATGGGGTTCTCGACCACATTGACGACCAGGGTCCCGCCCTCACGCCGCAGCGTGACATCGGCGAACAGGCCGGTGGCAAAGAGGGATTTCAGCGATTCGTCAATGCGCTCGGCATTGAACGGATCGCCGGTCTGCACGGTCAGGTAGGACCGGACAGTCGCCGCCTCGATGCGCTGCGTCCCCTCGATCCGGATTTCCCGGACGGTGCCGCCGCTGAAGGCTTCCTGGGCGAAAGCCCCTGCCGTGAGCGCAAGGACGGAAGTTGCGGTGGTGCTGCCGATCAGCAGGCACGCGGCCGCGACCCTCGAAACCAAACCCAAGTGTTCCCCCGGTATCGGCTAGGAAAGAACGTCCACGAAGAACTGGACCACGCGTAGGTGGACGAGATCGTTCCACGTGGCGAACACCATCAGCGTTAGTACCAAAGCCAAGCCGATCCGGAAACCATATTCCTGGGCGCGTTCCCCCAGGGGGCGGCCCCGGACGGCTTCAATGCCATAGAACAACAGGTGGCCACCGTCCAGCATCGGAATCGGGAACAGGTTGATCAGTCCAAGGTTGATGGACAGGATCGCCACGAACCAGACCAGGGCCACGAAGCCGGTCTGGGCCACCTCTCCCGACATCTGGGCGATGCGCAGCGGCCCGCCCAGCTCATCCGTGCCGCGGGTGCCGCTGATCATCTGACCGACGGCCTTCAGGGTGCCGAGGGTCAGCGACAGCGTCTCCTTCCCCGCGTACCAGACGGCGGACAGCGGGTCGCGCTTCTTGAACTCGTCCGCACCGCGCAGCACGCCGATACGGCCGATCGTGTGGGTGTTGCCGAAGCGGTCCTCGACCTCCACGGTGCGCGGCGTCACCGTGACCGGCACCTCCAGGCCGTCGCGCTGCACGACCAGGGCCAGAGGCCGGCCCGGATACTGCACGACAAGCTGGGTGATGTCCTCGAACCGCTCGATCGTCTGGCCGTCGATGCTCAGCACCCGGTCGCCCGGCAGGAGCCCCGCCTCGGCGGCCGCGCCATCGGGGCTGACCTCTTCGATCACGGGGGCCGTGAAGGGCTGGCCGTAGACGGTGAAGAGGAGAGCGAGCGCCACGATGGCGAAGGCGAAGTTGGCAGCCGGCCCGGCGGCCACGATCGCTGCGCGGCTTCCCAGGCTCTGATGATAGAAGGACCGGGCCCTCTCCTCCGGCGGCAGGTCGTCCAGCCGGAAATCCGGGCGGCTCGCCGCGTCGGCATCGCCGAACATCTTGACGTATCCGCCCAGGGGGACGGCGCTGAACTTCCAGCGCGTGCCGGCCCGGTCGTTGAAACCGAACAGCTCCGGTCCGAAGCCGATCGAGAAGACCTCCACCCGGACCCCGTTGCGGCGCGCCACCCAGTAGTGGCCCAGCTCGTGGACGAAGACCAGCACGGTCAGGACGACCAGGAAGACGACCCCGTAATTCCAGACGTATCCGACCGCATCCATCGATCGTTCTCCTGCCTCAGCTACCGGCTGCCCCGCCCCGCCGCGACCATCTCGGACGCGAAGCGGCGGGCATCGGCATCGGCTGTGCGCACATCATCCAGGTCATTGAGCTCAGAATGTGGCAGCGATGCGAGCGTCGCCTCGACGACCCGCTCGATGTCCAGGAAGCCGATCCGTTCCTCCAGGAAGGCCTGGACCGCCACCTCGTTCGCGGCGTTCAGCAGGGTCGGCGCGGCACCGCCGCACTGGAGCGCGTGCCGGGCCAGCCGCAGCGCCGGGAAGCGCAGCGGATCCGGCGCCTCGAACTCCAGCCGGGAAGATTTGATCAGGTCCAGCCGGGCGCCGGGCGTGGCGATACGGTCCGGCCAGCCCAGCGCCACGGCGATGGGGGTGCGCATGTCGGGCGTGCCGAGCTGTGCCAGCACGGAGCCGTCCACATATTCGACCATGCTGTGGACGACCGACTGCGGATGCACCAGCACGTCGATCTGCCCGTCCGGCATGCCGAACAGGTGGCAGGCCTCGATGATCTCCAGGCCCTTGTTCATCATGCTGGCGCTGTCGACGGAGATCTTGGCCCCCATCGTCCAGTTCGGATGGGCGCACGCCTCCTTCGGCGTGGCAGCCGCCATGCGCTCGCGCGTCCAGGTGCGGAACGGGCCGCCCGACGCGGTGAGGATCAGCCGGCTGACCGCCGGTCGGCGCTCCGGGTCGAAGACCTGGAAGATGGCGCTGTGCTCGCTGTCCACCGGCAGCAGCGTGGCGCCGTGCCGGCGCACCTCCGCCATCAGCAGTTCACCCGCACAGACGAGGCATTCCTTGTTGGCGAAGGCGACGATGGCGCCGCGGCGGGCGGCTGCCAGGGTCGGCTCCAGCCCGGCGGCACCGACGATGGCGGCCATCACCCAGTCTGCCGGGCGCTGCGCCGCCTCGACCACGGCCGCAGGACCGGCCGCCGCGGCGATGCCGGTACCGGCAAGCGCGTCCTTCAGGTCGGCGTAGTGGGCCTCATCGGCGACGACGGCGACCTCGGGCCGCAGGCGTCGGGCCTGTCCGGCCAGGGCGGCGACGTTGCGGCGGGCCACCAGAGCCACCGTGCGGTAGCGCTCCGGATAGGCCTCGATCAGTTCGACCGTGTTGCTGCCGACCGATCCGGTCGAGCCCAGCACCGTCACGCTGCGGATTCCATCGCCCCCGGTCGAATGCCGCGGGGTCACGCTCACCACCATTGCAGAGACTCCCCGGCCAGCCCGTGGACCAGCGCGAAGACCGGCGCGGCCACGATCAACCCGTCGATACGGTCGAGCAGACCGCCATGACCGGGGATGAGGTGACCGCTGTCCTTCACGTGGCTGCGCCGCTTCATGAATGATTCGAACAGGTCGCCCGCCTGACCCGCGACGGCCAGACAGGCGGCGATGAGGGCCGCGACGAGCGGCCGGCCGGCATCGGCGAGGAAGGCGACTCCGGCCCCCACCAGGGCCGCGGCCAGCATGCCGCCGATGAGACCGGCCCAGGTCTTCTTCGGACTGATCCGGGGGGCCAGTTTCGGCCCGCCGATGCTCCGACCGGCCGCATAGGCGCCGATATCGGTCGCCCAGATGGCCAGCAGCAGGAAGAAGAAGAGACTGCGCCCGTCCTCGCCGGTGGCGTTACGCAGCCACATCAGGGCGACGCAGGCCAGCGCGATATAGGGGACGGTGAGCGCGACAAGGGCGCGCGGCCCCACCCCGGCCAGCCTGCAGGCGCCGTAGAGCGCCACCGTGGCGGCGGCGGCGACCGGCAGGGCGATGACCGTTCCCCAGGCGAGGTCGGCCGCCATCACGGCGCCCACGGCCACGAGCGACAGCAGCAAGGGCAGAGGCAGGGGCGTGGCGGCTCCGGGAACGACCAGCCGCACCCATTCCCGCACCGACAGCGCAGCCGCGACCACCACCAGCGCGTCGAACACCGGGCCGCCGAACCAGACGGCGGCCAGCACGGGCGGGGCGAGGATGATCGCGGAAAGGAAACGGGTCTTCAGATCGCTCGACCGCGCGCCCGCCGGCGCCGGCTCAGCGGCTGCCGACCGATGCCCCGAACCGGCGATCCCGCCGGTGGTACTCTTGGATGGCATCTTCGAGATCGCGTTTGGTGAAGTCTGGCCACAGGGTATCGACGAACACCAACTCCGCATAGGCCAATTGCCACAACAGGAAGTTGCTGATCCGCTTCTCCCCGCTCGTGCGGATGCACAGATCGGGATCGGGTATGCCGGCCGTCGAGAGATAGTTGGCGAACCGACCCTCATCGATGTCCGACGGCTCAAGGTGACCCGCCTTCACCTGCTCGGCGATCTGGCGGGTTGTGCTGGCGATCTCCTGGCGTCCGCCGTAGCTGAGGGCGATCACCAGGGTCAACGTCTCGTTCGAGGCCGTCAGGGATTCGGCATTGTCGATCAGCGAGATGATGTCCTTGGACAGGCGCGAGCGGTCCCCGATCACCCGGAGCCGCACGCCGTTCTTGTGCAGGGACGCGATCTCGCCGCGCAGATAGAACCGCAGGAGCTGCATGAGGTCGGAGACCTCGTCCCGCGGCCGGTTCCAGTTCTCCGAGGAGAAACTGTAGAGCGTCAGGTAGCGGATGCCCAGTTCCCGGGCCGCCTCCAGGGCACGCCGCACCGCCTCGACGCCTTTTCGGTGGCCGGCGGTGCGGGGCAGTCCGCGTGCGGTTGCCCAGCGCCCGTTGCCATCCATGATGATGGCGACGTGGACCGGTGGGGCGCCTTGCGGCAGGGGGGAGGAAACGGCCATGGCAGCGGCGCCCGGACCCTCGCTCAAACCTGCATGATTTCCTTTTCCTTGGTCGCCAGCGCCTCATCGATCTTCTTGATGTGGGCGTCGGTCAGGGCCTGGACCTTGTCGGCCCAGGTCTTCTGCTCGTCCTCGGAAATATCCCCGTCCTTCAGGAGCTTCTTCAGCATGTCCATACCATCGCGGCGCACGTTGCGGACGGCCACCCGGGCCTGTTCCGCATACTTCGCTGCGACTTTGGCCAATTCCTGGCGACGTTCCTGGTTCAGTTCCGGAATCGGCACGCGGAGGGTCTGCCCGTCGGACTGCGGGTTCAGGCCCAGGCCGGCTTCACGGATCGCCTTCTCCACGGCCTTCACCAGCGAGCGGTCCCAGACCTGCACCGTGATGAGGCGCGGCTCCGGAACGCCGACCGTGGCGACCTGGTTCAGCGGGCTGGAACTGCCGTAGGCGTCCACATACACCGGATCGAGCAGCGTGGTGGAGGCGCGGCCCGTGCGGAGGCCGCCGAATTCCTTACGCAGCGTTTCGACAGCGCCATCCATGCGGCGCTCGAAGCTCTTGATGTCGGGTTCGGCCACCTTATTCCTCTTCGGTTATTATGGTGAACTTGCCCCGCCCGGCCATCACCTCGGCAAAGGCGCCGTCGGTGTGGATCGAGAAGACCAGGATGGGAATCCTGTTCTCCCGAGCCAGGGAGATGGCGGAGGCGTCCATCACCTGCAAGTCCTGGGACAGAACCTGCAGGTAGCTTAGCCTATCATACCGCGTCGCGTCCTGATGCTTCTTGGGGTCGGCCGAATAGACGCCGTCGACCTTGGTCCCCTTGAGCAGGGCATCGCAGCCCATTTCCGAGGCGCGCAGCGCCGCGGCGGTATCGGTCGTGAAGAAGGGGTTGCCGGTGCCTGCGGCAAAAATCACCACCCGCCCTTTTTCCATATGGCGGACGGCACGGCGGCGGATGTAGGGCTCGCAGACACTGGCCATGGGAATCGCGGACTGCACCCGCGTCTGCACCCCCACCTTCTCCAGCGCATTCTGGACGGCGAGCGAGTTCATCACCGTCGCAAGCATGCCCATGTAGTCGGCGGTGGCGCGCTCCATGCCGGTGGCGGCTGCCGATATCCCGCGGAAGATGTTTCCACCGCCGATCACCAGGCAGACCTCAACGCCCATCGCGATGACGGCGCGGACCTCGTCGGCGACGCGATCAACGACCTGCGGATCGAGACCGTAGTCCCGGTCGCCCATCAGGGCCTCACCCGAGATCTTCAGCAGAACACGTCGGTAGCGGCCGTCGCTCACGGGCAGGTCCTTTCCCCGGTATCGGTAGAAAGGGCCGGAAACTCCCGGGGGAGCCTCCGGCCCACAACAACAGGTTTCCGGGCGGTCAGCCGGCCATCGAGGCGACTTCGGCGGCGAAGTCGCTCGTGGCCTTCTCGATGCCCTCGCCCAGCGCGAAGCGGACGAAGCCGGTCAGCTTCACCGGGGCGCCGACGGTCTTGCCGGCGTTCTCGACGACCTTGCGGATCTTGGTCTCACCGTCCACGACGAAGACCTGCTCCAGCAGGACCACTTCCTCGTAGTACTTGCGGACGCGACCCTCGACCATCTTCTGGACGATCTCCTCCGGCTTGCCGCTGGCGCGGGCCTGATCGGCCAGAACGTCGCGCTCACGGTTCAGCTTGGACGGATCGACGTCGGCGATGTCCAGCGCCTCCGGACGGGCGGCGGCGATGTGCATGGCGATCTGCTTGCCCAGCTCCTGGAGCTTCGCCTGATCGCCAGCCGATTCCAGAGCGACGAGCACGCCGATCTTGCCGAGATTCGGCACCAGCGAGGAGTGCATGTAGGTGGAGACGATACCCTGCGTCACCGACAGCCTGGCGGCACGGCGGATCGTCATGTTCTCGCCGATCGTGGCGACGAGGTGCGTCAGCTCCTCGGCGACGGTGCGGCCGGTGCCCGGGAAGGGCTGGGACTGCAGCTTCTCGACATCGTCGCCGGTGGTCAGCGCCAGCTCCGTCACCTTGGCGACGAAGTTCTGGAAGGTCTCGTTGCGGGCGACGAAGTCGGTCTCGGCATTGACCTCGACGCAGGCGCCGGCGGTCGGGGCGGCGACGACACCGACCAGGCCCTCGGCGGCGACGCGACCGGACTTCTTCGCGGCGGCGGCCAGACCCTTCTTGCGCAGCCAGTCGACCGCGGCTTCCATGTCACCGCTGGTTTCGGTCAGCGCCTTCTTGCAGTCCATCATCCCGGCGCCGGTCTTCTCGCGCAGCTCCTTCACGAGCGCAGCACTGATTTCCGCCATCTTCGCCTCTCTTCCGAAATCTCGGTGAACCTTGAACAAACAGCAGGGCGGCCGGCCCGTCCCCCGGAGGGAACGGACCGGCCGCCCCGGCATGGACTCACGCCTGGGCCGGCGCCTGCTCGGCACCCTCGGCCGGCAGCACCTCTTCCGGCGCCTCCTCGGCGGCGCCGAGGTCGATGCCGGCCGCGCTCATCTCTGCCTGCAGGCCGTCCAGCACGGCGCCGGCGATCAGCTCGCAGTAGGTGTCGATGGCACGCAGGGCGTCATCATTGCCCGGGACCGGGAAGGTGACGCCGTCCGGATCGCTGTTGCTGTCGACCACGGCCACGACCGGGATGCCGAGCTTGTTGGCCTCCTGGATGGCCAGCGACTCCTTGTTGGTGTCGATGATGAACAGCAGGTCGGGCAGACCGCCCATGTCACGGATGCCGCCGAGCGCGCGCTCCAGCTTCTCGCGCTCGCGCGTCATGTTCAGCAGCTCCTTCTTGGTGCGGCCGGACTGTTCGCCGACGGCGAGCTGCTCGTCCATCTCCTTCAGACGGCGGATCGACTGGGAGATGGTCTTCCAGTTGGTCAGCATGCCGCCGAGCCAGCGGTGGTTGACGTAGTACTGACCGCAGCGCTTGGCGGACTCGGCGACCTTCTCCTGAGCGGCGCGCTTGGTGCCGACGAACAGGACACGGCCACCGCCGGCCACCACGTCGCGGACCGCCTGCATGGCGCGGTACATCATCGGGACCGACTGCTCCAGGTCGATGATGTGGACGCCGTTGCGGACGCCGAACAGGTACGGCGCCATCTTCGGGTTCCAGCGCCGGGTGTGGTGACCGAAGTGAACGCCGGCTTCCAGGAGCTGGCGCATCGTGAAGGTGGGAATGGCCATGAGAAATCTTCCTTTTCCGGTTGATCCTCCGCGGGCGACGTCCGGAGACAGTGTCCGGACACCGGATCGGGGCGACGCCATGCAAGCGCACGCACCGCAAGCCCGCGTGTGGGATTGACGACGGGCGGTTAAATACCGCCGGGACCCGGCCAATGCAACCCCGCCGAGGGCCGGCTGACGCATGGCTCCCGCCGGGACTTGGCAGTCCGTGCCCGTGCGCCTATGGTCCGCCCGCATTCCCCTCTGACTGAGCACCATGTCCATCCCCTCGCACAGCTTCTTCATCGACAGCGCGGACCTCGCCATGGCCCCGTCCCTTCCCGCCGGCGCGGTGTCCGTGACCGCCGCCGACCTGCCGGAGGCCGCGCGGCCGCTGCTCGATCATGAGCGGGGCATGACCGCGACGCTGGAGGCCGCCTGGGACGAGAGGATGGCGCTGGAGGTGCTGGACGCGCACGAAGTCGGGGAATGCCTTGCGCGCACCGTGCTTCTCTATGGCGCCGACAGCGGCCGGCCGGTGGAGCTGGGCCGGATCGTCATCCACCTGCCCTCCCTGCCGGAGAGCATCCATGAGCCGGTGCGGGGTGGCATCCTGCCCTTCGGTACACTGCTGGCCCAGGCGGGAGTCGCCTTCCGCAGCCGGCCGGACGGCTTCTTCCGGATTCCGGCCTCCGCCCCCGACCTTGCAGCGCTGCCCGCGCTTGCGGGGTGCGCGGGTGAGCTGTTCGGGCGCACCGGGCGGGTGACCCGCCTGGACGGCACCCTGCTGGCCGAGGTGACGGAGATTCTGACCGCCCTTCCCGCCCGGGACTGACCGTCGCAGCGGCCGTCGCTGCCGCGCCTACAGGTCCTGCACGTCCACCACACCGGGAATCGACTTGATCGCGGCGCGGCTGCTGGCGTCGATCATGAGGGCCTGCGGCAGCAGGATCTCGACCTCCGTCATCGGGTCCACCTCGACCGCCACCTGGATGCGCCCGCGCCCGGGCCGCAGACGCTTCAGCACGGACTGAAGCGTGGACAGCGGCGTCTCGTCCTTCACCACGATGCGCATGCCCGCAGCCGTGCGCGCGACCTCCTCCTCCAACGGCAGCACCTGGCTGCCGGTCAGGCGCAGTTCCTCGCCGTTCTGCTGCACGTCCACCAGCATGAGCACGGCCCTGCCGGCCTCCAGCAGTTCGCGCGCCGGTGCCAGCGCCTCCGAGAACAGGGTCACCTCAAAGACGCCGGAGCTGTCGGACATGGAGATGAAGGCGAATCGGTTGCCGCTCTTGGCCGTCCGTTCCTGGCGCGCGACGACGATGCCCGCCATCTTGAAGCGGGTGGAGCCGCCGCGGGCGACCCGTGCCGCCAGATCGGCGAAGCGGACCACGCCCAGCCGCTCCAGCGCCTTGCCGTAGCCATCCAGAGGGTGGGCGGAGAGGTAGAATCCGATCGCCTCGAACTCGTGGCGCAGCTTCTCCAGCGGGTCCCAGTCGGCGATACGGGGCAGGTCCGGCGTCTTCAGCGCCGCCGAGGCGCCGAACAGGCTGGCCATGCCGCTTTCGCGCTGCTGCGCCTCGGACTGGGCGAAGCGCATGATCGTGTCCAGCCCGGCGAAAAGCTGGTGCCGGTGCGCGTTCAGCGCGTCGAAGGCGCCGGCGCAGACCAGCTTCTCCATCATCCGCTTGTTGATGGCGCCGGTGTCCACGCGGCGGGCGAAGTCGAAGATATCCCTGAAGGGACCGTTGGCCCGGCGTTCCGCCACGACGGCCTCCATGGCCGGCAGGCCGACCCCCTTGATCGCGGCCAGGGCATAGCGCACAGCCCGGTCACCGTTCGGCATGACCTCCACCGTGAACCGCTCGCCGGAGCGGTTGATGTCGGGCGGCAGCAGCCGGACCCGCAGCCGGTCCAGCTCCTGCTTGAACTGGTTCAGCTTGTCCGTGTTGCCCAGATCGTAGGTCATGGTGGCGGCCATGAACTCGACCGGGAAGTTGGCCTTCAGGTAGGCCGTCTGGTAGGCGACGAGCGCATAGGCGGCGGCGTGCGACTTGTTGAAGCCGTAGCCGGCGAACTTGTTCACCTGGTCGAAGATCAGGCCCGAATGTTCCTCATCGACGCCCATCTTCTCCTTGGCGCCGGCGATGAACTTCGCGCGCTCCTTCTCCATCTCCTCCTTGATCTTCTTGCCCATGGCGCGGCGCAGGAGGTCGGCGCCGCCGAGGCTGTAGCCGGCCAGAACCTGGGCGATCTGCATCACCTGCTCCTGGTAGACCATGATCCCGAAGGTCTCCTTCAGGATCGGCTCCAGCGAGGGGTGCATGTAGTCCGGGGCCTCTTCCCCGAACTTCACCTTGATGTACTTGGGGATGTTGTCCATCGGGCCGGGCCGGTAGAGCGACACCAGCGCGATGATGTCCTCGATCCGGTTCGGCTTCATGCGGCGGAGCACGTCGCGCATGCCCGAACTTTCAAGCTGGAACACGCCCGAGCTTTCCGCCCGTCCCAGCAGCCCGTAGGACTTCTCGTCCAGCATGGGCAGGTCCAGCAGGTCCAGGTCCACGTCGCGGTGCCGGACATGGTCCACGGCTGTCTTCAGCACGCTGAGCGTCTTCAGGCCCAGGAAGTCGAACTTCACCAGCCCCGCCAGCTCGACATACTTCATGTTGAACTGGGTGACCGGCATGTCGGAACGCGGATCGCGGTAGAGCGGCACCAGCTCGTCCAGCGGGCGGTCGCCGATCACGACACCTGCCGCATGGGTGGAGGCGTGGCGGTAGAGCCCCTCCAGCTTCAGCGCGATGTCCAGCAGGCGGCCGACCGTCTCGTCCGACTTCCGCATGTCCTGCAACAGCGGCTCGCCGTCGATGGCCTGTTGCAGGCCGACCGGGTTGGCCGGGTTGTTCGGGATCAGCTTGCAGATCCTGTCCACCTGCCCGTAGGGCATCTGGAGCGTGCGGCCGACGTCGCGCACCACGGCGCGGGCCTGCAGCTTACCGAAGGTGATGATCTGCGCGACCTTGTCGTAGCCGTACTTGCGCTGGACGTAGCGGATCACCTCGTCGCGGCGGTCCTGGCAGAAATCCACGTCGAAGTCCGGCATGGACACGCGCTCGGGATTGAGGAAGCGCTCGAACAGCAGGCCGTAGCGGATCGGGTCCAGGTCGGTGATGGAGAGCGACCACGCCACCAGCGAGCCGGCGCCCGAGCCGCGTCCCGGCCCGACCGGGATGCCCTGCCCCTTGGCCCACTTGATGAAGTCCGACACGATCAGGAAGTAGCCGGGAAATTTCATCTTGACGATGGTGTTCAGCTCGAAATCCAGGCGCTCGCGGTACTGCGCCTCGATTTCGGTCCGCGTCTCCGGCGTCTGGTCCGGCGTGAAGACGTACTTTTCCAGCCGCCAGGTCAGGCCCTCATGCGCCTGCCGGCGCAACTCGTCGGCCTCCAGCTCCTCCTGCGCCTCCTTGCTGTCGCCGGGCACGAAGGCGGGCAGAATCGGGTTCACCTTCTTCGGCATGTAGGCGCAGCGCCGCGCGATGACGACCGTATTGTCCACCGCCTCCGGCAGGTCGGCGAACAGCTCGCGCATCTCCGCGGCCGACTTGAAGCAGTGGTGCGGCGTGACCCGCCGCCGCTCCTCCTGCATGATGTAGGCGCCTTCAGCAATGCAGAGCAGAACGTCGTGCGCCTGGTGCATCCCCGGATCGGCGAAGTAGACGTCGTTGGTGGCGACCAGGGGCAGGTCATGGGCGTAGGCCAGATCGATCAGATCCGGCTCGATGCGGTCCTCCGCCTGTCCCATCGGCCCTTCCGGGTGGCGCATCAGCTCGACATAGAGGCGGCCGGGAAACAGCGCCGCCAACCGCAGCAGAAGTTCCTCCGCATGCGGCTTCTGCCCCTCCGCCAGAAGCCGTCCGACCCCGCCACCGGGGCCGCCGGTCAGGCAGATCAGTCCCTCGCTGTGGCCCTCCAGGTCATCCACCGACACCTGGGGCAGCAGGCCCGGCTCCGTCTCCAGATACGCCTTGGAGACGAGCTTCATCAGGTTGCGGTAGCCCTGCTGGCTCTGCACCAGGAGCACAAGCTGGTCCGCGGCCGGACCCGTCGTGCGGCCCAGGCCCCGCTTCTGCGGCCCCCAGCTCCTGATCCACATCTGGCAGCCGATGATCGGCTGGATGCCGGCATCGGCCGCGGCCATGGCGAATTCCAGGCAGCCGAACAGGTTGCCGGTATCCGTCACGGCGACGGCCGGCATGCCCTGCTTCTGGCAGAGCTTGACCAGTTCCTTGACCTTGATCGCCCCTTCGGACAGCGAGTACGCCGAATGGACGCGGAGATGGATGAAGTCGCTCACGGTCGGTCGGGCCCGGTGCAGCGGGAAGCATGACAGCGGGGCAGGCTACCCGATCCGGCGCGCTCTGGCACGGTGGAACCGCCGGCCTCGCCCTACACGCGCCTTCGCAGATGCGGGAGAGAGAATACTTTTAAGGTCGATGGTGCAAAATGTCGCAGACGGAGAAAAACGGGAATATCTTCATAAAATGACGGGTCTAACGATCCACACAGCCATGCCATGCCCGCGTATTGCGAACGGGAAGAAAGCCCCTACTTTTACCGCATGAAACCGATCCATATTTCCCTCGCGATCCTGTGCGCCGCCATCTGGGGCTTTGTCTTCGTGGTGATCGACTGGGGGTTGAGCGAAATCCCGCCGTTGCTGTTCACGGCACTGCGGTTCGCTGTGTGCGCCGCCTTCCTGCCGTTCATCGGCTTCAAGCCGCCCGTGGCCTGGCGCTATATCATCGGCGTCGGGATCTCGCTGGGGATGCTGCAGTTCGGCCTGTACATGGGGATGGCCTACGGGATGCCGGCGGGGCTTGCGAGCCTCGTCAATCAGACCCAGGCCTTCTTCACGGTCATGCTGGCGGCGCTGTGGCTCGGGGACCGGCCGTCGGTGCGGCAGCTCGCCGGCATCGCCGTGGCCTTCCTGGGCATCGCCGTCATCGCGGCCGACCTGCCCGCGGGCGGGACGCAGCTCGGCCTGATGCTCTGCGTGGTCGGCGCCATGTTCTGGGCGGTCAGCAACGTGCTGATGAAGGTCTCGAAGCCGCCGCAGGTCTTCGTGATGATGATCTGGATGAGCCTGATTCCGCCCATCCCGCTCTGCATCGCGTCCTACTACTTCGAGGGGCCGCAGGGCTTCAGCGGTCTGCTGACCATGAGCCCGACCGCCTGGTTCGCGGTGTTCTACAGCAGCGTCATTGCGACGATCCTGGGCTTCGGCCTGTGGGGCTACCTGCTCAAGCAGTACACGGCCAGCATCGTCGCCCCGTTCTCGATGCTGGTCCCCGTCTTCGGGATCGGGTTCGCCGTGACCCTGCTGGGTGAGGAGCTGTCGCCGGTCAAGCTGGGCGCCTGCGGCATCATCCTGGCCGGGCTGGCCCTGACCCTGCTGCCGTCGCGGCGCCCGCCCGTGGTCGCCGCAGCCCACGCCCGCTGATCCTCCCCTCAACCCTCTTCCACAGCCTCCCGGCGGGCCGTCCGACCCCTTGGTCGTGCCCGCCGGGTCTCATCTGAACGACACCATGCCCGACGACACCATTCCCGGCGGCGTCCGGGAAGCTCAGCCCAGGCTGGCCCAGAGATGGGCCGTCGCCAGACTGCGCCAGGGGGCATAGGGCTGCATCAGCCTCCGCTGCGCTTCGGGCGTCGGACGGTCCTCCAGGCCGTGGAAGCGTTGCAGCGCCGCGGCCAGACCGGCATCCCCCGCCGGCACGCAGTCGGGGAAGCCGCAGGCCCGCAGCAGGATGTACTGGCGCGACCAGGGGCCGAGCCCGCGCAGGGCGGCCAGCCGTGCCTCCGCCTCCTCCGGCCCGAGAGCGGGCAACGCCTCGAAATCGATGTGCCCGTCCGCTGCTGCCCGGGCGGCGCCGACCAGATACTCCGCCTTGGCGCGGGAGAAACTGGCGTGCAGTCAGATCCGCCACATCCAGCCGCGCCACCGCTTCAGGTCCCTGGATGCGCGACCATCCCCGACGGATGCGACATCCCGGCCAGATCGATCATCCGGCGCCGCAGCACGGCGGCGAAGCGGAGATTGACCTGCTGTCCGATGACGGCCCAGCACAGCCCCTCGAAGACGCTGCCGCTGAGCGGCAGACGCAGACCCGCACGATCACCGATCAGGCGCGCGACCTCCGGCTCGTCCGCCGCCCGGGCCTCCAGCCCGCCGACGTCTGTCGCCAGCCCGAGCGCCCGGCGGGCGATGCCGGTGGCGGTCTCCAGATCGTCCCCGTCCAGGGCAGGATCGCAGTCCAGCCCTACGCCGTCAGCGCCGATCTCCATGCGGAGCCGGACCGGGCGGCCGGCGACGAGCACGACCTTGGTCAGGACGTGTCCCTCCACCCGCTCCGACAGCCCCTCGGGGTCCCGGCCGTGGTACAGCAGCACCCAGTCCGGGCGGTAGCCGGCCGGGACGGTCAGCAGGATGCGGCTGGCGCTCAAACCTCCACCAGCAGGCCGTCGCGCATCTCCAGCACGCGGTCCATGCGGCGGGCCAGGTCAAGATTGTGGGTCGCCACCAGCGCGCCCACGCCCTGGCCATGGACCAGATCCGCCAGCATGGCGAAGACGCTTTCGGCCGTGTGGTGGTCCAGGTTCCCGGTGGGCTCGTCGGCGATCAGCACCTGCGGCCGGTTCGCCAGCGCGCGGGCGATGGCGACGCGCTGCTGCTCGCCGCCGGAAAGCTGCGCCGGGCGATGCCCGGCCCGCTTCTCCAGGCCGACGAGGGCCAGCAGTTCCCGCGCCCGCACCCGGGCGTCGGACCGGGCCGTGCCGGCGATCATCTGCGGCAGGACGATGTTCTCCTCCGCGCTGAACTCCGGCAGCAGGTGGTGGAACTGGTAGACGAACCCGATGGTGCGCCGCCGCAGCGCGGTCCGCGCGGCATCGTTCAGCCGGGTCGCGTCGCTGCCGCCGACGCGGATGGAGCCGCCGTCGGCATGTTCCAGCAGGCCCGCGATGTGCAGCAGGGTGGACTTGCCCGCCCCGCTGGGACCGACCAGCGCCACCAGTTCGCCGGGTCGCACGGTGCAGGAGGCGCCGCGCAGCACCTCCAGCACATCGCCGGCCTGGGTGAAGCTGCGGCGGATGTCGGTCAGGACCAGGGCACCGTCCGCCGGAGCGTCCACTGCGGCATCGGCGGCACGCGCCGTCCGGCTCCGCTCGACCGTGGCGGTCATCGTCGGCTCACTCATAGCGCAGGGCCTCCACCGGATCGAGGCGGGCCGCCCGCCAGGAGGGATAGATCGTCGCCAGGAAGGACAGGCCGATACCCATGCCCACCACCTGGGCCACCTCCCGCCAGTCGATCTTCGCCGGCAGGTGGGAGAGGAAGTAGATCTCCGCGTTGAACAGGTCCGTTCCCGTCAGGGACTGGATCGACTGCCGGATGGCCTCGATGTTGTCGCAGAACAGGATGCCGAGGGTGAAGCCGGCCACCGTTCCGATCACGCCGATGGAGGCGCCGGACAGGAAGAAGATGCGCATGACCATGCCGCGGGTCGCGCCCATGGTGCGCAGGATGGCGATGTCCCGGCCCTTGTCCTTCACCAGCATGATCATGCTGGAGATGATGTTGAACGCGGCCACCATGATGATGAGTGACAGGATCAGGAACATCACGTTGCGCTCGACCTGAAGCGCGGTGAAGAAGCTGGAATTGGTCTGCTGCCAGTCCAGCACGCGGCCCTGTCCGGCCACCGCACCGCCCAGGCTGGCGCGCAGCAGGCCGATGTCGTTGGGATCGGCGACAAAGACCTCCAGCGCCGTGATCTGGCCCGGCATCCGGTAGAAGGCCTGCGCCGTCTCCAGCGGCATGTAGACGATGTTGGAATCGTATTCCGACATGCCCACTTCGAAGATCGCGGCAATCGGGAAGCGGCCCGTGCGCGGAACGGTGCCGAAGGCCGTGGTGGCCCCGCGCGGGCTGATGAGCGTCAGCTCGTCCCCCACCCGCAGCCCGAACCGCTGTGCCAGACGGATGCCGATGGCGATACCGCCCTCGCCGAAACCGTTCCCGTCGCCCAGCACGACACTGTCACCGACCACGGGCCGGGTGCGGAAATCCTCCGGCCGGATGCCGCGGACCTGCACGCCGGTGGCGACGCCCTGGATGCTGACCAGGGCCTGCCCCTCGACATAGGGCATCACGGCGACGACACCGGGCGCCGCCTTGACCCGCTCGGCCAGCGGTCCGTAATCCTCCAGCGGCCCCATCGTCGCATAGACGTAGGCGTGGCCGTTGACGCCGAGGATGCGGCCCAGCAGCTCGGCCCGGAAGCCGTTCATCACGGACATCACGATGATGAGGGTCGCCACGCCCAGGGCGATGCCCAGGAGCGAGAAGCCCGCGATGACGGAGATGAACCCCTCCTGCCGGCGGGCCCGGAGGTAGCGCATCGCCACCATGCGTTCGAAGGCTGAGAAGATCATGGGGACTTTCCGCGCGGACGGTACGGACCCGACGGGGTATCCCCCGGCATGGCGGCGCATTTATGGCAGGAACCGGGCGGTCCGGTCCGCAGGAATGCCCCGGGACCGGACCAACGGCCTCGATCAGGCCATGACCCTGGCGAGCGCATCCTCGACGGACAGTTCGAACTTCTCGCCCGTGGCGCGGCGCTTCAGTTCGACGACACCGGCCTTCAGGCCGCGCGGCCCGACGGTGAGCTGCCAGGGCACGCCGATCAGGTCCATGTCGGCGAACTTGGCGCCCGGCCGCTCGTTGCGGTCGTCGTACAGCACCTCGACCTTCGCCCCGCTCAGGCGGGCGTAGAGATCCTCGCAGACGCGGGAGCACTCGGCGTCGTCCACCTTCAGGTTGACGATGGCCAGCTTGAAGGGCGCCACCGGCTCCGGCCAGATGATGCCCTGCTCGTCGTGGCTCGCCTCGATGATGGCGGCGACGACGCGGCTGACGCCGATGCCGTAGCTGCCCATCTCCACCGTCACCGGCTGCCCGTCGGGACCCGCGACGATCGCCTCCATCGGCTGCGAGTACTTCTTGCCGAAATAGAAGATGTGCCCGACCTCGATGCCGCGCGCCGTCACCAGATCGGCGGGCGCCTTGGCGGCGTCGTGCATCTCCTCCGTCGCGGCGTAGATGGAGGTGTAGCGGTCGAAGAATTCCTTGAGG
This sequence comes from Rhodospirillum centenum SW, assembly GCF_000016185.1. NCBI lineage: Bacteria > Pseudomonadati > Pseudomonadota > Alphaproteobacteria > Rhodospirillales > Rhodospirillaceae > Rhodospirillum > Rhodospirillum centenum. The sequence goes on from NC_011420.2 coordinate 1,271,859, forward strand.
TCGCTGTCCGGCGCCGGCGCCTCGGCCAGCACGTCAAGCTCCAGCCAGCGGCGGTCGCAGAACACCTGGCTCTCCCCCGTCTCCGCCAGGATGATGAACTCGTGGCTGAGGTCGCCGCCGATGGGACCCGTGTCCGCCCGCATCGGGATGGCCTTGATGCCCATGCGCGCGAAGGTGCGGAGATAGGCCAGGAACATCCTGCGGTAGGACAGCTTCGCGCCCTCGACATCCAGGTCGAAGGAGTAGTTGTCCTTCATCAGGAACTCACGGCCGCGCATCAGGCCGAAGCGGGGCCGGATCTCGTCCCGGAACTTCCACTGGATATGGTAGAGGTTCTTGGGCAGGTCCTTGTAGCTTTTCACGAACGTCTTGAAGATGTCGGTGATCATCTCCTCGTTCGTGGGGCCGTACAGCATCTCCCGGTCGTGCCGGTCGGTGATGCGCAGCATCTCCTTGCCATACGCCTCATAGCGGCCGGACTGCTTCCAGAGATCGGCCGACTGGATCGTCGGCATCAGCATCTCCTGCGCGCCGGCACGGTCCTGCTCCTCGCGCACGATCTGCGCGACCTTCTGGAGCACGCGCCAGCCCAGCGGCAGCCACGCATAGATGCCGGCGGAGGTCTGCCGGATCATCCCCGGCGCGCAGCATCAGCCGGTGGCTGACCACCTGCGCCTCGGCGGGGGGTTTCCTTGAGCGTGGGCAGGAAGAACTGGGACATCCGCATGGACAGGCACTCGCAGGCTTGGCGTTGGAAGCGGCCCGGACTTTAGGATGTGCCCGCATGGGAGGCAATGGGAGAGGTCCCCGTCCGGTGACCTCTCCCGGCAACGCTGATACGGCGGCAGATCAGAGGCGACGCCGGCCGGCGGGTCACTCCCCGCCCAGTGCGCCGCCGCCACGACGGGAGCCGCCGACGCGGGCAAGCGTCCGTCGCACGTCATCATCATGGACCCCGTCGCGCCGCATCAGGGCGCGCACGATCGGGTCGGAAAGCATCTCCTCCACCGTCAGTTCACGGTCGACCAGCGGATCACCCATGGACTCCTCCTGAGTGTCGGGCGTTCGCCCCGCAGGGAACATCCCGCAGCGGGATCAGGATGGCCAGATGCGCCCGGTGCGGGCGGCATAGGCCTCGTACTCGGCCCCGAAGCGGGTCCGCATCATCGCCTCTTCCTGCGGGACGCGCAGCAGCCACAATGCCGCGAACGCGGGAACGACAAGGGCGCCGGCGATCCAGTTCTGGAGAAGCAGCGGCTGCGCCAGCACCGAAATCCAGAGCGCGGCATACATCGGGTGCCGGATGCGGGCATAGACGCCACGGACCACCAGCTCATGCCCTTCCCGCACCTCCAGCCCCGGGCTCCAGTTCCGGCCCAGGTCGGCATGGCTGCGCCAGAACAGCCAGAGGAACGGCACCTGGAGCACCGCGCCCAGCACCGCCGCCCACGCCGGCAGCGTGTAGTCGGCGAAGCGGAAGGCGCCGAAGGAGAGATAGAGCAGCGGCAGCACCATCATGGTCACGAACATGGCCGCCAGCACGAACAGCTCGGACGTGCCCCGCCGTGCCTCCACGATCCGGTTGCCGCTGACCCGCATCGAGGCCGGCACCCGGATCACCCACATGGCAAGGAATGCCGCGAGCCAGAGCGACGCGGCCCAGCCGTTCTCCGGCCAGCGGACGACGGCGACGACGAGCAGCACGATGCTGAGACCGAAGGTCACCAGCGACGGCGCACTTTTCATCATCGAGGGCCGTGGCATCGAGGCATCCGGCGGGGCCGCAGGCCCCGGAACGGCGGATTGCGGCATGGTCATGGTCGCCAGCTCCTATAGGATCGGTTCGCTGCCGGGACCATCGCGCGATTGCGAATGATTCGCAAGATAAACATTCATGGCGGGTGACGCCCTGCCGCACCCCGCCAGGGACGGTCTGCCGGGCCGGCCCGATGCTAGCGGTCCCGCCGGGAACAGACCGCGACCAGATCCGCCTCCGCATCGGAGGAAAGCGGCTGGCCGTTGAACAGCACCCGGTTCCCTTCCACCGTCACGGTCCCGAGATAGGCCTCCCCCGCATAGAGCGCATCGGCGGGGATGCCGAAGCGCTGCGCCAGCGGCAGGGTGATGCCGATCTCGATCCGGTCGGGCAGCGCGATCCGTGGCGACCCCGGCAGGTCGGCCGGCGCCACGGGCCTGCCGTTGACATCCACGCCCGGCCTGTACTCCACGTCGGCATCCGGCACATGGCGCTGCAACCAGCGGCAGGCCGCGCGGTCCACGATGATGGTCGGCTGCCCGGTGCCCGGCCGCGCCTGGGGCTGTGGTGCCGTCTTCGGCGGGGCGATCCAGGCCGGTGCCTGGGCCGGCCGCTGCGCTTCGGTTCCCTGGGCCCCGGCGGTCGCCGGCAGCAGCAGCGCCAGCAACCCGGTGGCGGCGGCCACCGTTCCCATGGATACTGTCGTCCCCTTCTTCCTGAGCCGCACGGCCGACCTTCCTTTCGAGCGGGACCCGATCTTGCTGGAATCCTACTTCAAGCTGAGCACGCACGGCACCTCCGTCCGGACGGAGGTGCTGGCCGGTTTCACGATTTTTTTAACGATGGCCTACATCGTCTTCGTGAATCCACAGATCCTGGCGACCACCGGCATGGATGCCGGCGCGGTGTTCGTGGCGACCTGCGTCGCCGCCGCGGTCGGCACGCTGGTGATGGGGCTCTACGCCAACTACCCCATCGCGCTCGCCCCCGGCATGGGGCTGAACGCCTACTTCGCCTACGCCGTGGTCGGCGGCATGGGCTATTCCTGGCAGGTGGCGCTGGGGGCCGTCTTCCTGTCCGGTGTGGCCTTCATCGTGCTGAGCCTGTTGCCGGTGCGCGAGGCCATCATCAACGCCATCCCCCGCAGCCTGAAGCTCGCCATCTCGGCCGGGATCGGCCTGTTCCTGGCGCTGATCGCGCTCCAGAACGCGGGCATCGTGGCGGATCATCCGGCGACGCTGGTGACGCTGGGCGACCTGACCCGGCCGGAGGCGGTGCTCGCCTCCCTGGGCTTCCTGCTGCTGGTCGCGCTGGCGGCCCGGCGCGTCACCGGGGCGGTGATCCTGGCCATCCTGGCCGTGACCCTGGCGGGCGTGCTGCTGGGCGTGACGCCGTTCGACGGCCGCATCGTCTCCCTGCCCCCGGACCCGTCCCCGACCTTCCTCCAGATGGACGTGACCGGGGCGCTGCATGTCGGGCTGGTCGCCATCGTCTTCGCCTTCCTGTTCGTGGACCTGTTCGACACGGCCGGCACCCTGGTCGGCGTCGCCCATCGGGCCGGGCTGCTGACGCCCGACGGCCGGCTGCCGCGGCTGGGACGGGCGCTGCTGGCGGACAGCACGGCGACGGTGGCCGGCGCCATGCTGGGGACCAGCACGGTGACCAGCTACATCGAGAGTGCCGCCGGCGTGAATGTCGGCGGGCGGACCGGGCTTGCGGCCTTCGTGGTGGCGCTGCTGTTCCTGGCCTGCCTGTTCCTGGCGCCGCTGGCGGCCGCCATCCCGGCCTATGCGACCGCCCCCGCCCTGCTCTATGTCGCCTGCCTGATGACGCATGGACTTGCGGAGGTGGACTGGGACGATGTGACCGAATACGCGCCGGCCGTGGTGACGGCGGTGGCGATGCCGCTGACCTTCTCCATCGCCCACGGCATCGGTTTCGGCTTCATCGCCTATGTCGGGATCAAGCTGCTGTCGGGGCGGCTGGCTGCCCTGAATCCGGCCATCGTGATCCTGGCCGGGCTGTTCGTCGTGAAATTCGCTACCGCCTGAACTGCCGCAGATCAGGGGCTCGCGGGGTGCAGGCAAGGCGCCGACGGAGCGCCTGCCTGCAAAGGGGCAGAGCGATTGAAAAATCAGCAAAAAGAAGATGACGCGGGAAAGCGGATTTGCTTATACTCGCTTCACAAAAAAGAAAGACCGCGCTGACAGGACAGCGCGGCCTGAGTTTAGGGAGGAATCGCCACCAGGCGTCTGTCAAGAGGGAACAAACCCTCTCAACACCACCGAGTTTGATACCCAGTATCCTGCAAGGCAAGCCGATTTTACGGCTCGCCTTCTTTTTTGTGCTTTTTTCAGGCGCCTTGCCTAATTTAAGTTCATATGATCGCTCGATGTTCAGCGATCCGCCCAATCAGCAGGCACCCCTGCCCGATCAGAAACCCGCGTAGCCGTCGAAGCCCGCCGCCCGGGCCTCCCTCCAGGGCAGCGCGAGTCCGGCCAGCCGTGCCTGCACGGGGCACTCCGGCCGGTGCGCCCCCGGCAGATAGCCGATGCTCATCAGGAATTCGCCGACGATCTCGCCGCCGGTGAAGCGGAAGGTGCGCTTGAACAGCGCCACCCAGTCGCCCTTGCTGCGCGGATGATGGGCAGCCAGCCAGCCGGCGAAGCCGCCATGGCTCGCCCGCATGCCCTGGATCACCTGCGCATTGTGGATCGCGGCCGCGATCTTCAGCCGGTTGCGGATGATGCCGGGATCGGCCAGCAGCCGGTCGATGTCGGCCGGTCCATAGGCGGCCACGCGGTCCACGTCGAACCCGTCATAGGCGGCGCGGAACGCCGCCCGCTTCTTCAGGATGGTCAGCCAGGAAAGGCCGGCCTGGTTGATCTCCAGCACCAGCCGCTCGAACAGCGCCGCCTCGTCGTCCAGCGGAACGCCGTACTCGCTCTCGTGATAGGGGCCATGCCAGGGGTGGCCGGGGGCGATGTCGCAGTAGCTGAGCGTCATGCGCTCTCACGACCCTTCAGGCGGCCGCATCAGCGCCTGCCAGTCCAGCACCCCGGCGGCGAACAGCCCCCACACCGCACCGACGATCACGGCCGAGATGACGCTGGTCCAGAGGAACTTGCGGGCCAGCATGGGCCGCGCCGGTGCGCTGGCGGCCGTACCCGGCTCCGGGTCGTCGTGGGGCTTCACGCCGAAGGGCAGCACGGCGAACAGCACGATCCACCAGGCCGTGAAATAGATGGCAGCAAGGGTGAGCCAGCCCATGCCCGGGCCTCAGGCCTGTTCCAGCTCGACCAGGGTGCCGAACAGGTCCTTGGGATGCAGGAACAGCACCGGCCTGTCGTGCGCGCCGATCTTCGGCTCGCCGTCGCCCAGGACCCGCATCCCCTGCGCCTTCAGCCGGTCGCGCGCGGCGAGGATGTCCTCCACCTCGTAGCAGATGTGGTGGATGCCGCCCGAGGGGTTCTTCTCCAGGAACTTTGCGATCGGGCTGTCGGCCCCCAGCGGGTGCAGCAGCTCGATCTTCGTGTTGGGCAGTTCGACGAAGACGGTGGTGACGCCGTGGGCGGGCAGGTCCACCGGCGCGCTCACCCGTGCCCCGAGGGTGTCCCGGTAGGTGCCGCTGGCGGCGGCGAGGTCGGGGACCACGATGGCGACGTGATTGAGGCGGCCGATCATTCTGTCTGTACTCCGGATCAGGGTCCGCTCAGAGGCGGACGACATGTACTTCCGTCAGGGGCTTGCGCCCCTGGCTGGCGTTGAAGCTGCGCCGGATGGCAAGGCGCACGGCTTCGCGCACCGCCTCGTCGTCCCGCCGCGACGGCATGGGCATAGTCTCGACGGTCCGGCGGAGCAAGTCCACCAGATCGGCGACCGCCGCTTCCGTCTCTTCCGGGTCCAGCAGCCCCATGACGGAGACCCGGGGATCGGTGGCGAGGTCGCCCTTGGCCGTCAGCAGCACCGTGGCGACGGCGGCACCGTTGTTCATCATGCGGTGGCGCGAGCGCATGGCGCCGCCATGGACCGGAACGATCCGCCGCCCGTCCAGGCAGAGCCGCCCGGACGGCACATGGCCCACGATCTCCGCCGGGCCGGGTCCGATGCGGATGACGGCGCCGTCCTCGGGGATCACCGTCTCGCCCACCTGGCACTGCTGCGCGAGCTGGGCGTTCGCCGTCAGGTGCCGGCGCTCGCCATGGACGGGGATCACGGCCCGCGGCCTGACCCACTGGTAGAGGCTGGTCAGCTCGTCCCGCGCCGGATGGCCCGAGACATGGACGAAGGCGTCGTCCGCCGTCACCACCTCGATGCCGCGGCGGATCAGGGCGTTCTGGACCTTGGCGATGTCCTTCTCGTTGCCCGGAATCTCGCGGGCGGAGAAGACGACGACATCGCCCGGCACGAGGTCGATCTCCGGATGGTCGCCCCCCGCGATGCGGGACAGCGCCGCCCGGGGCTCGCCCTGGCTGCCCGTGCAGATCAGCACGCACTTGTCGCGCGGCAGGAAGCCCGCATCATGCTCGGTGACGAAGGGCGGCAGGTCGGTCAGGTAGCCGTTCGCCCGCGCCGCCGCGTCGATCCGCCAGAGCGACCGCCCGACCAGAGCGACATGGCGGTCGTTGGCCTGCGCGGCGACGGCGATGGAGTGCAGCCGGGCCACGTTGGTGGCGAAGCAGCCGACCGCGATGCGCCCGGTGTAGCGCCCGAACAGGGTGATGAGGCTGTCGCGCACGGCCGCCTCCGCCCCCGCGACGCCGGGCACGAGCGCGTTGGTGCTGTCGCAGACGAGGGCGGTCACCCCTTCCCGCCCCAGCCGCTTCAGCGCCGCCTCGTCGGCGGTGGTGCCGATCACCGGATCGGGGTCCAGCTTCCAGTCGCCGCTGTGCAGCACGGTGCCCGCCGGGGTGCGGATGACCAGGGCGTTCGGCTCCGGGATGGAGTGGGTGACGGTCACCAGCTCCAGGTCGAAGGGGCCGACCTGGAAGCGGCCGGACAGCGGCACCTCGATGATCTGCACGTCGCCGGAGAGGCCGCGCTCCTGGAGCTTCACCCGCAGCACGGAAGCCGCGAAGGGGGTGCAGTAGACCGGACAGCGCAGTTCCGGCCAGAGATAGGGCACGGCGCCGAGATGGTCCTCATGCGCGTGGGTGATGACGAGGCCGGCCAGATCCTCCCTGCGCTCCGCGATGAAGGCCGGGTCCGGCAGCAGGATCTCCACGCCGGGCGTCGTCTCGTCGCCGAAGCTGATCCCGAGATCGACCATCAGCCACCGGCCGGCGTGGCCGTAGAGATTGAGGTTCATCCCGATCTCGCCGGACCCGCCCAGCGGCACGAAGTACAGGGCCCCGGGATCGAAATCGGCGTCGCCGAGGGCAATCGCATTATCCATGGTCAATGACTTACCGGGCTGCGTTGCGTTGGTGGATGAGCCGCAGCCCCCGGAGGGTCAGGTCTGCGTCGATGGCGTCCACGAGGCTGCTGCCTTCCGCGAACAGCCGCACGAGGCCGCCGGTGCCGATGACGGTGACGGGCGGGTCGCCCGTGGGCGACAGTTCGGCCTTGATCCGCGTGAGGATGCCTTCGATCATCCCCGTATATCCCCAGAACATGCCGGACTGCATGGCGGCCACCGTGCCCTTCCCGATCACCCGGTCGGGCCGCAGGATGTCCACCTTGGGCAACTGTGCCGCCACCCGGTGCAGCGCGTCCAGGGACAGCACCGGCCCCGGGGCGATGACACCGCCGGCGAAATCTCCGTTCGCGTCCACCACGTCGAAGGTGGTGCCGGTGCCGATATCGATGACGACCAGCGGCGGCGGATAGGTAGCGACAGCGGCCACGGCGTTGACCAGACGGTCGGCCCCGGCCTCCTTCGGGTTGTCGATCCGCACCTCCAGCCCCAGCCGCACCCCGGGATCGCCCACCCGCATCGGGGTGCAGCCGAAATGCTCCTCGCACAGCGTCGTCAGGGGGCCGGTCTGCGCCGGCACGACGCTGGACAGGATGGCGGCGTGGATGTCCTTCGGCGTCAGCCCCTTCATCGCCATCAGGGCCACCAGCCAGACGGCATGTTCGTCGGCCGTGCGGCGGCCGTCGGTGGAGACGCGCCACTGCCCCCGCTTCACATCGCCTTCGAAGACGGCGAAGACGACGTTGGTGTTGCCGGCGTCGATGGCGAGCAGCATGTCCTTACCCTTCAGCCGAAGAAGACGTCGCCGGCCGTGACCCGGCGGCGCCCTTCGGTCGTCTCGACGATCAGGCCGCCATCGTCGTCCAGATCCACGAAGCGGCCGGCGAAGCTCTCCCCCGCCAGCCGGACCGTCAAGGGTCCGCCCAGCCCGTGCGCGGCGTTCAGCCAGGCCGCCCGCACGGGCGCAAAGCCCTGCGCCCGCCAGCGGTTGTACCAGGACTGGAAGTGCCCGGCATAGCGTGCCAGCACGTCCGCGGGATCGGGCGACACCGCCCCGCGGGACAGCAGCGAGCAGGACGGATAGCCCGGTGCGTCCGGATGGTGCAGGACGTTGATGCCGACGCCCACGACCAGCCAGTCCACCCGGCCGTCCGCGGCCGGTTCGGATTCCAGCAGGATGCCGGCGATCTTCGCCCCGTCCACCAGCACGTCGTTGGGCCACTTCAGCCGGGCAAGGCCGGGGACCAGATCCGAGACGGTCTGGCCCACGGCAAGCGCCGCGACGAAGGACACCTGCGCCGCCACGACCGGCGGAACGCCGGGCCGGAGCACGAGGCTGGTGTAGAGATTGCCCTCCGGCGAACTCCAGCCGCGCCCGCGGCGCCCGCGGCCGGCCTCCTGCCGCCGGGCCCGGACCAGGGTCCCCTCCGGAGCCCCGGCCTGGGCCAGGGCCTTCGCCTCGTCGTTCGTGCTGCCGCAGACCTCCAGCTGGACCAGCCGGTACCAGGGCGGGAGGTCGGGCGACCGGACCATCACCCCGGTTTCCGCCGTATCGGACATGGGGCGCCGATCACCTCAGAAACAGCGTGGACGCGGCCGCGGCGGCCCCGTTCAGGATGCCCTCGGAGAACACGTAGAAGACCGGGAAGACGAACAGGGCGGTGCCGCCGATCACCAGCGCCGAGGCGCGGGCCGGACGCTCGATCGTCTCCATCAGGTCGTCGAACCACATCACCTTCACGATCCGCAGATAGTAGAAGAGGCTGATGACACTGGTCAGCACGCCGATCACGGCCAGCACGTAGAGCTGCGCCTCGATCGCCGCCATGAAGACATAGAGCTTGCCGAAGAAGCCGGCCATCGGCGGCACGCCGCCCAGGCTGAACATGAAGAACGCCATGGCCAGCGCCATCATGGGATGGCTCCTGGACAGGCCCGACAGATCGTCGATGTTCTCCACCATGCGGCCGTTCACGCGCATGGACAGGATGACCGCGAAGGTGCCGACATTCATGGCGAGATAGATCGCCAGATAGATCAGCACGCCGCGCACCCCCTCCTCCGTGCCGGCGGCAAGGCCGACCAGCGCGTAGCCGATATGGCCGATGGAGCTGTAGGCCATCATGCGCTTGATGTTGCGCTGCTGGATCGCCGCCAGGGAGCCGAGCAGCATGCTGGCGACGGCGGAGAACCAGACCACCTGCTGCCACTGGGCCAGCAGTTCCCCGAACGGATCGACCAGCACCCGGACGAACAGGGCGAGTGCCGCCACCTTGGGGGCCACGGCGAAGAAGGCGGTGACGGAGGTCGGCGCGCCCTCATAGACGTCGGGGGTCCACATGTGGAACGGCACGGCGGAGATCTTGAAGGCCAGACCCGCGGCGACGAAGACCAGACCGACGACCACGCCGGTCGCGGCCGGCACGTCGGAGGAGAACATCACCGCCAGACGCTCGAAGTTCGTCGTGCCCGAGAAGCCGTAGATCAGGCTGGCGCCGTAGAGCAGGATGCAGGAGGAGAGCGAGCCCAGGAGGAAGTACTTGAGCCCCGCCTCCGACGACTTGGCATAGTCGCGCCGGAAGGCGGCGATCACGTAGAGCGACAGGGACTGAAGCTCCAGCCCGACATAGAGCGAGATGAGGTCGTTCGCCGATACCATCAGCATCATGCCGACGGTGGCGAGCAGCATCAGGACCGGATACTCGAAGCGGTCCATCTGCTCCCGCTCCAGGTAGTTGACCGAGAGCACCACAGTCAGGGCCGTGGCCGTCAGGATCAGCACCTTGGCGAAGACGGCGAAGTCGTCGGCGATGAACATGCCGGCGAAAGTCACCGCCCGGTCGCCCGACGCGGCCAGCACCAGCACGCCGGCGACCAGGGCCGCGCCCACGGCCAGCCACGAGACCAGCCGCGTGCTGTCCGCGCCGCGGAAGACGCCCAGCATGAGGAGCGCCATGGCCGCGCAGGCCAGGAACATCTCCGGCAGGGCCGGCAGGAAATCTGGAATGGCGACCATGGCTCAGTTTCCGCTCGTCGGGGTGCGGTCGGCGACCTGGGTGCCGGGTTCGTCGTCGATCAGGCCGGCGGCCTTCAGCGACGCCTGATGGTCGAGCAGCACCTTCTCGACCGTCGGCGCGTAGACGTCTTTGAAGCTGGCGGGGAAGACGCCCATGATCAGCACGATGGCGACCAGGGGCGCGAAATAGGCGGTATCGGTCCAGCGCAGATCCCGCATCGCCTTCACGCCGTCCTTGTCCAGCTTGCCGAAGAAGAGCCGCCGGTACAGCAGCAGCATGTAGGCGGCCCCCAGCACGAGGCCGGTGGCGGCGAACATCGCCACCCAGGTGTTGACCTGGAAGGCGCCGAGCATGGTCAGGAACTCGCCCACGAAGCCGCTGGTGCCGGGCAGGCCCACGGAGGCCAGCATGAACACCATGAAGACGAAGGCGTAGCGCGGCAGGTTCTGCGCCATGCCGCCATACTTCACGATCTCGCGGGTGTGGAGCTGGGCGTAGGCGAAGCCAATGCACAGGAACAGCGCGGCCGACACGATGGTGTGGCTCAGCATCTGGAAGATGGCGCCGTCCAGCCCCTGCTGGGTCATGGTGAAGATGCCCATGGTCACGTAGCCCATGTGCGCCACGGAGCTGTAGGCGATCATCTTCTTCATGTCGGTCTGCGCCAGCGCCACCAGCGAGGTGTAGATGATCGCCACCACCGACAGCACGAACACGAAGTCCGTGAAGAAGAAGGTCGCCTCCGGCAGCATCTGCACGTTCACCCGGATCAGACCGTAGCCGCCCATCTTCAGCATGACGCCGGCCAGCATCACCGACCCGGCGGTCGGCGCTTCGACGTGGGCGAAGGGCAGCCAGGTGTGCAGCGGCCAGATCGGCGTCTTCACGGCGAAGGCGATGAAGAAGCCGACCCAGAGCCAGAGCTGCAAGGTGGAGGCGAACGGATGGTCCACCATCACCCGCATGTCCATCGTTCCGGCGACCAGGTACATGGCCAGGATGGCCAGCAGCATCAGCACCGAGCCGATGAAGGTGTAGAGGAAGAACTTGTAGGCGGCGTAGATCCGCCCCGGCCCGCCCCAGACGCCGATGATCAGGAACATCGGCAGCAGCACGCCCTCGAAGAACAGGTAGAAGAGGACGAAGTCCAGCGCCGTGAACATGCCGACCATCATGGTCTCAAGCACCAGCAGCGCGATCATGAACTCCTTGACCCGCTTGTCGATGGTGGTCCAGGAGGCGAGCACGCAGATCGGCGTCAGGAAGGTGGAGGCGAGCACGAACCAGATGGAGATGCCGTCCACGCCCTTGATGTAGGCGATGTTGAAGGAGGGTATCCAGCGATACTCCTCCATCATCTGGAAGCCCGGGTTGGACGGGTCGAAGTTGGCCAGGATGAAGAGCGAGATCACGAAGGTGATCAGCGACGTCCAGAGCGCCACCGCCTTCGCGTTCCGGTCCACCAGCTCCTGCTCGCCGCGGATCATCAGGATGGACAATGCACCGACGAGCGGAAGGAACGTCGTGATCGTCAGGATCGGCCAGTCAGCCATTGAGAACGCCCCCTCGCCTCAGCGCACCAGGAAGAACCAACCGACCAGCACGACAAGGCCGATCACCATCACAAAGGCATAGTGGAACACGTAGCCCGTCTGCAGCCGGCTGGCGCCGGCCGCGAGCTGCCGGGTCACGGCGGCCAGCCCGTCCGGGCCGAGACCGTCGATCACCGCCTCGTCGCCACCCTTCCAGAGGCCGCGGCCCAGAGACTGCGCCGGCTTCACGAAGACGGCGTCGTACAGCTCGTCGAAGTAGTACTTGCGGAAGACGATCCCGTGCAGCAGCCGCACGGCCGCCACCGTCTTCGCCGGCAGGTCCGGCCTGACGATGTAGAACAGGTAGGCGAGCGCGATGCCCAGCACCCCCATGCCCAGCGGTGCCAGCGGCACCCATCCCGGCACATGGTGGGCCGCGTCGATGATCGTCTCGCCGTGGACGTCCGGCAGCATCAGGATGCTGCCCCCCCAGAAGTGGGCCATGTCGTGCCCGACGAACCAGGGATAGGCCACGAAACCGGCGGCGACGGCGCCGACCGCAAGCACGTAGAGCGGCACCAGCATGACCTGCGGGCTCTCATGGACGTGGGCCATCACCTTCTCGTTCGCCCGCGGCTGGCCGTGGAAGGTCAGGAACAGCAGGCGCCAGGAGTAGAAGGCCGTCATCAGCGCGGCCGCCAGCCCCAGCCAGAAGGCCAGGGTGCCGTACCAGCTATGGTCGGCATAGGCGACCTCCAGGATCATGTCCTTGGAGTAGTAGCCGGCGAACGGGATGATGCCCGCCAGCGCCAGATTGCCGATCCACATCAGGCCGTAGGTGACCGGGATCAGGCGCCAGATGCCGCCCATGTTCCGCATGTCCTGCTCGCCCGACATGGCATGGATCACCGAGCCGGCCCCCAGGAACAGCAGCGCCTTGAAGAAGGCGTGCGTCATCAGGTGGAAGATTGCCGCCGGATAGGCGCCGACGCCGATGGCGAAGAACATGTAGCCGAGCTGGCTCATGGTCGAATAGGCGATGACCCGCTTGATGTCGAACTGGGTCAGGCCGATGGTCGCCGCGATGAAGGCGGTCAGCCCGCCCACCACGGTGACGAAGGCCAGCGCGCCCGGCGCGTATTCGAACAGCGGGCTCATCCGTGCCAGCATGAAGACGCCGGCGGTCACCATGGTGGCGGCGTGGATCAGCGCGGAGACGGGCGTCGGCCCCTCCATCGCGTCCGGCAGCCAGGTGTGCAGGCCGAGCTGGGCCGACTTGCCCATGGCGCCGATGAACAGCAGCACGCAGACCGCGGTCAGGGCGTGGACCTCGAAGCCCAGGAAGTTGAAGGTCGCGTTCGCCTGCTGCGGCGCCGCCGTGAAGATCGCGTCGAACTCCACGCTGCCGAAGAGGAAGAACACCGCCATGATGCCCAGGGCGAAGCCGAAATCGCCCACACGGTTGACCAGGAACGCCTTCATCGAGGCGTCGTTGGCGCTCTTCTTCTCGTACCAGAAGTTGATCAGCAGGTAGGAGGCGAGGCCCACGCCCTCCCAGCCGAAGAACATCTGCACCAGATTGTCCGCCGTCACCAGCATGAGCATCATGAAGGTGAACAGGCTGAGGTAGGACATGAACCGCGCCTTGGACGGGTCATGGCTCATGTACCCGACCGAATAGACATGGACCATGGCGGACACGACGTTGACCACCACCAGCATGACGGCGGTCAGCGCGTCGATGCGCAGGGCCCAGTCCACCTCGAAGCTGCCACTGTCGATCCAGGTGAACAGGGTGATGGTCCGCGTCGCCTCCGGCCCGCTGAACCCCACCTCCACGAACAGGATGCAGGACAGGACGGCGGCGATCAGCATCAGGGTGCAGGTGACGATCTGCGCCCCCCTGTCCCCGATGAAGCGGCCGAAGAACCCGGCGACGAAGGCGCCGAGCAGCGGCAGGAATACGGCTGCGATCTCCATGCCCTCAGCCCTTCATCATGTTGATGTCCTCAACCGCGATGGTGCCGCGGTTTCGGAAGTAGACCACCAGGATGGCAAGGCCGATGGCTGCCTCGGCGGCGGCCACGGTCAGGATGAACAGCGTGAAGACCTGGCCCGTCAGATCGTTCAGGAACACGGAGAAGGCAACGAGGTTGATGTTGACGGCGAGGAGCATCAGCTCGATCGCCATCAGCAGGACAATCACGTTGCGGCGGTTCATCAGGATCCCGAAGGCCCCCAGGCCGAACAGGATCGCGCCCACGGTCAGGTAGTGGGTAAGGCCGATCTCCATGTCAGACGCCCCCTCGCGTCGGAACCTTGCGGACGGACAGCACCTCCTCGGGCCGGCGCCGGATCTGCTGCGCGATCACCTGACGGCGCAGCCCCCCGCGCGACCGCAGGGTCAGCACGATGGCGCCGATCATGGCGACCAGCAGGATCAGGCCGGACACCTGGAAGGCGAAGACGTAGTGGGTGTAGAGGACCTGCCCCAGCGCCTCGGTATTGTTCACCGCCGTGTCGGCGGGCGTGGGCGCGGCGAGCGAGGCCGCCGCATCCGGTGCCACCGCCCAGCTGACGGTGACGAGCGCCAGCTCGGCCATCAGGATCGTGCCGATCAGCGCGCCCAGCGGCACATACTGCCGGTAGGTCCGCCGGATCTCCTGGAAGCTGATGTCCAGCATCATCACGACGAACAGGAACAGGACCGCCACGGCGCCGACATAGACGATGATCAGGATCATCGCGATGAACTCGGCGCCGATCAGCAGGAACAGCACCGCGGCGTTGAAGAAGGCGACGATCAGGTACAGCACCGAGTGGACCGGGTTCCGCGCGGAAACCACCATCACGCCGGCGGCGAGCAGGATCGCGGCGAAGACATAGAATGCGGCTGCTGAAAGGACCATGGGTCAGGCCGCCTCCGGTGCGGGATCAGGCAGGGGCAGGGTCACGGAGGGTACTCCGGATCGGGAAGGGTCCGGCGCCCGGCATGACCCGAGGCGCCAGCGGTGCATCGGCAGGACTTTTCTAACGATACGGGGCATCCGCCGCAATGTTGGCGGCGATCAGGGCCTCCCAGCGGTCGCCGTTCGCCAGCAGCTTCTCCTTGTTGTAGAAAAGCTCCTCGCGCGTTTCCGCGGCGAACTCCAGGTTCGGCCCCTCGACGATGGCGTCCACCGGGCAGGCCTCCTGGCAGAGACCGCAGTAGATGCACTTCGTCATGTCGATGTCGTAGCGGGTGGTGCGCCGCGAGCCGTCCTCGCGCGGTTCCGCCTCGATGGTGATGGCGAGCGCCGGGCAGACCGCCTCGCAGAGCTTGCAGGCGATGCAGCGCTCCTCCCCGTTGGGATAACGGCGCAGCGCATGCTCCCCGCGGAAGCGCGGGCTCATGGGCGAGCGCTCGTAGGGGTAATTGATGGTCGCCCGCGGCCTGAACATGTAACTGAATGTCAGGGACAGGCCACGCACCAGTTCCGCCAGGAACAGGCCGCGTGCCGCACGGTCAAGCTTGACCATCTCCTCTCCTCCTTCAGCCGCGTGCCGGCCGCCTCGCATCGTCTCGCGGCGGTCGGCCGCCGGTCTCGTTCATTCGGTCGGGGGGCTCACTTCGGCAGCCAGTCGAAGGTGACCAGCACGCCGGCGGTGAGGATGACCCAGACCAGGGAAAACGGCAGAAACACCTTCCAGCCCAGACGCATGAGCTGGTCATAGCGGTAGCGCGGCACGGTGGCACGCACCCAGACGAACAGGAACAGGCAGAAGCAGATCTTCAGGATGAACCAGATCGGCCCCGGCACCCAGTTCAGCGGCGCCACGTCCAGCGGCGGCAGCCAGCCGCCCAGGAAAAGGACGCTGGTCATGGCGCTCATCAGGATCATGTTGGCGTATTCGCCCAGGAAGAAGAGGCCGAACGCCATGCCCGAATATTCGGTGTGGAAGCCGCCCACCAGCTCGGACTCGCCTTCCGGCAGGTCGAACGGGGCGCGGTTCGTCTCCGCCAGGGCGGAGATGAAGAAGATCACGAACATCGGCAGCAGCGGGATGGCGAACCACACCGTCTTCTGCGCCTCGACCACGTCCGAGAGGTTCAGCGAGCCGACGCAGAGCAGCACGGTGATGATGACGAGACCGATCGAGACCTCGTAGCTGACCATCTGCGCCGCCGAGCGCAGCCCGCCCAGGAAGGCGTATTTCGAGTTCGACGCCCAGCCGGCCATGATGATGCCGTAGACGCCCTGGGAACTGATGGCCAGCAGATAGAGGATGCCGACATTGATGTCGGAGATCACCAGCCCCTCGCCGAACGGGATCACCGCCCAGGCTGCCAGCGCCAGCATCATGGTCAGCATCGGCGCCGCCAGGAAGATGATGCGGTTGGCCCCGGCCGGAATGATCGTCTCCTTGCCGATCATCTTCAGCGCGTCGGCGAAGCTCTGCAGGATCCCCCAGGGGCCGACCATGTTCGGTCCCTGGCGCAACTGCATCAGGCCCAGCACCTTGCGCTCGGCATAGACCAGGAAGGCCACGGAGACGAGGATCGGCACCATCAGCGCCAGAATCTGCGCCACGATGATGGCGCCGGGCACGCCGTAGTCGGTCCAGATATCCGCCATGGTACGGTCACTCCGCCGCGGCGGTCACCGCCGCCGGCTTGATGAAGGTCTCGCTGCACCTGGCCATGGTGGCCGAGGCCCGGCTGATCGGGTCCGTCAGATAGTAGTCCGTCACCGGAGAGACGAAGGCATCGCGGGAGACGGCACCGGCGCTGCCGAAGGGCCCCCACGCCGCCGGGACCAGCCGGTCGATCTCCGCGAAGACCGGGTTCGCCTGCGCCATGCGCTGGCGGAGCTGGGACAGGCTGTCATAGGGCAGCACATGGCCCAGCTCGGCGGAGAGCGCGCGCAGGATCTTCCAGTCCTCCCGCGCCTCGCCCAGCGGGAACATGGCCAGCCGGGTCTGCTGCACCCTGCCCTCGGTATTCACATAGGTCGCGTTCTTCTCGGTATAGGCGGCCCCCGGCAGGATCACGTCGGCCCGGTGGGCGCCGCGGTCGCCATGGTGGCCCTGGTAGATGACGAAGGCCTTGCCCAGCCGCTCGGCCGGGATCTCGTCCGCCCCCAGCAGGTAGACCACCTCGATCGCCCCGGAGGCACAGCCCTCCAGGATGCCGGCAAGGTCACGCCCGCCCGCGCCCGGCAGGAAACCGGCATCGAGCGCCCCGACCCGGCCCGCGGCCGTGTGCAGGACGTTGAAGCCGTTCCAGCCCTCCCGCACCAGGCCGCAGGCATCGGCGAGCCGGTGCAGGGCGGCCTGCACGGCCAGCCCGTCGGCGCGGGCGAAAGCCCCCATGCCCACGATCACCATGGGCCGCTCCGCCGTCCGCAGCAGGTCGGCGAAGGGATGCCGCCCCTCCGCCAGCGCGGCCAGCGTGTCGCCACCGGCGCCGAGATGCTCGACCGGGTAGGTCAGGTCCACCTTGGGGCCGATGGCGGCGACCTTCTTCAGCCCGCCCTGGAGATAGCGCTTGCGGATGCGGGCATTGACGATCGGCGCCTCCCAGCGGGGATTGGTGCCGATCAGCAGGATCACGTCCGCCTGTTCGATCCCGGCGATGCCGCTGTTGAAGATGTAGCCCGCGCGCCGGCCGGCGTCGAAGCGGGCGCCGTCCTGGCGGCAGTCGCGGTGCGGCGAGCCCAGCCGGTCCGTCAGGTCCTTCAGCGCCAGCACCGATTCAACGTCCGCCAGATCGCCCGCGACGGCGGCGATGCAGTCGCCCGCCACCCCCTCCAGCCGCGTCCGGATGGCGGCGAATGCCTCCAGCCAGGAGGCGGGGCGCAGCTTGCCCTCTCCGTCCCGGACATAGGGACGGTCCAGCCGCTGCCGCTTCAGCCCGTCATGGGCGTAGCGGGTCTTGTCGGCGATCCACTCCTCGTTCACGTCCTCGTGCAGACGCGGCAGCACCCGCATCACCTCCGGCCCGCGGGTATCGACCCGGATGTTGGAGCCGACGGCGTCCATCACGTCGATCGTCTCGGTCCGGCGCAGCTCCCACGGGCGCGCCGTGAAGGCATAGGGCTTCGAGGTCAGGGCACCGACCGGGCAGACATCGACGAGATTGCCGGACATTTCCGAGGCGATGCCCTGCTCCAGATAGCCCGTGATCTCCGTGTGCTCGCCCCGGTTCACGGCCCCCAGCGCGGAGACGCCCGCGATCTCGTCCATGAAACGGATGCAGCGGGTGCAGTGGATGCACCGGGTCATGAAGGTCTTGATCAGCGGCCCGAGATTCTTGTCCTTCACGGCGCGCTTGGCTTCGGTGTAGCGGCCACGGTCGAAGCCGTAGGCCACGGCCTGATCCTGCAGATCGCACTCGCCGCCCTGGTCGCAGATCGGGCAGTCCAGCGGGTGGTTGATCAGCAGGAACTCCATCACGCCCTTGCGGGCCTTGTGGACCAGCTCGCTGTCCGTCTTCACCACCATGCCGTCGGCGCACGGCATGGCGCAGCTTGCCACCGGCTTCGGCGAGCGCTCGATCTCCACAAGGCACATGCGGCAGTTGGCCGGGACGGACAGCCGTTCGTGGTAGCAGAAGCGCGGGACTTCCTTCCCGATCTGCTCGCACGCCTGCAGCACCGAGGTGCCCGGTGCCACTTCGACTTCGATGCCGTCGATGGTCAGTTTCGGCATGGCGACACTTCCTTCCCCCCGTCCGCTGCCGGGACGGCAAACCAGTCTCGTTGCGCGCCCGGAGCGGCGGCCCGGCCGCCCCTGCGCCCTTCGTCCTACTCCGCCGCGGCGCGGGTGCCGCGTTCGGCCCGCGTGCGGTACTCCAGGATGCGGCGCTCCATCTCCGGCCGGAAATTCCGGATCAGGCCCTGGATCGGCCAGGCCGCCGCATCGCCCAGGGCGCAGATCGTATGGCCTTCGATCTCCTTGGAGACGTCGAGCAGCATGTCGATCTCCTCGATCCGGGCCTGACCCTTCACCATCCGTTCCATCACCCGCCACATCCAGCCGGTGCCTTCGCGGCAGGGCGTGCACTGGCCGCAGCTCTCATGCATGTAGAACTTGCTGAGCCGGGCGATCGCCTTCACCACGTCGGTGGACCTGTCCATTACGATGACAGCCGCGGTGCCGAGGCCCGAGCGGACCTCGCGCAGGCTGTCGAAATCCATCAGGACCGTATCGCAGGTCTCCCGCGGGAGCATCGGCACCGACGAGCCGCCGGGGATGATGGCGAGCAGGTTGTCCCAGCCGCCGCGCACGCCGCCGGCGTGCTTCTCCACCAGCTCCCGCAGGGGGATGCCCATCTCCTCTTCCACGTTGCAGGGCCGGTTGACGTGGCCGGAGATGCAGAAGACCTTGGTGCCGCTGTTCTTCGGCCTTCCCAGCCCGGCGAACCAAGTGGCGCCGCGGCGCAGGATGGTCGGGACCACGGCGATGGTCTCGACATTGTTCACCGTCGTCGGCCGGGCATAGAGGCCGGCCATGGCGGGGAACGGCGGCTTGTTGCGCGGCTGGCCCTTCTTCCCTTCCAGGGATTCGATCAGCGCCGTCTCCTCGCCGCAGATGTAGGCCCCGGCCCCGCGGTGGAGATAGATGTCGAAATCGTAGCCGCTGCCACAGGCGTTCCGGCCGATCAGGCCGGCGGCATAGGCCTCGTCGATCGCCTGCTGGACGTGGCTGCCCTCGTCGTAGAACTCGCCGCGGATGTAGATGTAGCAGGCCGTGGCGCCGATGGCGAAACCGGCGATCAGGCAGCCTTCGACCAGCTTGTGCGGATCGTGGCGCAGGATGTCCCGGTCCTTGCAGGTACCCGGCTCGCCCTCGTCGGCGTTCACGACCAGATAGACCGGACCGCCGTCGCTCTTCTTCGGCATGAAGGACCACTTCATGCCGGTGGAGAAGCCGGCACCGCCGCGGCCGCGCAGGCCGGACTCCTTGACCAGCTCGATGATCCTGTCGCGGCCGAGGGCAAGGATGTCCTGGGTGTTGTCCCAGTCGCCCCGGCGGCGGGCGGCCTCCAGGCGGAAGTCCTCGAAGCCGTAGAGGTTCGTGAAGATGCGGTCTTCGTCGCGCAGCATGGCCCGGTCTCCCTCAGTCCTGCCCGGCCGGCTTGACGCCGTTGCGCCGCGCCATCTCGGTCAGGGTGGTCGGCCCGCCCGACGGGCAGGAGGCGATACGGCCGTTCTGGGGACCCGGCTTCGGCGTCTCGTCGCGGGCCAGCGCGTCCAGGATCGCCTCCATCGCTTCGGGCGTCAGGTCCTCGAAGTAGCTGTCCCCGATCTGCACCATCGGCGCGTTCACGCAGGCGCCCAGACACTCGGCCTCGACCACGGTGAACTGCCCGTCCGCCGTCGTCTCCCCGGCCTTGATGCCCAGCTTCTTCTCGCAGGTGTGCAGAATATCGTCGGAGCCGCGCAGCCAGCAGGGCGTCGTCGTGCAGACCTGCACGAAGTGCTTCCCGACCGGCTTGAGGTTGTACATCGTGTAGAAGCTGGCGACCTCCATGGCGCGGATGCGCGGCATCTCCAGCATGTCCGCCACGTACTCGATGGCCGGGCGCGACAGCCAGTTGCCGTTCTGGCGCTGCGCCAGATCGAGCAGCGGCATCACCGCGCTCTGCTGCCGGCCGGGCGGGTACTTGGCGATGATGCGCCTGGCCAGCTCAAGATTCTCCTGGGTGAAGGAGAAGCTGCCGGCCTCCTGGCCCCCGTCCGTCGCACTCATCGGTCGATCTCTCCGAACACGATGTCCATGGAACCGATGATCGCCACCGTATCGGCGAGCATGTGGCCCTTGGACATGAAATCCATCGCCTGCAGGTGGGAGAACCCCGTCGGCCTGATCTTGCAGCGGTAGGGCCGGTTCGTGCCGTCCGACACGAGATACACCCCGAACTCGCCCTTGGGCGATTCCACCGCCGTATAGGTCTCCCCCGCCGGGACGTGATAGCCCTCGGTATAGAGCTTGAAGTGATGGATCAGCGATTCCATGGACCGCTTCATCTCGCCCCGCGGCGGCGGTGCTATCTTGCGGTCGTTGACCTTCACCGGACCCGGCGTCTTCGCCAGCTTCTCCAGCGCCTGCCGGATGAGGCGGTTGGACTGCCGCATCTCCTCCATGCGGACGAGATAGCGGGCGTAGCAGTCGCCGGTGCTGCCCACCGGGATGTCGAAATCGAACTCGTCATAGCGGTCATAGGGCTGCGCCTTGCGCAGGTCCCAGGGCACGCCGGAGCCGCGGATCATCGGGCCGCTGAACCCCCAGGCCAGCGCGTCGGCGCGGCTGACGACACCGATATCGACCGTCCGCTGCTTGAAGATGCGGTTCTCGGTCAGCAGGTTGTTCAGGTCGGCTACGAACTTCGGGAACCGCTCGGTATATTCCCAGATGTCGTCGGCGAGACCGGCCGGCATGTCCAGATTGACGCCGCCGGGACGGAAATAGTTGGCGTGCATCCGGGCACCGGAGACCCGCTCGTAGAACGCCATCAGCTTCTCACGCTCCTCGAAGCCCCAGAGGGACGGCGTGATGGCGCCGACATCAAGGCCGAAGGTCGTGATGTTGAGAAGATGGTTGAGGATGCGGGTGATCTCGGAGAAGAGCACGCGGATGTACTGGCCGCGCACCGGCACCGTGATGCCCAGCAGCTTCTCCGTCGCCAGCGCGAAGGCGTGCTCCTGGCTCATCGGCGAGACGTAGTCCAGGCGGTCGAAATAGGGCAGCGCCTGGATGTAGGTCTTGTACTCGATCAGCTTTTCGGTGCCGCGATGGAGCAGGCCGACATGCGGGTCGGCCCGTTGCACCACCTCACCGTCCATCTCAAGAACCAGCCGCAACACACCGTGGGCCGCCGGATGCTGCGGCCCGAAATTCATCGTGAACGGCTTGATCTGGGTTTCAGCGACGTTGTTGCCCATGTCCGCCTCAGCTCTTCACCGACCCGGCGGCCGGGTTGTTCGTGGCGACATCCCGCGCGGACGGGGTGCCGGCGATCGGACGCTGCACCGGGTTGACGGCCCCCAGCGGGATTGCCGCCTTCTCGTCGCCCGGAAGCTGGACCTCCGTCATGCCCTCCCAGGGCGACAGGAAGTCGAAGCTGCGGAAGTCCTGCGTCAGCTTCACCGGCTCGTAGACGACGCGGCGCTGATCCGGGTCGTAGCGCAGCTCGACATAGCCGGTCAGCGGGAAGTCCTTGCGCAGCGGGTGCCCCTCGAACCCGTAGTCGGTGAGGATGCGGCGCAGATCGGGATGGTCGGAGAAGAAGATGCCGTAGAGGTCCCAGGCCTCCCGCTCGAACCAGTTCGCCACCGGGAAGACCCCCGTGACGGAGGGCACAGGCGTATCCTCATCCGTGGTCACGACGACGCGGACGCGCTGGTTGTGCTTCAGGCTGAGCAGGCAGTAGACGACCTCGAACCGCTCCGACCGCTGCGGATAATCGACCCCGCACAGCTCCATCAACTGCTGGAACAGGCAGGTCGAATCATCGCGCAGGAACTGGAGCACGCGCACGATGGACCGGCGCTCGACCCGGACCACCAGTTCGCCGACCCGGTTCACCTCCGCGGACAGGGCGTCCTTGCCGAGGGCCGAGGTGATGTAATCACCAAGCTCCTGGAGGGCTTGATCGCTCATGACGGGACTTTCCTCCACGGGGAAGCATCAGGTCCGGATCAGCCTGTTGCCGTTCTTGATCTTCTTCTGGAGTTGCAGGACGCCGTAGACGAGCGCCTCCGCCGTCGGCGGGCAGCCGGGCACGTAGATGTCCACCGGCACGATCCGGTCCACCCCGCGCACCACCGAGTAGCTGTAATGGTAGTAGCCGCCGCCATTGGCGCACGAGCCCATGGAGATGACCCAGCGCGGCTCCGCCATCTGGTCGTAGACCTTGCGCAGGGCCGGGGCCATCTTGTTGCAGACGGTGCCGGCGACGATCATCACATCGGACTGGCGCGGGCTGGGTCGCGGGATCACGCCGAAGCGGTCCAGGTCGTACCGGGCCATGTAGGCGTGGATCATCTCCACGGCGCAGCAGGCCAGACCGAAGGTCATCGGCCAGAGCGAGCCGGTCCGGGCCCAGTCCATCAGGGCATCGAAGCGGGCGACCAGGTATCCCTTGTCCTGCATCTCCTGCTGGACGGCCTGGAGATAGGCGTCCTGCACGGGACCCGGCGGGATCGGTGCGCTGGAGGGGACCTGGCTGGATGGCCCCTGCACCGATGGCGGCGGGGTTGCGATCACTCCCATTCCAGGGCTCCTTTCTTCCATTCGTAGGCGAAGCCGATCAGGAGAATCCCGATGAAGACCATCATCGACCAGAAACCGAACATGCCGATGTCACCAAGAGCGACCGCCCAGGGAAAGAGAAAGGCGACCTCCAGATCGAAGATGATGAACAGGATCGAGACCAGATAGAAACGCACGTCGAACTTGCTGCGCGCATCCGCGAACGGCTCGAACCCGCACTCATACGGGGACAGCTTCTCGCTGTCGGGATTCTGCCGGCCGACAAGGTAGGCCGCCGCCATCATCGAAATGGCGACACCGGCGGCGATGCAGATGAAGATGAGGATCGGCAGGTACTCGACGATCAGCGGATTCAACATGCTAGCCCCGTTGTAACGCCTGCACGTGTAACGCCTGGACGAGTCCGGCGCCCGCCGGAGCGGGTCGCCCGCGGAGGCAGCCGGACAGGTGACGCCTGCGCGGCTGTGACGCCTGCATGATGTCGCCTGATACGGTCGCCGGCCGTGGCCTTCCACCAAGCGGCCGTGGCGCCCCGGAGGGGCAGCCGGCCCGGCTTGGCGGCCGACGCTCGGAAGGCCCCTGACGGAGCCCGCCCGAATATAGGCATCACCCTGTCGCAGGCAAAGGAAATTACGCCCATCCTTCCGAACAGCGAAAACCCTACTCCGAACCAGAGAATATGAGCAATTTCCGGCGTCTGCCGGGCTTTTCCCCCGCTTCGGTCGCAGGATGCCAAGCCTACCTAGCGGATCAATATGACCCAATGGACGGGGCGCCGACGGAGGCCACAGACGCGACATGACGTCGCCTGTCCAGGAGGTGGACATGACGGTCGGAGACTGTCGGTCTGGGAGGGGAATGGCGCGAGTGACGGGACTTGAACCCGCGGCCTCCGGCGTGACAGGCCGGCGCTCTAACCAACTGAGCTACACCCGCGCGATCCTTCGCGGGCATGCCGCGAGGTCCGCGGTGTGTAACCGAGGGACCCGCTCCTGTCAAACGGGAAAAACGGACAGGACCGCCCCCTGCCCCCGGCATGTCCACACGCCTGCACGACGGTCAGGCTGCGCAAGCGCGGTGCCGCAACGCCCCCAGCCGCTCCAGCGCCCCCTCCAGCCCGGGCGGGAGGCCGCGTTTCTCAACCGCCTCCGGCCCGCCGAAGCGGGTCAGCGACAGTTCCAGCGCGTACGCCAGCAGATCGGCGATTTCGCACTCGTTCTGGTCCAGAGCCAGATCCAGGGCGTGGAGTATCCGGTCACCCAGGCGGCGGTCGTGATCCATGGTTGGCTTCCCGTCGGATGGCACCGGACCCTGTCGGCCCGGCAGCACGCCCATCATAGAGCCCGCCGGCCGTGGTCACAGCCGCCTTTCGCCGCAGGGTCCGGCGCGCGGCGCGCGATCACGGAGCGCTGGATCGCAGAAGTATGCAGGGGACCGGAACTGTGCCGGAGAGGTGGTGGGCGGTGAGGGATTTGAACCCCCGGCCTGCGGTGTGTAAAACCGATGCTCTACCCCTGAGCTAACCGCCCGCCGACGGGGAGAGCCGTGAGCCATCCCCATCAAACAAAAGACGGGTACGCCGTCCGGCGCCCCGCCTGCAAGTGCCTTCTGTTCGCTCGCATTCCTCAGGGGGTGATCCCGGGAAAGGGGACCCGGCCGTCGGCCGGCCGGGTCCAGCAGCGTCCCGGACGCTCAGTTCAGGGCGTCCTTGAGGCCCTTTCCGGCCTTGAACTTCGGCTGCTTGCTCGCCGGGATGGAGATCTTCTCGCCGGTCCGGGGGTTGCGCCCCTCCGACGCCGCGCGCTCGGCCACGCCGAACGTACCGAACCCCACCAGCCGCACCTCGTCGCCCTTCGTCAGAGCGCTGGTGATCCCATCGAATACCGCGTCGACGGCCTTGTTGGCGTCGGCCTTGGACAGGCCCGCCGCTTCGGCGACCGCGGCAACGAGATCGTTCTTGTTCACAGAAGGCCCCCCTTCGTCAGCAAGAGATAAAACGACAGAAGTGCGCCCTCACAATGCCGGCGCGCGTCTGAACCAAGTCCCGCCGCCCCGCAATCCGAAGGGGTGCGGCGGGACCACAATTCACACGATTTCGCGCCTCACTTCAATGCCGAATCACCTCTTCCCGGCCGTCCTCGGCCGGTTTGGCGGGGGCTGCGGCGACATCGTCCGGCTCCGACCATTCGATCGCAACCGGCGCTTGCGTCAATGCATTGGCGAGAACCTCATCCACCGTGGAGACGGGTATGATGCTCATGCCCTTCTTGACGTTGTCCGGAATGTCCGCGAGGTCCTTCTCGTTCTCCTTCGGGATCAGGACGGTCTTGATTCCACCGCGCAGCGCGGCGAGCAGCTTCTCCTTCAGCCCGCCGATGGGGAGCACCCGGCCGCGCAGGGTGATCTCGCCCGTCATCGCCACGTCCTTGCGGACGGGAATGCCGGAGAGCACCGAGACGATCGAGGTGATCATGGCGACGCCGGCAGACGGGCCGTCCTTGGGCGTCGCCCCCTCGGGCACATGGACATGGATGTCCTTGCGCTCGAACAGGGTCGGCTTGATGCCGTACTGGACGGCGCGCGACTTCACGAAGCTCTCGGCCGCTTGGACAGACTCCTTCATCACGTCGCCGAGCTTGCCGGTGGTCGTGACCTTGCCCTTGCCGCGCAGCATGACGGATTCGATGGAGAGCAGCTCGCCGCCCACCTCCGTCCAGGCGAGGCCGGTGACGACGCCGACCAGATCCTCCAGCTCCGCCTCGCCGAAGCGGTAGCGCCGGACGCCCGCATACTTCTCAAGGTTCTTCCGGGTGACCTGGACCTTGGCGGTCCCCTTCATCAGGATTTCCTTGATCGCCTTGCGGGCCAGGTTGGCGATCTCCCGCTCCAGGTTCCGGACGCCGGCCTCGCGGGTGTAGTAGCGGATGAGGTCGCGCAGAGCGTCGTCGGAGATGCTGAACTCGCCCGGCTTCAGGCCGTGCGTGGACACCTGCTTGTCCATCAGGTGCCGCTTGCAGATCTCGACCTTCTCATCCTCCGTGTAGCCGGCGATGCGGATGATCTCCATGCGGTCCAGCAGCGGCTGCGGCATGCGCAGCGTGTTGGCCGTGCAGACGAACATCACGTCCGAAAGGTCGTAATCGACCTCCAGATAATGGTCGTTGAAGGTGCTGTTCTGCTCCGGGTCCAGCACCTCCAGCAGCGCCGACGACGGATCGCCGCGCCAGTCGGCACCGAGCTTGTCGATCTCGTCCAGCAGGAACAGCGGGTTCGAGGACTTGGCCTTCTTCATGCCCTGGACGACCTTGCCGGGCATGGAACCGATATAGGTGCGCCGATGCCCCCTCACCTCGGCCTCGTCGCGGACGCCGCCGAGCGACATGCGGACGAAGTTGCGGCCGGTCGCCTTGGCGATGGACTTGCCCAGCGAGGTCTTGCCGACGCCGGGCGGGCCGACGAGGCAGAGGATGGGGCCGCGCACCTTGTCCATGCGCTGCTGCACGGCGAGGTATTCGAGGATGCGCTCCTTGACCTTCTCAAGGCCGAAATGGTCCGTGTCGAGGATCTTCTCGGCCAGCCGGATGTCCTTCTTGATCTTGGTGCGCTTCTTCCACGGCAGCGACAGGATCCAGTCGAGGTAATTGCGCACCACCGTGGCCTCGGCCGACATCGGGCTCATGGTGCGGAGCTTCTTGACCTCGGCCAGCGCCTTCTCCCGCGCCTCCTTGGACAGGCGGGTCTTGTTGATCTTCTCCTCGATCTCCGCGACCTCGTCCTTGCCGTCCTCGGACTCGCCAAGCTCCTTCTGGATGGCCTTGAGCTGCTCGTTCAGATAGTACTCGCGCTGCGTCTTCTCCATCTGCCGCTTGACGCGGTTGCGGATGCGCTTCTCCACCTGGAGCACGCCGATCTCGCCTTCCATGAAGGCATAGACCCGCTCCAGCCGCTCCGAGACGGTGGCCGTCTCCAGGAGCTGCTGCTTCTCCGGAATCTTGAGCTGGAGGTGCGAGGCAATGGTGTCCGCGAGCTTGCCGGCCTCGTCGATCTGGTTGATCGAGACCAGCACCTCGGGCGGGATCTTCTTGTTGAGCTTGATGTACTGCTCGAACTGGGAGACGACGGCGCGGGACAGCGCCTCAAGCTCCTGCGGCTCGCCCTGGTTCTCGTCGATCACCTCGGCATAGGCCTGGAAGAACTCCTCGTTCTCCTCGAACTTCACGACGCTGGCGCGGCGGCCGCCTTCGACCAGCACCTTCACGGTGCCGTCGGGCAGCTTCAGGAGTTGCAGCACGGTGCCGACCGTGCCGACGCTGAAGATGTCGGCCGGGGTCGGATCGTCCTGCGAGGCGTTCTTCTGCGTCACGAGGAGGATCTGCTTGTCGTCCTTCATGACGTCCTCAAGGGCGCGGACCGACTTCTCGCGGCCCACGAACAGGGGAACGATCATGTGCGGAAAGACGACGATGTCTCTCAGCGGAAGCACCGGGTAGAGAGCACCACGGGGGATATCCAGCATAATGCAGAGCCTTCCCATCAGTCTTTGCCGTCAGCCCCCGTTGGGCCCGGTCCGCCGGGGCGCCCAATCCAGGCACGCCCCTTGCGGCGACGGCTTTGCTGGTAACGTGGCACACGCCCCACCCCCCTTCAAGGGCTTGAACCCGAAGGTGTAGGGTTGCACAGGGCTTGTCACGGTCGAGCGCCCGGCCGGAACGGGGGGGGCTCCACCCGGTTTCCCCGTCCGGGTCCAGGCGGACTCTCCCACCCCGCCCGGACGGGGAAGGCCGGAACGCGAACGGCCGGCACCCCTGGACAGGGTGCCGGCCGTTGCCGGATCAGTCGGAACCGCGATACAGCCGGGGTGCGGCGGACGCCAGGGCCTCAGGCGCCGGGAGCGACCTCGCTGCGGCGGTCGGAGTAGATGTAGAGCGGCTTGGCGCGGCCCTCCACCACCTCCTTGTTGATGACGATCTCCTCAACGCCCTGAAGGCCCGGAAGATCGAACATCGGCTCCAGCAGGATCGATTCCATGATGGAGCGCAGGCCGCGGGCGCCGGTCTTGCGCTGGATCGCCTTGACCGCGATGGAGCGCAGGGCCTCCTCATGGATGCCGAGCTTCACGTCCTCCATCTCGAAAAGGCGCTGGTACTGCTTGACGAGCGCGTTCTTCGGCTTGGTCAGAATCTCGATCAGCGCGTTCTCGTCCAGGTCGTGCAGCGTGGCGACCACGGGCAGACGGCCGACGAACTCGGGGATCAGGCCGAACTTCAGCAGATCCTCGGGCTCCACCTCGCGCAGGATGTCCCCCGTGCGCCGCTCGTCCGGGGCGCGGACATCGGCACCGAAGCCGATCGACGTGCCCTTGCCGCGGGCGGCGATGATCCGCTCCAGCCCGGCGAAGGCGCCGCCGCAGATGAACAGGATGTTGGTGGTATCGACCTGCAGGAATTCCTGCTGCGGGTGCTTGCGCCCGCCCTGCGGCGGCACCGAGGCGACGGTGCCCTCCATGATCTTCAGCAGGGCCTGCTGCACGCCCTCGCCGGAGACGTCGCGGGTTATGGACGGGTTGTCCGACTTGCGGCTGATCTTGTCGACCTCGTCGATGTAGACGATGCCGCGCTGCGCCCGTTCGACATTGTAGTCGGCGGCCTGGAGCAGCTTGAGGATGATGTTCTCCACATCCTCGCCGACATAACCCGCCTCGGTCAGCGTCGTCGCGTCCGCCATGGTGAAGGGGACATCGATGATCCGCGCCAGCGTCTGGGCCAGGAGCGTCTTGCCCGAGCCGGTCGGGCCGATCAGAAGAATGTTGGACTTCGCCAGTTCGACGTCGTTGTGTTTGGCGCCGTGGGCGAGGCGTTTGTAGTGGTTGTGGACCGCGACGGAGAGGACCCGCTTGGCATGCTCCTGGCCGATCACGTAGTCGTCCAGGACCG
The DNA here is from genome assembly GCF_000016185.1 of Rhodospirillum centenum SW. Taxonomy (NCBI): domain Bacteria; kingdom Pseudomonadati; phylum Pseudomonadota; class Alphaproteobacteria; order Rhodospirillales; family Rhodospirillaceae; genus Rhodospirillum; species Rhodospirillum centenum. The sequence continues at coordinate 1,300,769 of NC_011420.2, forward strand.
CACAGATGTCCCGCGGTGACGGGACCCCGTCGCGGGACTTCACCAGCGTGGTCTTGTTCTCCTCGCGGATGATGTCCATGCACAGCTCGACGCATTCATCGCAGATGAACACGGTGGGGCCGGCAATGAGCTTGCGTACCTCATGCTGGCTCTTTCCGCAGAAGGAGCAGTAGAGGGTATTCTTGGAGTCGCCGCCGGTCGACTTGGTCATATCAGCTCCGTACAGCACCGGAAGGCGATGAGGCTGCGCCGGCCCGGCTTGGCCGTCGGCCCGCGCGCCCGGACACCCCGGTGTCCATGTCTAGGGGCCCTTCTACCCCGGAACCGCGTGCCGCGCACGAGGTTCCCGGCCCCGGGAAACCGGCGAGGCAGACCGGACGCGCCGCCCTGCCCCGCTATTGAACAACACGCAAAGCGCGGCAATCAATACCTTGTTGGGGGTCCGCCTACGGACGACACCCCATGTCACGCCGCCTGACTGTTCGGAGCGCTGTTCGGACGGTTGGAGAAGACCTCGTCGATCAGCCCGAAAGCCTTCGCCTCCTCCGGGCTCATGAACTTGTCGCGCTCCACCGCCTTCTCGATCACGTCCAGATTCTGGCCGGTATGCCGCTGGAAGATCTCGTTCAGCCGCTGGCGCATGCGCAGGATCTCCTGCGCCTGGATCTCGATGTCCGCCGCCTGCCCCTGGGCACCGCCCGAAGGCTGGTGGATCATGATCCGGCTGTTCGGCAGCGAGTAGCGCCGACCGGCACCACCGCCCGCCAGCAGCAGGGCGCCCATGCTGGCCGCCTGTCCGACGCAGATCGTAGCCACCGGGCAGCGGATGTACTGCATGGTGTCGTAGATCGCCAGCCCGGAGGTGACGTAGCCGCCCGGAGAATTGATGTAGAAGGAGATCTCCTTGTTCGGATTCTCCGCCTCCAGGAACAGGAACTGGGCGCAGACGAGGCTGGCCACCGCGTCGTTGACGCCGCCCACCAGGAAGATGATGCGCTCCTTCAGGAGGCGCGAATAGATGTCGTAGGCCCGCTCGCCACGGTTGGTCTGTTCGACCACCATCGGCACCAGGGCGTTCATCTGCGGCTCGATCATGACCTTCGCTCTGCTCCTCGTCCGCGGCGGGCGGCCCCCGACCGGGGGCCGCATCTGCCCGACCGCCGCAGCTTACGCTGCCGCGGTCGGCCCCTCGTCCTCCTCCGGATCCCGCATCAGGTCCTCGACCGACACGGTCCGCTCCGTCAGCTTAACCTGTCCGAGGATGAAGTCGACGACCTTGTCCTCGAAGATCGGGGCGCGGAGCCCCTCGACGGCCTGCGGGTTGTTCCGGAAGAAGTCGAACACCTGCCGCTCCTGCCCGGGGTAACGCTGCGCCTCGGCGACCACCGCCTGGCCCAGTTCGTCCCGCGTGACAGTGATATTGTTCCGCCGACCGACTTCGGAAAGGAGCAGACCCAGACGGACGCGGCGCTCGGCGATGGCACGGTACTCCGCCTTCAGCCCCTCCTCGTCCTTCTCCTTGTCCTCGGGGTCGGCCTCGCCGTCCTTCAGCTCCTGCTGCAGGCGGCGCCAGATCTGGTCGAACTCGATGTCCACCATGCCGGTCGGCACGGGGAAGTCGTGCGTCTCGGCCAGCCGGTCGAGGAGCTGGCGCTTCGCGCGCATCCGCGACATGGAGGCGTAGTCGGCCTGCATGCGCTCGCGGATGGCATCGCGCATGCCGGCGAGGTCGTCGAAGCCGAAGGACTTGGCGAAGTCCTCGTCGATCTCCGCGGCCTTCGGCACGCGGATGTCCTTCACGTCCACCTCGAACACGGCTTCCTTACCGGACAGCTCGGCGGCGTGGTAATTCTCCGGGAAGGTGACGGTGACCGTGCGGTGCTCGCCCTTGGCGGCGCCGACGAGCTGGTCCTCGAAGCCCGGGATGAAGGAGCCGGAGCCCAGCTCCAGCTCGTGGTCCTCGCCCTTCATGCCGGGGCGCTTCTCACCGTCCACGGAGCCGTCGAAGTCGATCACGACGATGTCGCCCGACTGAGCCGGACGCTCTGCTTCCAGCGGAGCGCTGGTCTTGCGGTTGGCCGCGATGCGCTTCAGGCCGTCGTCCACCATGGCGTCGGCGACCTCGACGACCGGCTTCTCCACGGCAATGGCCGCCATGTCGGCCGGCTCGAAGTCCGGCAGCAGCTCGACGGCCATGCTGAATTCCAGGTCGGAGCCGGCCTCGAACTTCGTCACCTCGACCTTCGGCTGGAGCGCCGGGCGGAGCTTGTGCTCCTCGACCGCCTTGGCCGAGCCGTCGTTGACAGCCTGCTCCAGCACCTCGCCCATCACCGACTGGCCGTAGCGCTGCTTCAGCAGGGCCATCGGCACCTTGCCCGGGCGGAAGCCGGGGATCTTGATGGTCTTGCCGATTTCCGACAGCCGGTTCGCCACGCGGGTTTCGATCTCGTCCGCGGGAACGGTGACCTTGAATTCACGGCGAAGGCCGTCGGCGCTGGTCTCGGTGATCTGCATGGGACGGAATGCCTGTCTTCTTTCTGGCTCGCCTCAGCCGCCGAGCGCGGCCGGTGGCTCCCCGCGCGTCGGGGCGCGGTGGGTTGCGGTCTCATCTCTGGTGCGGGCGGAGGGACTTGAACCCACACGTCTTTCGACACTGGAACCTAAATCCAGCGCGTCTACCAGTTCCGCCACGCCCGCGCCGATACGGAAGGGGCGCGCGGAAACGCCCGTCCCCTTTCGGGCCGGATGGGTCTATAGCACCCGGTCCGGCCCGTAAACAGGAATTTCTCGGCGCAAGCCGCGGCCCGCGGCGACTAATCCTTCCGGTCCAGCAGCACCTGGGCCGCAGCATCCAGGATGGCATCCGCATCCAGCCCGTGTACCCGGTAGAGGTCCGGAATGTCGGCGGACTGGCCGAATCCCTCCACCCCCAGCGCCGCCACCCGGTGGCCGCGGACGGCCCCCAGCCAGGACAGTGCCGCCGGATGTCCGTCCAGCACGGTGACCAGCCCGGCCCGCCGCGGCAGCCGGGAGAGCAGCCGGTCGGCCGGGCTCTGCGCATCTGCCTCCCCCGCCTGGCGGGCGGCCCGGGCGGCGGTCCAGCCCTGGTGCAGCCGGTCGGCCGAGGTGACGGCCAGCAGGCCGGCGCCGGGCACGTCCTCCCGGATCTGCTCGAACGCCGCCAGCGCCTCCGGCATGACGACGCCGGAGCAGACGATGGCCAGGTCCGCGTCCGGCGCCGGCTCGCGCAGCCAGTAGCCGCCCTCGATCACCGCGTCGCGCAGGGGCGCGTCCAGGGTCCGCACCGGCTGGTCGAGCTGGCGGGTGGAGAGACGGAGATAGACCGAGCCGCCGTCGGGCTGCTGCATCCAGCGGAAGCCCCAGGCCAGGATGGCGGCCAGTTCGTCCACATAGGCCGGCTCGAAGCTGGCGAGCTTCGGCAGGCCCATGCCGATCAGGGGCGTGGCGATGGACTGGTGCGCCCCGCCCTCCGGCGCCAGGGAGATGCCGCTGGGCGTCGCCACCACCATGAAGCGGGCATCCTGGTAGAGCGCATAGTTGAAGGCATCCAGTCCGCGCTTCACGAACGGGTCGTAGAGCGTGCCGATCGGCAGCAGCCGCGTCCCGAACAGGTCGTGGCTGAGACCGAGCGCGCCGAGCATGAGGAAGAGGTTGTGCTCGGCGATGCCCAGCTCGATGTGCTGGCCGTCCGGGCTGCCCTGCCAGCGCTGGGCGGAGACGACCTTCTGCTCCTTGAAGATGTCCTCCCGCAGGGTGCGGTCGAACAGGCCGCGCCGGTTGACCCAGGCGCCCAGGTTGGTGGAGACGGTGACATCGGGCGAGGTGGTGACGATGCGCGCCGCCAGATCGCCCGAGTCCTTGGCGATCTCCCCCAGGATGCGGCCGAATCCCTCCTGCGTGGATTGCCGCGCCCCCTGCGGTACGGCGAAACCGTCGGGGACCGGCACCGCAGGCGCCGAGAGGCGGCGCTCCCCGCCGGAGACGAAGGGCACCTCCCGCAGGAACTCCTCCAGCTCCGCCGCGGGAACGTCGAGGCCGGCGAAGCGGTCCCACTCCTGCCCGTCCGGCACGGCGCAGCGCGCCTTGAAGGCGGCGACCTGATCCGGGTTCATCAGGCCGGAATGGTTGTCCTTGTGCCCCGCGAAGGGCAGGCCGCGGCCCTTCACCGTGTAGGCGATGAAGCAGGCCGGCCGCTCCCCCTCCACCCCGTGGAACGCCTCCAGCAGGGTCGGCAGGTCGTGGCCCGCCAGATTGGTCATGAGATCGGCCAGGGCATCGTCGTCATGCGCGTCCAGCAGCGCGCGGATGCCCGCGACCTCCCCCAGGTCACGCTTCAGCACCTCGCGCCACGCGGCCCCGCCCTTGAAGGTCAGGGCCGAATAGAGCTGGTTCGGGCAGTTGTCGATCCAGTCGCGCAGGGCATCACCACCCGGCCGCTCGAACGCGGCCTGGAGCTTCTTGCCGTACTTCAGGATCACGACGTTCCAGCCGAGCGAGCGGAACATGCCCTCGATCGGAACCCAGAGCTTGTCGGAGACGATGCTGTCCAGGCTCTGGCGGTTGTAGTCGATGATCCACCAGGTGTTCCGCAGGTCGTGCTTCCAGCCCTCCAGCATCGCCTCGAAGACGTTGCCCTCATCCAGCTCGGCATCGCCGACGATGGCGATCATGCGGCCTTCCGGCTGGCGGCTGAGTCCCTTCAGGCGGACATAGTCCTGCACCAGGGAGGCGAAGGCGGTGCCGGCGACACCCAGGCCGACCGAGCCGGTGGAGAAGTCCACGTCCGCCGTGTCCTTGGTGCGCGAGGGATAGCTCTGCGCCCCGCCGAGGGCGCGGAACGCTTCCAGCTTCTCCCGCTGCTGCCGGCCCAGCAGGTACTGGATGGCGTGGAAGACGGGGCTCGCGTGCGGCTTCACCGCCACCCGGTCCTGCGGCCGCAGCACGTCGAAATAGAGCGCGGTCAGGATGGTGGCGACCGAGGCCGAGGACGCCTGATGCCCGCCGACCTTCAGCCCGTCGCGGCTGGGGCGGAGATGGTTCGCGTTGTGGATCATCCAGGTGCTGAGCCACAGCACCTTCTTCTCCAGCGCGCGCAGCATCCGCAGGCGGCGGTCGGCGCCGGCCACGCTGCCGGCAGGGGTGAACATCGTCGTGTCAGGCATGAGGCGTCTTTCGGGCCAGGCGTCTCCGGACCCCGCGCCGGCGGGCGACCGCCGCACGGGTCCCGACTATATAGAGCGCCGGCCCTTCCTGCGGAACAGCGGTGACGGGGTGCGCATCATCCCTGAAGAGCGCGGGCGCCGGCGACACACCGGAACGGCCGGGCTCACGGGCTGGCGTCGAACTGGGCGAGGAAGCTGGAGAGGGCCATGGTGCGGATCTCATGCGCGCAGGCGTCGCCACGGCCCAGGGTCCAGACCACCACCCGCACATGCGGCCGCCCCATCGGATCGTCGGTCACCGCGACCACCTGCGCCATCTCGGATACGTCATCCCCCAGCACCCGCCGGAACAGCCGGCCTGTCAGGGCTGCCGGATCGCCCCCGGCGGTGTCCGGTGCCCTGTCCTCATCCGCATCTTCATCCGGCAGGTCGATCCCGGCCAGCATGTCGCCCCCTTCCCGCCCGTCATGCGGGTGGTCCGTGCCGCGATCCTCCCACGCCGGCGGACCCGGCGCGGGCCGCTCAGCGGTCCCGGCACGGTCACCCCCTGCCAAGAGGGTTAACCATGTCATGATCAAACCCTAGTCCAGAGTGTGGATTCGGGCAACGGGGTGCGCCAGCCCCGGACGGGCTGGCCGCGGGGAAGTCATCCACAGGATGCGCAACACTGCGCAACGGCTTCCTGCCCGTTGTTGCGTGGCCGGACGGGGCGAGGACCGGATGCCGCGGGGCCACTCAGGCGTCGGCCTTCAGCCGGCGCAGCACCGCAGGCAGCGCCTCCGGCAGATCCTCGGCGATCAGGCCGGGGCCGACGGCGCGGCCGGCTTCCCCGTGCAGCCAGGCCCCGGCACAGGCGGCGTCGAACCCGTCCATGCCCTGCGCCAGCAGCCCCACGATCAGCCCGGCCAGCACGTCGCCGCTGCCGGCCGTCGCCAGATCGGGCGGCGCGTTGGTGGTGACGGCGGCGCGGCCGTCCGGATGCGCCACCACCGTGTCCGCCCCCTTCAGCAGCACGACGGCGCCACAGGCGCGCGCGGCGGCACGGGCGCGATCCAGCCGGCTGCCCGGCAGGGGGCCGAACAGGCGGACGAATTCGCCGTCGTGCGGGGTCAGCACCCAGCGGTCGTGCAGCCGCAGGGCCAAGGGCTCCAGTCCGCCGGCGAAACTGGTGAAGACGTCCGCGTCCAGCACGCCGCTGCGGTCGCGGGCCAGCGCCGCCAGCACGCGGGTCGCCAGCGCCTCGCCCGGACCGGCCCCGGGACCGAGCAGGACGGCGTTACGCCGCGGATCGTCCAGCAGCGCCTCGAACGCCGCCCCGTCGGGGGCGGGCAGCACGATGGCCGACGGCAGGGAAAGGGCGTAGAGCGTCACCGTCTCCGGCGGGGCGGCGATGGTGACCAGCCCGGCCCCGGCCCGCAGCGCGGCCCGCGCCGCCAGCCGGGCGGCCCCGGTCATGACGGCGCCGCCCAGCACCAGGGCATGGCCGCGGCTGTACTTGTGCCCCTCCGGCCGCGGCCAGGGATAGCGTGCGCCCCAGAGCCGGGGGCCGTTCTCCCAGGTGCGCGGGGCGATCGCCTCCACCACGCCGTCGGGAATGCCGATGTCCGCCAGCACCACCTCGCCGCAGAGGAGCCGGCCGGGCAGCAGCACATGCGCCGGCTTGCGGCGGTGGAAGGTGACGGTCAGGTCCGCCCGCGGCGCACAGCCCAGCACGGCACCATCGTCGCCGCGGACCCCGCTGGGCACGTCCACCGCCAGCAGCGGCAGGGCGCGGCGCCCGATCTCCCCCACAATGTCGGCTGCGGGACCGTCCAGCGGGCGCGAGAGGCCGGCGCCGAACAGGGCGTCGATCACCAGCCCCGCCCCGTCGAGCACGCCGGTCTCCAGCCGCTCCACCGGAGCCGTCCAGCCCGACGCCGCCCATGCCGCGTCCCCCCGGAGCGCCGCGACCTCCCCCAGCAGGGCCAGCCGGACAGGCCAGCCCCGCTCCGCCAGGAGGTGGGCCGCCACGAATCCGTCACCGCCATTGTTCCCGGGACCGCAGAGAACGGCGACCGGACAGGGCGACCAGCGGGCCAGCGCAGCCGCGGCCACCGCCGCGCCCGCCCGCTCCATCAGGACGGGTCCGGGCACCCCGGCGGCCATCGCCGCCCGGTCGGCCCGGCCCATCTCCGCCACGGTCAGCAGTTCGTCCGCCATGGCAGCGCTCCTGACCTGTCCCGGACCGGACGTTCAGAAGTGGTCGGCGCGGACCACTTCCACATCCGAAAGATAGACGATGCCGGTGTAGTTCTCCAGCAGAGCGTGTATCTCTGCCAGCAGGGTGCGGGCGAGGTCCTCATGCGCGATCACCAGGATCATGACGGTGCGGTAGGTGTCGAACACCTCCCCGCCGCCCATCATCCCCCGGTGGCCCTGGCCGGACACGTCGGGGATCAGGGTATAGCCGGTCGCCCCCAGCTCGCGGATGCGACCCAGGATGGTGGGCGCCCGCGCCCGCTCGACGACGATCTCCACCCGCTTGCGCCGATGCGTTTCCATGCTGGCCTCCTCAGACGAAGCCCAGAGCGCGGGCCGCCGCGAAGTAGAGCGGAATGCCCACGACCACGTTGAAGGGGAAGGTTATCACGAGCGACAGCGTGACATAGACGGCCGGATTCGCCTGCGGCAGGGCCAGCCGCATGGCCGCCGGCACCGCGATGTAGGAGGCACTGGCCGTCAGCACCGCCAGCAGCGTGGCCCCGCCCAGCGACAGGCCCAGCAGCCAGGCCGTCCCCAGCCCCGCCGCCGCCCCCAGGAGCGGCATGTAGAGGCCGAAGGCCAGCAGCGGCGCCGACAGGGCCTTGACGCTGCGGAGCTGGCGCGCGGCCACCAGTCCCATGTCCAGCAGGAACAGGCAGAGCACGCCGTTGAAGATGTCCGCCACGAAAGGCTTCACCATGAGCATGCCGCGCTCGCCGGTGGCCCAGCCGATCAGGAATCCGCCGACCAGCACCACGACGCTGGCGTTCAGCAGGATCTCGCGCAGCAGCTCCTGCGACAGGAAAGCGTCCTTGCGGGCGGCCCCGGGCACCGTTCCGCCCTGGCGTGCCAGGGCACGGCGGGCGAGGAACAGGCCGCTGACGATGGCCGGTGTCTCCATCAACGCCATCATGGCCACGAGGTAGCCTTCGTAGCCGATTCCCTGTCCGGTGACGAACTGGCTGCCGGTGACGAAGGTGACGATGCTGATGGACCCGTAATGCGCCGCCACGGCGCCGGCATCCACCGGGCCGATGCGGGTCAGGGCGCGCAGCAGCGCGTAGGCCAGGAAGGGCAGCGCTGCGCTGAGCAGCAGGGCCGCGAGCATGGCGGCGACGACGCCCCCGCCCGCCCCGTTGGCGGCCAGGGCTGCGCCGCCTTTGAAGCCGATGGCGAACATCAGATAGATCGCCAGGGCACGCCCCACGGCCTCGGGAATGTCGAGGTCAGAGCGCGCCACCGCCGCAGCGAAACCCAGCGCGAAGCTGAGCACCATCGGCGAGATCAGATTGGTCAGTCCAAGCTGGATGAGGTCCGACATGCCAGTCCCCGGCGCAGCCTTCCCCTCCGGCGCACGGGCCCGTCCGGGGAAACCGCGGTCGTTGGAGGTTGAGGGGAAGAAGGGGGATGGGGCGATGGATGGGACTCGAACCCACGACCACTCGGACCACAACCGAGGGCTCTACCAACTGAGCTACCATCGCCGTCGGAGGCCGCTCTATGCCCCAGTCGCCCCCCCGGCGTCAAGGCCCCGGTTACGAAAAATCGCAGAGACCGCGACCAGGGCAGGATACCAGGGGGCACTGCCGTCATGGCGCCCAATTGCCCATTTTATGGGCATGCGCCTGCTTCATTTCGCGGCAGCCGAGGAAGGTTCCCGATGCCGATATGCCGTTGGGCCTGACAAGTCCGGGTGGCATGATGCATGCTAACGGATCGGACGTGCCGCATCCGCGGGGTGCCGGCCGCAAACGGAGCTTCAGGACCCGATGAAGAAGATCGAAGCCATCATAAAGCCCTTCAAGCTCGATGAGGTTAAGGAAGCCCTGCACGAGGTCGGGATCAAGGGCATCACCGTGACCGAAGCGAAGGGATTCGGCCGCCAGAAGGGCCACACGGAGCTTTATCGCGGCGCCGAATACGTCGTCGATTTCCTGCCCAAGGTGAAGATCGAGATCGTGATGGACGACGTGCTGGTGGACCGCGCCATCGAGGCGATCCAGCAGGCGGCGCACACCGGGCGCATCGGGGACGGCAAGATCTTCGTCACCCCCGTCGAGGAGGTCATCCGCATCCGCACCGGCGAACGCGGCTCCGACGCCATCTGAACCGATTCGGCGCGGCGGAGGCCTGGGCCGCCCGCGCCACGCTCCGACGGCCGGCCGCGTCGCAGTGACGCCGGACTCCGCCGGGGGAAAGCAAGCCACCGGCCAACCAACCGCAAACGAACGGAATTGAGGCTATGTCCGATCTCAGCAAAGTCTTCGACCTGATCAAGGAGCACGACGTCAAGTACGTCGACTTCCGCTTCACCGATCCGCGCGGCAAGCTGCAACACACCGCCCAGCACGTGAGCACGGTCGACGAGGACATGTTCGCCGACGGTGTGATGTTCGACGGCTCCTCGATCGCCGGCTGGAAGGCGATCAACGAGTCGGACATGACCCTGATGCCGGATGTCTCCACGGCCGTCATGGACCCGTTCTCGGCCCAGCCGCTGCTGACGGTCTTCTGCGACGTCTACGAGCCCTCAACCGGCCTGCCCTACAAGCGCGACCCGCGCTCCATCGCCAAGGCCGCCGAGCGCTACATGGCCTCGACCGGCATCGGCGATACGGCCTATTTCGGCCCGGAGGCCGAGTTCTTCGTGTTCGACGACGTCAAGTTCGACGTCTCGATGAACCGGGTGATGTACGAGTTCGACAGCGAGGAAGGCCCCTACACCTCGGGCAAGGCCTATGAGGGCGGCAACCTCGCCCACCGCCCGGCGGTGAAGGGCGGCTACTTCCCGGTGCCGCCGGTCGATGCCGGCCAGGACCTGCGCGCCGAGATGCTGAGCGTGCTCGCCGACATGGGCGTCGAGGTCGAGAAGCACCACCACGAGGTCGCGGCCTCGCAGCACGAGCTGGGCGTCAAGTTCGGCACGCTCGTGAAGATGGCCGACGGCATGCAGCTCTACAAGTACGTCGTCCACAACGTGGCGCACGCCTACGGCAAGACGGCGACCTTCATGCCGAAGCCGGTCTTCGGCGACAACGGTTCGGGCATGCACTGCCACCAGTCGATCTGGAAGGACGGCAAGCCGATGTTCGCCGGGTCGGGCTATGCCGACCTGTCCGACACCGCGCTCTACTACATCGGCGGCATCATCAAGCACGCCCGCGCCCTGAACGCCTTCACCAACCCGACGACCAACAGCTACAAGCGTCTGGTCCCGGGCTACGAGGCGCCGGTGCTGCTGGCCTACTCCTCGCGCAACCGCTCGGCCTCCTGCCGCATCCCCTACGTGACCAGCCCGAAGGGCAAGCGCGTCGAGGTCCGCTTCCCGGATCCGGCGGCCAACCCGTACCTGGCCTTCGCCGCCATGCTGATGGCCGGCCTGGACGGCATCCAGAACAAGATCCATCCGGGCGACGCGATGGACAAGAACCTCTACGACCTGCCGCCGGAGGAGCTGAAGGAGGTTCCGACCGTCTGCCGCGGCCTGCGCGAGGCGCTGGACAGCCTGGATGCCGACCGCGAGTTCCTGAAGAAGGGCGACGTCTTCACGGACGACTTCATCAACGGCTACATCGACCTGAAGATGGAGGAGACCCTGGCGTTCGAGACCTCGCCGCACCCGATCGAGTACAAGATGTACTACTCGGTGTGATGCCAAGGGCCGGGAGAACCCCCTTTCCCCGGCCTGTTGAGGGCCGCCCGGCGACGGGCGGCCCTTTTTCATGCGCCGGACGAAGGGCCGCGGCTGCGGACGCCGCCCCGCGGCTGTCGCTTGCATCGCCACGGGGCCGGCCCGACAATCGGGGCATGATGCCGATCAAGCTTTCCCCTGCCCGCTCTGCCCCTGCCCGCTCTGCCCCCGCCCGCGCCGCCCCTGCCGTGGCCGTCGTCGTCGCGGTCGCCCTGGCCGGAGCCGCCCGTCCCGCCCAGGCGCAGCAGGCCGAGGCCAAGGACGCGGCGCGCAACGCCAACTGTCCGCCGGGCAAGGTAGAGACGCTGCGGCAGGTCACCGGCCGCGCCGACGAGACGGTCTACAAGATCGCCTGTACCGGCATGAAGGACCGCTTCGTCCTGGTGCAGTGCCGCGGCCGCTCCTGCACCGTCATGCGCTGAGGATCAGCGCCGGTCGCGGAAGGCGGCCGCCAGCGCCTTCAGGGATTCGGCCTGCCGGGGATCGTCGTCCTGACCGGGGGTGTCCGCCGCGGCGGCCGGACGGCGCAGCACGTCCCGCATGCTCTGCGGTGCCGGGGCCGGCTGGCCGCCGCCCATGCGCGAAATGATGGCGTCCAGCATCTGCGGGGTGAGCGCGCGGCCGCCCTTGCCCGGGGCCGGAGCACGGCTGCCGGTGGCCGAGGGGCGCGGCGCCGGGACGGACCCGACGCGGGCCACCCGCTCGATGGCGCTGCCGGCGATGGCCTTCAGGAAGGGGCGGCAGAGACCCCGGAGCAACTGGTCGTCCTCCAGCGCCCAGGACATCAGCACGCGCTGGGCCTGGGCACGGTTGCCCTGCGCCGCCGTCAGCGCCTCACGGATCTTCAGCGTCACGTAGGTTTCGGACATCGTCCCGCCCTCCGGCCCTGCCGCCATCCTCTGCGTCCGCCGCCAAGGGTAGCGGAAACACGGAACCCGCGGAACGGAAAAGGTACTCCGGCTTCCCGCCGGGCTTCCTGCTGCCGGAGCGGCATCGGCGGGGATCTCGTCAGGCGACGGCACATCGGATAGGCTGGTCGGCGGGAGTGTCCATGCTGATCGAAATCTTCTCCGACCTGATCTGCCCCTGGTGCTATCTCGGCTGGCACCGCCTGGACCTGGCGCTGGCCCAGCGGCCGGGCCTGCGGGCCGAGACGCGCTGGCTGCCCTTCCAGCTCAATCCCGACATGCCGGCCGGCGGCATGGACCGCTTCTTCTACCTCGCCCACCGCTTCGGCAGCCTGGAGCGGGCGCGGCAGCTCTTCGCGGCGGTCGAACAGGCGGCGGCGCAGGACGGGCTGCCGCTGCATCTCGGCCGCATCCGCCGCACCCCCTCCACCCTGGAGGCGCATGCCCTGGTGCTGCTGGCCGAACGCTACGGCCGGGCGGTGCAGGTGGCGAAGGCCCTGTTCCGCGCCTACTTCGTGGACGGCATGGACATCGGCAACCGCGGCGTCCTGATCGCCGTCGCCGGGGCCTGCGGCATGGACCGCACGACCGTGGCGCGCCACCTGGAAGCGGGCGAGGACACGGCGGCCGTGTCTGCCAGCGACGCCCGGGCCCGGTCACTGGGCATCCAGGCGGTCCCCTGCTTCGTCTTCAACCGACAGTACGGGCTGGCCGGCGCGCAGGAACCGGCGGCCCTGCTGCCGCTGCTGGACCTTGCCGCCGTGGATGCCGGCCCGGCCGCCTCCAGCCCCGCGACCGGCGGAATGGCGACGGATGGCAGGACCCTGGGGCTGACGGGCTGAGGCGTCAGCGCCCCCGCGGCCGCCAGGGAGCCGTGTTCCTGCCCATCACGATGGCCTTGCGCGCCGGCGCCTTCGGCGCGGGCGGCGGCGGGGGTGGAGGCGGCGGCGGGGCCAGCGGCTCCGTCAGGGCCTCCCCCGCCGCCATCTGGGCGAGGCTGAGCATGAGCTGGCGGACGCCGGCCATGCGGCTTTCCGGGCTGTCCCAGGGGCGCAGCAGAACCAGCTTGTGATCGGGCCGCAGCTTCGCCGTGCCGGCCTGCTTCTGCATGAAATCCACCAGCCGCGCCGGATTGCGGAAGCTGTTGTTGCGGAAACCGACGACGGCGCCCTTGGGACCGGCGTCGAGGTTCGCCACGCCGGCCTCCTTGCAGAGCCGCTTGATCTCGACCAGCCGCAGGAGATTGTCCACCTCCTCCGGGAGCGGGCCGAAGCGGTCGATCAGTTCGGCCGCGAAGGCGTCGATCTCCTGCCGGTCGGTCAGGTCGGAGACGCGGCGGTAGAGCGTCAGCCGGACATTCAGGTCCGGCACATAGCTCTCCGGGATCAGCACCGGCATGCCCAGATTGATCTGCGGCGACCAGGAATCCTCCGCCGCCTGCTCGGCCCCGCGGCCGCTGCGGGCGTCGGCCACCGCCTCCTCCAGCATCTGCTGGTAGAGTTCGACGCCGACCTCGCGGATATGGCCGGACTGCTCCTCGCCCAGCAGGTTGCCGGCGCCGCGGATGTCCATGTCGTGGCTGGCGAGCTGGAAGCCGGCACCGAGGCTGTCCAGCGTCTCGATCACATGCAGGCGCTGCTGCGCCGTGGCCGACAGCACGGTCCGCGGCTGGTAGGTCAGGTAGGCGTAACCGCGCACCTTGGCCCGGCCGACGCGCCCGCGCACCTGGTAGAGCTGGGCGAGGCCGAACAGGTCGGCGCGGTGGACCACCAGCGTATTGGCCGAAGGGATGTCGAGGCCGCTCTCGATGATGTTGGTGGCCAGCAGCACGTCGTACTTGTGCTCGTCGAAGGCGGTCATCACCTCCTCAAGCTGGCTGGCCGGCATCTGGCCGTGGGCCACCACCACCTTGACCTCCGGAACCAGCTCCTCAAGCTGGAGGCGGACCCGCTCCAGATCCTCGATGCGGGGGCAGACATAGAAGCTCTGGCCGCCACGGTAGTGCTCGCGCAGGATCGCCTCGCGGATCACCACCGGGTCGTAGGGCAGCACGAAGGTCCGCACCGCGAGCCGGTCCACCGGCGGCGTGGCGATCAGCGACAGCTCGCGCACCCCGGACAGGGCGAGCTGGAGCGTGCGCGGGATCGGCGTCGCCGTCAGGGTCAGGACATGGATGTCCGCCCGCAGCTCCTTCAGCCGCTCCTTCTGCTTCACGCCGAAATGCTGCTCCTCGTCCACGATGACCATGCCCAGGCGCTTGAAGTCCACGCTCTTCGACAGCAGCGCATGGGTGCCGACGACGATGTCCACCGTGCCGTCGGCCAGCCCGGCCTTGGTCTGCGCCGTCTCCTTCGCCGTGGCGAGGCGGGAGAGCTGGCCCAGCCGCACCGGCAGCCCGGCGAAACGCTGCTCGAAGGTGCGGTAATGCTGGCGTGCCAGCAGGGTGGTCGGCACCACCACCGCCACCTGCATGCCGTTCATCACCGCCAGGAAGGCGGCGCGCAGGGCCACCTCCGTCTTGCCGAAGCCGACATCGCCGCAGACCAGCCGGTCCATCGGCCGGCCGGACGAGAGATCGCCCAGCACGTCCTCGATGGCGTGGAGCTGGTCGTCCGTCTCGGCATAGGGGAAGCGGGCGCAGAACTCGTCCCAGGCGCCGTCCGGCACGGCGACCGGCGGGGCCGTGCGCAGGGCCCGCTCGGCCGCGATGCGCAGGAGGGCGGCCGCCATGTCCTTCAGCCGCTTCTTGACCCGGGCCTTGCGCGACTGCCAGCCCGCACCGCCCAGCCGGTCGAGCTGGCCGGCCGAGTCCTCGGAGCCGTAGCGGGACAGGACCTCGATGTTCTCCACCGGGACGTAGAGCTTGTCCCCGCCCTCGTAGACCAGGCGCAGGCAGTCGTGCGGCGCACCGCCCACGTCCAGCGTCTCCAGCCCGTCATAGCGGCCGATGCCGTGGTCGATGTGGACGACGAGGTCGCCGGGGTTGAGGCCGGACGCCTCGGCGATGAAGTTCGCGGCGCGGCGCTTCTTGCGACCGCCGGCACGGACCAGCCGGTCGCCCAGGATGTCCTGTTCGGTGATGACGGCAAGACCGGGGGCGGTGAAGCCGTGATCCAGCGCCAGCACCACCAGCGCCGTGGTAGTGCGGGGCAGCCCCTCCACCTCCGCCCAGCTTTCGACCGCCTTCACCCGCTCGATGCCGTGCTCCTTCAGCACGGAGCGCAGGCGGTCGCGGGCGCCGGTGGAGTAGCCGGCGACGACGACGCGCCGCCCGTCCGCCAGCAGCGCGCCGACGTGCTCGCGCAGCACGTCGTAGACATTGACGCCGGACTGGACGCGGGCATCGGCGAAGTCGCGGCCCTTGCGGCCGCCGGCGTCCGTCAGGTCGGGATTGCTCCCGGCCTCCGCCGCGGCGAAGGGGGTGAGCTGCGCCACCGGCCGCACGGCGAGGTGGAGGTCCCAGCCTTCCGCATCGAGCACCGTCATGCCCGGCGGCACCGGCCGGTAGACCGGGTTGCCGGATTTCTTCTCCGCCTCCTGCAAGGTGCGGCGCGCCTCGAAGAAGTCGCGCACCTGTTCCAGCCGCTGGTCGCGCGCCTCCTCCACATGAGGGTCGAGGGTGACGGGCGCGTCCGGCATGTAGTCGAACAGCGTCTCCAGTCCACTGTGGAACAGCGGCAGCCAGTGCTCCATGCCGGCGTACTTGCGCCCGGCGCTGACCGCCTCATACAGCGGGTCGTCACCCGTCACCGCCCCGAACAGCTCGCGGTAGCCGGTGCGGAAGCGGGAGATCGACATCTCGTCCAGGAACACCTCCGACATCGGCTTCAGCACGAAGCCGTCGCGCTTCTCGGTGGTGAGCTGGGTCATGGGGTCGAAGGCACGGACGCCGTCGAGATCGTCGCCGAACAGGTCCAGCCGCAGCGGCTCCGCCGTGCCCGGCGGGAACAGATCGACGATGCCGCCGCGGACGGCGAACTCGCCCGGTTCGCGCACCGTCTGCGCCTTCGTGTAGCCGTTGTTGGCCAGGAAACGCTGGAGTTCGGGCAGGTTGATGCGGTCGCCCACCCTGGCCCGGAAGCTGGCGTTGCGGAAGGCCAGCCGCGGCGGGACCTTGTGCAGCGCCGCGTTCACCGTGGTGACGAGCAGCAGCGCCCGGTCCTTCGCCGCCGGTTCCAGGAGCCGGGTCAGGGCGTCGATGCGGCGGGCCACGATGTCGCCGTTCGGCGACACCCGGTCGTAGGGCAGACAGTCCCAGGCCGGGAAGAGGATCACCTCGATGCCCGGATCGAAGAAGGACACCGCCTCCGCCAGCCGGGCGGCGCGGGCATCGTCCGTCGCCACATGCAGCAGGCCCGCCGCACCGGCGGCCCGCGCCAGCCCCGCCAGAAGGCGCGCGTCGTGCCCCTCCGGCGCCCCGGCGATGAGGACGCGGCGGGGCGT
Organism: Rhodospirillum centenum SW; assembly: GCF_000016185.1. Classification (NCBI taxonomy): domain Bacteria; kingdom Pseudomonadati; phylum Pseudomonadota; class Alphaproteobacteria; order Rhodospirillales; family Rhodospirillaceae; genus Rhodospirillum; species Rhodospirillum centenum. The sequence goes on from NC_011420.2 coordinate 1,317,235, forward strand.
TCCGGGCTTCAGATCGGGCAGGAGGACAGTCATCGCGGCACGGAACCCATGAGCGGAACGGAAGGGGAACCTATCAGACTTCCGGCCGGAAGCGGAAGGCGCGGATGCGGGCGACCAGGGCCCCGACGGGACCGGCCGGCGGCTCCGCGGCGCCGGAAATCCAGTCGTAGACCTCAAGGTCGGGCAGGTCCAGCAGGCGCTCGAAGGCGTCCAGTTCGGCAGCCGCCATGCCGTCGAGGTGGCGCTCGGCGAAGGCGCCGAACAGGATGTCCAGCTCCTTCGTGCCGCGGTGGCCGCTGCGGAACTTCAGCCGCTTGACGCGGGCCTCCCGGGTCGGGCCATCCGGGGGCAGGCCGTCCGGGGAACTGGGGGGCGTGTCGGCGCGGGTCATGGGTCCGGGTCCGTCGCTTCGGGGTCGGCCGGGAATATAGCCTCTGGCGCCGCTCATGCCAGCACCGCGAACCCGCGGCCGGCCCCCGGCCCGGCACGGGAATCGCATTAGGGAAAGTTTTGTAGCGCGGTGTTGGGAAATGGATTCTGTATGTCGGCCCTGATTTATGGGAGGGGTCGATGGCTGGAATTTTTCGGATTTCGTTTCAAGGTCTTCCCGATCCGCGGACAGGGAATGCGCGGCGTCACGCTCTTCTGGATGTTCTGACGATTGCGTTGACGGCGTCGATCTGCGGGGCGGAAAGCTGCGTGGACTTTGCGACCTTCGCGCGGGACCGGCGGGCCTTGTTCGAGGAGTTCCTCGAGCTTCCCGGCGGGCTGCCCAGCCACGACACGTTTTCACGGGTATTCCGGCTTCTGGACCCGGTGGCGTTTTCCCGCTGTTTCCAGCAGTTCCTTGATCATCTGGGGGAGGATGGGGCCGGGGTCCTGGCCATTGACGGCAAGACGCTACGGCGCTCCTTCGACCGGGCGGCGGGGCGTTCGGCTCTACATGTGGTGAGCGCGTTTGCGTCCGGCGCGCGGATGATCGTGGGGCAGCGGGCGGTGGCCGCGGGCGAGAACGAGATCGTGGCGGCGCGGGCGTTGCTGGAACTGTTCGATCTCAAGGGTGTGCTGGTAACCGGTGACGCTCTGCACGCGCAGGAGCGGACGGCGCAGACCATCCTGGAGCGGGGCGGCGACTGGCTTTTTCCGCTGAAAGACAACCGCCCTGCGCTACGGGCCGAGGTTGAGCGCTACTTCGCGGACCCGGCAACGGTTCTGGCCGTGCCCCATGTCACCACCGATGCCGACCACGGTCGTATCGAGGTGCGCCGCCACTGGGTAAGCCACGACGTGGCCTGGCTCGCCTCCGACCGACGTTTCCCCGACGAGGCCGTACTGCCGGGCCTGAAGATCCTGGGCCTGGTCGAACGCACGGTCACGAGCCCCGACGGCCGCACTACCGCCACCCGAACCCTCTATCTCTCCTCCGCCGCGCTGGAGCCCAAGACGCTCGCCCGCGCCGTCCGCGCCCACTGGAGCATCGAGGCCGCCGTCCATTGGGTGCTCGACACCTCCTTCGACGAAGACCGCGCCCGTAACCGCAAGGACCATGGCCCGGAAAACCTCGCCACACTCCGAAAACTCGCACTCAACGTCGTCCGCTCCGCCAACAACCAGGATTCCATCCGCCTCCGCAGAAAACGCGCCGGATGGTCCGACGACTATGCCCGAACCATCCTCGGGCAAATGCGATAGCCGTGCCCGGCCCGGCCGCGCGGCTTCCCGAGCGGCGGCCGATGTGGCACATAGCCCGTGATCCGCCCGACGGCTGCCCCCACCCCCTGCCCGCTGGACCCCCGTGCGCCCCGCCGTCCTCTATCCGCTGTTCGCCCCGATCACGAGCCTGCCCGGCCTGGGGCCGCGGCTGGGCAAGCTGGCCGAGCGCCTGGCGGGACCCCATGTGGTGGACCTGCTCTGGCACAAGCCGGCGGGCATCCTGGACCGTATGGCGGTGGAGAGCATCGAGGCGGCACCCGAGGGCCGGCACGTCACCCTGACCGTGCGGGTGGACGGGCACGCCCCGCCGCTGGCGGCCAACCGCCCCTACCGGGTCCGCTGCACGGACCATACGGGGCTGATGGATCTGGTCTTCTTCCACATCAAGGGGGACTGGCTGACGAAGCGCCTGCCGGTCGGACAGAAGGTCGTCGTCTCCGGCAAGGCGGAGCGGTTCAACGGGCAGCTCCAGATCGTCCACCCCGACTATTTCGGGCCGGCGGAGGATGCGCCGCCGCCGACCGCGGTGGAGCCCGTCTATCCCCTGACCGGCGGGCTGAACCCCAAGCCCCTGCGCACGGCCATCCAGGCCGCGCTGCAACGGGCGCCGGCCCTGCCGGAATGGCAGGACCCGGCCTGGCTGAAGCGGCAGGGCTGGCCGGACTGGCTGACCGCCCTGCGCACGCTGCACCACCCGGAGGGGGAGCACGACATCGCCCCGGACGGGCCGGCGCGCGCCCGGCTGGCCTATGACGAGCTGCTGGCGAACCAGCTTGCCCTCGCCCTGGTCCGCTGGCACCAGCGCCGGCTGGCCGGGCGGCCGGTGGCGGGCGACGGGCATCTGCGGGACAAGGTGCTGGCCACCCTGCCCTATGCGCTGACCGGGGCGCAGCGGCTGGCGCTGGAGGAGATCCAGGCCGACATGGCGGCGGACAGCCGGATGCTGCGGCTGCTCCAGGGCGATGTCGGCAGCGGCAAGACCATCGTGGCGCTGCTGGCGATGCTGAACGCGGTGGAGGCCGGCTGCCAGGCGGCGCTGATGGCACCGACGGAGATCCTGGCCCGCCAGCACGCGGAGAGCCTGGCCCCGCTCTGTGCCACGGCGGGCGTGGAGCTGGCCGTGCTGACCGGCCGCGACAAGGGCAAGGCGCGGCAGGCCGTGCTGGACCGGCTGGCCGACGGGCGCATCCACATCCTGGTCGGCACCCACGCCGTCTTCCAGGAAGACGTGGCGTTCCACGATCTGGCGCTGGCCGTGATCGACGAACAGCACAAGTTCGGCGTCCACCAGCGCCTGCAACTGGCGGCCAAGGGCCGCGGCGTGGACACGCTGGTGATGACGGCGACGCCGATCCCGCGCACCCTGACGCTGACGGCCTATGGCGACATGGAGGTCTCCCGCCTGACGGAGAAGCCGCCCGGCCGCCGGCCGGTGAAGACGGTGGTGCTGCCCGCCGAGCGGCTGGAGGAGGTGATCGCCTCCCTGCCCCGCGCCATCGCCGGCGGCCAGCGCATCTACTGGGTCTGCCCGCTGGTGGAGGAGTCCGAACAGGTCGATGTGGCCGCCGCCACGCTGCGCCACGCCGACCTGCGTGAGCGCTTCGGGGAGCGGGTCGGGCTGGTCCACGGCCGGATGAAGGGAGCGGAGAAGGACGCCGCCATGGCGGCCTTCGCGGAAGGACGCCTTGACGTGCTGGTCGCCACCACGGTGATCGAGGTCGGGGTCAACGTGCCCGAGGCCACCATCATGGTGATCGAGCATGCGGAACGCTTCGGCCTCGCCCAGCTCCACCAGCTCCGCGGCCGGGTCGGGCGCGGCGCCGCCGCCAGCTCCTGCCTGCTGCTGTACTATCCGCCGCTGGGGGAGACGGCACGGGAGCGGCTTTCCGTGATGAAGGAGAGCGAGGACGGCTTCCTGATCGCGGAGAAGGACCTCCAGCTCCGCGGCGCCGGCGAGGTGCTGGGCACGCGGCAGTCCGGCCTGCCGGAGTTCCGGCTGGCCGATCTGGCCGCGCACGGGGACCTGCTGACCGCCGCCCGCGACGATGCCCGGCTGATCCTGGAGCGCGACCCGGAGCTTCAGTCTCCGCGCGGAGAGGCGCTGCGCACCCTGCTCTACCTGTTCGAGCGCGATGCGGCGGTGAAGTATCTGCGCTCAGGATAGGGGACGGCAGAGGCGCCCTATTCGGCCGCCTGATCGCCCGCGGGCGCCGCGGGCGGGATCAGCTTGCGCCGCTGCTGCTCGGCCGGGCGCGGATCGGGCGGCGTGACGATGCCGCCGGAGACGACCATCTTGATCCCGTCCTCGACCCCCATGTTCAGCCGGACCAGATCGCCGCGCGGCACGAACAGCAGGAATCCCGAGGTGGGGTTGGGCGTCGTCGGCAGGAAGACGTTCACCACCTCGTCCGCCGTGAGGTTCTGGATCTCCCCCTCCGTCGTGCCGGTGATGAAGCCGATGGCCCAGATGCCGCGGCGGGGATACTCGACCAGCACGACCTCGCGGAAGGCATTGGACTGGTTCGCCAGCACCGTCTCGAAGATCTGCTTCACGGCCGAATAGACGCCGCGGATCACCGGCATGCGGGCAACGATCGATTCGCCCAGGCGCACCACCATCCGCCCGATGAAGCCCGCCGCGAACATGCCCACCAGCACCAGGAACAGCACCACCACCAGCAGCCCGATGCCGGGCACGCTGAAGGGCATGTAGGTTTCCGGGTTGTAGCGGGCGGGGATCACCCCGGTGACCATCCCGTCGATGGCGTCGATGAACAGCCAGGCGAGATAGAAGGTGATGGAGATGGGCGCCGTCACCAGGATGCCGGCGAACAGATAGGCGCGCAGGCGGGCGGCGAGGCTCATGCCGAAACGGCCGCGCTGCGGCGCTTCCGGCTGGGTCTCAGGCGTCGGCGAGGCTGCCACGGGGTCGTCCACGGATGCTCCTTTCCTGTTTCGGGTCCGTCCCGGACCCAGGCCCTTCCTAATGTAGGGCTTTTTCCGCGAAAAACGCATGACTGCCGTTCCGGCGGGACACCCGTCCGCAGGCGCACCGACGGATTACCCCGTACCGACCGCGGCACCGGCCGCACCCGGCACGGGTTGTCCCGGTGACACCCCGCACGCGACCGGACGCCATGCAGCCACACGCGAAGATCCTGGCGGTCGCAACCGCCACCCCGCCCCACCGCTTTCCCCAGGAACTGACCCGCGATACCGCGCGGGAGGTGTTCGCCGGCCGACTGCGGGATTTCGACCGGCTCTCCCCCGTTTTCACGAACGCGGGAATCGAGGCCCGCCATTCCTGCGTTCCGATCGACTGGTACAAAAAGCCGCGGGGCTGGACGGACCGCAACGCCGTGTATCTGGAAAGCGCCGTAGCCGTCCTGGAGACGGCGACGCGGACGGCGCTGGAGCGCGCCGGGCTGGACACGGGGGCGGTGGACGCCATCGTCGCCGTCTCCTCCACCGGGATCGCCACGCCCAGCCTGGACGCGCTGCTGATGCAGCGCCTGGGCCTGCGCCCGGACGTACAGCGGCTGCCCGTGTTCGGGCTGGGCTGCGCCGGCGGCGTGCTGGGGCTGGCGCGGGCGGCCAACTGGGCCGCCAGCATGCCGGACCGCACCGTGCTGTTCCTGGTGGTGGAGCTGTGCGGGCTGTCCTTCCGGCATGGCGACCTGAGCAAGGCGAACGTCGTGGCCACGGCCCTGTTCGGCGACGGCGCCGCTGCCGTACTGCTGCGTGCCGATCCGCCGGAAGCGGGCGGGCGCCCGACACGGGGCCGGAGTTCCGGCGACCTGGGCCGGGTCGTCGGCTGGGCGGAACATACCTGGCCGGACACGCTGGACATCATGGGCTGGCGGGTCGAGGACGATGGCCTGGGCGTCATCTTCTCACAGAGCATCCCCCGGCTGGTGCGGGAAAGGTTCGGCCCGGTGGTCGATTCCTTCCTGGACCGGCAGGGCCTGTCGCGCCGCCGGCTGGCCGGCAGCCTCTGCCATCCCGGCGGCGCCAAGGTGCTGGAGGCGCTGGAAGAGGTGCTGGCGCCGGCCACCGGCGGGCTGGACGATGCCCGCAGCGTGCTGCGCGATTACGGCAACATGTCGGCCGCCACCGTCCTGTTCGTGCTGGAGCGGCGGATCGCCGGCGGGGCCCGCGGGCCGCACCTGATGACGGCCCTGGGGCCGGGATTCACAGCGGCGCTGGCCCTGCTGGAGCTTTAAGGGATGACGGTGGGGCTGCCGCATCTGGTGTTCCTGCTGGTCGCCGTGCAGCGGCTGGCGGAACTGGCGCTGGCCCGGCGGAACACGCGCCGCCTCCTGGCGCGGGGCGCCGTCGAGACCGGAGCCGGGCACTATCCCCTGTTCGTGCTGCTGCACGGCGGCTGGCTGGCGGCCCTGTTCCTGACGGTACCGGCGGACGCGCCGGTGTCCTGGCCGCTGCTGGCGCTGTTCGTGCTGCTCCAGGCGGGCCGTGTCTGGGTGGTGGCGAGCCTGGGGCCGTACTGGACGACGCGGATCATCACCCTGCCCGGCGCGCCGCTGATCCGGCGGGGGCCGTTCCGCCATGTACGGCACCCGAACTACCTGGTGGTGACGGGAGAGATCGCGGTGCTGCCCCTGGCCTTCGGCGCCTGGGAGATCGCGCTCGTCTTCTCCTTCCTGAACGCCGCGCTGCTGTTCCACCGCATCCGGCAGGAAGAGCGGGCGCTGGCGCCGCGGCGCACGGTCGGAACCGGAAGCGGCCGGGCGACCTGAGCCCGAAGGCCGCAGCCGCACGGAGTCAGGGCCGCAGGGAGGCAGGCCCGCAGGGGGCCGATCCGGGAAATTTGCCCGCCTGCGCGCGGCATTGTACCTTGGCCGCCCCACCACCCGATGGCACCCACCCGTGACCGACTTCCAACCCGCCGGTCTGGACCGGATTGAGCTGCTGAAATCCCTGACGCCCGAGGAGCGGGTCGCCCTGTCGCGCCAGTGCAGCTGGCGGCACTTCCACGCCCAGGAGCAGATCGTCGACCGCTCGTCGGAGAGCCGCGATGTCTGCTTCATCGTGGAGGGCCGGGTGCGGGTGGTGAACTACTCCCTCTCCGGCCGCGAGATCACCTTCGACGACATCGAGGCCGGCGGCTATCTGGGGGAGCTGTCCGCCATCGACGGAGAGCCGCGCTCGGCCAGCATCGTGGCGCTGACGGAGACGCAGGTCGCCTTCATGTCGCCGCGGCTGTTCCTGGAGACGGCAACGCAACACCCGGCGGTGGCGCTGCTGGTGATGCGACGGCTGGCCCGGATCGTCCGTTCGGCGACCGGCCGGATCATGGATCTGAGCACCCTGGGCGCCAACAACCGGGTGCATGCGGAACTGCTGCGGCTGGCGAAGCCGGATCTGCGGCCGGACAACACGGCGGAGATCACCCCCGTCCCGATCCACAACGACATCGCCAGCCGGGTCAGCACGACGCGGGAAACGGTGGCGCGGGTGTTCAGCGACCTGGCCCGCGACGGAATCCTGGAACGTCGGGGCAACCATCTGGTCATCCTCGACTTCCGGAAGCTTGAGAACATGGTCGAAGGCGTGCGGGGGGATTAGGGCGCATACCTGCCGGTCTAACCCCGGCGGCGGTGTGATGCCCCGGACACATCTTTGACCTTTCAAACCCGGGCCGGGAGGTTTATATAGAGGACAGCTTGACCGTGACAGTTTCGCCACGGTCAAGCCTTCAACCTCCTTATGAGGCTCCCTTCATCTTCGCCGGCTGTCCGCAGCCGGCGATCTTTTTTTGACAGGAGCTTTTTTGACAGGGACCCTTTCCCGGGGAGCGTCCGCCTGTCCTATCCGCTTACACGCGCGAATTCGCGGAAAGTGACGGCGATCTTGTCTTCGACGATCGTCACCTCGCCACGGCCGACCATGCGGCCGGAGACGATGATGTCCGACAGGTCGTCGATCTTGCGGTCGAGTTCAACGATAGCGCCGCGCCCCAGCTTCAGCAGGTCGCGCACACGGATGGTCGAGGTGCCGAGGACGACGCTGACCTCCACCTCCGTGTCATAGATGGCGGAAATCTCCGGCAGCTCGGAGTCCGCCTTCTTCGGCTCCGCCTGACCGCCGAACATGGCATCGATGTCGTCCTGGTCCGCCATGATCCGTGGAGTCCCTCTGCTGTTCCGGACCGCTGCGCCAGGACCCGACATGGTCCCGGCCCGCCGGGGATAGGCTGCATCCTACCATGCAAGAGGGGCATTCAGAGGGGGAAATGATGGGGCGGAACGGGCGGACCGGGAGCGCTGCGGCCGGCGCTCCCGGTCGGGTTCTGCCCCCATCGGCACAGACCGGGCTGGCGCCGGCTCACTCGGCCGGAGCGGCCTCCGTCTCCGGCTCGGAACCCGAGCGCTCGTAACGGAGGATCAGCCACAGGTTCAGCAGAACGCCGATCCCGAAGCAGACCACGCCGGCGAGGAAGAGTTCGTTGTCGGTGGCCCCGGCGGAGAGGAAGAGGCCGAAGAGAGCGACCAGGGCCCCCGTGAGGCCGAGCATGGGAGAACGCATTTAAAACTCCGAAAGCAGGAACAAGGTGTCAGGAGGGGACGTCAGGCCACGCGGGATCCGACGGAACTGTCGGATTTCCGCGGCAACGGCTTGTCATCGTCGAAAAGTATCCGCGTCGCCGCACCGTCGAGGTCGTCGAACTGGCCGGACCGCACCGACCAGAAGAACGCCGCAAGGCCCAGAAGCCCCAGGAACAGGGCCACTGGAATCAGCAGCAACAGGCTGTTCATGATCCACCTCCTGCACGAGCCCCCGTCCGACGGCCGGACAGACGCATCGCATTACCGATGACGATCAGCGAGGACGAAGACATCGCCACCGCCGCCACCAGGGGCGTGGCATGTCCTAGCATCGCGATAGGGACGGCACACATGTTATATATCAGTGTGAAACCGAGATTTTGCCGCACCAGCCGGTCAGCCATGCGGGCAACGGCCAGCAGATCGGCCACCGGCGCCAGCCGGTCGCCCTGGAAGACAGCATCCGCCGCGGTCTGCGCGATGTCCACCGCCGAAGCCGGAGACGCGGAAACGTCGGCCGCAGCGAGCGCTGCCGCGTCGTTCAGCCCGTCCCCCACCATCAGCACGCGGCGGCCCGCAGCGCGCAGTTCGGCCAGCCGGGCGCACTTGCCCGCCGGGTCCACCCCGCCCCGCCAGTCGTCCAGCCCTGTCTCGGCCGCCAGCGCGGCCACCGCTTCCGGCCGGTCGCCGGAAAGCAGCTCGACCCGGTAGCCGGCGCGGCGCAGATCGCTCACCACCGTGGCCGCGTCGCTGCGGGCCCGGTCGGCGAAGGCGAAGCGGACGGGCGCCCGGCCCGGCTCCGCCAGCCACAGCTCGGCATCCGCAACCGCGCCTGACGGTCCCGGGGCTGCCGCAGCGGGCGCCCCCACGAAGGCGCGGCTGCCCAGGCGCACGGTGCCGTCCGCGGTGTCCAGCTCCAGGCCGCGGCCCGGCAGTTCCCGCACGCCGATGGCGACGGGTCCGGGCCCGGCGGCCCGGGCCAGGGCGCGGGACAGCGGGTGCCGGCTGTTCCGGGCCAGCGTGGCCGCCCGGTCCAGAACTGCCGCGTCGCGGCCGGCATCGGGCAGCAGCTCCGGCCGGCCCAGCGTCAGGGTGCCGGTCTTGTCGAACACCACGGTATCGACCGTCGCCAGCCGCTCCAGCGCCGTGGCGGACTTCAGCAGCGTCCCCTGGCGCAGCAGCCGGTCGCTCGCCACCACCTGCACGGCCGGAACCGCGAGCGCGAGCGCGCAGGGACAGGTGATGATGAGCACGGCCACCGCGATGAGCAGGGCCGGCTGCCAGTCCAGGCCCACCCCCAGGGTCCAGGCCAGGAAGGTGCCGAGAGCCAGGGTGTGGACGACGGGCGTGTAGTGGCGCGCCACCCGGTCGGCCAGGGCGACGAAGCGGGCACGGCCCTGCTCCGCCGCCTCCATCAGGCGCACGATCTCCGCCAGCAGCGTTCCCTCGCCGCTGGCCGTCACCGTCACCCGGAGGGGGGCGGAGAGGTTCAGCATGCCCGCGAACAGGCGTGTTCCCGGCTCGACCGGCAGCGGCCGGGTCTCCCCGGTGACGACGCTGGTGTCCACCTCGGAACGCCCCTCCGCCACGGCACCGTCCACGCCCACCCGCTCCCCCGCCGCCACCAGGACAGTGGCACCGGCAGGCACGGCGGAGGGAGCCGACAGCGCGATGCTGCCGTCCGGTTGGAGCACGGTGACCGGCGCACGGGCCAGAGCCAGCAGATGTTCCGCCGCCGACCGGGCGCGGCCACGGGCCCGGCTGTCCAGATAGCGCCCGATCAGCAGGAAGAAGAGCAGCATCACGGCGCCGTCGAAATAGGCGTGCTGCCCCTGGTTCATCGTCTCCCACAGGCTGATGCCGCTGGCCAGCGTCACGCCCAGGGAGATCGGCACGTCCATGTTGCTGCGCCCGGCCCGCAGCGCGGCGATCGCCGAGCGGAAGAAGGGCCGCCCGGCATAGAGCACCGTCGGCAGCGCGATCAGCGCCGACAGCCAGTGCATCAGGGTGCGCGTGGCATCGCCCATGCTACCGGCATGCCCCGACCAGACGGAGACGGACAGCAGCATGATGTTCATGGCGGCGAAGCCGGCCACGGCCATGCAGCGCAGCAGTTCGCGCTCGTGCCGGGCCTGAGGGTCGTTCTCCGCCGCGGTGTCGAACGGGGCGAGGCGGTAGCCGAGCCGGCGCACCGTCGCCACCAGCCCTTCCGCCCGCTCACGCGGGCCGGACCAGCGCAGGGTCAGACGGCGCGTGGTCAGATTGACCCGTACCTCCTCCACCTGCGGCTGCTTCGCCAGGGCCGTTTCGATCAGCCAGACACAGGCCCCGCAGGTCAGCCCGTCCACCCGCATCCGCAGGCAGTGCGACCCGTCCGGCCGGTCCTCCACCTGCGACAGCAAGTCGAGCTTCACCTCCTCGGTGGCCTGAAGCGGTTCCGCCGGTGCCGTCTCCCGCCGCCGGTAGTAGGCATCGAGCCCCAGTTCGTGGATCAGGGCATGGGCGCCCTCGCACCCGGCACAGCAGAAACGGTCGCCCGGACGCGGCACCGGCAGCCCGCAATGCAGGCAGCCCCCCGCGCCCGGGGCCTGTCCGGCCTCACCGGGCCGGCGGGCGGACAGCCCGTCGCCCGGAGCCGTGTCGAGGTCGAACAGGGCGAGGCTCATCGGGCGAACAACCGCTCGGACAGGACGTAGGCGTCACCACCGTTGTGCAGCGTCGCCTTGAGATCCCACTGCCCCGGCCGGGGCAGCACGGCATGGGCGACGAAGCGGCCGTCGCCCACATAGTCGAAGGCCAGGGGGACATCGGGGATCACTTCCACCGGGCGCACCAGCCGGGCTGCCGCGACGCGCAGAGCGGAGAGCGGGGCACCATCGCGCCCCGTCACCGTGAGCACGATGCGGCCGTCCAGCGGCCCGCCGATCGGCTCGAACCCGGCCTTCACCGTCCAGCCCAGCGCGTCCTGCCGCGACTGGGCCTCCAGCACCTCGTTGTAATGAATGCCGCGCTCATAGGGCTTGGGCACGACAAGCCCGGTCCATGATTTCAACGCGACCACGATCAGGATCGCGTTGACCACGACCACGATCAGCATGCCGCCGACGAACACCCAGGGAATCCAGGCGCTCTTGCGGGGAGACTCGGTCGGAACGGTCGTCACGGTCGATATCCTTCCCTGGCAGCGGTCAGTGCAGTGCGGCGGGCCGCGGCCCGACGAACACGGCATCATAACGGTCGCCGGTGCCGCCCACCGGGTCGCGCAGGATGAACTGGATGGAGGTGGAGTCGGAAGTCAGGGCACCGCGTGGCGCGGTAACGAAGACACGGAACGGCACCACCGTGTCCGGCTGTGCATGCAGCACCACCGGGCCGCCGCGATCACTTTCACCGACATCCTGCACCACCAGACGCGCGCCGTCGATACCCACGACGCTCAGTTCGTAATCCACGTCGGCCCGCCGCTTGTTCAGGATCTTCAGCGTGTAACCGTTGCGGATGTCGCCGTCCGACAGGGTGACGAACAGCGGCGCGCGGTCGCGCAGCACGTTCACCTCTACCGTCGTGCGGGTGGCGAGCGCTGCGGCCATCACGGCGCAGACCAGCAGCAGCAGCCCGGCATAGATCAGCGTGCGCGGCCGCACCGGGCGGAACTTCGTGGGCAGCCCCTTGGACCGGGCCTCCTGATTGTTCTCCGTATCGAAGGTGACAAGGTTCAGCGGCCGTCCGACCTTCGTCATGATATCGTTGCAGGCGTCGATGCAGAGGCCGCAGCCGATGCATTCGAGCTGCAGACCGTCACGGATGTCGATGCCCGTCGGACAGGCGGCGATGCACTGGCCGCAGTCGATGCAGTCGCCCAGCCCCTCCGGCGCCGGTCCGGCCTTGGAGCCGCCGCGCGGTTCGCCCCGCCACTTCTCGTAGGTCACGACCATGCTGTCACGGTCGAGCATGGCCGCCTGGAAACGGGGCCAGGGGCACATGTAGGTGCAGACCTGCTCCCGCGCCCAGCCGGCCAGCAGATAGGTGGTCGCCGTGAACAGGCCGACGAAGAAATACTGCTTGGCGGTCGCCGCGCCGGTGAAGAAGTCAACCACGAAGGTCGGCGCATTGTTGAAGTAGAGAACCCAGGCGCCGCCGGTAGCCAGCGAGATCAGCAGCCAGGCGGTATGCGTCGCCGTCTTGAGGCCGACCTTCCTGACCGACAGGGGTGACTGGTCCAGCCGCATGCGGGCGCCGCGGTCCCCCTCGATCACGCGCTCCACCCACATGAACAGATCGGTCCAGACCGTCTGCGGGCAGGTATAGCCGCACCAGACCCGGCCATAGAGGGAGGTGACGAGGAACAGACCGAAGGCACCGAGCACCAGCAGGCCTGTGATGTAGTAGACCTCCTGCGGCCAGATCTCGATCCAGAGGAAGTAGGCACGCCCCGCCGACATGTCGATCAGCACGGCCTGATCCGGCGCCCCCGGCCCACGGTCCCAGCGAATCCAGGGCACCAGATAGTAGAGGCTGAGGCAGAAGACAAGCACCGCGGTCTTGACGCGACGGTACGGTCCGGTCACGGCCTTGGGATAGACCTTGACCCGGTCGGCATAGAGGGACTGGTCGGCGGACGCGGCTTCGGTCGTCGGCTTCTGCTTGCGAGACCGGACCGCAACGGCCGGCTTCTCCATCAGATCTGTTTCGCCATCCATCGTGGCACCTTCGAATCGGGCGTCGCGGAGGGCCCGCAGGCTACCGGCTTGCCCAGAGGAAAAATTGGCCCGTGACGCTTTGTCCCGCCATGCGCTAGATCAAGAATGTCGCAGGCCCGCGGGGAACGCTTGAAAAACCAAGCGCCCGTCCGGGTGGTCCCGGACAGGCGCTCGGCTCACCCTGACACGATCGGGAGGAAGCCTACTGGCCGCCACCCAGGGCGTGGACATAGGCTGCGAGGATCTTGACCGTCGCCGGGTCAAGACGCTCGCTCCAGGCCGGCATGCTGCCGCGGCGGGCGTAGGTGATCGTCTCCACCACCGTGGCCTTGTCGCCGCCGTAGAGCCAGATGCCGTCGTTCAGACGGGGTGCCCCCATGTCGGGGATCCCCTCGCCCTTCTCACCGTGGCAGACGGAGCAGTTGTCGGCATAGAGCTGCGTGCCGCGCTCCGCCGCCGCCGGGTCGGTCGCCGCACCGCTGAGCGAGAGAACGTGCTCGGCGACATCGTCGATCTGCTGCGCGTCAAGAATCTGGTCGACGCCGAAGCGCGGCATGTCGGAGACGCGGCTCTCCGGGTTGGTGTTGCGGATACCGAACATGACGGTCTGGAGGATCTGGTCCGGCTTGCCGCCCCAGATCCAGTCATCGTCGGCCAGGGTCGGGAAACCGACCGTGCCCGCCCCGCCCGCCCCGTGGCAGGCGGCGCAGTTGTCCGCGAAGGCGACGCGGCCCGCCGCCTGCACGTAGTTCATCAGGTCGGGGCTGTTCCGGATCTCGTCGATCGGGGTCGCCTCGATCTTCGCCACGACCGGCTGCAGGCGGGATTTCTCCTCCGCCAGCCGGGCGGCCAGTTCCTCACGCTGGGTCCAGCCCAGGACGCCGCCGGTGTGACCGGACAGGGACGGCCAGGAGGGATACAGGACCGAATAGACCACCGCGAAGAGGATGCAGACATAGAAGGTGTACAGCCACCACTTCGGCAGCGGGGTGTTCAGCTCCTTGATGCCGTCCCACTCGTGGCCGGTGGTCATCCGGCCGGTTGCACTGTCTTTCTCGATCTTTGTGGGCATGACACCTTCACCCCTTGCTACGGGCCGCTGGCGGCGGGTCGTCGTCGCGCAGCGGAATGGTGGCCTGTTGCTCCAGCCCTTCGCGGCGGGTCGGCCAGTAGACCCAGACGACGACACCGACGAAGAGGACGAAGAACCAGACGATCCAGAGCTGCTTCAGGAGAACGAGGAAATCTTCCATCCCCGCCTCCTACTGCCGCAGGTCTTCAGGCGAGACCGTCGAGAAATCTACCAGGGTACCGAGCATCTGGAGGTAGGCGACAAGCGCGTCCATCTCGCTGATGACTTCGGGATTCCCGTCGAAATCCCCGACGACCGCCTTCGGATAGCGGTTCAGCAGCTCGGCCGTGTCCGCATCCGGATCGACACCCGCCTGCAGACGCACATCCTGCACCGCAGTCTGAATCTGCTCGTCCGTGTAGGGGACGCCGACAGCCCGGTTGGCCTTCAGGTGATCCGCCATGTCCTCGTACCGGAGCGGCTTGGTGTTGAGGAAGGCGTAGGGAGGCATGATCGATTCCGGCACGACCGAGCGGGGGTCGGTCAGGTGCGCCACATGCCAGGCGTTGGAGTACTTGCCGCCGACGCGGGCAAGGTCCGGGCCGGTGCGCTTGGAGCCCCACTGGAAGGGGTGGTCGTACATGCTCTCCGCGGCGAGGCTGTAGTGGCCGTAGCGCTCCACCTCGTCCCGGAAGGTGCGGATCTGCTGGCTGTGGCAGGTGTAGCACCCTTCACGGACATAGATGTTGCGGCCGGCCAGCTCCAGCGGGGTGTAGGGGCGCATGCCCTCCACCCGCTCGATGGTGGACTCCACGGTGAAAAGGGGAACGATCTGGACCAGACCGCCGATGGACACCGTGATCAGTGTCAGCACCGCGAGCAGGATGACGTTCGTTTCAATCGGTTCGTGGCTGAATTTCATGATGGCGCCCTCCTCACTCGGCCGGGGCGGCGTGCGGAGCGAGCCGCGTCTGGCCGACGGGTTCGCCGCTCTTCATGGTGCGGTACAGGTTGTAGACCATGATCAGCGCGCCGGTCAGGAAGCAGAGACCGCCGATGCCGCGGATCACGTAGTACGGATGCATGGCCTGCACCGTCTCCACGAAGGAGTACTGCAGGAAGCCGTACTCGTCGTAGGCGCGCCACATAAGGCCCTGCATGATGCCGGACACCCACATGGCGGTGATGTAGAGGACGATGCCGATGGTGGCGATCCAGTAGTGCCACTCGACCAGGCGCAGCGACCAGACGTCCTTCTTCTTCCACAGCGCCGGCACCAGATAGTAGAGCGCGCCGAAGACGATGAAGGCGACCCAGCCCAGCGCACCGGAATGCACATGGCCGACGGTCCAGTCGGTGTAGTGGCTGAGCGCGTTGACCGCCTTCACCGACATCACCGGCCCCTCGAAGGTGCTCATGCCGTAGAAGGCGACGGAGGTCACGGAGAAGCGCAGACCCGGATCGGTGCGCAGCTTGTCCCAGGCACCCGAGAGGGTCATGATGCCGTTGATCATGCCGCCCCAGGACGGCATCCACAGCATCACCGAGAACACCATGCCCAGCGTCTGCGTCCAGTCGGGCAGCGCCGTATAGTGCAGGTGGTGCGGACCGGCCCAGATGTAGAGGAAGATCAGGGCCCAGAAGTGCACGATCGACAGGCGGTAGGAATAGACCGGCCGCCCGGCGCGCTTGGGCACGAAGTAGTACATCATGCCCAGGAAGCCGGCGGTCAGGAAGAAGCCCACCGCGTTGTGGCCATACCACCACTGGATCATGGCGTCCTGCACGCCCGCATAGGCGGAGTAGCTCTTCACGCCCACGAGACTGACCGGCACCGCCATGTTGTTGACGATGTGCAGCATGGCGATCGTGATGATGAAGGCCAGCAGGAACCAGTTGGCAACATAGATGTGCGGTTCCCGACGCTTGGCGATGGTGCCGACGAAGATCACCAGATAGACGACCCAGACGACGGTCAGCCAGAGATCGGCGTACCACTCGGGCTCGGCGTATTCCTTGCTCTGGGTGATCCCCATCAGATAGCCGGTCGCGGCCATCACGATGAAGATCTGGTAGCCGATGAAGACGAACCAGGCGAGCTGGGAGCCACCGAACAAGGGGGCGCGGCAGGTCCTCTGCACGATGTAGAGGGACGAGCCGATCAGCGCGTTACCGCCGAAGGCGAAGACCGCGGCCGAGGTGTGCAGCGGTCGCACACGGCCGAACGTGGTCCATTCCAGGCCCAGATTGAGGCTCGGGAACGCGAGCTGGAAGGCGATGAAGACACCGGCCGCGAAGGCGGCGATGCCCCAGAACATGGTTGCGATGACGAAGGCGCGGATGACGTCTTCGTTGTACGCCTCCTGCACGACGGGTCCAGCCGTCGCGCGGGACGCCTCGCCGGTGAGCGCAATGCCCATAAGTACCCCCGGTCTTCTCAGGACAGTCGAAGCCAGTCGATCCTGGCCGTGTGGTCTGCCAAACGTAACTTAGTAAAATTCTACGTCGGGCAGTTCTGACGCATTGATTTGAATCAACGGAGCACCTTTCGCTGTGCTACAGTGTCGCAGTTCAGGGATCGACGCGGCCGGTTTTGACGAATGTCAATGCGCCGGGAACAAGGCGGCCGGGTGCGTCGGAAACAGGGAGACGCTCGATGACCGACCTCAACGCCACCCTTCTGTCCACCTTATCCTCCCCCGCCGTCAGGCGGATCGCACCGGACCGACCCTGGCTCTGGCTGGAACTCGGATTCCGCGACATGTCCGCGGCCTGGAGCGTCAGCCTGGGCTATGGCGCCGTCGTCGCCGGCGTGAGCTGGCTGCTCGCGCTGGGCCTGACCGGCTCCGGCCTGTTCCACCTTCTCTTGCCGATGTGCGCCGGCTTCATGCTTGTCGCCCCCCTGGCCGCCGTCGGACTCTATGAGTCGAGTCGGCGCCTTGGCCGGGGCGAACCGGTCTCATTGGGAGCGATCGTGCACGCCATGCGTGCCAAAGCCATTCCCCTTGCCTATATGGGGGTGGTGCTCCTGCTGTTCATGCTGTTCTGGATCCGGATCGCCACGCTTCTCTATGCTCTGTTCTTCAGCGACCTGAATCCGAACTTCGATAATCTTGTCGGCATCGTGTTCAACTCGTCGGTCAGCCTGCCCTTCCTGATCACCGGGACCGTTCTCGGCGGGGTGCTGGCGAGCATCGTGTTCGCCATCTCCGCCATCTCGATCCCGATGCTGATGGACCGGGATGTCTCCGTGACCACCGCCATCGTGGCCAGCGTCACGGCCGTTCAGGCCAACCCGAAGCCGATGGCGCTGTGGGCGTTCCTGATCGCCTTCTCCGCCGCCGTCGGCATGATGACCCTGTTCCTGGGCCTTATCGTCGCCCTCCCCCTGATCGGGCACGCCACCTGGCACGCCTACCGGGATCTGGTCGCCGACTGAGCGGCCGACCGGCCGGCGTGGCGGCGCGGCTCATGCCGACACCGCGTGCCACGCCATCAGACCCAGAACCCCGGCGTTGAACAGCATCAGCGCCGGGGCCAAGGCCCGCATCACCCCTCCCCATCGGAAGCCGGCCGCCGAACCGAGCACGCCCACCGCCACCAGGGCGGGGACCGTGCCGGCCGCGAAGGCCGCCATGACCAGGAAACCACCGGCGGCACTGCCGACCCCGACAGCCGAGGCGAGCGCCGCATAGAGGAAGCCGCAGGGCAGGAAGCCCAGCACCAGTCCCAGGAGATAGCCGTTGAAACCGCCCGGGCGGGCGAACAGCGGACGCAGCGGGCGCGACAGCCAGAGGCCGATATCCTGCGCCCAGCCCCCGCCGCTGCGTCCCGTCAGGCGCAGGAGCGCCGGCATCCAGGCGGACAGGCCCTTCAGGCCCTGCCCGAGGAACAGCAACGCTGCCAGAAGCATGAAGGCAGCCAGCAGCCAACGGTACTCGGTCGCCCGCACCACCAGCCCGGACAGCCCGCCGACCAGCCCGCCCAATGCGGCGTAGGTGGTCAGACGGCCTGCATGGTAGGGCAGCAGCAACCCGCCCCGCAGCCGGGCCAGCAGCGGCGACGCGGCCTCGACCGGCCCGCGCCCCGCGATCCCGCCGGCGACCTGGGCCATGACGAAGGGTCCGCACATCGTCGTGCAGTGGCCGAACCCGCCGGCGAGGCCGGTCAGGAACATGGCCGCCATCACGGGGTACAGGGTATTGCCCGTGGTGACGATGGTGTGGGCGTGGTCGTGCATGGTGATCCAGGCGGCGACTAAGGAAATTTCGGGCATCATATCGGTGCCCCCCCGTCTGCCAAGCCATGATCCGGATCAAGTGTAACGATCTATACCTCGGGATAGTCACCGGACACCCGCGACTCGGCCAGGACGGCGCCGGGTCGCTGGAATCACCGCAGGGTGGACGCCAACCCGCTGATCCGACAACGCTTCCAGGGGGACTCAGGGCGGACGGCAGAGACGCCGGAACAGCGTTCATGCGGGCGGGAGGACGGCCGCACCAGGCTCCGTCCGCCGCCCACCGGCCCGCCTGGACGGCGGCCGGGATCGTCCGGGCAGCCGTCCGCATGCCGCTCGGCACCGACGCGATGTAACGCGATTACCGACCGCGATCAGGCCGCGCCGACATGCGGGCAACAGCCTTGGCCGGCACAGGGGAAAACCGCCCGCGCAGGCGACGGACAGGTAGCAGGGATGCTGGACCGGACAGCCGGTGCTGCACACCGCCAGGCACAGAAGCGGGCGGAGGCAGGATCAGGGCTGGAAGAACCTCGCGGGCCGATGGCCGGAACCCTGGGAAGGGTGGCGTCCCCAACGGGATTCGAACCCGTGTTACCAACGTGAAAGTTTTGCATGTCCGGGTTTTCTAGACTATCATGGACGCCCATGGACAACAGCAACACATTGATTTCCTTAGATGTCGTCCGGAGCCGTCCATAGGTGTCCAAACGCGATATTGGGGAAATATTGGGGAAGAGTTGGGGGAGCCCGATGGCCCGGACAGTCGCGGACACGAACCTGAGCACCAAGGCGAAGCGCGCCAAGCTGGCGCCTCGGCCGAAACCCTACTGGCGGGAAATCGACCGCGGGCGGCATGTCGGGTACTACCGGGGTTCCGCCAGCGGTAGCTGGATCGCCCGCCGCTTCCTCGGAGGCGGGAAGTACCAGGAACGGCGGCTGGGGATGGCCGACGACATCCGGGACGCGGACGGGATCGAGGTACTGTCCTTCGAGCAGGCGCAGGCGGCGGCACGCATATGGTTCGAGGACTGCGCCCGGGCCGATCTGGAGGCGGAGCGGCGGCGGGAGGCGGAAGCGGCGGGCGAACCCGTCCACCAGGGCGGTCCCTGGACGGTGCGCGACGCCGTGGCCTCCTATCTTGCCACGCTTCAGAACGCCCGGACCCGGAAGGAGTTCGACACGGAGGCGAAGGCACATATCCTCCCGGCGCTGGGGGGTATCGACCTGTCCAAGCTGACCAGCGGCCGGATCACGAAATGGCTTGAGGGGATCGCCAACAGCCCGCCCCGGCTGCGGACGAAGACGAAAGCGGCGGAGCGGCGGACGGCGGACGTGGACATGTCGGACCCGGACGTGATCCGCCGTCGCCGCCACACTGCGAACCACCAACTGAAGATCCTGAAGGCGGCCCTGAACCACGCTTATCGGGGCAAGCGGGTGGAGACCGATTCTGCATGGGCAACCGTGCGGCCCTTCAAAGGGGTCTCGGAAGCACGGGTGCGATGGCTGGCGCAGGACGAAGCCGTGCGGCTGGTGAACGCCTCGGCGCCGGACCTTCGTGCCATGGTGCGCGGCGCGCTGCTGACTGGTTGTCGGTATGAAGAACTGGCGCGGCTGCGGGTGCAGGAGATCGACCTGTTGAACGGCTCCGTCTATGTCCGGCTGTCCAAGAGCGGGAAACCGCGGCATGTCGTGCTGACGGAGGAAGGGGTTGCGTTCTTCCGGGACCACACGGCCGGGCGGACGGCGGACGATCTGGTGTTCACCAGGGCGAACGGGGAGCCGTGGGGGAAGTCCCACCAGCACCGACCGATCAAGGACGCCTGCGCCGCGGCGAAGATCAAGCCGGCTATTTCATTCCACATCCTGCGGCACACTCACGCTTCCTGGCTGGCGCAGCGGGGCGTCTCCATGCAGGTGATCGCCGCGCAACTCGGGCACTCTGACACGCGAATCACTGAACGGCACTACGCCCACCTGTCGCCGTCTCACCATGCCGCCGCGGTGCGCGCAGCCCTGCCCAATCTCGGGCTGGCGCCGGCATCCAACGTCGCCGCGCTAAGAACGGGTCGCGGATGACAAGCGCCGCGGCTGGGGATCGGCTGTAATGTCGTGAAGGTGGAGCGGAGGACGGCATGAACAGTACGCACGACAAAGAATATATTGGCGACATTCTGAAAATGCTGGGCGATCCGCCAACCGATGACAGCCAGTTTCTGATTGAGTGTGCCATAGAGAGTCTGTCCGATACGTCGGATTTTCGCGTTGGATATATCGCAGAGCAGATTTCCCGTCTGGAAAATGCGGCAGCCGAATTGGCAAAATTGTTCTACGAGTGCGCACAATTACTTTCATCGCTGCCAAGTAACCCGAAATTCGACCCCGAGATATCTGATCTTGAGCTTCTTACCTTCGATGCCGAGCCCCACATCGTTCGCCTTTTCGCCCTATCCGGGGCGGCCGGGCGGGTCCGCGGCGCGTTCGTGAACTCCTTCGGGAGCGGTGACCCGGACAGGCCCGACCCCGGCGGGCGACATGGGATCAAGGCGCGCGCGTGGGGCGCACCACGGCAGCGGTTCGTTGAAGATCTGGCGCGCGTCTGGACCGACAACGGAAAAGAGATTTCGGGCCATTCAGAGGGCGCATTCGCAGTATTCGTGCGAACGGTTTATGGATTGGCGACGGGGGATTTTGATCCGGCAGGCATTGAGCACGACATAAAGCGAATCGCTCCCGTCGTTCGAGACGAAAGTCATGTCAGAAAACTTGTAAGCGAGCGGTATATACATCTCACGTTGCAGGCTTCCCAGCTTGAGTCTGAAGGTTGCCGCAGCGAAGCAGAATTTCTTCTCTCTCGCGTGGACCGCTTGCAGCGATGGTTCAACGATCCGAACTTCCCGGCCCGCCGGCCGTCGCCGGCCGCTCTTCCTGGAAGGGCAGATACTAGGCTCGATTGAGGCCGGGTAGTTGCCCTGACATTCAGGGCGGCCCCTTGCACCGTGGTCCCACGTCCACAGAGAGACATGGAGAACCACGGTGACAACCTCTCCGTCCGATGCTCGCGACCGTTTCGGCTGGCCTGTTAACGACTGGGCCGCCGCGGTCGGGATTTCTCGCGCTTCCGCATACAATCTGATGACCGAAGGGAAAATCCAGTCGGTCAAGTATCTCTCGAAGCGCCTCATCATCACCCATCCCCGCGAGTTCCTCGCCTCACTGGCGCGCGGCGAGGCCGCGTGATGGCCGGCCCGCGGCCTGTGCCGGGAGCGCCGGGCGGTGGACCGCCGGAGGCGCGCTATGACCGGTGACGTGATCCCTCTCCACCCGCGGCCCGCCCCGGCCCGCCGGGTTCCCGCCCCGCCGCCCGACGCTGCGCGGCGGGCGCTGGCCGCGATCATCGCCGAGGCCGCAACGGCGGCGATGGAGGCCGGCGCCCGCGGGGAGAAGCTGGCCGCGGCGGACTTCGCCGCGCTGGCCGTGGTCGCCCGGAACGGCCTGCTGACCCTGAACGACGGGGGGGCGCTATGACCGACGATCTGCGCCACCTGTTCCACGCCCTGGCCGTCAGTACGCCCTTCTCCACGGGCGAGCGGCTGGCCGCCGCCGGGGTTCGGCGCCCGAAAGCGTTCAGCTTTCCGGCGCTCTACGCCGCCGCCGACGGGCACGTTGGGCCTGAAGGACTCTTCACCCCGGCCGGCGGCCCCGGCCCCTGGATCTTGGTGCCGGCGGGCCTGCGCGGGCTGGGCGAGTACGCCGATTGGGAGCAGATCGACGATCTGGTCGCCTTCAGGCTGGAGGCGCCGGGCCGGTGGCACCCCGTCCGCCGCGACGCCCATCTGCTGGGCGAAGACGCGCTGGAGGCGGCCCGGTTCGACGGCCGGCCGCTCCATCTGCATAGCTCCCCGTTGGGGTGGCTGGCGGCGGGCGGCACGGGCGTCTGCATCGTGGACTGGTCGCTGAACCCCACCGCCGTGTTCTGTGGCGTCCCGCGCCTGACCTGCGACGCGCCGGCGCTGGAGACGCGGCTACGGCAGCGGGTCCGCGAAACGTGGCCTGCCCCCCGGATCGAGACGGCCGCGCCGTCGCGGCGCAAGGTGGCGTAATGCGGACCGCGTGGAACGAGGCGCCCGGCGGCACCACTGCCAACCCGCGCGGATACCTTGAACCCTTGCCCACCACCCCGGCATCCGCATGGGCGGGCAAGCCTATCCCGCCGCGCGAGTTCATCGCCGAGCCGTGGGTGCCCGTTGACGAAGTTACGATCCTGATGGGCAAGCCCGGCAAGGGTAAGACCACCATCGCGGAACAGCTCCTGGTCGCGGTCGCCGCCGGGCGCTCCTGGCTGGGCTCCCCGACGGTGCGGGCGCCCGTGCTGGCGGTGCTGTGCGAGGACCATCCCGAGGAAACTCAGCGCCGTCTGGCGGCGATTGCCGAGGCCGAGGGGCTGTCTCTGGCCGACCTGGATGACCTGCACCTCCTGCATCCGTTCGACGATGGAGAGGACGACACGACCTTGATGACCTTCGACCGCAATGCGGACGCGGGAGCTTCGACCCTGTTCTATGCCCGCGTCCTTCAGCGCGCGCGGCAGGTCGGAGCCCGGTTGATCGTGCTGGATTCTCTGGCCGACGTGTTCGGCGGCGACGAGAATAAGAAGCGCGACGCTATCCAGTTCATGCTGCTGCTGCGCCGCATGGCGTGCGCAATCCACGGTGCCGTGATCGTGATCGGCCACCCCAGCCGGGGCGCCCTGTCCGTCGGCTCCTACGAATCGGGTTCCGTCGCATGGTCGGGCAAGTCCCGCTCGTTCCTGGCGTTCCGCGACCCCGATCCCAGCGGCGACGGAGAACCGGACCTGGATGCCCGCGTGCTGGAGATCGTGAAAGGCAACCACGCGCCACCGGGAACGATGCTGTCGGTCCGCTGGCAGGCGGGCGTCTTCGTGCCGGATCGGCCCGGCGGAGGCGACTTCGTGGACCGGCTGGACCGGGACGCGGCGGCACGGGCGGCAGAAGAGGTTGTTCTCTCCGCGCTGGACAAGCTGACCATGCAGGGGCGGGTGGCCAGCGCCAACAAGGGGACGGCGAACTACCTCCCCAAGCTGATCCGGGACGCTCGCCTTTCCGGTGGGTTCAGTGATCGGGCGCTCTCCACCGCCATGAACGACCTGTTCAACGCCGGAAAGATCAAGATCGGCGTCGCGGGCCGCTACGCGAACCGGACGCCGCGGCAGGGGATCGTGCGGGCCGACAGGTAGCCCGCACCACCCCGGCCGGGCTGCACAACGCCCTGCATAAGCCCCTGCACAACGGGCGCACAATCGCACAATCGCTGCACAATCCTGCACAATCGACCACCGCTAAGTCATTGATTCTGCTGCACGCACAACTGCTGCACAATTGCACAATGCGCAGATGTTAAGTCATTGATTTCCCTGCACAATGGCTGCACGCTCTCGCCCCCTATATTACTACGTAATATAATCCGCCCCCGCTTGGGCGGCGGGGCCGGATACTGAATCTGTTCCTTTGCCGTTCGTGATCCTCCCCTTTCGCGTTCCCTATCCGCCTGATAGCCTCCCCCTGACGCTGAAGCCGGAGTCCGCCCCATGACCCCCGACGAGATCGCCGCCGCGCTGGCCGCCCGCACCGCCCCCGCCAACGCCACGCCGGAGCAACGGGCAGCGCTCCACCGTGAAGCCCTGCGCGCCGTCCGCGCTGCCGGCAGCCGCGCCGTGCCGGCCTGGGCGCTGGTCAGGGACCTGCCCGACGCGGAGCTGGTGGCTGCCTTCGCCGCGCAGGCCGAGGCGCTGAAGCCGCCGCCGCCCACCGAGGCGCAGAAGGAGGCGCTGCGCAATTGGGCGCGCCGGCGGAAGAGCTATTCCCCCTACCTCAAGAGGTGATGCCCCCGCCCGCGCTTCGCCCGGCGGCCCGTGGATGCATTCTCGGGTGTGGGGCCGCTACCACCCCGGCCGCCGGCGCTTCACCCCCACCACGGGCCGCCGCAGCGCCCGCAATCGGGCATGGCGTCGCACGGGTCGCGCGGTGATGGTGACGCCGCCGCCCCGGCGGGCATCAACCCCCGCCGCCGGGCGCAGGGGCCGCCGGCTGCCCCGCCCCGCGGCCTCGGGCCTACCACTTCGGGCGGGTCCTTCCGGGGAGGGTGGCGTGGGGGTGGTTCGGACCCCATGACCGCCCTAGACATGATCCCGCACAGGGGGTTCCGCTTCCTATCCGATTGCGATATAAATCCTAGATCGGATGGGATCGCGCCATGGCCACGCAACAGGAAGTCGGCAAGCATCTGGATTTAACGGACAGGTCCATCCGGGAGCTGCTGGACAAGGGCGTGCTCCCGAACGCCCGCCGCGGGGCGCTGGACCTGGACGCCTGCCGGCTCGCCTACATTCGGCACCTGCGCGAAGTCGCCGCCGGCCGCGCCCTGGGACCGGGCGGTGACGATCTGACCGCCGAAAGGGCGCGGCTGGCCCGCGAACAGGCAGACCATTATGCCTTGCGGAACGCGGCCCTGCGACTGGATTTGCTCCCCCGCGCCGACATCACCCGCGCCGTGACCGCGGCCTTTCAGATCGTGCGCGACCGCTTCACCGCCCTGCCGGCGCGGCTGTCCGGCCCGCTGGCCCGACTGACCGATCCGGCCGAGGTGCGCCGCCGGCTGGACGACGCCGTGCAGGCCGTGCTGGTGGAGCTGGCCGAGGAACGGGTGATCGCCACCGCCGAGGACAGGGCCGATGCCGCTTGATCTGCCCGTGTCCCCGCTGGTGGCCGAGGCCGCGTCCGGGTGGTTCGCGGCCCTGCGCCCGCCGCCGCGGCTGTCACTGGCCGAGTGGGCGGAGCAGCACGCCCGGCTCTACGATGGATCGGTGTTCCGGCCCTACCCGTACCAGCGGGACATTCTGGACGCGATGACCGATCCGGCGGTTCACCAGGTCACGGTGATGAAATCGGCCCGCGTCGGGTACACGCAGATGCTGTCCGCAGCGCTGGGCTACTTCATCGCGCAGCGCCCGTCCAAGATCATGGTTGTGCAGCCCACAACCGAGGATGGCGAGGACTATTCCAAGGACACAGTCGACCCGCTGCGGGACTGGCCGGTGCTGGCCGGGCTGCTGTCGGAGGCGGGGGCAAAGCAGAAGGGCGACACGATCAAGCGCAAGGCGTTCCCCGGCGGCTCGTTGAGGATCGCGGGCGCGAACAGCCCCCGCGCCTTCCGCAGGATCGATCTGGACGTGCTGCTGTTCGACGAAGTAGACGGCTATCCGCCCGCCGCCGGGCGGGAAGGCGACCAGATCGCGCTGGGCCTGAAGAGGCTGACACAATCCCTCCGCCCGCTGGCCGTGCTGGGCTCCACGCCGCTGCTGGACGGGGAGTCGAAGATCGCCGCCGCCTTCGCCGCCGGCACGATGGAGCGCTACCATGTGCCGTGCCCCCATTGCGGGGAGTTTCAGGCGCTCCGCTGGGGGGACGGGACCGGCGCCGGGATGCGCTGGTCGGACGGCGATCCCGAAACAGCGCACTATGTCTGTGCCAACGGCTGCCCCATCGACGAGAGTCACAAGCTGGACATGTTGGAGCGCGGCCGGTGGGTGGCCGAGGCGCCGTTCCGGGGGCACCGCTCCTTTCACATCTGGAGCGCCTACTGCCCGTTGCCGGGGGCGGCGTGGCCCAAGCTGGTGGCCGAGTTCCTGGCCGCCCGCAAGGATCGGGAGCGCCTTCAGGTCTTCACGAACACGGTGCTGGGCGAAACCTGGGTTGACCGGGGCGAAGCGCCGGACTGGCAGCGGCTCTATGACCGCCGGGAGGTGTGGGAGCCGGGCACGGTCCCGGCCGGCGGGCTGTTCCTGACGGCGGGTGCCGACGTGCAGCGGGATCGCATCGAGGTGTCGGTGTGGGCCTGGGGCCGCGGCCGGGAAAGTTGGCTCGTGGACCATCGCGTGCTGATGGGGGACCCGTTCGACGCCGCCGTGTGGCGCAACCTGTCCGCCCTGCTGGCGGAGACCTTCCCGCACGCGGCCGGTCCATCCCTGCCGATCACCATGGTGGCAATCGACGCGGGCGACGGCGTGACGATGGAGGCGGTCAAGGTGTGGGTCCGCACCGCCGGCCCCCGCGTCATGGCCGTGAAGGGTTCCTCGCAGGCGCTGGCGCCGATCCTCGGCCAGCCGTCCGCCAGCGACGTGAACCACCGCGGCAAGAAGATCGCCAACGGCGTCAAGCTGTGGCCCGTGGGGAGCGCCGCCGCGAAGTCGGAGTTCTACGGGTGCCTGCGCCTGCCCCGGCCGGGTGACGGGGAGCCGTGTCCTGCGGGTTATGTCCACATTCCCATGCACATAGGCGAGGAAACCTGCAAGCAGTTGGTGGCGGAACACCGCGTCACCCGCGGCGGCAAGGGCCGCGCCCGCGTCACGGCCTGGGAAAAGCTGCGCGACAGGAACGAAGCGCTGGACTGCCGAGTCTATGCCCGCGCCGCCGCCGCCCGCCAAGGGCTGGACCGGCTGGACGATGACGCTTGGTCGGAGCTGGAGAGGACCCTGGGTGTCTGCACCGCGCCGGCCCCGTCTCCCGCACCGTCCCCGCCGGGAGGCCCACCGCCACCGCCCGCCGCCCCGTTTGGCCCGATCCGCTCGCGGTACATTCACGGGCGGAACTGATCCGTTGACGGAAGGATGATAGTCGTAGAACATAGGCGCACTGACCTATGGCCGGGCGCCCATGCTCACCCTGTTTCGACGATACTTCGGTGGAACACAGCGCCGCGCGCTTGAGGCGGGCGGTGCGGGCCTGCGCTGGCCGGCGGGGGCGCGGGTCTCCAACCTGAATACCGACATCCTCGGTGCCGGACGGACGATCCGGGAGAGGGCCGCCTACGCCGCGCGGAACAACGCGACCGCCGCGGCGGCCGTGTCGGCCCTGGTCGCGAACATCGTCGGGCCGGGCATCGTGCCGTCGCCGCAGCACCCGGACCCGGCGGAGCGCGCGCGGCTGGCCGAGATGTTCGCGCGCTGGACGGATCGGGCCGACTTCGACGCCGGCACCGACTTCTACGGGTTGCAGGCGCTGGCCGTGCGGCAGTGGATCGAGACGGGCGAGAGCTTCGCCCACCTCCTGCTGGACGACGATGCCGGGGCGGACGTGCCCCTGCGCCTGCGCCTGCTGCATCCATCCCAGGTCCCGACCGACTGGCCCATGGCGCTGGTCAACAACAGGGTGCGGGGCGGGATCGAGCATGACGAGATGGGCCGCCGGCTGGCCTATCTGGCGTTGCCCTTCCGGCCCGAAGATCCCTTCACGGCCATGGCGAAGGCCGGGTGGTCGCCGGTGCGGCTCCCGGCCGAGGACGTGGTTCACCTGTTCGAGGCCTTGGAGCCGGGACAGGTTCGCGGGCTGTCCTGGTTCGCCCCGGTCCTGTTGGCGCTGTCGGAGTTGGACCAGCTTCAGGATGCGGCGCTGGTCCGGGCGAAGCTCGCCAACCTGATCTGTGCGGCCCTTGTGGACCCCAACGGCGACGCGGGCGGACTGCCCGGCACGGTGTCGAACGGCGTGCTGACCGCTGGGCTTGAGCCCGGGACCATCGTCCCGCTGCGCCCCGGAACCTCGTTGGAGTTCTTCGACCCGCGCGAGTCGCAGCACTACGGCCCGTTCGTGAAGGAGCACCTCCGCGCCATCGCCGCCGGCCTCGGCCTGCCCTACGAGGTGCTCACCGGCGACCTGTCGAGTGTGAACTATTCCAGCATCCGCGCCGGGCTGGTCGAGTTCAGGAAGCGCCTGGAACACTGGCAGCACAACGTCGTGGTCTTCAAGTTCTGCCGCCCCGTGTGGGACCGCTTCATCCGCGCCGCCGTCCTGTCCGGGCGGATCGACGCCCGCGCCTATGCCGGCGACCCGGCCGCCTACCATGATGTCGAGTGGCTGCCGCCGCGGCAGGAATGGGTTGATCCCGCCAAGGACCTTGCGGCCGAGGTCGGCGCCATCGGGGCCGGCCTGATGAGCAAGACGCAGGCGCTGGCCCGGCGCGGCGTGGACATCGCGCGAGTCCGGGCCGAGATCGCCGCCGAGCGTGCGGCCGATGCCGCCGCCGGCCTGATCTTCACAACGTCCACGCCCACCACGGCGCCCGCCGCCCCCAACGCGCCCACCGCCGCGCCCGCTGCCACCGCCGCGCCGGCGCAGGACCCGGAGTCTGAAGATGAGCCTTGATATTCTCACCCGCGCCGCCGGGCGCCCGTCCACCCTCGACCGTGCCGCCCGCACCGTGGAAGCCGTGGCGCTCTCCGGCCCGGCCCCGGCTGTCCGCCCCGGCCCCGCCCCGGACGGCAGCGCCGGACCCTGGGTGGAAGAGTTGGACGCGGCCGGCGCGGACCTGTCGGCCCTGATCGGCGGCCCGGTCCTGAAGGATCATCACAACGTCACCGATGCCGCCGTAGGCACGGTGGCCGGGGCGCGGCGGGAGGGAAGCACGATCATCGCCGGCCTGCGCTTCGACCCGTCGGAGGAAGCGGAGGCGGTGCTCGCCAAGATCGAGGCCGGTTCGATCCGGGGCGTGTCCCTCGGCTACGTGGTGACCACATGGCGCCCGGCCGGCACGCGGAACGGACGGCCGGTCTTCGTCGCCGCCGCCTGGAAACCCGTCGAGATTTCGTTGACCCCGCTCCCGGTGGATTCGGGAGCCCTGATCAGGAGTACATCCGCCATGACCGCCACCACCGAGAGCACCACCGATCCGGTGGTGAGCACCCGGACCGAGACGAACCGGACCATCCGCAGCATCGCCACCGCCGCCGGCCTGCCCGCCGGCTGGGCCGACGAGCTGATCGACCGCGACGCCGACGCCGACGAGGCCCGCCGGCTGGCCTTCGAGGCGATGGCGAAGCGCGCCCGGCCGGTGGACAATCGCGCGCCGGCCGGCAGCGTGACCGTGGGCACGTCCTACGAAGATCCCACGGTGATCCGCCGCGCCATGGCCGATGCCCTGGCCCACCGGCTCGCGCCCGCCCACGTCAAGCTGGAGGGTCAGGCCGTCCAGTATCGCGGCCACGGCCCGATGGCGCTGCTGGGCCAGCTTCTGGCGGCCCGCGGCGAGCGGGTGAACCCCTGGGACCGGGATGCGCTCCTGACCCGCGCCATCGGTGCCCATGGCACCTCCGACTTCCCCGCCCTGCTGGCCGACGCCGCGAACAAGGCGCTGGAGGCGCAGTACGAGGCCGCGGCCCCGACCTATCGCATGATTGCCGCGCCGCGGTCGTTCAACGACTTCAAGCCGCACAAGTTTCTCCGGGTGGGCGACTTCCCGACGTTCAGGAACTTGGCGGAAGGCGCCGAGGTCCAGTACGGCTCCATCTCCGAGAACCGCGAGACGGTGACGCCCGGCGAGTTCGCGACGGGCATCGCCATCGGGCGCCGGGCGCTGGTCAACGACGACCTGGGTGCGCTGGCCGACTTCTCGTCGCTGATCGCGATCCGCGCCGCGCAGTTCGAGAACGCCACCGTCTACGGGCTGCTGGCCGGCGACGGGCCGGTCCTGAGCGACGGCAAGGCGCTGTTCCACGCGGACCATGGCAACAAGGCCGCCAGCGGCTCCGCCATCGCGGACGGGATCGACGCCGCCGTGCAGGCCCTGCGCGCCATGACCGGGCTGGACGGCGCCAAGCTGAATCTGCGGCCGCGCTACCTGGTTGTCGGTCCCGCGCGGGAGGCCGCGGCCCGGCGCATCCTGGCGCAGATCAATCCGACCAAGGCGGGCGACGTGAACCCCTGGGCCGCGCAGTTCGAGCTTGTGGTGGATGCCGAGATCACGGGGAACCGCTGGTTCCTGGTGGCGGAACCGGCGCAGGCCCCGACGCTGGTCTACGGCTACGTCAACGGCGCCGCCGGGCCGCAGATTCTCACCGAAACCGACTTCGACACGCAGGCCGTGAAGGTCCGTGCCGGGCTGGACTTCGCCGCCGGGGTGATCGACTTCCGCGGCGTCTACAGCAACGCCGGAGCCTGACCGTGGCGACGCTGGACGAGCTGATGGGGTGGCGGGACGCGCTTCAGCGCGCCCGCTACTCCGGCGTCCGCTCCGTCGAGTTCAATACCGGGGGCGGTGGCGGCCGGAGCGTCACCTACCGGAGCGACGCCGAGCTGCGCGCGGCGCTGGCCGAAGTGGAACGCCAGATCGCCGCGGCGACCGGTGCCGGCCCCGTCACCATGATCCGAACCACATCCTGCAAGGGAACCTGACCCATGAAGACGTTCGTTCAATCCGGCGATCTGGTCGAGGTGACTGCTCCGGCCGGCGGTGTCGCCAGCGGTGCCGGCGTGCTGGTGGGCGCCCTGTTCGGTGTCGCTGCCGAGACCGCCCCCGCCGGTGCAGCCGTCGTGCTCGCGACGCGGGGCGTGTTCGATCTGCCCAAGGCCACCGCTGCCGTCTTCACGGCCGGCGGCCCCGTCTCCTGGGATGCGGTCAACGCCCGCTGCGCCGCGCCGGGCACGGGCCTCTATCCCGTCGGCGTCGCGGTCACCCCCGCCGGCAACGGCGCCGGCACGGTGCGGGTGCGGCTCGACGGCGTGGCGACGGCGGCGGCGTAGAGAGAGATTGCCCCCGGCTGCGGCCGGATGCTGGACCAGGACCAGGGGGCCGGGTGCCCCCGACGAAGCGGCGGGGCCGTCGCAGGAGGGGGAGGCGGGTGCGTGTCCACGGCTTCGGTCGCGGCCGGGTCCGCTTCCCCCGACGGCCGTTCAGGCACCGCCCGCCGCGCATGTGGCCCTGGGATCGCGGCTCCCACGACTACCTGTCCGCGGCGCTGATGCTGGCCCGCTGTGCCGCGGATGGCGACCCCGACCGTTTCGGGCGGTCGCTGGCGGTGGCGGACTACCCGCCCACCCTGGTGCCCCGGCCCGACGGCTTCGGGCGCGTCCCGGTTTCCCTCACCGGATGAGGCGGACGGCGCGGCGCTGACCCCGGAAATCTGGAGGCCGGGCCGCGACCCGTGGCTGGGCCGCACCGTCGTGGTGAACCCGCTCCTGGTCGCACGCCCGCGCTGGATCGCCGCGGCCATGCCGATGACCGCCGGGTTGCCCGACGACATCGCTGGGCGGATCGGGATCTTCAGGGCTGTCGTGGCGGTGGTCAGATGGGGTGGTGGGTAACCGTGATCGAGATGGTCACGGATGGTGGGGGTTGCTCGGGGCGTAGCTCCGCCTTCCGAGGGCGAAGCTACGTTCGTCACGGACGGAGCCGGGCAGACGAGACGTAGCCGTGAGATGCGACCTTGCTACAGGCGGCCGGGGTCACGCTGTCGGCCTTTATCGCTGCTCTCTGTGACGCTGGATCACCGCACCCTCTCACGGCAAGGCGGGGTCCATCCGGGGCGGGTTGTTCCGGAGCCCGGTCCTGATCCGCCGCAAGCCAACCACCAGGATGACCGACCGACGGACCTTGAGCGTCTGCCCGGCTCCGACAGAGGAAACCCTGCTCCTGCTGCGGATGTTTGCCGACCCGTTCTGCCGGGCCTATTGGGCTATGTCGCATATCGATATACTGCACCACGGCCGATGGTCAAGATGGTGTGAGAACGAGACAAGAACCCTACAAGATGCCGGGGGTGAAGACCTGAAAGCAGCAACCCCGCCGGGCGTGTGATCGCCACGGCCCGCCTGTGGGAGATCGCGGAGAACCTGCACCGCGCCGAACTGACGGTGCAGGAGCGGGCAGAGCATATCGCGGAGTGGGTCAGGCTGACGGCTGATAAGGGGGCGCAAGTTGCGCCCCCTGGCGGCAGGCAACCTCACGACAAGGGCATCAAGGCGGCCGTCCGCGAACTCGGCATTGATCGCACCGAAGCACAGCGCGCCGTCAAGATCGCCGCCATCTCCGACGAAGCGAAGCAGGCCGCACGGGACGCGGCCGTCACTTCCTGAACATCTCGGGCCGATCCAGGCCGAACCGCTGCTTCCCGTCCTTCGGAGCACGCCACGGATCGCCGTATTCCCGCCGGCCGGGCGCCGCGTCTCCATCCTGGGTGACCCGCAGCACGATCCGCGCCCGGCGCCGGGCGGCCCGGTTCTCCGCCGCCTTGAACGGCTTGTCGCTGGGGGCGGTCGTGCTCCCGCAGAACGGATTGCGGCGCCGTGATCTGGACATCGGGTTCCCCGTCTCCTGCGCGGCGCCTATGGCTTCTTCAGCCGCACGCCCGGCCCGCCGCCGTTCTCGGGGATGAGCTCGACGCCGGCCGATTCCAGGGCGGTGCGGATCGCGGCGATGGTGGACGGCTTCAACTCGTCCCCGCGTTCGAACCTCGAAATCGTCTGAGTGGACACCTTAGCCGCGACCGCCAAGTCTCGGACGCCGAGGTTCAGGGCAACGCGCGCCATGCGGCACTGGACAGGAAGCACGGTCACAACCCTGTTGTGATTTCTCTTGACGGGGAAATGTTAACAGTGTTGTGATTGCCGGGCAAGAGAAACGACCGGACAGGGTGCTGCAACACCCGGCCCGGCCTCACCACAACCCGAGCTGATAGGAGCTGCGGACCATGGCTGGTTCTCAGAATGCCACGACTTTGCCCGGCGCCACGACGAATCACGTTTCCGACAGCCACGAGGGGATCCTTGTGCTCCATGGGATCGCGTGCACGCTGACGGCGCTCGCCATCGCCACGGAGACAGGATACTCGGTGAATTACCACTCCCTGTACAACCTCGGCACTCAGATCGACGCGGTTATTGCATCTCTGACGGCGGAGGGCTGACCATGGCGAGCAGACCGAAGTTCCCCTTGGATGAAGAGCTGAACGAACTGGCCAACCGCGCCGTCAAGGAGCTTCCCAAGAGCATGCTGCGGGCGTTGCTCCTTTACATCGAAATCCTTGCCGCTCCTGACGGAGCGGCCGCGGCCGTCATCGCGGAGAAGGCTGTCGCGAAGGTGAGGGGCCGCCATGGCTGACGAGACGCCCCCGAACCCGCCCCGCCGGCCGATGTCGCCCGAAGAGGCAGAAGCAGTCGTCCAATCCGTCGCCACTGAACTGGTCAGGATCATCGCCCGGCAGGTCGCCCGCGAGCACCATGAAGCCGCGGTCAAGGCAAGGATGCGGGGCGGGGAATGACGACACGCCGGGCGATCCGCACCCCCGCGGACTGACCCGCCCATCCCTTAAGCCCCGCCCGGTCCGCCGCGGCGGGGCTTTCTACGTCTGCATGACCGCCGGGCGGAGCGGGGGGCGGGCTCGCTGCCGGATCAAACATGGGCCGCCAGTCCTGCCAGTCCTGCCCAAGATAGCGCCCGGTGGTCTCCATGCCGTTCCGGCCCGTCCAGTGGCCTCGGGATATGGTGAAGCGCGCTCCCTGCGCCTCCCCCTGATTCGCGCATCCTGGGCCGCACAGCGCGGGTGTCAGGCCATCGCCCTACGCCCGACGGATCGCCCCGCCCCTTCCTGATTGCTCCGATGCCTGCCCGTCTCGCGGCTGCCCGGCACGGGCGCTTCCTGCGCCCGCCGCCTCCACCGCCACCCGTTCGGCAGGGCATCGAGTGTGGAAGGGAACATGCGGGGTGCGGACATCTGAACGCACATGCGGAACGACCCTCCGTCCACATGCGTCTACCGCAATCCAGCCATGTATATTGGGGAAAAGTTGGGGAAGCCGGAGCTTGGAAACCGCTAACCCCTTGAAAACCTTGGCGTCCCCAACGGGATTCGAACCCGTGTTACCAACGTGAAAGGCTGGTGTCCTAGGCCTCTAGACGATGGGGACGCTGTGAGGCGGGGCAGACTGTTAGCGGCCGGCCGGGGAGAAATCAAGCCTATTCGTCGTACCCCGGCGCAGGGCCGGAATTCGCCCGCGCGCGGGTCAGGCGGAAGCGCCCGCGGGGGCCGCGTCGTCAATGAAGAGCTGCACGCCCTCCTGCCCGTTCCAGCGGTCCGCCCGCAGGGTTCCGGCCAGATGCAGGGGCATCCCGCCCGAGCGCAGCAGCGCCTCCCCCAACGCCCCGTCGAGCGCGCGGAAGGCGATTCCCTTCAGCCTCGCCCCGTCCGGCCCGGTGAGGATGCAGCGCACATGATTCGCCCCGACCACATCGGCGCGGACGATGCGGGCGTCGGTAACGGCGAAGCGCGGCTCCGGATTGCCGGTGCCGTAGGGGGCCAGCCGCTCCAGATGCTGCAACAGGTCGGTGCCGGCGCCGCGCACGGCGATGGCACCGTCCAGGCTGAGCGTCGGCACCAGCGGCCCGGCCTCCGCAAGCTGGGCGCCGATACGCTCGCGCAGGAAGGCCCGCAGATCGTCCAACCGCGCCGCCTCCACCGTGAAGCCGGCCGCCATGGCGTGGCCGCCGCCGGCCAGCAGCAGCCCCGCCTGCCGCGCCGCGATCACCGCGGCGCCGAGGTCCACGCCGCGCACCGACCGGCCCGACGCCTTGCCGAGTCCCCCTTCCAGCGCCACCACGCAGGCCGGACGGTTGAACCGTTCCTTGAGACGGGAGGCGACGATGCCGATGACGCCGGGATGCCAGCCCTCCCCCGCCGCCAGCACCAGCTCGGGCGAGTCGCCAGCGACCCCCTCGACCAGCGCCAGCGCCTCCTCCAGCACGACCGCCTCCAGCTCACGCCGCTCGGCATTCAGGTCGTGGAGCTGGCGGGCCAGCTCAAGCGCCTCCGCCGGATCGTCGGTGGAGAGGATGCGGCTGCCCAGGTCCGACCGCCCCACCCGGCCGCCGGCATTCACCCGCGGCCCGACGATGAAGCCGGCGTGATAGGTGTCAAAGCGGTCGGTGACGCCGGCCACGTCGGCCAGGGCGCGGATGCCGGGATTAGCGCGGCGGCCGGCGACCTTCAGCCCCTGGGCCACGAACACGCGGTTCAGCCCGGTCAGGGGCACCACGTCGCAGACGGTGCCCAGCGCCACCAGGTCCAGCCAGTCGAGCAGCGCCGGCTCCGCCCGGCCGCTGTAGAAGCCGTCGCGGCGCAGGGCGCGGTTCACCGCCACGACCAGCAGGAAGGTGACGCCGACGGCGGCCAGCGTGCCCAGCGGGCCTCCCGGCGGCTCGTCCAGCCGGTTCGGGTTGACCAGCGCCACCGTCCGCGGCAGCCGCGGTTCGGCCTTGTGATGGTCCACCACGACGACATCGAGCCCGGCCTCGGCCGCGCCGTCCAGCACGTCGAAGGCGGTGGTGCCGCAGTCCACGGTGACGACCAGCCGCACGCCCTGGTCGCGCAGGCGCAGCAGGGCCGGCAGGTTGGGGCCGTAGCCCTCGGCGATGCGGTCGGGGATGTGGATGCGCGGCTCCACCCCCAGGGCGCGGAGGAAGCGCGCCAGCAGGGCCGAGGAGGTAGCGCCGTCCACGTCGTAGTCACCGAACACGGCGATGCCCTCGCCCGTGCGGACGGCATGGGCGATGCGGCCGGCGGCGGCGTCCATGTCGCGCAGGACGCTGGGATCGGGAAGCTGCGTGCGCAGCGAGGGGGCGAGGAAATCGTCCACGGCGTCCAGGGTGACGCCACGGGCAGCGAGCAGGCGGCCGACGATCTCCGGCAGGCCGCGGCTCTGGGCGAAGGTCAGGGCCAGCCGCTCATCCACCGGCCGGGCGCGCCAGCGCCGACCCGTGACGGAGCTGTGGACACCCAGGAAGGCGGACTCGGGAACGCTGGCTGTCGGCATGGACCGGCCCCCGCCGCCCCGGACAGGCCGGGACGGCGGCTTTCTTCAGACGCGGACGGGAACAGAAGGCTCAGGACTTCGGTTCGGGGATCATGCTCGTCTTGGTGCGGAAATTATGGTGCGCCTCGACATAGCGCACGGTCCCGCTCTTCGACCGCATGACCACGGAATGCGTGACCGCCCCGCCCGGGAACCGGCGCACGCCGCGCAGCATGGCGCCGGTGGTGACGCCGGTGGCGGCGAACATCACGTCGCCCGAAGCGAGGTCGTGCAGGGCGTACTTGCGGCTGAGGTCGGTGATGCCCCAGCGGCGGGCGCGCTCGCGCTCGTCTTCATTGCGGAACAGCAGCCGGCCCTGGAACTGACCGCCGATGCAGCGCAGGGCCGCGGCCGCCAGCACGCCCTCCGGCGCGCCACCGGAACCCATGTAGATGTCAATGCCGGACTGCGGCTGGCTGGTGGCGATGACGCCGGAGACGTCGCCGTCGCCGATCAGCATGATGCGCGCCCCGGCCTCGCGCGCCCGCGCGATCAGCTCGGCATGACGCGGCCGGTCCAGGATGCAGACGACCAGCTCGGACACGTCCGCGCCCTTGGCCTTGGCCAGATTGCGCAGGTTGGTCTCGACCTTCTCGTCCAGGTCCACCACGCCCTCGGGCAGGCCACCGCCGACGGCGATCTTGTCCATGTAGACGTCGGGGGCGTTCAGGAAGCCGCCGGCCTCCGCCATGGCGATGACGGCCAGCGCGTTCGGGCCGCCCTTGGCGCAGATGGTCGTGCCTTCCAGCGGGTCCAGGGCGATGTCGATCTTCGGCCCCGTGCCGGTGCCGACCTTCTCGCCGATGTAGAGCATCGGCGCCTCGTCGCGCTCACCCTCGCCGATCACGACGCAGCCGTCGATGGACAGGCTGTTCAGGGCCTGGCGCATGGCATCGACGGCGGCCTGGTCGGCCGCCTTCTCGTCACCGCGCCCCATCAGCAGCGAGGCGGACAGCGCCGCCGCCTCGGTCACGCGCACGACCTCGAGCGCGAGGTTGCGGTCCATGACCAGCGAGATGTCGCCGCGAACGCTCACCGGGACGGCGTCAACGCCGCTCTTTCTCGTGTCCATAATGTCCCCCTTGGGAGTCAGGTATTCATCGGTCACGCCAGGGTCGGCGTGGTCAGAAATCCTCGATACGGATCAGCCGCGGCGGCTCCAGCACCGTGTCCAGCGCGCCGATCTGGGCCAGCGCCCGCTGCATGGCGGCCTCGTCCGTCTCATGCGTCGTCAGCACCACGGGCACCGCCTCGCCGGGCGCGCGGCCGCGTTGCAGGAACGCCTCCATGGAGACGTTGTGATCGCGCAGCAGCGCCGCCACGTCGGCGATGACGCCGGGCCGGTCCACCACCATCAGCCGCAGATAGTAGCGGCCGCGCCGGCTGTCGATCGGAGACGCCGGCAGCGGTACCAGCCGTTCCGCCGGAACGCCGAAGGTCGGGGTGCGGCGCCCCTGGGCGATGTCCAGCAGGTCCGCCACCACGGCCGAAGCGGTGGGGCCGGCGCCGGCACCGCGGCCGACCAGCACGACCTTGTCCACGAAGTCGCCGTCCGCCACCACCGCGTTGAAGACGCCGTCCGTGGCACCGATGGGCGAGCCGACGGGCACCATGCAGGGATGCACCCGCTGTTCGATCCCCCGCTCCGTCCGCCGGCCGATGGCGAGCAGGCGGATGCGGTAGCCCAGCTCGTCCGCGTACTGGATGTCGAGCGAGGAGATGTGCCGGATGCCCTCGACATGCACGGCATCGAAATCGACCTGGCAGCCGAAGGCGACGGCGGTGAGGATGGCGAGCTTGTGTGCCGCATCCACGCCGTCGATGTCGAAGCCCGGATCGGCCTCGGCGTAGCCAAGCCGCTGCGCATCCGCCAGCACGTCCGCGAAGTCGCGGCCGGTGGTGCGCATCTCCGTCAGGATGTAGTTGCAGGTGCCGTTCAGGATGCCGTGGACCTCACGCACCCGGTTGGCCGCCAGCCCCTCGCGCAGGCCCTTGATGACCGGAATGCCGCCGGCCACCGCCGCCTCGTAGGCGAGCGTCAGGCCGCGGGATTCGGCGGCGAGCGCCAGGGCCGTGCCATGCCGGGCCAGCAGCGCCTTGTTCGCCGTGACGACATGCCGCCCGTTGGCCAGCGCCGTCTCCACCAGGGCCTTGGCGACCCCGTCGGAACCGCCGATCAGTTCGCAGACGACATCGACCTCGGGATCGTGGGCCAGCGCCGCGGCATCGTCGTACCAGCGCAGCCCCGACAGATCGGCACCGCGGTCCTTGCCGCGGGAGCGGGCGCTGACGGCGGTGACGACCACCGGCCGGCCGCAGCGCGTCTCCAGCAGGTCGGCATTGCGCCGGAGGATCTGAAGGACGCCGCCGCCGACCGTGCCCAGGCCCGCAATACCGATCTTCAAGGGTTTCGCCATGCCATCCGTCCTCACGAGGTCCTGTCCGCTTTCACCGGGCCGTTCTGCCGGCGCGCCCGCTCAAGGAACAGGCGGATGTTGCGGCAGGCCTGCCGGATGCGCTGGGTGTTCTCGACCAGCCCGAAGCGCACATGCCCGTCGCCGTATTCACCGAAGCCGATGCCCGGGGACACGGCCACCTGCGCTTCCTGGAGCAGCAGCTTGGCGAATTCCAGCGAGCCCAGCTCACGGAACGGCTCGGGGATCTCGGCCCAGACGAACATGCTGGCGTTCGGCGACGGGACCTTCCAGCCCGCCTGGGCCAGCCCCTCGATCAGCACGTCGCGGCGCTGGCGGTACATCTCGCGGATTTCGGCCACACAGTCCTGCGGCCCGTTCAGCGCCGCGGTGGCCGCGACCTGGATCGGGGTGAAGGCGCCGTAATCCACGTATGATTTGAACTTGGCCAGGGCGCCGATCAGCTTCTTCGAGCCCACGCCGAAACCGACACGCCAGCCCGGCATGTTGTAGGTCTTGGACAGGCTGTTGAATTCGACCGTGATCGGCCGCGCCTCCGGGATCTGGAGAACCGACGGCGGCGGATTGCCGTTGAAATAGATCTCCGCATAGGCGATGTCGGACAGGATGTAGATGCCGTGCTTGAGGCACAGGTCCACGATCGGGCGGTAGAAGTCCAGCGTGACGGTCTGGCCCGTGGGGTTGGCCGGGAAGCTGACGATCAGGGCCGTCGGCTTCGGCACGCTGTGCCGGATCGCCCGTTCCAGGGCGGGAACGAAACCGTCCAGCCCGTCGCCCACCGGGATGTGGCGCAGGGCGGCGCCGGCCAGCATGAAGCCGAAGGGATGGATCGGGTAGCTGGGGTTCGGCACCAGGATGACGTCGCCCGGGCTGGTGATGGCCTGGGCGAGATTGGCCAAGCCCTCCTTCGACCCGATGGTGACGATCGCCTCCGTCTCCGGGTCGATGTCCACGTCGAAGCGGCGCTTGTAGTAGGCGCTGATCGCCTTGCGCAGGCCGGGGATGCCGCGGCTCTGGCTGTAGCGATGGGTCTTGGGGTTCTGCACCGCCTCCACCAGCTTCGCCACGATGTGCGGCGGCGTCGGCTGGTCGGGGTTGCCCATCCCCAGATCGATGATGTCCTCACCGGCGGCCCGGGCCCGTGCCTTCATGGCGTTCACTTCGGCGAACACGTAGGGCGGCAATCGCTTGATGCGGTGGAACTCGGCGTCGCTCATGGGATCGAGGCTGTCGCGGGTGGGAAGGACGCATATGTACCCCTGCGCCCCCGCCGAAGCGACAGGATTCTGGGCGCGGTCGGGCGGGGCTAGCGGTCGATGGGCTGCGGCACGGGCGGCGGCCCCTCGGGAACGGGCGGCGTCGCGGCAGTCCCCGCGCTGGACGCAGCCCCGCCCCCCACCGGACGCGCCCGGAGATCCGCCGCGGTGGCATCCCCGGAGTCGCGGTCAGCCTGCAGCCGGTCGAGCAGCGCCTGACGGTCGCCGGGGGTGGAGAACTCGGTCGGACGCGCCGGCACGCTGGCAAGGTTGGGGTAGCCCGTCACGGTCGGATCGGCACGCCGGACCGGGCGCTGGCCCGTGAGCACGGCCTGCGGATCGCTGCCCGCGGCAGCGGCATCCCGCGCGGGCGCTGGCCCGTCGGCGAAGACGATGCGGGGCAGGCGCACGTCGGCACAGCCGCCGAGCAACGCCAGCAGGGGAAGGGCCGCGAGAGCCCGGAAGCGGTTGAGCATGAAGGGGCCGGTGTAACGCATGGCCGGATCGTGTATTAAATCCCCCGGGGCCGCAAGGCACCCGGTTCAGCCCGTCCGCCGCCGGGCAGGTATTCCGGAACCGAGGCCGGAGCACCGGAATGCCTGGATACCGGCGCGGAAATGCCGAAGCGGGACCATTGGGGCGTGCGTTCGTTTTCCGAGGGGCAACCGTCAGCCGAGGGATCGAGACATGGCCGAAAGCCAAGGCCCGGAGTTGAAAATTCCCGACCCGGTCGAGATGTCCCGCGCCATGGCGCGGATCGCCGAGCACAGCCAGCGCATCGTCACCGAGTTTCTTTCCCGTCACGCCGAGATCTCCGGCTCTGCCGACCCGCTCAACCTGGGCGGCGCCTTCCTGGAGATGACCAGCCGCATGATGGCCGACCCGGCCAAGCTGATGCAGGCGCAGGTCTCGCTCTGGCAGGACTACATGACGCTCTGGCAGCGCACGACCCAGCGTTTCCTGGGCGGCGAGGCGGAGCCGGTGATCCAGCCGGCCAAGGAGGATCGCCGCTTCAAGGACAGCGCCTGGAACGAGAACACGCTGTTCGACTTCATCAAGCAGTCCTATCTGCTGACCGCCCGCTTCATGCAGGCGACCGTCCACGGCGTGGAGGGACTGGACGACAGGACCGCCCGGAAGCTGGACTTCTACACGCGCCAGTACGTGGACGCGATGGCGCCCAGCAACTTCGTCATGACGAACCCCGAAGTGCTGCGCACCACCCTGGAGACCGGCGGCGAGAATCTGGTCAAGGGGCTGGAGAACCTGCTCGCCGACCTGGAGCGCGGCAAGGGTCAGCTCGCCATCTCCATGACCGACTATTCGAAGTTCGAGGTCGGCCGGAACATCGCCGTGACGCCGGGCAAGGTCGTCTTCCAGAACGACCTGATGCAGCTCATCCAGTACGCGCCGACGACGGAACAGGTCCACCGGCGGCCGCTGCTGATCATCCCGCCCTGGATCAACAAGTTCTACATCCTGGACCTGCGGCCGCAGAACAGCTTCGTGAAGTGGCTGACCGACCAGGGGCACACGGTCTTCATCGTCTCCTGGGTCAATCCGGGCGAGCATCTCTCCGACAAGACCTTCGAGGACTACATGGTCGAGGGGCCGCTGGCGGCGCTCGACGCCATGGAGGCCGCGACCGGGGAGCGTGAGGCCAATGTCATCGGCTACTGCCTGGGCGGGACGCTGCTGGCGAGCACGCTGTCCTACATGACCGCGCAGGGCGACGACCGGATCAAGAGCGCCATGTACCTCGTCACCCTGACGGACTTCTCCGAGCCGGGGGAACTGTCCGTCTTCATCGACGAGGAACAGCTCGCCGCCCTGGAGGAGCGGATGCGCAGCCAGGGCTTCCTGGACGGCTCCGCCATGGCGACGACCTTCAACATGCTGCGGGCGAACGACCTGATCTGGTCGTTCGTGGTGAACAACTACCTGCTGGGCAAGGACCCCTTCCCCTTCGACCTGCTGTACTGGAACAGCGACAGCACGCGGATGCCCGCCGCGATGCACAGCTTCTACCTGCGCAACATGTACCAGCGGAACCTGCTGGTGCAGCCGGGCGGGATCACGCTGAAGGGCGTGCCCATCGACCTGCGGCGGATCACGGTGCCGACCTTCATGCTCTCCACCCGCGAGGACCACATCGCCCCCTGGAAGAGCACCTATGCCGCAACGCAGCTCTATGGCGGGCCGGTGAAGTTCGTGCTGGCCGCCTCGGGCCACATCGCCGGCGTCGTCAACCCGCCCTCGGCGGAGAAGTACAGCCATTACCTGAACACGAAGCTCCCCGCCTCCCCCGACAGCTGGTTCGAGGGGGCGAAGCAGGTGCCGGGGAGCTGGTGGCCGGAATACGGCAAGTGGGTCGCCCGGTACGGGGGCGGCAAGGTGCCGGCGCGGGTGCCCGGCGACGGCAGGCTGCCGGCACTGGAGGACGCGCCGGGCAGCTATGTGCGGGTCAAGAGCCTGGAGTAGCAGCGACCGGGCCGGCCGGGAAACCGGCCGGTCGTGACATGGGCGGCGGTCAGTCGGCCGCCGCCTGCCCCGGTGGGATGCCGTCCAGGGCCCCGCCGACCTCTCCCCTGTACTGCCGGGCGAGCGCGAGATAGTGCGGGATGGTGTGGCGGTGGACCATCAGGTCCTTCTCCGCGATCGGGCGCAGGAACTTCGCCGGGCTGCCGCCCCAGACCTCGCCCGTCTTCACTGTTTTGCCGGGGGTGACCAGGGCGCCGGCGGCCACCATGGCGCCGCCTGCCACCGTCACCTGATCCATGACGCAGGCCTTCATGCCGATGAAGGCCCCGCTCTCGATGGTGCAGCCGTGCAGCAGCGCGAGATGCCCCACCGTCACGTCGTCGCCGATGATGGTGCTGGTCAGCCCGCCGG
Source organism: Rhodospirillum centenum SW (assembly GCF_000016185.1). Taxonomy (NCBI): domain Bacteria; kingdom Pseudomonadati; phylum Pseudomonadota; class Alphaproteobacteria; order Rhodospirillales; family Rhodospirillaceae; genus Rhodospirillum; species Rhodospirillum centenum. The sequence continues at coordinate 1,359,805 of NC_011420.2, forward strand.
TGCAGTGGATCACCGTGCCGTCCTGGATGTTCGTGCGCCGACCGATGCGGATCGGGTTGACGTCGCCGCGGATGGTGACACCGAACCAGATGTTGGCGTCCTCCGCGATCTCCACGTCGCCGATGATCGTCGCGTTCGCCAGGAAGGCGGACGGATGGATGCGGGGCAGGATGCCCTTGAAGGGCAGGATCGTCGGGGTCATGCGTCGGTCTGTCCCTGTCGGTACACGGGAAGGAAGCCGTCGTCGAGGATCTCGTCGAGCGTATAGGGGCAGTCGGCCGGCAGCGCGACCGTCGCCTCGCCCTGGGCGGCCAGCCCCTCCTCCGCCAGCAGGACCGCCTGCCGCCACGCCCGGTCGAGGCGGACACGGTGGATCAGGCTCGGGCTGTCCTCAAGCTCGTCGCGGGCGTGGCCGCGATGCACCCGCACGCTGGCCCGCCAGAGGCGGCGGGGGGCGCTGGCGGGCGAATAGTCCAGCTTCAGAAGATGCTCGATGATCCGGGCCAGAGCGCTCTCCAGCGCGCGGAGGCGGCCCCGTCCCATGTCCTCGATCTCCTCGGCAAGGTGCTCGAAGTCGATGCCGGGGGCGGGCCGCCCCGCGCCCGCGGCGCGCAGACGGGCGGCCTGATCCTGGGTCCAGGCGTAGAAGTCCGTCCCGTAGAGCGACAGATATCTGTCCATGGCAGCCTCCTGGCCGGGAGAAGCCTACCAGACCTCCCCCGTCACGGGAACAGGGGCACCACCTCCAGGCCCGTCCGCTCGTCCAGACCGTAGAGCAGGTTCATGTTCTGGATCGCCTGACCCGAGGCGCCCTTCACCAGATTGTCGATGGCCGAGAGCACGATGGCGCGGCCCGGCAGCCGGTCGGCGAAGGCGTTCATCAGGCACAGATTGCTGCCGCGGACATGGCGGGTCTGTGGCGCCACACCCTCCGGCAGCACCTTGGCGAAGGGCTCTCCCGCATACTGCTCCGCCAGGGCGGCGCGCAGGTCGGCCGCGGTGACGCCGGGCTTCATCCGCACATAGATGCTGGTGAGGATGCCGCGGGTCATCGGCATCAGGTGCGGAGTGAAATTGACCATCACCGTGCGGCCGGCGGCGAGGCTCAGCCCCTGCTCGATCTCCGGCGCGTGGCGGTGGGAGGCGATGCCGTAGGCGTGGATGCCCTCCGCCACCTCACCGAACAGGTTCGCCTGCTTGGCGTCGCGCCCGGCGCCGGAGACACCGGACTTGGCGTCGATGATGATGTCGTCGGTCTCCACCAGATCACGCAGCAGCAGCGGGATGAGGGGAAGCTGCGCCGCCGTCGGGTAGCAGCCGGGATTGGCCACCAGCCGGGCACCCCGGACGCCCTGGCGGTTGATCTCGCACAGGCCGTAGACGGCCTCCCGCTGAAGCTCCGGCGCCCGATGGGCATGGCCGTACCACTGCGCATAGGTCTCCACGTCCGCGAGCCGGAAGTCGGCGGACAGGTCCACCACCTTCAGCGTCGCGGGCAGGCCGGCGATCACCTCCTGCGTCGTGCCGTGCGGCAGGGCGCAGAAGACGAGGTCGATGCCGGACCAGTCCACCTCGTCGATCCGGCAGAGGCGCGGCAGATCCTCGTGCATCAGGTGCGGGAACACCTCCGCCACCGGCTTGCCGGCCTGCCGCTCGCCCGTCAGCACGCGGATCGACGTGCGCGGATGGCGGACCAGCAGGCGCATCAGCTCGGCGCCGGTATAGCCGGACGCGCCCAGGACGGCGACACGGATCGGGGTGATGTCGGGTGTCATGCGGCAACCTCTGGAAACGGACGCGCGGGCGGCCCTTCCGCCAACGGCGCGTCAGAGAATGAGTTTCATGCCCTCGTGCGACGCCTCGAAACCGAGGCGGCGGTAGAAGCGGTGCGCGTCGGTGCGGCTCTTGTGGCTGGTGAGCTGGACCAGGCCGCAGCCATGGGCGCGGGCGAGGTCGATGGCGGCACCGATCAGCAGCGCCCCCAGCCCCCGGCCGCGCAGCCGGGCCGCGACCTGGACAGACTCAACGGTGCAGCGCCGCTGCCCCTTGCGGACGAGCGACCGGCCGTAGACGAGATGGGCGGTGCCCACCACCTCCCCGTCCAGGTCGAGGACGAGCAGCTCGCTGTTCGGGTCCAGCGCCATCTCATCGAACGCCTCGACATAGGGATCGAGGTCAGAGGAATCCTCCCGGGTCCGGCCCAGCACATCGTCGGCAAGCAGCGCCACGATGGCCGGGACATCCGCCCGGCGGGCGATCCGCACCAGCACCTTCTCACACACCGACGCGCCAGCGCCAGGGCTCTCCGTCTCCGACATGACTGCCTCCCGCCTGGGCCGCCCGGGGGCGGCAAAGAAAAAGGGGCGGCCCGCACGGGGCCGCCCCTGGTCGCATACCGGAAAAGCTCCGGAGCGTCCCGTGCTCAGCGCTTGGAGAACTGGAAGCTGCGGCGCGCCTTGGCGCGGCCGTACTTCTTGCGCTCCACGACGCGCGGGTCGCGGGTCAGCAGGCCGGCGGCCTTCAGCGCAGGGCGCAGGGCCGGCTCGTAGTAGGTCAGCGCCTTCGAGATGCCATGACGCAGCGCGCCGGCCTGGCCGGACAGGCCGCCACCGGACACGGTGCACATCACGTCGTACTGATCGACGCGGGCAACGATCGAGAAGGGCTGGTTGATCATCATGCGCAGCACGGGCCGGGCGAAGTAGACCCCCAGATCGCGGCCGTTGACGATGATCTTCCCGCTGCCGGGCTTGATCCACACGCGGGCGACGGCGTCCTTGCGCTTGCCGGTGGCGTAGGCGCGGCCTTCCTTGTCCAGCTTGGGCTCCTGCGGCTCGGCCGACAGGCCTGCCGGCTCGGCACCGGGACCCTGCTTCAGATCGGCGAGGCTGGTGATGGTCTGGGCCATGGGATTACGCGCTCCGCTTATTCTTCGGGTTCATGGCGGCGACGTCCAGCACCTCGGGCTGCTGGGCCTCGTGGGGATGGGCGGTGCCGGCATAGACGCGCAGATTACCCATCTGGCGGCGGCCCAGCGGACCGCGCGGGACCATCCGCTCGACGGCCTTGATGATCACCCGCTCCGGGAACCGGCCGTCCAGGATCTGGCCCTTGGACCGACCCTTGATGCCGCCGGGATAGCCGGTGTGCCAGTAGAAGATGTCATCCTGCCGCTTGTTGCCGGTCAGCTTGACCTTCTCGGCATTGATGACGATCACGTTGTCGCCGCAGTCCATGTGCGGCGTGTAGGTCGGCTTGTGCTTGCCGCGCAGACGCATGGCGATCTGGCTGGCGAGCCGCCCGAGCACGAGGCCGTCGGCATCGATCAGAATCCACTTCTTCTCGATCTCGGACGGCTTGAGGGAGAGAGTCTTCATCGGAGCACTCACAAGACAAAGGTCCAGGCCCGGCACCTGGACCGGCACCGGAACGGAGGGCTGTGTATGATGATACCGTTACGTCGTCAAGCCGCAAAAACGGCTGCCTGACAGATATCTACAAAACGGTATTCTGATACCATTTCCGCAAACCCATTGATATGAAAGACTTTTCTGAGACTGGAACCAACGCGCGGACGCACCGTTGCCGCTCCATCGTGGAATGACAACGATGGAGCGATCGGATGTGGGGTAAAGGCGCGATGGCAATGGCCGCGGTGCTGCTGCTGGCAGGCTGCGGCAGCACGACGGAAGAGTCCGCCGCCAGCGGTGCCCTGGGCGGGGCTGCCGCGGGCGCGGTGGTGGGCGGGCCTGTGGGGGCCGTCGTCGGAGCGGCGGCCGGAGGCGGGGCCGGGACGGCCGTGGAAAAGGAACAGGACAAGGAAGCCACGCGCCGCGCGGACAGGGAAACGGCTCCGGCAACACCCCCGGCCCGGTAGCAGCCGCGACCGGCCCGACACCATCGGAACGGGAACAGCCGACCGTCTGCACCGTTGACACCCCGTCCGCAACCCCGTCCGCAACCCCGTCGAACCCCGTCGGAGGTTCCCATGGAAAAGGTTCTCGGAATCGGCCTGTGCGCAGCGACCCTGGCGCTGACAGGCTGCGGGAGCACGATGGAAGAGCGCGCAGCCACCGGCGCGCTGGGAGGTGCCGCCGTCGGCGCCGCAACGACCGGCAGTCTGGGCGGTACGGCTGCGGGGGCCGTTCTCGGCGGTGGCGCCGGTGCTGTCTACCATGAGACGCGCAAGGGCGAGCGGGGCCGCTGACGCCCCGCCTTCCCCTCTCCTATTCCTCCCCGTCCAGCACCGGCCGGCGGCCGGGGATGGCGTAGGCGCCTGTGGCATGCGCGACGGGATCGGCCTCCCCGTCCGAGTGCAGAAGAATCTCGCCATAGGCCAGCTTCTTGCCCAGGCGCAGGACCCGCGCTTCAGCGATCAGGTCCTTCAGCGCCGGCTTGCGCAGGAAGTTGATGGTCATGTGGCTGGTCACCGCCAGCGGCACCGGGCCGATCATGCTGAGCACGGCGCCGTAGAGCGCCAGATCGGCCATGGCGAACATGGTCGGCCCCGACAGCGTGCCGCCCGGCCGCACCATGTGCAGGTCCGGCGAGACCCGGACCCGGCAGCTTCCATGGTCCATGGCGTCGATCCGCATGCCCGATTTCGCCACCTGCGGCATGCTCTCGGCCAGCATGGCCTCGAACCCTTCCTTCGTCAGGGCGGGCAGCGTCCTCACCTCGTCCGGCATGTATCCTCCCGTTCTTCGTTGCGGCGCGGCCGGCGCCGGTCTGTTCCTTATAGACGAGGGAGCCGGGCAGGCTGAACCGGGGGCTTTTCACTTGTCCATTTTGTGATTTTCGTGATTACACATTCGCTATCCGCAAATTCCGCTTGCCAGCGGCCCCTCCCTGGTCTTTGCTGCCATGGCTGATAGGATGCGGGCTCCGGCCGACCGCGGCCGCGCATTCCAGGAGCCTGTCATGTCCGCCCCCGGCACCGCCGTCTCTCCCTCCCCCGACACGCTGGTCCTGCTCGACATCGACGCGGGCATCGCCACGCTGACGCTGAACCGGCCGCAGGCGCGCAACGCCCTGTCGCGGGAGATGATGCTGACGCTCCAGGCCCGGCTGGACGCCGTCGCCGCCGACCCGGAAGTGAAGGTCGTCGTGCTGGCCGCGGCCGGCCCCGTCTTCTGCGCCGGACACGACCTGAAGGAACTGCGTGCCGCCAGGGGGCACGACCACCACCTCGCCACCTTCCGGCAGTGCGCCCGGCTGATGACGACGATCGTCAAGCTGCGCCAGCCGGTGATCGCCAAGGTCCATGCCATGGCGACGGCGGCCGGCTGCCAGCTCGTGGCGAGCTGCGATCTGGCCGTGGCGGCGGAAACGGCCAGCTTCGCCACCCCGGGCGTGAACATCGGCCTGTTCTGCTCCACCCCCGGCGTGGCCGTGAGCCGGGCCGTACCGGCGAAACTGGCGATGGAGATGCTGCTGACCGGCGATGCCATCGACGCCGCGACCGCGGCAGCGGCGGGCCTGGTGAACCGCGTCGTCCCGGCGGCGGAACTGGACGCGGCCGTGGCCGGACTCGCCGCCCGGATCGCTGCCAGGTCGCCGCGTGTCCTGACCCTGGGCAAGGAGACCTTCTACCGCCAGCGGGAGATGGACCTGGAGGACGCCTACGCCTACACGGCGGAGGTGATGGCGCTGAACATGGGCCTGCACGATGCCGGAGAGGGCATCGACGCCTTCCTGGGCAAGCGCCCGCCGAGCTGGCAGGGACGCTAGGCAGGGGCGCCAGGAGGAAGGAGACGCCATGGACCACGACCGCTATCCGGACAGCCATCTCCGCGCCATCCTGGAGCGGGTCCGAACCATCGCCCTGGTCGGCGCCAGCGCCGACCCGTCCCGCCCCAGCCATGGGGTGATGGCCTATCTGGCAGGCAAGGGCTACCGGGTCATTCCGGTCAATCCCGGTCTCGCCGGCCAGCAGCTTCTGGGCGAGACGGTCCGGGCCGGCCTCGGCGACATCGAGGGGCCCGTGGACATGGTGGACATCTTCCGCAATTCCGAGGCCGCCGGCCCCATCGCGGTGGAGGCGGCGGAGCGCGGCATCCCCGTGGTCTGGATGCAGCTCGGCGTCCGCAACGACGCCGCGGCGGCGCGGGCCGAGGCGCTGGGGACCACGGTGATCATGAACCGCTGCCCGAAGATCGACCACGAGCGGCTGTTCGGGGCCGCCGGACACGGGCACGCAGGCCAGCCGCACGAAGGCCGGCCGCAGGCAGGACAGAGCAAGGGAGAGCAGCCATGAGCGACAGCCGCAGTTCCGGTTTCGAGACGAGAGCCATTCACGCCGGGGCCGCGCCGGACCCGACGACGGGTGCGCGCGCCACGCCGATCTACCAGACCACCAGCTACGTCTTCGATGACGTGGAGGATGCCGCCGCCCTGTTCAATCTGGAGAAGGTCGGCTTCATCTATTCCCGCCTGACGAACCCCACCGTGTCGGTGCTGGAGGCGCGGTTGGCGGACCTGGAGGGCGGCGCGGGCGCCACCTGCACCAGTTCCGGCCATGCGGCCCAGCTTCTGGCGCTGTTCCCGCTGCTCACCCCCGGCGACGAGATCGTCGCCTCCCGCCAGCTCTACGGCGGCACGCTGAACCAGTTCGCCAACAGCTTCCCGCGCGCCTTCGGCTGGAAGACCGTCTTCGTGGACAGCGACGATCCGGAGAACTTCCGCCGCGCCCTGACCCCGAAGACCAAGGCCATCTTCATCGAGAGCCTGGCCAATCCCGGCGGCGTGGTGCTGGACATAGAGGCGATCGCCAGGATCGCCGACGGGGCGGGCATCCCGCTGATCGTCGACAACACCCTGGCCACCCCCTATCTGTGCCGGCCGCTGGACCATGGCGCCACCCTGGTCGTGCATTCCACGACGAAGTTCCTGGGCGGGCACGGCAACTCCGTCGGCGGCGTGGTGATCGACAGCGGCCGCTTCGACTGGTCGAAGGACGGCCGGTTTCCCGCCCTGTCGGAGCCGGAGCCGGGCTATCACGGGATGCGCTTCCACGCGACCTTCGGTGCCCTGGCCTTCACCATCCACGGCCATGCCATCGGGCTGCGCGACCTGGGCCCGTCGCAGGCGCCGCTGAACGCCTTCCTGACCCTGACCGGCATCGAGACGCTGGCCCTGCGCATGGAACGCCACAGCGCCAATGCGCTGGCGGTCGCGCAGCACCTGAAGCAGCACCCGGCCGTGGCCTGGGTGAACTATGCCGGACTGCCGGACAGCCGCTACCACGCGCTGGCGCGGAAGTACCTGCCCCGCGGCGCCGGCTCGGTCTTCACCTTCGGGCTCAAGGGCGGCTACGAGGCCGGCGTGAAACTGGTGGAGAGCGTGAAACTGTTCAGCCATCTGGCGAACATCGGCGACACCCGCTCGCTCATCATCCACCCGGCTTCGACCACGCACAGCCAGCTCTCGCCGGAGGGGCTGGCCGCGGCCGGTGCCGGGCCGGACGTGGTGCGCCTGTCGGTCGGCATCGAGAGCGTCGAGGACATCATCGCCGACCTGGACCAGGCCCTGGCGACGGCCACCGGCACGGCGCGGGCGGCGGAATAGCGGCAAGCCGGGCCGCGGGCGGGGGGACTGTGCCGCCCGCGGCGTCCGGCGTCAGTCCGCCCCGCCCGCAGCAGGAGCGGCGGCGGCAACCGCCGGCCCCTCCTCCTCCTCTCCTGCCCGCGGCAGCAGCAGGGCGGCCAGCCATGCGGCCAGCGCGAGGACGGCCAGCGTAGCGTACAGCAGCGAAAAGTCCTGTGTCCGGCCGTAGGTGTAGGCCACCATCTGCACCGCCAGAGGCGCGGCCCCCAGGCTGAGCACGAACTTCGCCCCGTAGGCGAGGCCGCGGTGCCGCTCCGGTGTGTAGCGGGCCAGCAGCAGATTCTCCGCCGGGATCTGCAGACCGCTGGTGAAGACCATCGCGGTGGCCAGAAGCAGCACGAGGGGACCGCCCACGCCCCCGGCCAGCGCCAGGAACGGCACCTGCACCAGCAGGCAGAGGACATAGACCCGCTTCACCGGGAAACGGTCGGCCAGCCAGCCGCCGATGAACTGGGCGCTGCTGGTCAGCAGATAGACCAGGGTCACCAGCCCGCCGATGCCGAGCGTGGAGCCGCCGACCAGATCGCCCATCCCCGCCTCGAACCATTTCGGCAGGGCCGTCTGCGTGCCGTTGAAGATCAGTCCGGCGCACAGCATCGTCACCGACAGCACGAAGAAGGCCCGCACCACGTCCCCGCGCGACGCCCGCGGCTGCGGACGGACATCGCCGCGGCGGTCGAAGACCAGGCCCGCCGCGATCATCCCGGCCAGCACGAGCCCCAGCAGGATGGAGACCGCCCCCGGCACCAGGAAGGCCGCGTGCCAGTCCCGGACCTGCGCCAGCCCGCCGGCGATCAGGGCCGCACTGGCGATTCCCAGGCTGCCGAAGATGCCCATGACGCCCATGGCACGGCCGCGGTTGGTGGCGTTCTTCACCACCCAGGACATGCCGACCGGATGATAGATGGAGGCGCCGGTGCCGAGCACGGCCAAGGCCGCCATGAGCTGCACCGGGGTCTGCGCCAGCCCCGCCAGGACCGAGCCGGCCCCGGTCAGGATGAACATCACCACCATCATCCGCGCATCGGACCAGCGGTCGCCCAGCCAGCCGGCGAGCGGTGCTCCCAGACCGATCATCAGCGATCCCAGGGTCCAGAGCCGGATCAGCTCGTCGTAGCCCGTGCCCCAGGCATGCTCCAGCTCCAGCACGACGGTCAGGTAGAGAGCGGCCAGGATGTGCATCGCCATGTGGCCGATGCAGGAGAAGGCAATGGAGAGACGGGCGGAGCGCGCCTCCGCGACGGACAGGGCGGTCACGGCGTCGCCTCCCCTTCGGGCGCGCTCTCGCGCACCAGCCAGTCGAGATAGGGGGCGTCGCCCCGGCCGAGCGGGAGCTCCACGATGCACGGTGTGGCGTAGCTGTGCAGGGTGCGGACACGGGCGGCGAGCGCCTCGAAGCGATCGGCGCGGGTCTTGGCGATCAGCACCACCTCCGCCGCCGTCTCGACAGCACCCTGCCAGCGATAGACCGCGCGCATCCCGGACAGGATGTTGACGCAGGCGGCAAGCCGCTCCTCCACCAGGGTGCGGCCGAGTCGGTCCGCCTCCTCCGGCGAGCCGGCGGTCATGTAGACGAAGACCACGGCGCCGTCGTGCGACTCCATGCGCTTACGCTCCGATTCCGGTGATTTTCAGGCCCGGGAGACTAGCGTAGCATCGTTTCCACGTCATTCGGGCTTGCGGCAGGGCGGACCCGCGCCGAGGACCGGGGAGCGGCGAAGGGACGGCCGGGAGATGGACGGGCAACGGGCAGCCGGACAGAAGGTGGACAGGCCGACCCCGCAGCAGCTCCGCTGGCTCCGCGGCGGACTTTCCCAGCCCGGCGGCAAGCTCTCCCTCTTCGATGCGGACGGCCGCCGGATCGGTGCCGCCACCGTGCGGGCCTGTATCGAGGCGGGCTGGGCAATCCCCTGGTTCGCCAACCCGATCAAGCCCGACTGGCTGGTCTGCAGACTGACGGATGCCGGCCGAGCGCTTGCCCTGGCGTCTCCGGAAAGCGACCGGACGCTTTGAATTCCCAGGGATTTCCACGCTGATGACGGTTGCGTGCAGAAAATGCCGTCGCAGGCGTTGCATCGCCCGGACGAGGTGGCTATAGTCCGCGCCCGGGCTTGAGGGGAACCCCTCGCAGCCCGCTGGAGAGGTCGGAGCGTAGCGCAGCCTGGTAGCGCATCAGACTGGGGGTCTGGGGGTCGCTGGTTCGAATCCAGTCGCTCCGACCATTCTCTCCAAAGCAGCGGTAACGACGGCGATCCGAAGACTGACGGTAATATCAGTTTTCGTTGACAGCCGCATACTCCCCCTTCGCTCTCCTCAGGATCATTCCTGGTGAAGAAGCAGCCTCCGAGCGGGGGGCTGTGACAGCCCGGCTCGTAGCCTTCTGTGTCTTGCCACGGAAAGCGGCACGCCTTATATCAGGAAGGTCCGCTGAGGTGGGAACGGCCGCCCCACGCCCCCGTAGCGGGGAGAGTAGCCGCAAGGTGAAAGAGATTCCGGAGTGGCACCCGGACTCGGACATAGAAGGCGCCCCGTTGGGGCGCTTCCTATTTGAGCGCCAGGCGGACATGCCCCTTGGCACGTTTCCGGTCGATCTCTTCCTGCGAGACGACATAGAAAGACCTAACCCGGTAACGCCCCGCGGCATCGGTCTCCACACTGACCGCCACCAGGACACCGGAACCTCCGCCGCCCGGAATACGTCGGATCAGTTCGATGTTATCACGGTGCTTCGGGGCCTGGCCGATGAAAGTCGGATCCCTGACAGCATCGCGGAGATGGGGGAGACAAAGCGGATAATCGCCGGGGTGTTTTTCAGCGGCATGGCGATGCGCCAGTCCTGACATATGGACGGGCGCGGAGTCCAGGTCGGTCCCCAGGGTACGGTTCACGATCCCGGACGGCAGTTTTCCCAGATCAAGCGGGTCAAAGCCCATTTGCGCGTCGCTGCCCCGAACCGACGTTTCAGCCTTCCCGACACGCACCGCTGCCACAAGCAATCGTGCGCCTGAATGCGGAAGAACTAATGACCGCACCGAGCCTGCCGCGCATCGGCGCTAGGCCCGGTCCAGCATCCGGCGCAGGTCGATCAGCTCGGCAAGAATGGCTTCGAGCGCGCGGCGCTTCTCCGCGGAGAGGCCGGGAGCGGCAGGCGACGGCGGGTCGTCAGGATCGGCAGAGGCGGGTCCGGCAGTGGCGGGACCGGCAGTGGCGGGACCGGCAGTGGCGGGATCGGCGGAGATGTCGAGGACCGCGTCGGGTCCCTCCTCCTCGGCAGGATCGGGCTCAGCTACCTCCATCGCCTCATCGAACAGGCAGGTAGAGCCGGCGGCGTCCGCCGCATCGGGCGTCTTGCCGGGGGGTGGAACGACGCCGCGGCTTTCCTTGAGCAGCCGCTGCACGCCCTTGATCGTGTAGCCTTCCTTGTAGAGAAGCGACTGGATGCGGCGCAGCAGCTCCACATCGTCGGGCCGGTAGTAACGCCGGCCGCCGCCGCGTTTCAGCGGCCTGATCTGGGGAAACTTCGTCTCCCAGAAGCGCAGTACATGCTGCGGAACGTCAAGGTCCGCAGAAACTTCACTGATGGTACGGAACGCGCTGGCGGACTTGGCCGGCGCCCGGGAACGGGTCTCGGCTGCTGCCCCGTCCGCCATGGGACGCTCAGGCTCCAGCACCGTCCGAGCCATTCACGAGGCCCTCATTGATCCTGTTCTTCAGCACATGGCTGGCGCGGAAGACCAGAACACGGCGGGGCAGGATCGGCACTTCCTCCCCGGTCTTGGGATTGCGGCCGATGCGCTGGCCCTTGGCCCGCACCGAGAAACTGCCGAAGGAGGAGATCTTCACCATGTCGCCCCGGGCCAGGGCGTCGGATATCTCGTCCAGGACGCTTTCGACCAGATCGGCGGATTCATTCCGCGACAGGCCCACCTCCTGATAGACCGCTTCGCTCAACTGCGCGCGCGTTACGGTATTCGCCATGGCGCATATCCCCCCCAGACGCCCCTGTGGCAAAAACCGTACTTTGACGGCATAAATCCGTCAATTCCAAAGAGTTGGCGCGTAATGTTGAGATGTTCGCGTGACCGCGCAGCAGTCAGGGCGCGTCAGGACAGGCTGCCCGCCGTCACCAGCGGACCAGCGCGGCCCCCCAGGTGAAGCCGCCGCCCATGGCCTCCAGCAGCACGATGTCGCCGCGCTGGACGCGGCCGTCATGCACCGCCTCGCACAGCGCGAGCGGGATCGAGGCGGCCGAGGTGTTGCCGTGATGGTCCACGGTCAGCACCACCCGCGACCCGTCGAGCTTCAGCTTGCGCGCCGTGCTCTCGATGATGCGCCGGTTGGCCTGGTGCGGCACCAGCCAGGAGATGTCGGCCGGCGACAGGCCGTTGGCGGCCAGCGCTTCTTCCACCACATGGGCGAGGTTGACGACGGCGTGCTTGAAGACCTCCTGCCCCTTCATGCGCAGGTGGCCCACCGTCTGCGTCGTGGACGGACCGCCATCGACATAGAGCAGGTCGTGGTGGCGCCCGTCGGAATGCAGGTGGGTGGAGAGGATGCCGCGGTCGGCCGTACCCTCGCCCTCTTCCGCGCGCAGCACGACGGCGCCGGCGCCGTCGCCGAACAGCACGCAGGTCGTGCGGTCGGTCCAGTCCAGGATGCGGGAGAAGGTCTCCGCCCCGATCACCAGCGCCGTGCGCGCCTGACCGGCCTTGATGAAATTGTCCGCGATGGCGAGGGCGTAGACGAAGCCCGAGCACACCGCCTGCACGTCGAACGCGGCGCCGCGGGTAATGCCCAGCCGGGCCTGCACCTTCGTCGCCGTGGCCGGAAAGGTCTGATCGGGCGTAGCGGTCGCCAGCACGATCAGATCCACCTCTTCCGCCGCCACGCCGGCATGGGCCAGGGCGGCCCGCGCCGCGGCCTCGGCCAGATCGGAGGTGTTCTCCCCGTCCGCCGCGATGTGGCGCGATTTGATGCCGGTGCGTTCGACGATCCACTCGTCGGACGTCTCGACGATCCGCGTCAGATCCTCATTGGTGAGAACGCGCGCCGGCAGGTAGGCGCCACATCCCAGGATAACGGATCGCAAGGGCATCAGACGGCAGCCGCCTCGGTGGATTCGGGGGAAAGTGCAGCGGCTTCCAGCGCAGCCTGCAGGCGGGCCAGCTCGTCCCGGATCTTCTCGTTGAAGCCGTGGACGACCAGATCGCTGGCGACGCCGATGGCATTGGCGAAGCCGACGGCATCGGTGCCGCCATGGCTCTTCACGCAGACGCCGCGCAATCCAAGGAACATGGCGCCGTTATAGCGCCGCGGGTCGGTCCGCAGCCGCAGTTTCTGGAAGGCGCCATGGGCCAGCAGGTAGCCGAGCTTCGCCAGCAGCGACGACTTGAAGGTCCGCTTCAGGAACTCGGCATACAGCTTGGCCGTGCCTTCCGCCGTCTTCAGGGCGATGTTGCCGCTGAATCCGTCGGTCACGATCACGTCCACGGTGCCGGCGGCGATGTCGTTGCCTTCGACGAACCCCCGGAAGTTCTTCGCCAGAGCCGAGGCGCGCAGGGCGCTCGCGGCCTGCCGGATCGACCCGTGCCCCTTCTGCTCCTCCGACCCGACGTTCAGCAGACCGACCGTCGGCTCCAGCAGGCCCAGGACGGTGCGCGAGAACACCGTGCCCATGACCGCGAACTGGACGAGGTTGTCCGCATCGCATTCGAGGTTGGCGCCGAGGTCGAGCATCACGCTCTCCCCCCGCAGCGTGGGGAAGAACGAGGCGATCGCCGGCCGGTCGATGCCCGGCAGCGTCTTCAGCACGAACTTCGCCATCGCCATCAGGGCGCCGGTGTTCCCGGCGGAGACGACGCAGGCAGCATCCCCCGCCGCCACGGCATCGATGGCGAGCCGCATGGACGAGTTGCGGCCGGTGCGCAGCGCCACGGAGGGCTTGGCGTCACCGGCGACCGCATCGGGGGTGTGCCGGACAGTGGAGACCGCCGCCAGCGCGGGGTACTTGTCGAGCAGCGGACGGATCCGCTCCTCGTCCCCCACGAACAGGTAGTCGACGTTCGGGCACCGCTCCCGGGCGATGTCCGCTCCGGCAACGACCATGTCCGGGGCATGATCCCCGCCCATGGCGTCGAGGGCGATACAGAAGCGCTCGCTCACGGATCAGGCGGGTCCTTTGCCGCTGGCTGACAAACCGGTCAAGGGGTCTCCCCCGTCGAGGTCAGGCCGAAGCGTTCTGCACGACCTCACGGCCGTCGTAGTGGCCGCAGGAACCGCAGACATGGTGGGGGCGCTTCAGCTCACCGCAGTTCGGGCACTCGCCGTAGGCCGAGCCCTTCAGCGCGTGGTGCGACCGCCGCATGTCACGCCGCGACTTGGAGGTCTTCTTCTTAGGAACAGCCATGATCGTCAACTCGCAATTTATAAGGCGGCCACGGTGGGCCGCCTGGGTCGGAGCGCTTGGATACTGGAATTGCTCCCAGGGGGCAAGCGAGAATCCTGACTTTAGGTGGGCCGCTTCAGCCTTGCAAGCTCAGCGAAGGGATTGGGCCGGGCCGCCTCGGCCTCGGCCTCGGCCTCTTCCTCCGGCTCCACGATGTCCTCGAAGCTGGCGCCTTCCTTGCGGGGATAGGGATCGAGCGCCAGCGACAGGTGCTGCGCGGCCAGTTCCCCGATATCGATGATGCCGCGGGGCATCGCCTCGGGCACGTCGGCGTCCTCCGTCGCGGCGAAGGAGACCTCGAACGCCTCCTCCTCCGTCTCCTTGGGCAGAAGATGGTCCGGCGCGAAGAGCGCGGAGAAGCTGTCCGCGACATGGGCGGCCACCGGCTCCAGCGTAACGACGCAGGTCTGCGTCACGTCCGCTTCCAGCTCTCCCGTGACACGGATCATCTCCCCCCGCACCCGGCGCAGGCGCACCGTCGCCTTCAGGAAGGCGATGTCCTGGAGGTCGAAGCGGCGGGCCAGGGCCGCGCGTTCCCCGGGCCTCGCCTCGATCTTCTCGACCATGCCGCCGGGCGACACGGTATCGGCGATCACGGGCCGGGAGAATTCCGGCGCCGTCCTTGCAGTCTCTGTCATTTCGATCACTCCGCTCGCGGCGCCGGCCCGAACGCGACCTCGCCCGCCAGCAGACGGTCCGCCGGGAAGGTGTCCAGGAAGGCGGCCTCGCGCCTCACATAGTCGGCGACCCGGTGGACGGCCGCCCGCTCCGGCAGGGTGGAACCGAACAGGTTCCGGTCCAGCGCATCCTCCAGCGCCCCGGGTGCTGCATCCGGCGCCAGCCCCGAGTCGTAGGCGGCGACGCGCCCGTAATAGTGGGACGCCAGTTCCTTCACCTTGCGCCCGACGCTGAGATCGTAGACTCCGATTTCCCGCAGCCCGGAATCCAGCTCCGCGAACATGAAGTCGAACAGTGCCTGGTTGAAGGCGGCCGCCCTCTCCCCCTCCTTCGCCAGCCGGCGCATGACCAGCCAGGCGTGCAGCGCCACCATCTCGAAGCGCCCCTCGAAGGTGTCGGGCACGCCGCAGTCCCGGAAAAAGCCGGGCTGGCGCGCCTGGGTCACGATGCGGCCATAAAGCAGCGCCACGGTGCGCTTGGGGTTCGGACGGAACAGGCGTGTCAGCACGGGAAGCGTGTCCAGAAGAGGCACGGGGCCTGCCGACGACGGGGGCGTCGTTGACAGGCCGCGGCGGCGGATGCGAATGTCACCCGCCAAATGGGGCAAGGAGCCGGGGCAGTCAAGCAGACCTTGGAGTCCCCGCCCCCGATGCGACGCCGCGTGCGGCCCTCCGGAAACAGCGACGCCTCAGACGATGCACAAGCGATCCACCCTCCTGCTTCTGACCGCCGGCCTTGCGCTGGCCGGCTGCTCGCCGATCGTCGCCACCCGCGGGAATCTGACCGACACCCAGCGCCTGTCGGAGATCCAGCCCGGTTCGACCTCGCGCGACCAAGTGCAGTACCTGCTCGGCTATCCGACGGCGACCGGCACGGTCGATCCGAACGTCTGGTACTATATCGGCCGCCGCACGGAGCAGACCGCCTTCTTCCAGCCTGACGTGGTGGAGCAGCGGATCGTCCGCATCCGCTTCGACGGCAACGGCACCGTCGCCGCCCTGGACGAGATCGACGGCAACGCCGCCCGCGCCATCGATCCGTCCGAGGCAACGACGCCCACGGTCGGGCATGACATGAGCTTCCTCGAACAGCTCGTCGGCAACCTGAACCGGCCGACGCGGAAGAAGAAGGACGACGACAAGAAGAAGGGCGGCCGGCGATAGAGTCCGGCCGAGGCCGGATCCCGACGGACCGGCCGATACGAAAAGAAAGCCCCGGAACCTTGCGGTTCCGGGGCTTCTTCATTCCGAACGTCGGAAGCGTCAGCCGCTGTGGGCGAGGATCGCCAGCAGCAGCAGGGCCACGATGTTGGTGATCTTGATCATCGGGTTGACGGCGGGGCCCGCCGTGTCCTTGTAGGGGTCACCGACGGTATCGCCGGTCACCGCCGCCTTGTGGGCGTCGGACCCCTTGCCGCCGTGATGGCCTTCCTCGATGTACTTCTTGGCGTTGTCCCAGGCGCCGCCGCCCGAGGTCATCGAGATGGCGACGAACAGGCCGGTGACGATCACGCCCAGCAGCATGGCGCCGACGGCCGAGAAGGCGGCGCCCTTACCGGCGATGAGGAAGATCACGAAGAACAGCACCACCGGCGCCAGCACCGGCAGCAGCGAGGGGATGATCATCTCCTTGATCGCCGCACGGGTCAGCATGTCCACGGCACGGCCGTAGTCGGGCTTGCTGGTGCCGGCCATGATGCCGCTGTTCTCGCGGAACTGGCGACGCACCTCCTCCACCACGGAGCCGGCGGCGCGGCCGACGGCGGTCATGCCCATGGCACCGAACAGGTACGGCAGCAGGCCGCCGATGATCAGGCCGACGACGACGAAGGGGTTGTCGAGCCCGAAGTTGAGCTGGCCCTCAAGCCCGGCGAAGTACGGGTACTGCGCCGGGTTGGCGATGAAGTACTTGAGGTCCTCGTTGTAGGCGGCGAACAGCACCAGGGCGCCGAGACCGGCCGAGCCGATGGCGTAGCCCTTGGTCACGGCCTTCGTGGTGTTGCCCACCGCGTCCAGCGCGTCGGTGGTGACACGGACATCCTTCGGCAGATCCGCCATCTCGGCGATGCCGCCGCCGTTGTCCGTCACCGGCCCGTAGGCGTCCAGCGCCACGACCATGCCGGCCACCGCCAGCATGCTGGTCACCGCGATGGCGATGCCGAACAGGCCCGCCAGCAGGTAGGTGCCGATGATGGCGGCGCAGATCACCAGCGCCGGCAGGGCCGTCGCCTCCATGGACACCGCCAGACCCTGGATCACGTTGGTGCCATGGCCGGTGGTGGAGGACTGCGCGACGGACTTCACCGGGCGGTAGTCGGTGCCGGTGTAGTACTCCGTGATCCAGACGATCAGACCCGTCACGGCCAGACCGATCACGGCGCAGAGATACAGGCTCATGCCGGTGAAGCTCTTGCCGGCGACGCTCAGGGTCGTGGCGAAGCCCTCCGGCAGCACCCAGGCGGTCACCGCGGCGATGGCGCCGAGCGAGAGCACGCCGCAGGCGATGAAGCCCTTGTAGAGGGCGCCCATGATGTTGTTGCTGGCACCCAGCTTCACGAAGTAGGTGCCGATGATGGAGGTGATGATGCAGACGCCGCCGATCGCCAGCGGATAGACCATCATCTCCGGCAGGAACGCCTGACCCGCGAAGAAGATCGAGGCCAGCACCATGGTGGCCACGACCGTCACCGCATAGGTCTCGAACAGGTCGGCCGCCATGCCGGCGCAGTCACCCACGTTGTCGCCCACATTGTCGGCGATCACGGCCGGGTTGCGGGGATCGTCCTCGGGAATGCCCGCCTCGACCTTGCCCACCAGATCGGCGCCCACGTCGGCGCCCTTGGTGAAGATGCCGCCGCCCAGACGCGCGAAGATGGAGATCAGCGAGGCGCCGAAGCCGAGCGCGACCAGCGCGTCGATCAGGGCGCGATCGACGAACTCCATCGAAATCAGGGC
Source organism: Rhodospirillum centenum SW (assembly GCF_000016185.1). Classification (NCBI taxonomy): domain Bacteria; kingdom Pseudomonadati; phylum Pseudomonadota; class Alphaproteobacteria; order Rhodospirillales; family Rhodospirillaceae; genus Rhodospirillum; species Rhodospirillum centenum. Next base: position 1,377,487 of record NC_011420.2, read on the forward strand.
GAAGTAGTAGCCCGCGACCGCCAGCAGCGCGAGACCGGCCACCAGCATGCCGGTGACCGCACCCGCGCGGAAGGCGATGGACAGGCCGCTCGCCAGCCCCTGGCGGGAAGCCTCCGCCGTCCGCACGTTGGCCCGGACCGAGACGTTCATGCCGATATAGCCGGCCGCGGCCGACAGGATCGCGCCGATCAGGAAGCCGATGCCGACATGCAGGCCGAGAAGCAGCCACACGACCACGAAGATGACGCCGCCGACGATGGCGATGGTCGAATACTGGCGGTTCAGGTAGGCGCTGGCGCCGATCTGGATCGCCTGGGCGATTTCCTGCATGCGCGCGTTGCCCGGGCTCGCCGCCAGCACCGACCGCGACGTGATCACGCCGTAGGCGATGGCGAGCAGGCCGCAGGCCAGCACGAAGAGTAGCACGGTTGTTGTCATGACGTTCCCTTAGCCCGTTGGCGGCACCGGCGGGTCGGCCTCGTTCGAGGACCCGGTCGGGCTTGGCTCGGCCGGCGCCAGAAGAGTGCCGGGAAAATGCCACGGTGGCATTTTCTTGGCAATCACATGGCAGGGCGTCAGATCGGCCGAAAGGCCGCAGGATTGCTGGGGTTTTGGCGTGTCCGGAGCCTATCCGGAAGGCGTGCGTCATTCCGCCGTCGCAGCACCGGCCGGACGGTTTCCGGGGGGCGGAACCGGGTCACTCCGTCAATAGGCGGGGCGCTGGCTGACCGTCTGGATCAGCACATCCTTGACCACGTCCGCCCCCAGCTCCTTGACGGCGGCCTCCATCAGTTTGGAGCGGACGCCGGCCACGTCGATGATCTGGCCGTCAAGGACCTGCGCCTTGCCGATGTTGCCGTAGAGGGCCGTGAGGAAGGCGGCGTTCAGGCGCGGGGAGATCTGCTTGACCTGCTCCTTCGTCGCCTCGTCCGGCACCTCGATGGCGACCGTCAGCATGACCGTCTGCTCCACCCTCTTGTCCCCGATCACGGGCAGGATCAGCGGCCCGATGGTGACGAAGGCCGGCGGCCCCACCGGCTTCGGCTTCTCCTCGGCGGCGTGGGCGCCGTCCTTGTGCTGACCGAACATGATGTAACCGCCGACACCGCCGCCGATCAGCATCAGGAGCGCGAGCGCGAACAAGACGATCTTTTTCATGGGCGGTCCCGGCGCCGGGATGGCGCGTCCGGAAGGAGTATAGCCCCGGCAGGCGGGCAAGGCGATGGGGGCCCGCCGCGGACGCTGCGGCAATCACCCGGATAAGGCCACAGCAGTCCTTTCGATTTCCTCAAGCACCATCCCCGCCGGAGGCCCCGCCGCGGCGGGAGCGGTCGTCAGAAATGCTGCCAGCCGGCGCGGTCGAGCGGCAGGGGCGCGCCTGAGGCGTCCAGCACCGTGACGGCCGGCGCCCCGGCGAGAACACGGCCGATCCCGGTCACAGGCACGCCACAGGCCCGGCCGGCGGCGAGCACCGCCGCCTCCCGCGCCGCCGGGGCGGTGAAGGCCAGTTCATAGTCGTCGCCGCCGGTCAGCACCGTCGCCAGCAGGTCCGGCGCCGCCGCAAGGAGAGTCCGCGCCGCCGCGGACAGGGGCAGCCTGTCCGCCCGGATCTCGATCGCCACGCCGGAGACGGCCGCGATATGGCCGAGGTCCGCGACCAGCCCGTCGGACACGTCCAGCCCGGCGCTGGCAAGATCGCGCAGAGCCGGGGCGAAGGCCAGACGCGGCTCAGGCCGCCGCAGCCGGGCGACCAGCGGCGCCCAGTCCGCCGCCTGCGGCAGTGCCGCCGGCTCCCGTCCGAGCACGCGCAGCAGGGCCAGGGCTGCATCGCCCACCGTTCCGGTCACGAAGACCAGATCGCCGGGACGCGCCCCCGCCCGCCGCACCATCCGCCCGGCCGGGACCAGCCCCAGGGCGCTGACCGTCAGCGTCACCGGACCGGAGGTCGAGACGGAGTCACCGCCCAGCAGGTGGATGCCGTAGCGCTGCTGATCCCCGCCCAGCCCGGCGCAGAAGCGGGCCAGCCAGTCTTCCGCGCAGTCCCGCGGCAGTGCCGTGACCAGGCTGTAGGCCAGCGGTACAGCACCCTTGGCGGCAAGATCGGAGAGGTTGACCCGCAGCAGCTTGGCGGCGATGTCCTCCGGCGGGTCATCGGGGAGGAAATGCACGCCGGCGACCATGGCATCTGTGGTGACGACCAGTTCCATGCCCGCCGGCACGGCAACGGTGCCGGCATCGTCGGTCAGTCCGAAGGCCCCGGGGTAGCCCTGGGCGAGCGGCTTCAGATAGCGGTCGATGCGGCCGAACTCACCCGCAGCCGCGGGGGCGGCGGAACCGGGCGCGGCCGGGGTCGCGCCCTGCCCGGTCACGGGACGGCCCCGGTCACGGGCGATCCCCCCTCACCGGCGCGTCTCGCGCGTCGCCATCTCCTCGGGACGGAGCTGGCGGGCGATACGGTCGAGCACGCCGTTGACCATTCCCGGCTCGCGGCCGGCGAAGAAGGCGTGACCGACGTCGATGTAGTCGTTGATGACGATGTGCGGCGCCACGCCGGTGTTGCCCAGCAGCTCCCAGGCGCCGGCGCGCAGGATGGCGCGCAGGATCGGCTCCATCCGGTCCAGCCCCCACTGCCGGTCCAGCACCCCGGTGACGAGTTGGTCCACATCGGCCTGCCGGGCCATGACCCCGCGCACGATGTCCGCGAAGAGCTGCGGGTCGGCGGAGACGTAGCGGTCGCCGTCGATCTCCTGGCCGAGACGGTGGCGCACGAACTCGCCGATCGCCGTCTCGCTGGGCGTGCCGCCCAGTTCGATCTGATAGAGCGCCTGCACGGCGGCGAGCCGGGCGGCGCTGCGCCGTGCCTTGGCCGACCCGGTCGGCTTGGGCGGAACCGGCTCGGCGGCCGGGGACGGCGGGGAAACTGTCTTCTTAGGGGGCATCTCGGTCCGGCCTTGCGGCGGGTCAGCGGGCGTAGAGCCGGAACTGGCGCTTCAGCTCGATCATATCAAGGCAGGCGCGCGCAGCACCCCCGCCCTTGTTCTTGTGGGCGACGGAGGCGCGGGCCCAGGCCTGCTCCTCATTCTCCACGGTCAGGATGCCGTACCCGATCGCAAGGGTGTGACGCAAGGCCAGGTCCTGCAGACCCCGCGCGCTCTCCACGCAGACGTAGTCGTAATGCGTGGTCTCGCCGCGGATGACGCAGCCCAGGGCGACATAGCCGTCAAAGCGGCGGCGGCCGGAATAGAAGTCCATCGAGCGGACGGCGAACTGGATCGCCGCGGGGATCTCGAAGGCGCCGGGCACGCTGAACCGCTCATAGGTGGCGCCGGCCTTGTCCAGCTCGGCGATGGCGCCCCGGACCATTTCGTCGGCGAGGTCCTCGTAGAACCGGGCCTCGACGATCATGATGTGCGGCGCGTCGGCCATGGCGGTCGTCTCCTCGGATGGGCCGGCCGTCAGGCCGGGCGGGTGGGTATGCCGCGCTGGCCGACGATGGTCAAGCCGTAGCCCTCCAGCCCCACCACCGTCTTCTTGGTGTTGGTGAGCAGTTCCATCTCGCGCACGCCGAGATCGTTCAGTATCTGGGCGCCGACACCATAGTCGCGCAGTTCCCCGGCGGGGTGCTGGGCATCGGCGTCCATGGCGCGCAACCGCTCGGGCAGGCTGAAGGGCTGTGCTTCGCGCAGGACGACGATGACGCCGCGCCCCTCCGCGGCGACCGCCTCCATCGCCGCCGGCAGCTCTCCGCCGGGCCCGCGGCGGGCGTCACCCAGCAGGTCGTGGATCACGTCCAGCGCATGCATGCGGACCAGCACGGGGCCGCCGCCGGCGATGCTGCCCTTGACCAGAGCGATATGCTCCGCCCCGCTGATGCGGTTGCGGTACACGATCATCTCGAAATGGCCGCCGTGATGGCTGGTGATCGAGGTGCGGTAGACACGCTCGATCAACGTCTCGGTGCGGCGGCGGTAGGCGATCAGGTCGGCGATGGTGCCGATCTTCAGCCCGTGGCGCTGGGCGAAACCGACCAGATCGGGCAGCCGCGCCATGGTGCCGTCGTCGTTCATGATCTCGCAGATCACGCCAGACGGCAGCAGCCCGGCCATGCGGGCGAAGTCCACCGACGCCTCGGTATGGCCGGCGCGGACGAGAACGCCGCCCTCGCGCGCCAGCAACGGGAAGACATGCCCCGGCGTCACGATGTCCGACGGCGTGCTGGCCGGGTCGATGGCGACCTGGATGGTGCGCGCCCGGTCGGCCGCGGAGATACCCGTGGTGACGCCCGTGCGCGCCTCGATGGAGACGGTGAAGGCGGTCTGGTGCCGGGTGCCGTTCTGCTGCGCCATCAGGGGCAGGTTCAGCCGCCCGATCTGCTCACCGTCCATGGCGAGGCAGACCAGCCCGCGTCCGTGCTTGGCCATGAAGTTGATGACATCCGGCGTCGCCATCTGGGCCGGGATCACCAGATCGCCCTCGTTCTCCCGGTCCTCGTCATCGACCAGGATGAACATGCGGCCGGCGCGGGCCTCCTCGATCAGCTCTTCCGTGCTGGAGAGCACCGTCCGGTCCTCGGGCGGCAGGCGGACATCGTCCATCGCGGTCATCCCAGGCTCTCCGCCAGCCGCGCCACGTACCGGGCCAGCATGTCAACCTCCATGTTCACGCGGCCGCCGGGCCGGAGCGTCCCGAAGGTCGTGTGGGCACGGGTGTGCGGAATGATGTTCACCCCGAACACGGGGCCGTCCACTTCATTGACCGTGAGCGAGACGCCGTCAAGCGCCACCGATCCCTTCGGCGCGATGAAACGGGCCAGCGCGTCCGGCACCCGGAAGCGCCAGCGCGTGCTGTCGCCTTCCGGCACGACCGAGAGCACCTCCGCCACGCCGTCGACATGGCCGGAGACGATATGGCCGCCCAGCTCGTCGCCCAGGCGCAGGGCCCGTTCCAGGTTGACCGGCGTGCCCACCTGCCAGTCCCCCAGGGTTGTCTTCGACAGGGTCTCCCCCGAGGCGTCCACGCGGAAGGCGCCGGGCAGCAGTTCGACCACGGTCAGGCAGCAGCCGTTGCAGGCGATGCTGGCGCCCAGATCAATGGCCGCCGTGTCATAGCGGGTTCCGATGGTGAAACGGGTGTCGCCCCGCCGCTCGATGGCGGCGACATGGCCGACGTCTGTGATGATGCCTGTGAACATGCAGCTAACCTAGGATGTCCCCCGCCCCCTGGCGAGCGTTTTGGATGCGCGGTCACCGCCGCGCGGTCGGAGCCGGCCTTCTCAGCCGCGGCGGCGATAGCTCTCCAGCAGGTCCTCACCGGCGGGCCGGACGGCGATGCGCTCGTAGCGGGGCGCGTCGGCCAGCCGGTCCGCGCCGAAGCCGACGGCGGCCGGCAGCGCGTCGCCGCCCAGCAGCAGGCCGGCACGGAACCATTCCAGCCGGTCGGCCAGACCGTCGCGCAGCAGCGACGCCGCCAGGCGCGCCCCGCCTTCCGCCAGCACACGGGTGATACCGCGGGCGGCCAGGGTGCGCAGGGCCTGCGGCAGGGGAATCTCCCCCCCCGGACCGGGTTCGACCGGGATCAGGTCCACGCCGCAGTCGGCGAAGGCCGCCATCCGCGCGGGCTCCGCCGCGTCCGGCCGCGTGATGAGCCAGACCGGCGTGCGGTCGGCCGTCCGCACCAGCCTGCTGGTGAGCGGCAGCCGCAGCCGGCTGTCCAGCACGATGCGGACGGGCGAGCGATCCGCCATCCCCGGCAGCCGGCAGGTCAGCTCCGGATCGTCCGCCAGCGCCGTGCCGATGCCGACCAGGATGGCGTCGTGGCTGGCGCGCAGCCCGTGCCCCCAGGCCCGCGCCACCGGGCCGGTGATCCAGCGGCTCTCCCCCGTGCGGGTGGCGATGCGGCCGTCCAGCGAAGTGGCGAGCTTCAGCGTCACCAGCGGCCGGCCCTCGCGGATGCGCAGGAAGAAACCGGCGTTAAGCTCCTGCGCCTCGGCCTCCAGCAGCCCGGACGCGACCTCCAGACCGGCCGCCCGCAGCCGCGCCAGCCCGCCGCCGGACACGCGGGGGTCCGGATCCTCGCAGGCGACGACGACGCGGGCGACGCCCGCCGCCATCAGCGCCTCGGTGCAGGGCGGTGTCCTGCCGTGATGGTTGCAGGGTTCCAGACTGACATAGGCGGTGGCGCCGCGGGCCTGCTCCCCGGCCTGGCGCAGGGCTTCCGTCTCACCGTGCGGTCGGCCGCCGGCCCCGGTGACGCCACGGCCGACGACGCGGCCCTCGCGGACCAGCACGCAGCCGACGGAGGGGTTCGGCCAGACACGGCCCAGGCCCCGGGCCGCAAGGGTAAGGGCGGCCCGCATGTGGGCGCGGTCCTGGTCGGAGAACCGGCCCGCAGCCACGGAGGGCGAAGCGGTCATGGACTGTCGCTCACCCCGCCGGCGCGTCGGTGCGCAGCGTCTCCACGAACTGGTTGAAGTCGGTGACTTCCCTGAAGTCCTTGTAGACCGAGGCGTACCGGACATAGGCGACCTTGTCCAAGGTGCCCAGGTGGACCATCACCATCTCGCCGATCTGGCTGGACGGAATCTCCGTCTCCCCGGAGGATTCGAGCTGACGCACGATGGAGTTGACGACCCGGTCGATGCGGTCGGCATCGACCGGGCGTTTGCGCAGGGCGATCCGCATGGAGCGCAGCAGCTTCTCGCGGTCGAAGGGCTCCCGCGACCCGCCGCTCTTGACCACGGTCAGTTCGCGGAGCTGCACCCGTTCGAAAGTGGTGAAGCGGGCCCCGCAGGCCGGGCAGAAGCGCCGCCGCCGGATGGCGGAATTGTCCTCTGTCGGCCGCGAGTCCTTCACCTGGGTATCGTCGTTCCCACAGAACGGGCAGCGCATGCAGTCCCCCTCCCCCGCAGTTCTCTTCTTACAGCGCCGGGTAGATCGGGAAGCGGTGGCACAGCGCGCGCACCTGCTCCCGCACCCGCGTCTCCGTCGCGGTGTTGTCGCCGTTGGAGCGGGCGAGCCCGTCCAGCACCTCCACGATCAGGTCGCCGACCTGCGCGAACTCGGCCGTGCCGAAGCCGCGGGTCGTGGCCGCCGGGCTGCCCAGGCGGACGCCGGAGGTGACCAGAGGCTTCTCCGGGTCGAACGGCACGCCGTTCTTGTTGCAGGTCATGCCGGCATGCTCCAGCGTCGCCTCGGCCGCCTTGCCGGTCAGCCGCTTCGGGCGCAGGTCCACCAGCACGATGTGGCTGTCGGTGCCGCCGGAGACGATGTCCAGGCCGCCGGCGACCAGCCGGTCCGCCAGCACCCGGGCATTGTCCACGACCGCCTGGGCATAGGCCTTGAACTCCGGCCGCAGCGCCTCGCCGAAGGCGACCGCCTTGGCGGCGATGACATGCATCAGCGGGCCGCCCTGGAGGCCGGGGAAGACGGCGGAGTTGAACTTCTTGCCCAGTTCCGGATCGTTCGAGAGGATCATGCCGCCGCGCGGGCCGCGCAGCGTCTTGTGCGTGGTGGTGGTCACCACATGCGCGTGCGGCAGCGGGCTGGGATAGACGCCCGCGGCGACAAGGCCGGCATAGTGCGCCATGTCCACCATGAGATAGGCGCCGATCTCGTCCGCGATGCGGCGGAAGCGGGCGAAGTCGATCTGGCGGGGATAGGCAGAGCCGCCGGCGATGATCAGCTTCGGCCTGTGCTCGCGGGCCTTGGCCTCGACCTCCTCATAGTCGATCAGATGGTCGTCGCGGCGCACGCCGTAGCTGACGACCTTGAACCACTTGCCCGACTGGTTGGCCGGGGCGCCGTGCGTGAGATGGCCGCCGGCCGCGAGATCCATGCCCATGAAGGTGTCGCCGGGCTGGAGCAGCGCCATGAACACGGCCTGGTTCGCCTGCGCGCCGGAATGCGGCTGCACGTTCGCGTAGGCGCAGCCGAACAGCGCCTTGGCGCGCTCGATCGCCAGCGTCTCGGCGATGTCCACGTACTCGCAGCCGCCGTAGTAGCGCCGGCCGGCATAGCCCTCGGCATACTTGTTGGTCAGCACCGAGCCCTGCGCTTCCAGCACCGCCTGCGAGACGATGTTCTCGGAGGCGATCAGCTCGATCTGATCCTGCTGCCGGGTCAGCTCGCTGCGGATGGCCTGGAACAGGTCCGGATCGCTGTCCGCGAGCCGGTCGGTGAAGAAGCGGGAACCCGTCTGCATGTCCATGTGTGGCTATCCTCAGTGCTCTCGATCCGGACCGTCAGCCGAGCTTGGCGACGCGGCGGGCATGGCGACCCCCCTCGTAGGGCGTCGCCAGGAAGGTGGCGGCGCAGTCGCGCGCGACCTCGATCCCGGTCGTCCGGGCCCCCAGGACCAGGACATTGGCGTCGTTGTGCTGTCTCGACAGACGGGCCGTCGTGATATCGTGGCAGAGTGCGGCGCGCACATGCCGGTGACGATTGGCAGCGATGCTGATGCCGATGCCCGTACCGCAGATCAGGATGCCCCGCTGCGCCCGCCCGTCCTTCAGGGCGGCGGCGATGACGTCGGCGAAATCCGGATAATCCACGGACTCACGACCGTCGGTGCCGAGATCGAGCACCGCACGCCCCTCCCCCTCCAGCATCTCCTTCAGCGAGGCCTTCAGGTCGTAGCCGGCGTGATCGGAAGCGATGGCGATGGTTTCGGCGGTCATCGGCGTCAGAATCCCAAACCTAGGGGGTCATAACCGATGCGGACCCTATCAGATGACGGACGGCCGCACCAGTTCCAGCCGGGGATGCCTCCGCAGGTCCGGATTGCCGGACGCGCGGGCCTTGGCAAAGCGAATCGCGCCCAAGGTCTGCTGAAATCCGTTCCATCTTGTCGCACTTCGCGGGTGGTATGGGGCTAAGTCGCGGAGCTTCGCCGCGCTATATCGAACCGAAAGACACTACTACAGAGGTCTAGTCCATTCAGTTTCCGGCCGCATGTCACCAGCGTTCATATGGCCAGATCACGGCGGTAACTTGTGGTTCAAAACCGCTCAAAATAACCTGGAACAGATCGGCTACCTTTTTCATTGACACCCAAGGGAGCCTATGCCAAGCGGTAATTCCACATTCAAGGAACGGTCAGGACACTAGCAATGACGGATCAGCAGGCGAATGACATTCCCGTTAGCGATCTCCTGCGCATGACGGCGGAGATTGTCTCCGCCTACGTGGGCAAGAATACGCTGCCGACCCAGCAGATCCCGGAAGTCATCAATACGGTCTACAGCTCCCTGAACGGGTTGCAGGGCGCCGGCCGGGAGACGCAGGCCGAGCCGCCGCGCCCCGCCGTGCCGATCAAGAAGTCGGTCACGCCCGAATACATCGTCTGCCTGGAAGACGGCAAGAAGCTGAAGATGCTGAAGCGGCATCTCCGCTCCACCTACAACATGACGCCGGACGAATACCGCGTGAAGTGGGGCCTGCCGCCCGACTATCCGATGGTCGCGCCCAACTATGCGGCGCAGCGCTCCGATTTTGCGAAGAAGATCGGTCTGGGCCGTTCTTCAACCCGGCAGGCGCGCCGCCGCGCGTCCTGATCCGGTGCCGGCCGGATCGCCCGATCCGGCGGGAAGTCATCGCACAGACTGGAAAGGCCGCCCCCCCGGGGCGGCCTTTTTCTCTTGCACCGATTCTGCCCGGTCGGATGCCCGGCGGCGTGGAAGGTGCGGCAGCACTCCTGCCAGTTGTCCCAGGAACAGGGAGTGCGCGGAACAGCCGATGGAGAAGGGATGGGGACGAAATCTCCGGGTGGGACGGGTCAGCGGGTGCGTGGAGATGATGCCGGGCCGCCCTGCTGCCCGCGGGCCAGGACAAAACGGAGCTTGTTCACCGCCGCCCGGCTGAGGGTTTCCTGTCCTGCTGTCGCAGGACCCTGGATCACTACCTCGGTGTTCGTGACCGGATCGATCGCCGAGACACGGACGATCGATCCGACCCGCTGGAACTCGATCAGATAGCCCCCGGAAACAGCCATGGCGGAAGGCTCCGACCGCTCATGCGGCCGATGTCATCGTGAAGTTGCTGTAGTCGAGTGAGGCGGACCAGAAGCGCTCCAGCTTGCGCATGATCTCGTTTGCCCGGGCCAGCTCTTCCGAGGAGAGCCCGCCCTTGTCCAGGGATTCGATCTGGCGCTCGAACAGGGCGCTGACCTTGTCCCGGAGCCCCAGCCCCTTCTCCGACAACCGGACGCGGACGGAGCGCCGGTCGTGCGGCGACCGCTCCTGCACCAGATAGCCGTTCTCGTACATCTTCTTGACGTTGTAGGAGACGTTCGAGCCAAGATAGTAGCCGCGGGCGGTCAGTTCGCCCACGGTCATCTCGTCGTCCCCGATGTTGTAGAGGATCAGGGCCTGGACGTTGTTGATGTCCTGGATGCCGAGCCGATCCAGCTCCACCTTGAGGACTTCCAGGAAGTGCCGGTGGAGACGTTCGATCAAGAGGATGCTGTCGTAATAGGGCTGCCGCAAGGCAATCTCCATCCTTCCCGTTCGGGCTGGTCGGACCGGATACGGTCTCGCGCATGAAAGTGCAACAGAGAGTAACCGATCAAAGCCCTTTAAGCATCTTGATAATGCCAGAAAAATCCAGATCACCGCGGCCTGATGCAGAAAAAAGTTGGTAAAGGGCCGCCGCCTGGGCCCCCAGCGGCGTGGATGCGCCAACGGCGGCGGCGGCCTGCTGCGCCAGCTTCAGGTCCTTGAGCATCATGTCGGCAGTAAATCCCGCCTGATAGTCTCGGTTCGCGGGCGACGTCGGCACCGGACCGGGCACCGGACAGTAGCTGGTCAGCGACCAGCACTGACCCGAAGATTTAGAACTGATATCGAAGAGTTTCTGGCGCTCCAGCCCGAGCTTGTCCGCGAGCGCGAACGCCTCGCCCACGGCGATCATGGAGATGCCAAGGATCATGTTGTTGCAGATCTTGGCCGCCTGCCCGGTGCCAGGGCCGCCGGCATGGACGATGGTCTTGCCCATGACCTCCAGAATCGGCCGCGCCCGGTCGAAGGCGGTGCCCGAGCCGCCGACCATGAAGGTCAGGGTGCCGGCTGTGGCCCCTCCGGTCCCGCCGGAGACGGGGGCGTCCACCATGTCATGGCCGGCCTGCCCGGCGGCGTCGGCGACGGCGCGGGCCGTCTCCACGTCGATGGTGGAACTGTCGATCAGCAGGGTTCCCGGGCGGACCCGGGCGATCACCCCGGCCTCGCCCAGATAGACGCCGCGGACATGCGGCCCGGCCGGCAGCATCGTCACCACCGCATCGGCGGTCGCCACGGCATCCGCCGAAGAAGCCGCGCGGGCGATCCCCGCTTTGCCGGCTGCGTCCAGATTGGCCTCGGACACGTCGAAGCCTGTCACGGCATGCCCGGCCTTTACCAGATTTGCCGCCATCGGCAGGCCCATGTTGCCGAGCCCGATGAACGCCACGCTCGCCATCGCCATCCTCCCTCTGTCGCCGTTCCGCGCCTGGCCCCGGTCCGGGCAAGCACCCCCGGACGGTCCCGCGTCAGTCGGTGAACACCAGTTCCCGCGTGCCGACCGGAGCGAAGTGGCGGTTCACCATCTCCTCCGTCACCTCGGCCAGGGTGGCCGGCTGCCAGCGCGGGGTGCGGTCCTTGTCCACCAGCACGGCGCGGATGCCCTCGTAGAAATCGTGCCCGGCCATGAAGGCCTGGGTCATGCGGTATTCAAGCTGCATGCAGGCGTCGAAATCGAGCCCTTCGCCGACTCGCATCTGCTTCAGCGTGACCTTCAGACTGGTCGGCGACAGCCCGGCCATGGTGCGGGCGGTCTCCTGGGACCAGCCGGTGCCGTACTGTTCCAGCGCGGCCATGATCTCCTCGACCGAAGAGAAGGCGAAGCTGTGGTCGATCTCGTGCCGGAAGGGCTCGATCAGCGCCTCCCCCGCCGGCTCGCTGGCATGCCGGTCGAGAACCGCCGACACCGCCTCCGGCGCCGCCCCCCCGCGCCCGAGAGCGGCCGCGAGATCGTCCACCAGCGTGTCGAGCCGGTCGCCGGGAACATGGTGGGTGGCAATGCCGGTGTGCAGCAGGTCCACCGCCTTCAGCCGGGCGCCGGTCAGCGCCAGATAGGTGCCGATGCGGCCGGGCAGCCGGGGCAGGAAGTAAGTGCCGCCGACATCCGGAAACAGGCCGATGCCCGTCTCCGGCATGGCGAACAGGGTCTTCTCCGTCACCACCCGGTGCGAGCCATGGACCGAGAGACCGACGCCGCCGCCCATGGTGATGCCGTCGAGCAGCGCCACGAAGGGCTTGGGAAAACGCTTGATCCGGTGGTTGAGGATGTACTCCTCGCGGAAGAAGTCGCGCGTCAGCGCACCGTCGCTCTCCCCCTTCTTCCAGGCCAGACCGTCGTCATGGACGGCGCGGACATCGCCGCCGGCGCAGAAGGCACGGTCACCGGCGCCGCGGATCAGCACCGCCGTCACCGCCGGATCCCGCGCCCAGGCCTGGAGCTGCGGGTCGAGGACCCGGATCATCCCCAGCGTCAAGGCGTTCAGCGCCTTCGGCCGGTTCAGCGTGACAAGGCCGAGCGGCCCCCTGGTTTCACACAGCACATCCTGGGTCAATGCCGTCCCCATCCCCTGTTCCACCCGCACCGATGCTCCATACCGGAGCCCCGCGGCCGGGCCACCCCCTCGGGAAATCGCCAATGCCCCGCGCTCATGCCCCGGCCAGAAGCCGGCGCGCCACGATCATCCGCATGACCTGGTTGGTGCCTTCCAGGATCTGGTGGACACGCAGGTCGCGGACGAACCGTTCCACGGGGTACTCCTTGATATAACCGTAGCCGCCGTGCAGTTGCAGCGCGTCGTTACAGACCTTGAAGCCGATGTCGGTGGCGAAGCGCTTCGCCATGGCGCAGAAGGTCGTGGCCTCCGGGTCGCCGCGGTCCAGCGCGTCGGCGGCGCGATGCACCATCAGGCGCGCCGCGTCCAGCTCCGTCGCCATGTCGGCCAGCATGAACTGCAACGCCTGGAACTCGGCGATCGGCCTGCCGAACTGCTGGCGGGCGGTCATGTGGTCGCGCGCCAATTCAAGGCAGGTGCGCGCGCCCCCCAGCGAACAGGCGGCGATGTTGATGCGGCCGCCGTCCAGCCCCTTCATGGCGAAGCGGAAGCCCTCCCCCTCCTCGCCCAGCCGGTTCTCCACCGGCACGCGGCAGTCCTCGAAGATCACCTGCGCGGTGGGCTGGCTGTTCCAGCCCATCTTGCGCTCCTTCTTGCCGAAGGAGAGGCCGGGCGTCCCCTTCTCCACCACCAGCGCGGAGATGCCCTTCGGCCCCGGCCCGCCGGTGCGGCACATCACGATGTAGAGGTCGGTCGCACCGGCGCCGGAGATGAAGGCCTTGGTGCCGTTCAGCACGTAGTGGTCGCCCACCCGCTCGGCCCGGGTCCGCAGGGAGGCGGCGTCGGAGCCGCTGCCCGGCTCCGTCAGGCAGTAGCTGCCCAGCCGGTCCATGGCGAACATCGACGGCAGCCAGCGCGCCCGCTGCGCGGGAGAGCCGAAGCTGTCGATCATCCACGACACCATGTTGTGGATGGTCAGATAGGCGGCGGTGGAGGGACAGGCGGCCGACAGTTCCTCGAACAGGATCGCCGCGTCCAGCCGCGTGAGGCCGGTACCGCCATGTTCCTCCCGGCAGTAGAGGCCGGCGAAGCCCAGCGCGGCCGCCTTGCGCAGCACGTCCACGGGGAAGATGCCCTGCTCGTCCCACGCCGCGGCGTTCGGGGCGAGATGCTCGCGCGCGAAGCCGCGGGCGAGTTCCTGGAAAGCCGTCTGGTCGGGGGAGAGGCGGAAGTCCATGGTCCTGCCGGTCTGCGGGATCGGGACCGCGATGATAGTTTGCCCCCTTCCCCTGTCAATCAAACCCCGTCGGGCAAACCCCGTCAGGCAAACCCCGTCGGGCAAACCCCGCCGGGCAAACCCCGCCGGGGAACCCCAGGGGGCCGGTCCCGTAAGGCGTGCCGGCTCGCCCCACGGAACCCGTGCCGCTGCCGGCCGTTCTCTCACCAGGCCGCCCGACGGAGGAGCGGCCGGCTGCATCCGGACGAATCCATGCGGACACCCGCCCCCCGATCCACCCCGCCCGGACAGGGCCAGACACCATGAAACTCTGCGTGATCCTCAACAGCAGTGCCGGGTCGCTGCTTGACATGCCCGTCACCGACGCCATCGCCGAGGTGGAGCATGGCTTCCGGGATGCGGGGCACGACGTGGTCTGCGTCGCCTCCCCCGGCACCGACGTGCCCGACGCGATCCGCCGCGCCCTGGACCGGCCCGGCGTGGACACCATCGTCGTCGGCGGCGGCGACGGCACCATCGTGACGGCGGCGCACCTGTTGCAGGGCACCGGCTGCACGCTGGGCGTGCTGCCGCTGGGCACGATGAACCTGCTGGCCCGCGACCTGGGCCTGCCGCTGGACCTGCCGGGCGCGGTGCAGGCCCTGGCGCATGGCCGGCCGGAGCGGATCGACATGGCCGAGGTGAACGGCCATCCCTTCCTGAACAACTCCGTGATCGGCTGGTATCCCCGCATGGTGGCCGAACGCGAGCACCAGCGCGGTGCCCACCATATCCGCAAATGGCCGGCGATGGCGCTCGCCGCCGTCAAGACCCTGGTGGACAACAGGCGCCTGTCGGTCGAGGTGGATCTGGGCCACGGGCCGCAGCGCATCCAGACGCCGATCCTGGCCGTCGCCAACAATGTCTATGACGGCGGCTTCGGCCCGATCCTGCGCCGGTCCACCCTGACGGCGGGCAAGCTGGGCGTCTACATCGCGCACTACCGCAGCCGCTTCGGCCTGCTGGCCCTGGCGACAGGGTTCGCCGTCGGGCGCTGGCAGGAGCTGCCGGGAATCGACACGCACGAGGTCCACAGCGTGACCGTCCACACCCGGCGCCGTCGGCGGATCAAGGTCGCCAATGACGGGGAGGTGCTGGAGCTGGAGACCCCGCTGCGCTACCGCATCCTGCCGGAAGCCCTGACCGTCCTGCGCCCGGCGTCGGAGGAACCGGCCAGCCTCCGCCAGACGGCCTGAGCCGGCGGCATGCGCCGGATCGCCCACATCTCGGACCTGCATTTCGGCCGCATCGACCCGGCGGTCGTCGCGGCGCTCCGGGACGATCTGGCGGCGCAGGCGCCGGATCTGATCGTCGTCAGCGGCGACCTGACCCAGCGGGCGCGGCCGTCGCAGTTCCGCGCGGCCCGCGCCTTCCTGGCCGATCTGCCCGCACCGCACATGGTGGTGCCGGGCAACCACGACCTGCCGGCCTTCAACCTGCTGGCCCGGCTGGTCGATCCGCTGCGCAACTACCGCCGCTACATCGCCGAGGATCTGGACCCCTTTCTGAACCTGGGCAACCTCGCGGTGCTGGGACTGAACACCAGCCGGTCGCTGATCCTGGACTTCGCCGAGGGTCGGGTGAACCAGCGCCAGATGGACCGCATCCTGGGGTGCCTGCGGGAGCTGGGACCGGAGGTCTTCAAGGTCGTCTTCACCCACCACCCGTTCCTGCCGCCGCCCGACCATCCCGGCCGCCGGCTGGTCGGCCGCGCGACCCGCGCCCTGCGCGCGCTGGAGGCGGCGGGCGTGGACCTGCTGCTGGCCGGCCATCTGCACCGCGCCTACAGCGGCGACGTGATGAGCCACCATGCCCATGTCGAACGCTCGATCCTGGTGGCGCAGGCGTCCACCGCGACCTCCACCCGCCTGCGCAACGAACCCAATGCCTGGAACCTGATCGAGATCGCGCCGCCGTCGCTGGTCCTGCGGCTCCGGACCTGGGAGGGCGAGCGCTTCATGCCGGGGCTGGTGACGGCCTGGGAGAAGCACGGACCCCGCTGGGAGAAGCGCGGCGAGGATACCGGGCTGGCCGAACTGGACCGCCGTCTGGCCGCACGACGGTGACGGGATGTCGCGCCGCGGCGCCTACGGGCTTTGCCGGCGCGGCGGATGGGCATAGGATCGCGCCGGTTTCTCTCCCCCCTACAGGCGTCGAGCCATGCCTCACGATCCCGCCCATCACGACGATCACCACTCCCACCCGCACGAGCCAGCACCGCCCCCCGTCGGCGCCTATCCGCGCATCCGGATGCGCCGCAACCGCGCCGACGCCTGGACCCGGCGCATGGTTTCGGAGAACCGGCTGACGGCGGATGACCTGATCTGGCCGGTCTTCATCCTGCCCGGCGAGAACCGGCGCGAACCGGTGCCCTCCATGCCCGGCGTGGAGCGGCTGTCCATCGACCTGCTGGTGCCCGCGGTGGCCGAGGCGGCCGAGCTGGGCATCCCCTGCGTCGCCCTGTTCCCGGCCAACCCGCCCGAGGTCAAGGACCCGATGGGCCGGGAATCGGCCAACCCCGACAATCTGATGTGCCGGGCGATGCGCGCCCTGAAGCGGCAGGTGCCGGACATCGGCCTGTTCGGCGACGTGGCGCTGGACCCCTATACCAGCCACGGTCATGACGGCATCCTGCGCGACGGCCGGATCGTCAACGACGAGACGGTCGAGGTCCTGGTCCGCCAGGCTCTGGTCCAGGCCGATGCCGGCTGTGACATCGTCGGCCCCAGCGACATGATGGACGGCCGTATCGGCGCCATCCGCGAGGCACTGGACGCGCACGGCCACCAGGGCGTGCGCATCTGCGCCTATTCGGCCAAGTACGCCTCGGCCTTCTACGGTCCGTTCCGCGACGCCGTGAACACCGGCGCGCTGCTGACCGGCGACAAGAAGACCTATCAGATGGACCCGGCCAATTCCGACGAAGCCCTGCGGGAGGTCCAGCTCGACCTCCAGGAGGGAGCGGACATGGTCATGGTGAAGCCGGGCCTGCCCTACCTCGACATCATCCGGCGCGTGAAGGACACCTTCCGCGTCCCGACGCTGGCCTACAATGTCAGCGGCGAGTACGCGATGCTGAAGGCCGCCGCCGCCAACGGCTGGCTGAACTACGACAAGGCGATGCTGGAGATGCTGCTGGCCTTCAAGCGGTCCGGCGCCGACGCGGTGCTGACCTACGCCGCCATCGAGGCCGCGAAGCTGCTGCGCCAGCAGGGATGACCCCAGGCATCCGGTGACAGAGACCAGGGCCCCGCGACACCGGCGGGGCCCTTCTCGTATCCGGAACAGCCCCCCGGACACCACCTTCCGGACAGGCGGCCACCCACCCGTTCGTATGCAGCGCGCCGCCGCCAGCGGGAATCGCCCGCCTTTCCGGCCCCTGACTCCCCCCTGATCCGCGGCCGTCCCGGCGACGGGGCGGCGCGCGCACAGAGACGACGGCCGCGGCGGACGGTCTCCTGCCCCCGGGCAGGCAGATCGTCGCCCACCCCACGGCGTCCCCCCGCAGTTCCTCCGAGCATCCCTCCTCGACTGTCCGCGGCCGGATACCTGGACAGCGGCAACGGTGACCTGCCCGCCGCCGGCCCGCCATACCAACGCGCGACACGAGAACCGATTCGCCCCGCCAGAATTTAATGATTACACACGCCATTACAGCGATCATAAACAAACAATACCAGAACAGAATTCAAATTTAACACCGCATTAGTAAATGCGGATTTTTTAAATCAATAGAATAGGGGCGCCAGACACACGACCTCCGTATACATTTCACAACGCCAGCAAATCTCTACATTAATCCCGGACATAGCGAGCTTCCATTATTGGGAAATCTCGCAGAACGCGACCCAGAATCGGAATCGGAGACGGCCGTCGTTCCTCGGAACGACCGGGACGGAGCCGCGTTGCCGGAAGGAGAGATGATGAGTGCAGGACGTGGCCTCGCGGCCATCCTGGGGGCGGTGCTTTGCCTGATCGCAGCCGCCCCCGCCAAGGCCGGCGTGCCGGAGGGCAGCCGGATCGCCACACCGCTGGCGGAAGGGCTGCTGACCTGGGTCGAAAAGCGTCTGGGGGCCGCCGACGTGCCGCTTCCGATCATCGTCGCCAGCCGGACGGCGCTGGAGGAGACGAACAGGATCGTGCAGCACGCCCGCCAGGGGGAGCGGATCAAGGCGCTCTATTTCCCGGGTCTGATCGTGCTGGACAACGAGACCTGGAGCGAGGCCGACGTGGTGGAGGTCAGCTACCTGCTGCACGAACTGGTCCACCATGTCCAGGCCCGCCAGGGCTACGTCCCGGCCTGCCCCGCGGCCTATGAGCGGGACACCTACAATCTTCAGAACGAATGGCTGAAGGAACAGGGGCGCCCCCCGCTCTACACCGCCGACTGGATCGCGGAGAAGTCGCGCTGCGACTGACCAGGTCTCAGCCGGCGTGCCGGCCGAAGAACGCCGTCAGGCAGCGGTCGTGCCAGACACCGCCGGGGGCATGGAACCCGACATGCCCGCCCCCGGCCGGCAGCAGCGGGTGCAGGGACGGGTTCCGCTCCCACGCGACGGCGCG
Source organism: Rhodospirillum centenum SW (assembly GCF_000016185.1). Lineage (NCBI taxonomy): Bacteria > Pseudomonadati > Pseudomonadota > Alphaproteobacteria > Rhodospirillales > Rhodospirillaceae > Rhodospirillum > Rhodospirillum centenum. The sequence continues at coordinate 1,395,926 of NC_011420.2, forward strand.
GTAGCAGTCCCCCGGTATCCAGGGATCGTCCAGGGCGTGGATGACCAGGGTCGGCACCCGGATCGTCTCCAGGAAACCGGCGGCGGAATTGACCCGGTAGTACTCCTCCGCCCCGCTCCAGCCGTTCCAGGGCGCGACGAACAGGTCGTCGAAGTCCCAGACCGACCGGCTGCGCCGGATGGCGTCGATCCAGCGCGGCTCCAGCCCCGGACCGGGGGCCAGCGACTCCTCCTTCATCCGGGCCAGCAGCCAGCGATGGTAGAGGCGGTTGCGCGGCTCCAGGAAGGCGAGGCTGCTGCGGCGCAGATCGATGGGGGCGGAGATGCTGGCGGCGGCCCGCACCGGCACCGGCAGATCGCCCTCCCCCAGCAGCTTCAGCAGCGCGTTGCCGCCCAGGGAATAGCCGGCCATCACGACGCCGTCCGCGGTCAGGGCCGGCGGAAGCTGCGCCAGCACCTCGCGGATGTCCCGGGTCCGGCCGGCATGATAGCGCAGGCGGCAGAGATCACGGCTGGGACCGGCCCCGCGCAGGTTCAGGCGCAGCACCGGCCAGCCTGCGGCCAGCAGCGCCACCGCGGTCGCCTGCATGTAGCTGCCCGTCTCGCACCCCGTCAGCCCGTGGATCAGCACGGCCAGGGGACGCCCTGCCACCGGCCGGCCTGGACGGTTCAGCAGCCCCAGCAGCACGTCGCCGCTGCCGTCCGCCATGGGAAAGCGCAGCCGCTCCCCCGCCGCCAGCCGGAAACGGGGCCGGCTCAGGGTGTTGCGCACCGTCTGGAGATGGGGACCCCGCCAGGGCCAGCGCTCCCGGAAGGGCGGCAGGTTGATCGCCCCTTCCAGCATTTCCGGTATCGTCTCAGACATCGCGGCCGCCCGTCAGTCCGCCGCCAGGAAGTCGCGCACGAGGCGGATCTGCGCCGGGTCCATCAGGGCCGGCGCATGGCCGGCGCCCGGAATCTCCGCCAGCCGGGTCGGTGGCCCCTCCACCAGCATGCGCTGTGCCGTCTCCGACAGCAGCAGATCGGACTCGGCCCCGCGGATCACCAGCACCGGGCAGCGGATCGCCTTCCACACGGGCCACAGGTCCACGTCCGCGACCGGCTGCCCCTGGAAGGCGCGGGCGATGCCGGTGTCGTAGGCCAGGGTCAGCCGACCGTCCGGCAGTGTCTGCGCCCCGTGTTCGGCCAGATGCCGCCACTGCGCGTCGGAAAGCGCGCCGAAGCCGGCATAGGTGGCGCGCAGCCACGCCTCCACCGCCGCAAGGTCGGGGAAGGTCTGCGCACTGCCGACATAGGCCGCGATCCGCTCCAGCGCCGCCTTCGGCACGAAGGGGCCGACATCGTTCACCACCAGCCGGCGGATCGGACTGTTCGGCTGGGCCGCCAGCAGCATGCCGATCAGCCCGCCCATGGAGGTGCCGACCCAGTCCACCTGTTCCACGTCCAGCCGCGCGATCAGGGTCGCCATGTCGGACAGGTACTGCGGATAGCCGTAGAGGTCGGGGTTGCCGAGCCGGTCGCTGCGGCCCCGCCCCACCACGTCCGGGCAGACGACCCGGGCCGGCAGCGCCGCGGCGAGGTCGTGCGCCAGCGGGTCGAAGTCGCGGCCGTTGCGCGTCAGCCCGTGGACGCAGACGACGGTGCGGGGACCCGCGCCCCATTCGGTGTAGGCCACGCTGTGAAAGCCGGTGGCGGACAGGCCGAGGAAGGAACGCTGCTGCATCGGGGGATCGCCGCTGTCGGAGCCTCTGCGTCGATTACCACGGGCGCGGCCGGACCGGAACCGCTCATGCAGCCGCGCGCTGGTGATGATCGGGCACCCGCATCGCCGCGGTGGGCAGGAAGGCGGAATCGTCCACCCGGACGGCGCGGCCGGGGAAGAAGCCGTTGAACCAGGTGCGGGTGGCGGTCGTGTAGGCGCCACACTGGCCGATCTCGATCCAGTCGCCCTCCCGGATGTCCGCCGGCAGCATGTAGGGGCCGGGCATCTGGTCGTAGCAGTCGCAGGTGGGACCGAACAGGCCGAAGGGCACCAGCTCGTCGGAGAAGGCGTGGCCGGGCCGGACCGCCCGCATCGGCATGTGGATGCCCGGGAACTTCAGGTCGCAGAGGCTGCCGTAGAGCCCGTCGTTGAGATAGAGGTGGCGGTCGCGCCGAAGTTCGACCCGCACCACCAGCGAGGCGCCGGTCGCCACCAGCCCACGGCCGGGCTCGCACCAGACGGCGCAGCCCTCCGGCCGCCGCAGCGTCTCCAGCCCGGTGCGGATCGCGGCCATGTAATCCTCCAGCGGCGGCGGTTCATGCCCGACATAGGCGGTGGGAAAGCCGCCGCCGACGTCGATCACCGCCAGCTCGGCACCGGCAAGGTCCTGACAGGCCGCGGCCAGCCGCAGCGCCGCCGTATAGCTGCCGGGGTTCAGGCACTGCGAGCCGACATGGAAGCAGAGTCCGACCTTCAGCCCCCGCCCGGCCGCCGTCCGCAGCAGGTCCGCCCCCTGCTCCACCGTGCAGCCGAACTTGCCGCCCAGATCGTAGACGGCCGCGCCGCGCGCCGTGGCAAGACGGACGACGACGGTCACGTCGCGGGCACCGCCGGTCTCCGCCGTCACCTTCTCCAGCTCGTCCCGGTGATCGACGACAAAGGTCCGCACCCCCATCCGCTCGTAGGCGTCGCGCACGGCACCGCGCTGTTTGACCGGATGCATGAAGTAGCAGCCGCCGGCGGCGAAGTGGCCCTTCACCAGCTCGATCTCCTGCAAGGACGCCGTGTCGAAGTGGCGGATGCCGCCGGCCCAGAGCGCATCCAGCACCAGCGGCTCGGGATTGCATTTCACGGCGTAGAGGACATGCCCCGGAAAGGCCGAGACGAACTGCCGCGCGCGGGCCGTCAGCTCGTCGGGACGGTAGCAGTAGACGGGCTCTTCCGGTTCCAGGGCCGCGACCATGGCGTCGGCATCGGCGAATCTCGGCAGCATGGCGGAACTCCCGCGTCTGGTGGGCCCTGCCCGGGCTTCGTCGCGGCATCCGGAGGATGCACGCCCACCATGATGACGCTGCCACCGCGCGGTCGGAAAGCGGGGTCCGCAAAAAGAAACGCGGCCGCACCCCGCGGCCTCGCCACCCGCAGGATCGAAAGCGAATCGTTCCGTCAGCGAAAAATTCTGACCGGCGACGGAAACATGTCCGCCCCCTCCGCCGACTCGGGACCTTCGGCGGGGTTTGCCGCCCCGGGGGGCTCTGCTACAACGGCGCGGGTCCCGGAGGCTGCCCAGGGCGCACCGACGGGTCAGCAGTGAACCAGAAAAACGACCGAGGAAAGGACGCCCCATGTCGCATCCCCTGCTACAGCCGGTTCTCGATCCCCATGCGCTGGCCCGCTCGCTGTCGGGCCGGCACCTGATCGGGGGCGAGCTGGTGCCGGCGGCCTCCGGCCGGACCTTCAACGTGGTGAACCCGGCGAAGGGGGAGGTCGTGGGACAGGCCGCGTTCGGGGAGGCGGCGGACGTGGAGGCGGCGGTGGCCGCGGCCGTGAAGGCGCAGGCCGACTGGAAACAGCGCCCGGCGCGCGAGCGCGGAAAGCTGGTCGCCGAGTGCGGCCGGCTGCTGACCGCGCATGTGGAGGAGCTGGCGCGGCTGATCACGCTGGAGACCGGCAAGGCCCTGCGGACGGAGAGCCGGGTCGAAGCCGGCGTGCTGTCCGACAGCTTCGTCTTCTACGGCGGGCTGGCGCCGGAGCTGAAGGGCGAGACGGTCCCCTTCAATCCGAAGATGCTCACCCTCACCCAGCGCGAGCCGATCGGCGTCGTCGGCGCCATCATCCCGTGGAACGTGCCGCTGCTGCTGATGGCGCTGAAGATCGCCCCGGCGCTGGTGGCGGGCAACGCGGTCGTCGTGAAGTCCGCCGAGGAGGCGCCCTTCACGGTGCTGCGGGTCTGCCAGATCCTGAACCAGGTGCTGCCGCCGGGCCTGTTCAACATGCTCTCCGGCTACGGCCCCGAATGCGGCGCGCCGCTGGTGGCGCATCCGAAGGTCGGCAAGGTGACCTTCACCGGCTCGGTCGAAACGGGGCGCATCGTCTACCGCACGGCGGCGGAGAAGCTGATCCCGGTGACGCTGGAGCTGGGCGGCAAGTCGCCCATGATCGTCATGGCCGACGCCGACCTGGACAAGGCGGTGGACGGCGCCGTCATCGGCATGCGCTTCACCCGCCAGGGTCAGAGCTGCACAGCGGCCAGCCGCATCTTCGTCCACGACAGCATCCACGACGCCTTCGTCGCAAAGCTGAAGGCGAAGGTGGATGCCATGGTCATGGGCGATCCGCTGGACGAGCGCACCGACATCGGCGCCATCGTCTCCCCCGGCCAGTTCGAGAAGGTGACGGACTATATCCGCATCGGCCAGGAGACGCCCGGCGCCACGGCGCACACCTGTTCCCGCCGGCCGGACGATCCGGCGCTGGCCAAGGGCCTGTTCGTGGAGCCGGTGATCTTCACCGGCCTCACCAACGACAGCCGGCTGGCGCGGGAGGAGATCTTCGGGCCGGTCACCTGCGTGATCCGCTTCAGCGACTATGAGGACGTCATCCGGCAGGCGAACGATACCGAATACGGTCTCGCCGCCACGATCTGGACCCGCGACCTGAAGACGGCGCTGGACGCCACCCAGCGGCTGGAGGCCGGTCTGGTCCAGGTCAACCAGAACCTCGTCGTGCAGCCGAACATCTCCTACGGCGGGGTGAAGACCTCCGGCCTGGGCAAGGAGGCCAGTCTGGAGGCGATGCTGGAGCACTTCACCCACAAGAAGACGATCATTCTGAACATGGCATGACGGACCCGGCGGCGACGGACGGAGGGGCGGCATGGGACTGCTGAGGCGCGCCGGCCGGTTCCTCCTGGTCCTGCCGCTGATCGTGCTGTCCGTCGCGGGCGGTGCGCTCGCCCTGCTGTTTGGCGCCCTCTCCCTCTGGCAGCCCGGCCGCGACGGTGAGGTCGCGCTGCCCGGCCTGTCCGCGCCGGTGGAGGTGGTCCACGACGCCCATGGCGTGCCGCACCTGTTCGCCGCGACGGAGACGGACGCCTACCGCGTGCTGGGCTGGCTGCATGCCCGCGACCGGCTGGCACAGATGGAGGCGCAGCGCCGCATCGGTGCCGGACGGACGGCGGAGATCGTGGGCAGCCCCGCCCTGCCGCTCGACCGCTTCATGCGGACCCTTGGTCTCTACTCCCAGGCGGAACGGGCCTACGAGACGCTGCCGCCGCCGGTGCGGGCCGCCGTCGATGCCTATACCGAAGGGGTGAACGCCTGGCTGGAGCGGCCGACGGGGCCGCTGCCCGTGGAGTTCTGGCTTCTCTGGCACCGACCGGAGCCCTGGCGCCCGGCGGACACGCTGGTCTACGGCAAGCTGATGTCGCTGCTGGGCGGGTCCTGGCGCAACGACCTGCGCCGGGCGGCCCTGCTGGAGAAGCTGGGACCGGAGCGGCTGGCCGACCTGTTCCCCGACGATCCGCCGGACGCGCCGGCGACGCTGGCGGCAGCCGACGGCGTGGACTGGGTCCGCCTCGCCGCGGCCCTTTCCGGCCTGCTCCCGGAGGAGGGGGCGGCGAGCAACTGGTGGGCGCTGGCCGGATCGCGCACGGCCAGCGGCCGGCCGATCCTGGTCAACGATCCGCACCTGAACATCCAGGTGCCCAGCCAGTGGTATCTGGCCCGCATCGTCACCCCCGACCTGACCCTGGCCGGCGCGTTCGCGCCGGGCGTGCCGTTCCTCATCATGGGCCACAACCGGCATGTCGCCTGGGGCTTCACCACGCCTTACAGCGATACCGAGGACCTGTTCGTGCTGCCGGCGGACACGCCGGGCGTCGCCGTACGGACGGAGACGATCGGCGTCCGCTTCGGCCGCACGGTGCAGCACCGGGTGCGCGTGGCGGCGCAGGGGCCGGTACTGTCCGACATCACCGACGCCGCAGCGGAAGCCGCCGGACCGGGCCGGATGGTGGCGCTGGCCTCAGCGGCCCTGCGCGAGGCCGACCCCAACGTCGCCGCCACCTGGGCGCTGAACCACGCCCGCAGCGTGGCCGAGGCGCGGGAGGCGCTGAAGGACTACGCAGCACCACACCAGAACGTCGTCCTGGCCGATACGGAGGGGCATATCGGCTTCGTCTCCGCCGGGCTGATCCCCGTGCGGGAGGGCTTCGACGGACGCCTTCCCGTCGCAGCGGAGGCGGGCCGCTGGACCGGATTCGTGCCGTTCGAGGCGCTGCCGCAGGCGGTTGACCCGCCGGACGGACTGCTGGTCAACGCCAACAACCGCGTCGTGCCCGCCGGCCGGCCCGATCCGCTGGGCGGCGACGCGGCCGAGCCCTGGCGGGCCGCGCGCATCCTGGACCTGCTGGAGGGGCGCCGGGTGCACGACATTGCCGGACAGGAAGCCATCCTGGCCGACATCCTGTCAAAGCCGGCGCAGGCGCTGCTGCCCTACCTGACGGCGCTGCCGCCGGAGATGCCGCTGGAGGCGGACGCGCTGGCCCAGTTGCGCACCTGGGACGGGCGGATGCGGGCCGACCGGCCGGAGCCGCTGATCTTCGAGTGGTGGCTGAAGGAGGTGCATGCCGCGCTGCTGCGCGACGAGCTGGGCGACCTCTATGCTGGCGGGCTGGATGCCCGGCTGGTGCTGCACCTGCTGCGCGACCGGCCGGACTGGTGCGACGACACCGGCACGCCCGTGCGGGAGGACTGCGCCGCCATCGTCCGCCGCGCCCTGCGCAGCACCCTGGAGACGCTCAAGGAGCGTCACGGCCCGCATCTGGTCGCCTGGAACTGGGGCTGGGAACACCGGGTGGAGACGGGGCACGCGCTCCTGGCCCGTGTGCCGGTGCTGTCCTGGTGGTTCTCACGGATGCATGCGACGGACGGCGGATTCTATACCGTCAACCGGGCCGGCGGCAGCGGGACGGGGGAGCGCCGCCCCTTCCAGCATGTCCATGGGGCCGTCTTCCGCGGCCTCTACGATCTGGCCGACCTCGACCGTTCCCGCTTCGCGGTGCTGGGCGGCCCCTCCGGCGATCCGCTGTCGCCCTGGTTCGACACGCTGACACCCGTCTGGGCCGCGGGCCGGCATGTCACGCTGGCAGGCGACGCCGCAGCCCTGGCACCGGCCGCCCGGGGCCGCGAACTGTTCCGGCCCTAACCGCCCAGCCGGTCGTAGCGGCCACGGAAATAGAGCAGCGGCCGCCCCTCACCCCGGTGCGCCAGCTTCACGACGCGACCCACCATGATGACATGGTCGCCGCCGTCGTGGCGGGCATGCGTCACGCATTCCATCGCCGCCAGCCCGCCGGCCAGGACCGGGCTGCCGGTCTGCCAGGTCTCGAAATCGGCGGCACTCCAGCGATCCGGCATCGGCAGGCGGGCGAAACCGTCGGACAGGTGCTTCTCGTGCTCCGCCAGCATGGTGAGCGCGAAGCTGTCCGAGCGTTCGAAGGCGCCCAGGCTCTCGGCCGTGCGGTTGAGGCAGAACAGGACCAGCGGCGGGTCGAGCGAGACGGAGGTGAAGGAATTGACCGTGACGCCGATCAGCGTGCCGTCGCTGTCCCGCGTGGTGGCGACGCAGACCCCCGTGGCGAAACAGCCCAGGGCATCGCGGAAGGCACGCGCATCGAAGCTCATCGACGGACTCCCGGTAAGGGCTGCCGTGGGGAACTAGCCGACCGGCCGGGCATGCGCAAGGGCATCGGCGGACGGATTAACCTCTTTTGCACCGGGAGGCCGGATTGTAGACTTCCGGTCGAGGCAGAAAAGCGGGGCCTTCGGTGGCAGGCGGCGGCGGGCAGAATCTGGCCCCGATCATCATCAAGAAGATCAAGAAGGGCGGCGAAGGGCACCATGGCGGTGCCTGGAAGGTGGCCTATGCCGACTTCGTGACCGCGATGATGGCGTTCTTCCTGCTGCTCTGGCTGCTGAACGTCACCACGTCGGAGCAGAAGCAGGGCATCGCCGACTATTTCAGCCCGGCCAGCCCGTCCAAGCAGGAGAGCGGCGCCGGTGGCGTCCTGGGCGGCCAGACCATCACCGTGCCGGGCGCCAAGATCAACCAGAGTTCCCCACCCCAGCTTACCGTGCCGGTGCCGAGCATGCCGGCCTCGGCCAATTCGGAAGAGCAGGTCGAGGATTTCGACTCCAGCACCAAGGGGCGCCCCGACGGCACCCAGGACAAGGTCGGCCAGGGCGAGGCGGGCGACAGCGGCGGCCCTGGCGACAGCCGGCTGGACGCGCTGGAGAAGGCCGGCGAGATCCGGCAGGCCGACAAGAACCGCGACGGCAAGATCGACGAGAAGGAGCTGAAGGAGGCGCTGGCGAAACTGGAGCAGGAGCAGTTCCAGCGAACGGCGCAGGAGCTGCGGCAGGCGATCCAGCAGGTCCCGGAACTGCGCGAGCTGTCACAGAATCTGGTGATCGACAACACGCCCGAGGGACTGCGCATCCAGCTCGTGGACCAGGAGGGCTATTCCATGTTCCCGTCGGGCAGCGCCAACATGCTGCCGCAGACGGCCCAGCTCATGGCCCTGGTGGCGCAGGCGGTGGGCAAGCTGCCCAACCACCTGTCGGTCAGCGGCCATACCGACAGCACCCCCTTCGCCGCCGGCAGCAGCCGGAGCAACTGGGACCTGTCCACCGAGCGCGCCAACGCCAGCGTGCGCGCCCTGCTGGCCGCCGGTGTGCCGGAGAACCGCATCGATCAGGTTACCGGCCGGGCCGACCGCGACCACCTGTTCCCGGACGATCCGCGCTCCCCGCGCAACCGCCGGGTCAGCATCGTTCTGCTGCGGGAACAGGAACTGGCCGGCGGCGCGGCTCCCGCCGGTGCGGCACCGGCACAACCCGCGGGTCCCACGCCGCGGCGCTGATCCCCCGCCGCGCCGCTGACCGGTGGTGGCGCAGCACCGCCCGGATTCCCCGATCGGAAGGCACTGGCAAGCGCCAATATATCTGTTAGAGTTTTTGCGTCTGCGAACGGCCCCGGCGGCGAAACGCTCAAGCCCGGGCCCCGGACAGGGATTTCAGACGGGGTGGGACGTGAGCGGTTCTGGGGATGGCGTCGCACGGATGCTCGCATCCTATGACGCGAATGGTTTCTATGACGAGCTGTTCGGCGGACCGGGAAATCCGGCGCTCCACACCGACCCGATCCGCAGCCGGCTGGGCGATCTGGACTTCTCCGACCTGAAGCGGCGCGCCCGCGATGCGGAGCGTGAGCTGTACAACCTCGGCATCACCTTCCTGGTCTACAGCGAAGCCCGGGCGGTCGATCGCATCCTGCCCTTCGACGTCATACCCCGGATCATATCGGCCGCGGAATGGGCGCGGTTGGAGGCCGGTGTGCAGCAGCGCGTGAAAGCGCTGAACCTGTTCCTGCACGACATCTATCACGATCAGAAGATCCTGAAGGACGGCATCGTCCCGGCCGATCTGGTCCTGGGCAACCACAATTTCCGACCGCAGATGATCGGGCTGGACGTGCCGTTCGGCACCTACATCCACATCATGGGCGTGGATCTGGTGCGCGACGACGCGGGCACCTTCCGGGTGCTGGAGGACAACGGCCGGGTCCCGTCGGGCGTGTCCTACGTCGTCGAGAACCGGCACATGATGATGCGGGCCTTCCCCGATCTGATGTCCGACATCGGCATCCGTCCGGTGGACAATTACGGCGTCAAGCTGCTGGAGGCGATGTGCGAGATCGCCCCGGCCGATGCCACCGACCCGCACGTCGCCCTGCTCTCCCCCGGCCCGTACAACTCCGCCTATTTCGAACACATCTTCCTGGCGCGGGAGATGGGCGTGCCACTGGTGGAGGGGCGCGATCTGGTGGTCCAGAACGACCGGGTCTACATGCGGACCACCAACGGGCTGGAGCGGGTGGACGCGCTCTACCGCCGGGTCGGAGACGACTTCCTGGACCCGCTTGCCTTCAACCCCGACAGTTGCCTGGGCGTGCCCGGCATCTTCGAGGCCTACCGCAAGGGCAACGTGGCGCTGGCGAACGCCATCGGCACCGGCGTGGCCGACGACAAGGCCGTCTATGCCTATGTGCCGCGGATGATCCGCTACTATCTGGGGGAAGAGGCGATCATCCCCAATGTGGAGACGCACATCTGCCGCGAGCCCGAGGCGCTGAAATACACGCTCGACAACCTGGACCGGCTGGTGGTGAAGCCGGTCGGCGAGGCCGGCGGCTACGGCATCACCATCGGCCCCATGGCGAGCAAGGCGGAGCTTGAGGACTGCCGGGCCAAGCTGCTGGCCGACCCCGCCAACTACATCAGCCAGCCGATGGTGGCCCTGTCCGTCTGCCCCACCCTGGTGGACGGCGGGATCGAGCCGCGGCATGTGGATCTGCGCCCCTTCGCCATCACCGCCCGCGACACCTGGGTGCTGCCGGGCGGTCTGTCGCGCGTGGCGCTGAAGAAGGGCACCCTGATCGTGAATTCCAGCCAGGGCGGCGGCTCCAAGGACACCTGGGTGCTGGAGAGCGACGGTCCGGCGGTGGCCGCCCTGGACGACGGCCCGGCGACGGTCCCGACGCCGGTGCGGGCCCAGAACCAGACCCAGGGACCCGGGACGGGGCAGGCCATGGCGCAGCCCCAGGTGACGGGGGAGACCGCCGCATGACCAGCCTGCTGGCCCGCTACGCGGAATGCATCTTCTGGATGGCCCGCTACATGGAGCGGGCGGAGAACCTCGCCCGCATCCTGGACGTGCACGAAACCTTCGCGCGCGACAGTCACGGCGCCAAGTCCTGGCTTCCGATCGTGCAGTTGAACGCCGACCAGGACCGCTTCTTCGCCCGGCACAGCTCGGCCGGGGCGGACAACGTGATCCATTTCTATGTGCTGGACCAGGAGAACCCCACCTCCATCATCTCGGCGGTGCGGATGGCGCGGGAGAATGCGCGGCAGCTCCGCCCGCTCATCAGCACGGAGATGTGGACCCAGATCAACGTCTTCTACAACACCCTGCTGGAGCTTCCCCCGACGGAACTGACGCGCCCCAACCTGCCCCGTCTCTGCCGGATGATGAAGGAGGCGTGCCAGACCCATACGGGGATCACCGAGGGCACCTTCTTCCGCGACCAGGGCTGGTACTTCTACCAGCTTGGCAAGTACCTGGAACGAGCCGACCAGACCACCCGCCTGCTGGACATGAAGTACCACTCCCTGCTGCCACGGACGGCGGACATCGGCTCCCCCATCGACATCAGCCAGTGGAGCGCGCTGCTGCGTTCCGCCTCCGCCTACCATGCCTTCCGCCGCGTCTATCCGCGTGGAATGACCCCCGCCGCCGTAGCCGGATTTCTGCTGTTCAACGACGCTTTTCCGCGGTCTGTGGTTGTCTGCACCAACCAGATCGACCAGTTATTGTCACGGCTGACGTCGAAATACCGGCTCCGGCGTGGTAATCTCGCCATGGAACGTGTGGACGAGATCCAGGCCGCCCTGGAGACGCACACGATCGAACGGGTCATCGCGCACGGGCTGCATGAATACCTGGACTGGCTGCAACTTCGCCTTTCCGATGTCTCTCTGGAGATCGGGCGGGCTTTCTTCGGGATGGAGCAGCCGGCAGCCGCCTGACCCGCATTCCCCCTGCCGTCGCCGCGGCAGCATCCGCACAGGCGTCCTCCGCCCGCTGTCAGGCATCGGAACGGCGCCCGGCCCATGAGTGTCATCCAGCCCCCCATCCGTCCGTTGCAGCAGTTCTACCGGTCGGGGCCGATGCCCTGCCCCTATCTGCCCGGGCGGGTAGAGCGCAAGCTGTTCACCCGCCTGTCCGGACTTCAGGCAGCCGACATCAACTCCACCCTGTCCCGCGCCGGATTCCGGCGCAGCCATGACATCGTCTACCGCCCCGTCTGCCCCGGCTGCACGGCCTGCGTGCCGGTGCGCATCCCCGTGGCTGCGTTCGAACCGGACCGGACCATGCGGCGGACCCTGCGGCGCAATGCCGACCTGACGGTCACGGCCGTGCCCGCCCGCGCCACACTGGAACATTACCGGGTCTTCGCGCTCTATCAGACCTCGCGGCACGGCGACAGCGACATGAGCCGCATGCGCTTCCCCGAGTTTTCGGCCATGATCGACGAGGGCCGGGTGGACACCTGCCTGTTCGAGGTGCGGGACCGCACCGGCAGGCTGCGCGGCGTCGCCCTGGCCGACCGGCTGGAGGACGGGTACTCCGCCGTCTACAGCTTCTTCGATCCGGCGGAGCCCCGGCGCAGCCTGGGCACCTTCCTGATCCTGCAACTGGTCGCGGAAGCGCGGGCCGAGCGCATGCCTTACGTCTATCTGGGCTACTGGATCGGAAGCAGCCGCAAGATGGCCTACAAGGCCCGCTTCCGCCCCCTGGAAGTGCTGGGCCGTGACGGCTGGGGCGCCATCGATCTGCCCGCACCGGACGAACCGGCCTGACCGGCGGGACCCTGCCCCTCCCGGCAGCGTTTCTCCAGACGGGAGGATGCAGATGGATCGACGGTTGTTTCTGGTATCGGCGACGCTCCTGGGCGCCGCTGCGGCTCTCGTCGGACCCGTGCGGGCGCTGATCCACCCCGCGGTGCCTGCCGGCACCCGCCGCGTCATCGTCGGCGCGCCGGGGGCGGATGAAGGGGCTCTGGGCCTGCTCGGCGGCCTGCCCTTCGGACCGGAACCCGAGGCGGTGCAGGCCTGGCTGCGGACGGCCGAGGGCCGGGACCTGTGGCGGGACGCCTTCGGGGCGGCGGGGCTGGAGGCCCGGCCCGTGGCGCTGGAGCCCGCTCCCGGCCCTACAATGCCGCCAGGATGGCCGGACCTGCCCGCCCTTTCCGGCTGCCGCGTCACCGCCCCCTGGCCGCTGCGGACGCTGTGGCAACGCCTGGGGGCCGCCCCGGCCGGACCGGAGGCGGCGGCGGACATCGTCGATCCTGGTCCGGCCCCCGGCCCCTGGCGGGGGTTCGGGCCGCGCTGCCGCATCGTGGCGGAGGTCCGCCCGCTGGGGTCCGGCCCGGCCCTGGTGTCGAGCGGATCGCCGCCGCCCGTCACGGACGGGAGGGGCGCCACCTCCCAGCCTCTGCCGGCAGAGGTTCTGGTCGCCGCCGGCGGCGCCTGGAGCGCCCTGCGCGCGGATCTGCTGAACCATCCCGACCCGCTGCACCGGCGGCTGGCGGCAGCGCTGCTGACCCTGCCCCGACCGACGGAGGACCTGTCCGCGCTCTGGCCCTGGGAGACGGCAGCCACGCGCGCGTCGGTTGCCCGGCCCTCCCAGGCCCTCTAGTCTGGGGCGTCGCATCCGTCCAGCCACCGAGGCCCCTGTGAAGCGCCGCGCCTTCCTGACCGGCAGTGCCGCCGCCGCGGCAACCCCGGCCGTCCTTGCCTCCCTGGCTGCCGGGGGCGTTGCCGCACCCGCCATCGCCAGTGGACGGATGGAATGGCGCATGGTGACGAGCTGGCCCAAGGGACTGCCCGGCGTCGGCACCGGCGCGGAGCGGCTGGCACGGCGGATCGGCGAGATGACGGACGGGCGGCTGACGGTGAAGGTCTTCGCCGCGGGCGAACTTGTGCCCGCGCTTCAGTGCTTCGACGCGGTGGCGAACGGCACGGCGGAAATGGCCCACGACGCGGCCTACTACCACCTGTCCAAGTCCGAAGGCTGCGCGTTCTTCACCGCCTTCCCCTACGGTCTGACGGCGAATGAACTGGATGCCTGGGTCCACCATGGCGGAGCACAGGCCCTCTGGGACGAACTGTATGCGCCGTTCGGGCTGAAGCCCTTTCTGGCGGGCAATACCGGCACCCAGATGTTCGGCTGGTTCCGCAAGGAGATCCGCTCGGTGGCGGACCTGCGCGGACTGAAGATCCGCACCCCCGGCAACAACGGCCGGGTTCTGGCCCGGCTGGGCGCTACCGTCGTCAATGTGCCGGGCGGCGAAATCTACGGCAACCTGCAGTCCGGCGCCCTGGACGCCGCGGAGTGGGTCGGCCCCTTCAACGATCTCGCGCTCGGCTTCTACCAGGTGGCGCCCTATTACTATTCACCCGGCTACCAGGAACCCGGAGCCGGGTTGCAGCTCATCGTGTCCAAGGCGAAGTACGATGCCCTGCCGGCCGACCTGCGCGCCGTCATCGCCCAGGCAGCCCAGGCCGAGAACAACGACATGCTGGCGGAATACACGGCCCGCAGCGGTGCCGCACTGGCGACGCTGGTCCGGCAGCACGGGGTGAAGCTGCGGCGGCTCCCGGAGGACGTGCTGACAGCCCTGGGGGGCGCCGCCAACGAGGTGCTGAACGAGATCCATGCGGCGGGCGACCCGGTGACCCGCCGTATCATCGAAAGCTATATCCGGTTCCGCGCCGAGGTCGTCCCCTGGAGCCGGGTGGGTGAGTTCACGCTGGAGCAGGCCCGCCTGCTGGACATCCCGCACACCCTGCGGGGCTGAACCGGGGAACCAGGACCGCACGCGGGCGTTCGGGGTCCGCAGGCACGCCCGTCCCATGCCGGAGGTGAAGCTCATGACGCGCGCACGTCCGTTCCCGCTGGCCGTTCCGTTCCTGACATCCCTGCTGCTGGTCGCCCCCCTTCTGCCGGCCGCGCCGGCGGATGCCGCCGACCGACCCGCCGATGCCCGGATCGGGGGCGAACTGGCCCAGTCCCGGTGCACGGCCTGCCATGTGGTGGCAGCCACCGGCGGCGGGACCGACCAGGCGCCGGCTCTGCCGGCGGTCGCTGTCGCCCGAAGCGACGGTGAGCTGGCAGCGTTCCTGGCCCGGCCGCACGGCGCCATGCCGCCGATCAGCCTGACCCGGCAGGAGATCGCCGATCTGGTCGCTTATCTGGGGACGCTGCGCCCGCCGCCCCCCTGAACGGGGGAACGGGAGCGGCCCGGTCCGCGCCCTTTTGACGCGCCCGTCCTGACGGATACCGTCGTGCGCACGAGGACGGATATCCGCAGCAGAAGGTGACTGCCACAGGAACGGCGGGCAGAAGGCCGCGGAAACTGTGAGGGCCGGAAGACCATTCGCATTCTAACGAAAGCGATACCCGACCGGCCGGGTTGCCGCCGGCGTCTGCATACGATAGGCACCGCCATATCTGCCGGACAGGCCGAAGTCATTCCGATCGTGACCAGCGGCGGGAATGATCTATACTGAATACTCCTTGCAGGATGTGACGCGAGAGTGCCGCCGCGACGATGAACCGATCCAGAGAACTACCCAGCCATTTACCGTCTGCCCGGATCATGATTGTCGAAGACGATGCCCTCGTCGCGCTCGGCATCCGCATGACGTTGCAGGACCTGGGCTATGATGTCGTCGGAATTGCGGCGTCGGAGCCGGAAGCTGTCGATCTGGCGGCGGCAGCCCGACCATCGTTGGCTCTGATGGATATCCGTCTGCGCGGCGTGGTGGACGGGATCGATACGGCTCGTCGCCTGCGAAGCGAGTACAATATCCGCTCGATCTATCTGTCGGCGTATACGGACGAAAACACCATGACCCGTGTCGCCCAGACCTATCCGGTGGGCTTCGTGCAGAAGCCCTATTCCGCGCCGCAGCTCAAGGCCGCGCTGGAACTGGCGCTGCGACGGCTGGGCAGCGCCGGCAGTACGCCGGCGGAACCGTCGGCCGGCTGAACCCCCGTCCGGCAATCCCAGTTTTGTCACGCGCGCCGCGCCCGGCTTCGGGGAATGGCCGGCGGTCCTTCGTGTTCATCCGGGTGACGGGGGCGGCAACGGCCCTCGCTTCCGACAGAAGGAGAACCCGAGATGCGCGCCAGACTCTGGCTGGTTCCGACCGTGCTGCTGCTGGGCCTTGCGGCCTGCGGCGATGATACCGCAGGCGGCGGCAACACCACGGGAACGTCCCCGGCCCCCGCCACCTCGACCCCGCCGGAACCTTCGGGCACGACCGGCAGCCCGACCATGCCGGGCACGACGGCCCCCGGGCCGGCGCCCCCCGGAACGACGACGCCGGGTACCACGACCGGCACGAACGATACGAGCCCGGGCACCGGCAGCACCGGCTCGACCAGCGGACAGCCGGGCGGCGGCTGAGCGCCGCCCGGCCTCACGCCATCCGTCACGCAGGCGGGACCGGCCTGGGCCGCCGGTCCTCGCCGATGGCGACATAGGTGAACACACCTTCCGTCACCTTGTAGGCCTGGCTGGCGGCGCCCCGTCGGACCCAGACGTCGATCTTCACGCGGATCGAGGTCGTGCCCACCCGTTCCACCGCGCAGTAGCAGTTCACCTCGTCCCCCAGGCTCACCGGCCGGTGGAATTTCATCGCTTCGATCCCGATCGTGGCGACACGCCCCTGGGCGCGCCGGGCCGCGATGACGCCTCCGGCCACGTCCATCTGAGACAGCACCCAGCCGCCGAACACGTCCCCGTTGCCGTTCAGGTCGCGCGGCATCGCAAAGGTGCGGAGCGCCGGGGCGTCGCGGTCGAAATCCGGCATCGTCTCATCCATGGTCGGGTAGACTCCTCTCGACAACATTACAAAATCTGGTAGCGCCCCTGCATGGGGACCGCTTCACCTTGAAAGCGCTCGGCGCGGGTCCCTATAATGGGCCATGACCGACCTTTTCCAGAACACCGCCCGCAAGCAGGACACCTATTCCGCCCAGGACATCGAGGTCCTGGAGGGACTGGAGCCAGTCCGCCGGCGGCCCGGCATGTATATCGGCGGGACCGACGAGCGGGCGCTGCATCATCTCGCGGCCGAGGTGCTGGACAACGCCATGGACGAGGCGGTGGCGGGCCATGCCACCCGCATCGACATGGAACTGACGGCGGACGGCACCGTCACGGTACGGGACAACGGCCGCGGTATCCCCGTGGACGAACACCCGCGCTACCCCGGCAAGTCGGCGCTGGAGGTGATCCTCACCACCCTTCACTCCGGCGGCAAGTTCTCGGGCAAGGTCTACGCCACCTCCGGCGGCCTGCACGGCGTCGGCTCGGCGGTGGTGAACGCGCTGTCCGACAGGCTGCGGGTGGAGGTGGCGCGCGACCGCCAGCTCTGGACCCAGGAATACTGCCGCGGCGTGCCGCTGGGGCCGTTGACCAATGTCGGCCCCGTTCACAACCGCCGCGGCACGGTGGTGAGCTTCCACCCCGACCCGCTGATCTTCGGCGATGGCGCCGTCTTCAAGCCGGAGCGGCTGTACCGGATGTGCCGCTCCAAGGCCTATCTCTACCGTGGCGTGGAGATCCGCTGGAGCTGCGATCCCGCCCTGCTGCCGGCCGACGGCTCCGTCCCGGCGGCGGAGACCCAGCACTTCCCCAACGGCCTGCTGGACTACCTGACCGGCACGCTGCGCCAGCGCGCGACGGTGACGCCGCAGGCCTTCGCCGGGCAGGCGGAGTTCCCGAACGAGGCCGGCCGGGTCGAATGGGCCATCGCCTGGCCCGAGGACGACGAGGGCTTCAGCCACACCTACTGCAACACCATCCCGACGCCGCTGGGCGGCACGCACGAGCAGGGTCTGCGTGCGGCGCTGACCCGCGCACTGAAGGGCTATGGCGAGCTGGTGGGCAACAAGCGGGCCGCCGGCGTGACGGCGGACGACGTGATGGACGGCGCCATGGTGCTGCTGTCCGTCTTCGTGCGCGACCCGCAGTTCCAGGGCCAGACGAAGGAGCGGCTGGTCAGTCCCGAGGCCCAGCGCCTGACCGATGCCACCATCAAGGACCATTTCGACCACTGGCTCTCCGCCGCCCCGGACGCCGCCAAGGCCCTGCTGGAACGGCTGATCGAGAAGGCGGAGGAGCGGGCCCGCAAGCGCGCCCAGAAGGAGATGGCGCGCAAGTCGCCGACGCGGCGCCTGCGCCTGCCCGGCAAGCTGGCCGACTGCTCCCGCCAGAGTGCGGAGAACACGGAGATCTTCATCGTCGAGGGCGACAGCGCCGGCGGCTCCGCCAAGCAGGCGCGCAACCGCGAGATCCAGGCCATCCTGCCCCTGCGTGGCAAGATCCTGAACGTCGCCTCGGCCAGCGTGGACAAGCTGCGCGGCAACCAGGAGCTGGCCGATCTGGCGCAGGCGCTGGGCTGCGGCACCGGCAAGGAGTTCTCGCTCGACAAGCTGCGCTACGAGCGGGTCATCATCATGACCGACGCGGACGTGGACGGCGCCCATATCGCGTCGCTGCTGATGACCTTCTTCTACCGGGAGATGCCCGGTCTGATCCAGGCGGGACACCTGTATCTGGCCCTGCCGCCGCTCTACCGCCTGTCCGGCGGCAACACCGTGCGCTACGCCCGCGACGACGCGCACAAGGACGAGCTGATGAAGACCGTCTTCCGCACCGTCCGCGGCAAGGTGGAGATCAGCCGGTTCAAGGGCCTGGGCGAGATGCCGCCGTCCCAGCTCAAGGAGACGACGATGGACCCGGCGAAGCGGACCCTGCTCCGTGTCGTCGTGCCCGACCTGCGCGACCCCGAGCAGAAGGTGGATGCGGAGGAGACCCGCTCCCTGGTCGAGAGCCTGATGGGCCGGAAGCCGGAGCTGCGCTTCAAGTTCATCACCGAGAACGCCCGGTTCGCCCAGGACCTGGACGTCTGACCCCGCCCCTGCCCTGCGCCCGGAGAGAAGCCCCGTGCTGATCGACGCCGCCGCCTCCCGCCTTGCCGTCATCGACGTGCAGTCGCGCCTGCTGGCCGCCGTGTCCCGTGGCGACCGGGTGGCTGCCCGTTGCGCCATTCTGGCAAAGGGAGCGGCCCTGCTGGGCGTGCCGGTCTGCGCCACGGAACAGAATCCCGCCGGCATCGGGCGGACCGTGCCGGAGCTGGCCGCCCTGATCGGCACCGTCTTCCCGAAGACGACCTTCAGCGCCGGCGGCGATCCGGCCTTCGCCACCTGGGCCGAGGCCGGCGGGACCGTGGTGCTGTGCGGGACGGAGGCGCATGTCTGTGTGTTGCAGACGGCGCTGGATCTGCGCCGGCGCGGCCGGCCCGTGGCCGTGGTGGCGGACGCCGTCGGGTCCCGCGATCCCGCCGACCGCGAGGCGGCGCTGAACCGCCTGCGTGTCCACGGCGTGGACATCGTCACGACGGAGATGGTGCTGTTCGAGTGGCTGGGACGCTACGACCGGCCCGAATTCCGCGCCGTGCTGCCGCTGATCAAGGCCCTGGGGCCGGACGTGGCCTGACGCCTAGGGCGCGGGCGATTCCCGGTCAGTGGTGGTGCCCACCGTGGGAGGCGGGCTGACTGTTGCCGCCCAGCGCCTGGATGCAGAGCGCGACCACGCCGGTGAACACCAGGAACACGCCGATGCCGAGGAACCCCATGGGACCGCTCCGCCTGGAAGAACTGTGCCGACCATAACGGTCGGCGGCGGAGCCGGCAAGGAACCTGTCCCCCTTCCCCCGTCAGAGCTGGGTCAGCCAGAGGCGCATCAGCGCCGTCGTCGCCTCCGGCTGTTCCATCGGTGCCAGATGCCCGCAGCGTTCCACGACCGCAAGGCGCCCGCCGGGAATACCGTCCGCCATCTCCTGCGCCTTCTCCGGGCCGGTCAGCGAATCCTCGCGGCCGACGATGACCAGGGTGGGACAGTGGATGCCCGGCAGATCAGGCCGCGAATCCGGCCGGGTCAGGATGGCCGTCTGCTGGCGGCAGAAGGCGTCGCGGCCGGTGCGCTCGGCCATCGCCATGATGGCTTCCGTCACCTCCGTATCGGCCAGCCGGTCGGGATGCACCAGCATGGGCAGCAGCCGCGGCGTCACTCCTTTGAAGCGGCCGGTCTGTGCCAGCTTGATGAGGGCCTGACGGCGTTCCTTCTGCTCGTCCGTATCCGGCCGGGCGGTGGTGTCCACGAGGCACAGCTTCGCCACCCGCCCGGGCGCCTGGCGCAGCACCTCGAAGGCGACATAACCGCCCATGGACAGGCCGGCCAGGGCGAAGCGCTCCGGTGCCGTCGCCAGCACCCCGCGGGCCAGCTCCGTCACCGACTCGGCCCCCGTCAGGTCAGCGACCCGGATATCCGGAGCGACGTCGGCAAGGTGGCGCGTCTGGTGTGCCCAGAGAGTGGCATCGCAGAGCAGTCCGGGCAGCAGGACCAGCGGCAGCGCCCCGGTTTCCGGGGGCCGGCCGGTTTCTCCCTTCATCATCCGGTTGAAATCCTTGCTTGTCAGGGCATTCGTTGCTATCGATGCGCCCGACCCTAGCGGAAGCTCCGCAAGGCGCCAAGTCGGGCATGGCAGTCACGCATGGTCTTCCGGATGTTTTCGGTTGATCGGCGCGACGCTTGGTCCATCTATGCGTCTGTACTGCGATGCGGGCGTAGAATTCATCCGCGCCCCACCGGGCACCGCTCCAACGACTGGTCGCGAACAGGTTTTATGCAGTTCTCCGAACTTGGGCTCGGGCCCGAAGTCCTGCAAGCCATCTCCGAGGTGGGCTACACCACGCCGACACCGATTCAGGAGAAGGCCATCCCCTGGGTGCTCCAGGGACGCGACGTTCTGGGCTGCGCCCAGACCGGGACGGGCAAGACGGCCTCGTTCACCCTTCCGATGATCGAAATCCTGGCCCAGGGCCGCGCCCGGGCACGGATGCCCCGGTCGCTGATCCTGGAGCCGACGCGGGAGCTGGCGGCCCAGGTGGCCGACAATTTCGAGATCTACGGCAAGTACCACAAGCTGAACATGGCCCTGCTGATCGGCGGGGAGAGCTTCGGCGATCAGGTCAAGAAGCTCGAACGCGGGGTGGACGTTCTGATCGCCACCCCGGGCCGCATGATCGACCTGTTCGAGCGCGG
The DNA here is from genome assembly GCF_000016185.1 of Rhodospirillum centenum SW. Taxonomy (NCBI): domain Bacteria; kingdom Pseudomonadati; phylum Pseudomonadota; class Alphaproteobacteria; order Rhodospirillales; family Rhodospirillaceae; genus Rhodospirillum; species Rhodospirillum centenum. The sequence continues at coordinate 1,416,713 of NC_011420.2, forward strand.
CAACATCCTCCTGTCCGACATCAAGATCCTGGTGATCGACGAGGCGGACCGGATGCTCGACATGGGCTTCATCCCGGACATCGAGCGGATCGTCGGGCTGCTGCCCAAGCTGCGCCAGACCCTGTTCTTCTCGGCCACGATGCCGCCGGAGATCCGGCGCCTGGCCGACCAGTTCCTGATGAACCCGCGGGAGATCACGGTCGCCCCGCCCGCCTCCCCCGCCGCCACGGTGACCCAGGCCCTGGCGGTGGCCTATGACGAGGACAAGCGCAAGGTCCTGCGGCACCTGCTGCAGACGGAGGACGTGAAGAACGCCTTCATCTTCTGCAACCGCAAGAAGGATGTCGGCATCCTGCACCAGTCCCTCTCCAGGCACGGTTTCAACGCCGGTGCCCTGCACGGCGACATGGTGCAGTCGAAGCGGACGGAGACGCTGGAGGCGTTCAAGCAGGGCAGCATCGACCTGCTGGTCTGTTCCGACGTCGCGGCCCGCGGCATCGACATCAAGGGCGTCAGCCACGTCTTCAACTTCGATGTCCCGTTCAACGCGGAGGACTATGTCCACCGCATCGGCCGCACCGGCCGCGCCGGCCTTACCGGGCGTGCCTTCACCATCGCCGCCCCCGAAGACGGTCGTCTGGTCCAGGCGATCGAGAAGCTGATCGGCCGGGAAATCCCCCGTGTCCTGATCGACGGGCTTGAAACCCCGGAGCTGGAGTTCGAGGAGAGCGGTCGCGGCCGCCGTCGTCCCCGGCGTAAGGACGAAGGTCGGAAGGAAGAAGGCCGCAAGTCCGAACCCCGCTCCGCCCGCCCGCCCCGCTCCCGCGCGGCCGACCGGACAGAGGCCGGCGATTCTGCCGCAGCCACCCCCGTACCCGAGGAGCGGGCCGCACGCCCCGAACGCTCGGAACGGTCTGTGCGCGCCCGTCCGGAGAGGACCGACCGTCCGGTCCAGGACCGCCCCGAGCGCCCGGTCCGTGAGGACCGTCCCCGCGAGGATCGGCGGAGCCGCTTCGCCGACCGTGGTGAGGACCGCCGCCGCCGCCGGGACGAGGACGATGACCGCACGCCGGTGATCGGCTTCGGCGACGACGTTCCGGCCTTCATCCTGCGCGCGGCGCGTCCTGTGCGTCCCGCCGCCCTGCCCGACAGCGATGCCGAAGGGTGACCCCATGCAGACGATCTTCGTCCTCGTGAAGTGCGACCTCGGTCAGGCCTACGAGGTCGCCGACCGCGCGGTGCAGGAGATCGAGCAGGTATCGGAAGTCCACTCCGTCTCAGGCCAGTACGACCTGATGATGAAGTGCTACCTGGACGACGGAGCCGACATCGGTCACTTCGTCACCGGCCACTTGCAGACCCTCGCCGGGGTCAAGGAAACCTTCACCATCATCGCCTTCAAAGCCTTCACCTGAGGCGGAACCGGGGGACGCGCGCCGCGCATCCCCCGGTGCGGTCCCGCTGCGGCTCCGCCTGCGGTTGACTCGGGCCGTCCGCTTGGGAAAGGTGGAGCCTGATCTTGCCCTCTCCCGCAGACCCGGAGCCTGACGGAGTGACGTCACCTCGGCGCATTCTCGGTGCGGCCGCCCTTCTCGGGCTGCTGGCAGACCCTGCCATGGCGCAGACGGCCCAGGACGGGCAGCCGGTGCTGTTGAGCGCGGACAGCCTGGACTACAACGAAGACCTCGGCATCGTCACGGCCCGGGGCCATGTCGAACTGGCCCAGGGCAGCCGCATCCTGCTGGCTGATACGGTCAGCTACAGCGAAAAGACCAACGTCGTCACCGCCACCGGCAATGTCTCTCTGCTGGAGCCGTCGGGAGAAGTCGTGTTCGCCGACTATGTCGAGCTGACCGACGACATGCGCCAGGGCTTCGTGGACAAGGTCCGGCTGCTGATGACGGACAATTCCCGCCTTGCCGGCGCCCAGGGCGAGCGGGTTGACGGCCGCTATACCCGCATCGAGCGGGGCGTCTATTCGCCGTGCGAGCTGTGCAAGGAGGACCCGACGCAGCCCCCGATCTGGCAGATCCGGGCCGCGCGGGTGACCCACGACCAGGAAAGCCGCGACGTCTATTACCGCGACGCGGTGCTGGAGATCGCCGGCATCCCGGTCGCCTATACGCCGTTCTTCGCGCATCCCGATCCGACCGTGGAACGCCGCTCCGGCTTTCTGGCACCGGGGGGCGGATTCGGCTCCGACCTCGGCACCTTCGCGCGCCTCTACTACTTCTTCGACATCACCCCGAGCCAGGACTTCACGCTGGAGATGACGCCCAGCACGGAGGACGGGCTTCTGCTGGGCGGCGAATACCGGCAGCGCTTCACCAACGGCAGCCTCCGCCTGTCCGGCAGCGCCACCTATGCCGACCTGACCGAAGGGTTCGGGGAGGAGCAGCGCAGCGAGAAGAAGTTCCGCGGCCATCTGTTCGGCAGCGGGCGCTTCAACATCGACAACGAATGGCGCTGGGGGTTCGACGTCCAGCGCGTGACCGACAGCAGCCACCTGCGCCGCTACGACTATTCGGACGAAGACCTGCTGACCAGCCGCGGCTTCCTGGAGTGGTTCCGGGCCCGTGACTACTTCTCGGTGAACGCCTACTCCTTCCAGGATCTGCGTCCCGGCAACGAGGAGGAGGAGCCGCTGGTGATGCCGCTGGCGACCTACGGCGCGCTGGGCGAGCCGGGGGCGTTCCTCGGCGGCACATGGTCCCTGGACGGCAACCTGCTCGCCCTCTGGCGCAACGACGGCACGGACACCCGGCGCGCCTCCAGCGAGGTGGGCTGGCGCCGGGACTTCGTGGCGCCGATCGGCCTCGTCACCAGCGTGACGGGCAGCCTGCGCGGCGATGCCTACTGGATCGGAGATCTGCGGACGACGGGTGCCAACTCGGCCGATGCCGGATCGGACAGCACCGAGCTGCGGCTGTTCCCGCAGGGGCAGGTGACGATGAGCCTGCCTCTGGTCCGACAGGCTGGAACGGTGCAGCAGCTGATCGAACCGATCCTCGCCTTCACCGCCGCTCCCAAACTGGACAGTGACGACGTTCCCAACGAGGACAGCCAGGACATCGAGTTCGACCACACGAACCTGTTCCTGACCTCGCGCTTCCCCGGCGTGGACAGGCTGGAGGGCGGCCAGCGCGTCACCTACGGTCTGCGCGCCGGTTTCTACGGTTTCGGCGGGGGCAGCAGCACCCTGTTCCTGGGCCAGTCCTACCGGCTTCAGCGCGACAACGACTTCCCCGCCGGCTCCGGCCTGGAGGGACGGCAGTCGGACATCGTCGGCCGCATCGAGGTGACGCCGAGTCCCTGGCTCGATTTCTCCTACGGTTTCCGCCTCGATTCCGAGACCCTGGACCAGCGCCGGCACGATGTGTTCGGCGTCGTCGGTCCGCCGGAATTCCGGGTCAGCGGCAGCTACATCTACCTGGACAGGCTGACGCTGGAGGACGGCACGGCGACCCGGAACCGGGAAGAACTGACGCTGGGCGTGAACTCCGCCTTCTCCGAGAACTGGTCGGTGGGGGTCAGCCACCGCCGCGATCTGGCAACGGGCGGTGGAGCGGTCAGCAGCGGCATGATGCTGACCTATCAGGACGAGTGCATGACCTTCCAGCTGATCGGTGAGCGCGACTTCACCCGCCGGTCGGGCCTGGACACGGGGGACAAGGTCTATTTCCGGCTGGTGTTCAAGAATCTGGGCGAGTTCCTGAGCCCGGCGCTGTCGGGGGATGTGTTCGGCCAGGGTCAGGGAAGCTGACCCGGCCGGACGCGGTCCCCGGCTGGACGCGATCCGGCATCAGCCTACCTTGCTGCGCATCCTGTCCTCCGGAGTGACCCGATGCGCCGTCTCGCCCTGATGCTCTCCCTCCTGGTCGCCACTCTTTCGGCCGGCCCCGCAGCGGCAGCCGCCACCACGGGCGCGCACGCCTTCTCCTTCGTCTCCATCGACGGCCGGCCACTGCCGCTCTCGGACTTCGCCGGCCGCGCCGTGCTGGTGGTCAACACCGCGTCGCAGTGCGGTTTCACCCCGCAGTACGAGGGGTTGGAAGCCCTCTGGCAGCAGTACCGTGACCGTGGACTGGTGGTGCTGGGGGTACCGTCCAACGATTTCGGCGGCCAGGAGCCCGGCAGCGCCGCGGAGATCAAGACCTTCTGCGAAACGACGTTCGGGATCGACTTCCCGATGACGGAGAAGGTCGCCGTGAAGGGGGATACCGCCCATCCCTTCTACCGCTGGGCAGCAGCAGCCAAGGGCGCGCCGCGCTGGAATTTCCACAAGTACCTGATCGCCCCGGACGGGACCCTGCTGGCCGGTTTCGCGTCCGATGTCCGCCCCGAATCCGCCGACCTGCGCGCGGCGATCGAGGACGCGCTGCCACGCTGATCCCTCCCTCGCCGACAGGGGCACCTCGATACCTTGAGTTTGCCGTCCGGGCTGGTTACCGTCAGGGCCGATCCGACCACCCCGGTCGGAAAAGCCCATCGGGACCGGACCGTTCGCCACCATGCAGTACGGCCTTTACAGCTACGACCGGCGCTACCGGCGCCGCTTCTGGACACGGCTGCTCAAGGTGGTGCTGTGGCTGGCCGCGCTGCTGGTGCTGGCGACCTTCTCCTATCAGCTCGGCGTCGAGCAGCTCAAAAGCCGCCAGGTCTCGCTCCGGGAGGAGATCAGGGAGCTGAGGGACGCGAAGGAGGCGGCTGAGCGGCGCTCCGCCCAGCTCCAGCAGATCGCGCAGACGGCGGAGATCCGGGCGAACGAGCTTGAGGTCCGCTACCAGCGCGACGTTCCGACCGGCGATCTGGCGAAGCTGAGCGATCTGGTGGCGAAGAAGCTGGCGGAGGGCGTGGATATCGGCCGGCTGGCCTTCGTCATCGACCAGACCGGCAATCCACGGTCGTGCAGTCCGCCCGAGCGCCGTCGATTCGTGCTGCCGACGCCGATCTACAAGGGAGCGAACACCTCCGTCGCCTTCTCCAACGGCGCCGTCACCGTCACCGGCGAAGGCGTGTCGGCCCGCAGCGATTCCGGCCAGCCGGAGAGCTGGTTCGACCCGACGAAACCCGTGAAGCTACGCTTCGTGGAGATCGGGGGCCATACGACGGAGACGACGGGCCTGCTCCCTCTCCAGCATTCCGTGGTTGCCGGGGACAAGGAGTACCGCTTCACCATCACACCGGGCGCCCGTTCCTTCGTCGAGGTCAGTGGCGACGTCTGCCCGTTCCCCTGAGGAAGCCCGAGTCGAATCCGCGCAGAAAGGGAAACCGCGCCGGCGGGGGGATCGTGTGATGCTCGGGGCCGTTTCGCAGAGGCAGCCAGGAGCCAAGCGATGGAACCCGACGTCAATGCCCTGCGGGCGGACTGGTCCGAGCCGACGCGGATACGGTTCGGTGCCGGCCGTGTCTCGGAACTGCCGGCGGTCTGCCGGGCGCTGGGCATCACCCGGCCGCTGGTGGTGACCGATCCGGGACTGGCCGATCTCGCCATCCTGCGCAGGGCGGTGCAGAGCTGCGAGACCAGCGGGCTGCTGCCCGGTCTGTTCTCCCATCTGCGGCCGAACCCGACCCTGGACCATGCCCAGGCGGCGGCCCAGGCCTTCCGTGACGGGGGCCATGACGGCATCATCGGTTTCGGCGGCGGCACCGCGCTGGAGGTGGCCAAGGTCGCCGCCCTGATCTGCGGGGAGACCGCCCCGCCCCAGGCCTTCGCCGCCGCCCCGGGCGAGACCCCGCGCGTCCCCGGCTTCGGACTCCTGCCGCCCATCGTCGCCGTGCCGACCACAGGGGGCAGCGGGGCGGAGGCGCGCGCTTATGCCCTGATCACCGATCCGGACGGCAACCGGCGACGGCGGCGCGTCCTGCTGCATCCGGGCATGCTGCCTGCCTGCGTCATTGCCGATCCTGTGCTGACCACCGGACTGGCGCCGGCACTGACCGCCGCAACCGGCATGAACGCCCTGGCCCACAATCTGGAAGCCTACTGCGCCCTGGGATTCGACCCGGCCGCGGACGGCATGGCGGCGGAAGGCGTGCGGCTGCTGCGCCGGCATCTGGCCGACGCCGTGCGCGACGGCAACAACCTGCTGGCCCGGGGAATGGTGCTGGCCGCCGCCTCGCTGGGCGGCGCGGCGACCCGCAAGGGGCTGGGAGCCGTGCAGGCCCTGACATCGCCCCTCATCGCCGTGACGGAGGCGCACCAGGGGCTGGTGATGGCGGTCATCACGCCCTACGTGCTGGTCCATAACCGCCCGGCGGTGGAGGAGCGGATCACCCGGCTGGCGGCCTGCCTGGGGCTGGACCGGCCGGGCTTCGACAGCTTCCTCACCTGCCTGCTGACCCTGCGCGAGGAGCTGGGCATCCCGCACACCCTGCGCGATCTGGGGGTGACGGAGGAGCGGGTCGCCGACCTGGTGGAGGAGGCCGCGAACGATCCCTTCGCCCGCGGCAATCCGGTACCGTTGACGGCGGAAGCGGCGCGCTCCCTCTACGCCCGTGCCCTGGACGGCGACCTGGACGGCGCCGACCGACGCTGAGCGGCCGGCCCGTTCCACCCGCGCATCACTTCCGGGTCCAGCGCCCGGCTGCGTTCATCACGTACTGGCCCGAGGGCGTGGCGCCGACCAGCCGGTCTCCGGCGACGGCCTGGACCTGGGCCAGCGACTGGCCGGTGCTCTGGGCGACCTGGGCGTACTGCTTGCGCCGTTCGGCATTGACCCGGTCCACCATGCTGCGGACATCGGCCGGCACCTCGTCCTTGACGAAGCCGACCAGACCGTCGGGCTTCTCCCCGACCAGACCGGCCTGCTTGGCGGCGACAAGGCTCTCCTGCGCCATGACGGGCACTCCGGCGAGAAGCGGACCCGCCAGCACCAGGACGGCAAGCAGGCGGGCGGCGATGCAGAGAATGGTCTTCATTTCTTCGTGCCCTCCCCGGGCAGACCGAACAGGTCGGGGTTCTCGCGGAACACCTGATCGAGTTCACGGTCGATCCTGACCCGGACCTCCTGCTCGACCCGGATGTTCAGGTTGATCTCGATGGGTTTGTCGGGCGCCTGCACCTTCACCGTGGGGGTGCAGGCGCCGGCCAGGAGGAGCAACACGGTGGCCGCTCGCAAGGGTCTGTCGGTCGTCATTGTGCCTTTCCGTACTGCTCGATGCGGGCCTTCACGGCGTCCGGGATGCGGTAGGCCCCCAGGCCGCTGCGCAGGATCGTGTCGAGCGCACCGCTGAGATTAAGGTTCAAGGCCACGGGATAGCCACCATAGAACTCCGGGTTGGCGCCCCGGATGTTCAGCGTCACCCGCATCTCGCCGCCGACGGTGCCGTCGATGCCGATGCCGAGCTGCTGGTAATGGAAGTCCTCCAGCACCTGCATGACCAGGGCCGTGTTCTCGTTCTTCGAGGCGTCCAGGAAGTCGGGCGGCACGGCGGGATCGTAACGCAGGGTGCCCGGCGCCTCCGCCTCCAGCCGGCCGCCCTCGAAGCGGATGCGGCGGCCCGCGACGATGACGGGGATGCGGCCGTTCAGGATGCCGGAACCGGCCAACCCCTCCACCCCCGCCGTGCCCAGGACCTCGCCCAGGCGCAGGCCCCTGGCCTCCAGGGCCAGCTCATGGCGCGGGTCGGACAGGGAGACCGTCACGGGGGCGGCGCTGACCGTGCCGCCGGCCCAGGCGAAGGACGCCTGCGCCAGGGTCAGCGTCTTCCCACCGCTCACCCCGAAGCGGATCAGCCCGTCGGTCAGGGGCAGGCCCACATCCAGGAGCGCCGCGGACAGGAGCTGTTCGCCCGGCGTCGCCAGCGGGCGCAGGCTGCTGGCGGTCAGCACGCCGTTCAGCCCCTGCGCCCTGAAAGCCGGTCCGGCCAGCGTGAGATCGTCCAGCAGGAGTTCCGCGGAGCCTTTCGAGGCCTTCGGCCCCCAGCCGATTCCGGCGCGCAGGCCGATACGGCCGCGCGCCTCCTCCACCGTGCCCGACAGGAGCGGGAACAGCTCGGCGGGCGTGCGGCCGCCCTCGCGGAAGCGCAGGGGGTGCAGCACGAGCTTCGCCGAGCCCGTCCCCGACGCCACGTCGTGCGCCCCCGTGGCGTCGATCACCAGGAAGCCCTCGGCCCCCTGCCCCTCTGCCGTGAAGTCCAGCCGCCCCAGGGGATCGCCGCCGGCCGTGGCGGTGACCGACAGGGGCGCCACCCAGCCGGTCCCGGGGCCGGCCCGCAGGCTGGAGGCCGCAGCCTCGACGCGGAGCGGTGGCGTTCCCTCTCCGGGGCGGTAGTCGGCGGTCAGTGTCACCCCCGCGGCGACACCGCCGTAGGGCGGCAGCTCGATCCGTCCGCCGGACAGGGCGAGCGTCGCCCCGGCAAGGCCGCCATCGCGCAGCCGCAGGTCCAGCCGGTCGATGCCGCCACCGAGCACGGCCTGTCCGATCTCCGCCCCCAGCCCGCCGGTCAGGGAGACGGCCACACCCTCCCCGCCCTGCTCAAAGCGCAGGCGCAGCGGCTCCGACGCCGGGTCCGCTCCCGGCCGCAGGGCGAGAAACCAGGGTCCGTCCCCGCGCAGCGTCTCGGGCAGCAGGGCGGCGAGGCCGGGCGCCGGGGCCAGTTCCGCCGTCGCATCGGTCGCCGCCTCGAACAGCAGCGCCCCGCCGTCACGGCGCAATCGGCCGGCCGCCTCCACCGTCGCGGCATCGGTCACGCCGGGCCAGCCCAGCCGGTCGCCGCGCAGCGCCAGGTCCACGGGCGGCACGCTGCCGTCCAGGGGACCCGCGGCGCGCAGGCTCAGCAGCGCGCGGCCCCGCACCGGCAGGTCGAGGCCGGCCAGGGCCAGTGCCGCCGGCAGATCGGGTAGCGTGAGGTCCGCCAGGGCGCTGAAGGCCGGGGCGCCGTCCGGCCCCGGCGCAGCGTTGCCCGTGACCTGGACGGCCGTACCGCCCGGCGCCCGCAGCACGGCAGCCAGCTCCTGCCGGGGACCGGCGCCGCGCCAGTCGAGATCGAGGGAGAGGCGTTCGGGCAGCCGCACCTCCGCCCCCCGCACCTGAACCCGGGCCTGTCCCTCCGGCAGCCCGCCGGGCCGCCAGGACAGTTCGGCCGAGCCGCTCATGCTGCCCGCGGCGTCCCCAGGCGCCGGCTGGATGTCCAGTTCCCCCGCCAGCGCCCCGTCGGGCGCGAGCCGGGCGGAGAGCGTGCCGATACCGGCGGCGCCGGCCACGTCCAGCCCCAGCAGGGCATCGACCACGTAGCCGCCGGGGTCCGGCTGGTCGAGTGTGGCGCTGAGGGAAAGCACCGTCTCCCCGGCCGGGGTGGCGACGGTCAGGCTGCCGCGTTCGATCACGATGCGGTCCACCGGCAGGGCGGGAAGGCCGCCGGACGAGCCCTCGTCAGACGCCACCTCCACGGTGCGCCCCTCCAGCCGGACGCCGCCGGCGTCCGCGGCCAGCCGCAGCCGCGCACCGGCCAGGGTGACCCGGTCGATCCGGCCAGCCAGCAGCCCGGCAGGCGAGTACTCCACGCTCACACGGTCCACCCCCTGGTCGCCGGAGAGTCGCACGGCCGCCGCCGCCCCCGTCAGGCCCAGACGGTCGAGCGCCACCTCCGCCTGCTCCCAGCCGGCCGCGCGCAGGGCGGCCTGGACCTGCGATTCGGCCAGACCGGGAAGGGTCACGGCCAACAGGCTGAGCGCCGCCGTGCCCGCCAGGAGAGCGGCAAGGGTGGCACGCCGTCCTTTGCGGCGTTCTTTCACGGGGCGGGGTCCGGGAACCGACATGGCGGAAGGGGGTTGCGGAAACGATCGGTCCCATGATGCCGCGTCCGCCATGACGATGCCACGACGGCGGGATGACGCCCCTGTGGCGCCCCTGCGGCGTCGGGGTGGCGACACCGACGCCGCGACGGTAGTGTCGCCCGTTCCACGACCGACCGGGAGATGCCGATGCCCCGCCTGATCGCCATGGTCCTTCTGCTTGCCGGCCTCGTGCTGTCGGCGCCGGCCCTGGCCCGCGACCTGGAGAACACGCTCTATCTGGACCTGCCGGCCGGGCGGGTGGTGATCGAGATGCGGCCCGATCTGGCTCCCCGGCATGTCGCCCGGATCAAGGAGCTGGCCCGCCAGGGCTTCTACGACGGTATCCCCTTCCATCGGGTGATCGACGGCTTCATGGCCCAGACCGGCGACCCGACCGGCACCGGCGCGGGGGGCAGCGGGCGGACGCTGCCGCTGGAATCCTCGGAAGAGAAGCATGAGCGCGGAATCGTCTCGATGGCCCGCGGCAGCTCCCCGAACAGCGCCGACAGTCAGTTCTTCATCATGTACGGCCGTCGCCCCGGGCTGGACCGGCTCTACACCGTCTGGGGGCGCGTGGTGGAGGGGATGGAGCATGTGGACGCCCTGAAGAAGGGCGACACGGCTGCCGACGGCATGGTCGAGGCCCCGGACCGCATCGTCCGCCTGCGTGTCGCCGCGGACGTGGAGGCCGGACGGCCGGACGCGGTGCGCTGACCGGTTGCAATCCCGGCCATGCCGGGTAAGGTCCCAGCGGGGCGCAAACCGCCGCCGCACGAGACAGAGACCGAAAAGGAGACGCCCTATGGACCTTGAGAATACCCTCTACATGGATCTGCCCGGCGGGCGCGTGGTGATCGAGATGCGGCCCGACCTGGCGCCCAAGCATGTGGCCCAGATCAAGGAGCTGGCGCGCAAGGGCTTCTACGACGGCACGCCGTTCCACCGGGTGATCGACGGCTTCATGGCCCAGGGCGGCGACCCGACGGGCACCGGCACCGGCGGATCGGGCAAGAACATCCCCGCCGAGTTCTCCCGTGAGAAGCATGTCCGCGGCACCGCCTCCATGGCCCGCGCCGCGAACCCGAACAGCGCCGACAGCCAGTTCTTCATCTGCTTCGCCCCCGCCCCCTTCCTGGACGGCCAGTACACCATCTGGGGCCAGGTGACCGAGGGAATGGAGCATGTGGACGCCATCAAGAAGGGCGACTCCAACCGCAACGGCTCGGTGAAGGAGCCGGACCGGATCGTGAAGATGCAGGTCGCGGCCGACGCCGCCTGACCCGTCCAGCGCAGCACCGCCGGCAGCCGCCGCGTCCCACCCCGGGGCGCGGCGGTTTTCGTTTCCGGGGTGCGGCACAATTTGCCGGGACCGCCCTGCAAGCCCTGCCGACGGGACCGGACTGCCCGGCCCCCGCCCGCTCAGAAAGACCGTAACTATCTGATTTTCCATACGTCCCAGACTTGGCACGCCACCTGCTTATAGGGATGGCGAGGAAGCAGGCCGCTGCGGCGAGGCACCGGCCGAGAGTTCGAGGCGACGATGGAAAACGTGCTCTATATCGCGCTCTCCCGACAGGAGGCGATGCGTCGGCAGATGGACGTGGTGGCGAACAACATCGCCAACATGAACACCTCCGGCTTCAAGTCGCAGCGCCCGCTGTTCCTGGAGTATCTGGAGCGCCCGGACCGCCGGCAGGAGCGGATGTCCTTCGTCCAGGACTACGGCCTGATGCGGAATCTCCAGGCCGGCCCCGTCACCGTCACGGACAATCCGCTGGACGTGGCGCTGCGCGGCGACGGTTACTTCGCCGTCGAGACGCTGGCCGGTCCCCGCTACACCCGCGCCGGCGGCTTCCAGCTCAACACCGACCGCGAACTGGTGGACCGCAACGGCCTGCCGGTCCTGTCCGACGCCGGCGCCCGCATCGTCATCCCCGACGGCGCCAACCAGATCAGGATCAAGGGCGACGGCAGCATCGAGACCGAGCAGGGCCCGCTTGCCCGCCTCAAGGTCGTCAGCTTCGACGACGAGCAGAAGATGCAGGAACTGGGCGGCGGCCTCTACTCCACCGAGCAGGAGGAACGCCCGGTCGAGAAGCCCGAGGTCACGCAGGGCGCCCTCGAAGGCTCCAACGTGCAGCCCATCGTCGAGACCACCCAGATGATCGACGTGCTGCGGGCCTACCAGAACACCCAGCGGATGATCGACAGCGAACACGAGCGCCTGCGGACCGCGATCCGCCAGCTCGGCCGCGTGCAGTAAGGAGAGACGACCATGCGCAGCTTGAGCATCGGCGCCACGGGCATGCTGGCCCAGCAGCTCAATGTCGAAGTCATTTCGAACAACATCGCGAACATGACGACGACGGGCTTCAAGCGCCAGCGGGCCGAGTTCCAGGATCTGCTGTACCAGAACATGCGGCGCGTCGGCTCGACCTCCTCGGACGCCGGCACCGTCGTTCCCTCGGGCGTCCAGATCGGCGCCGGCGTGAAGACCGCCGCTGTCTACCGGATCAACGAGCAGGGCAACATCTCCGTCACCGGCAACGCGCTGGACCTGGCGATCAACGGCCAGGGCTACTTCCAGGTCGAACTGCCGGACGGCCAGACCGCCTACACCCGGGCCGGCTCGTTCCAGCTCAACGCCGAGGGCACCATCGTCACCGCCGACGGCTACCAGCTCCAGCCCGGCCTCGTGGTCCCGGAGAATGCGGTGGACATCACCGTGAACCCGAACGGCGAGGTGCTGGTGAAGCTGGACGGCCAGACCCAGCCTGCGAACATCGGCCAGATCCAGCTCGCCACCTTCCCGAACCCGGCGGGCCTGGAGGCGATCGGCGACAACCTGCTGCTGGAGAGCCCGGCGTCGGGCAACATCATCGCCGGCAATCCGGGCGCCCCCGGCTTCGGCCGCGTGATCCAGCAGGCGCTGGAGACGTCGAACGTCAACATCGTCTCCGAGATCACGAACCTGATCACCGCCCAGCGCGCCTACGAGATGAACAGCCGCGTCATCAGCACCTCCGACCAGATGATGCAGTCCATCTCGCAGATGCGCTGACGCCCAGGCCCCGCCGATACCGGACGACCGCCATGACCCGCCGCTCCTTCATCGCCCTCCTGCTCGCCGGCACGCTGCTCACCAGTGCGCTCGCCGGCACCGCCGACGCGGCCGAGCCGCGGCGCGAGGCCACCGTCTCCGGCGACCAGGTCCGCCTGGGCGATCTGTTCGACGGACTGCCCGCCGATCAGGCCGAACGGGTCATCGCCACGGCCCCGGCGCCGGGCCAGCGGTCCTGGTTCGACAGCCCCACCCTGGCCAGCCTCGCCGCCGCCCACGGCATCGACTGGAAGCCCGCCGGCGGCGCCGACCGCACGGTCGTGGTGCGGGCCAGCATCGAGGTCCCGCGGGAGGAGATCGTCGCGTCCCTGAAGCAGGCAGTTCTGGACGCCGGCGCTCCGGCCGGGCTGGAGCTGACCCTGGAGAACCGTTCCTTCACCCTGTTCCTGCCGGAAGGGGTGGAACCGACCGTGGCCTTCCGCAATGTCCGCTATGACGAGGTCCGCAACCGGGTGACGGCCGATCTGGTCGCCCCGGCCGAGGGGCCGGAGCTGGTGCGTCAGACCATCGGCGCCCGCGCCCAGGACATGGTCGAGGTTCCGATCCTGAACCGCCGCCTGGGCTCGGGCGAGGTGATCGGGGATCAGGACATCGCCTGGATCAAGGTCCCGCGGGAGCGGGTCAGCGCCGATGTGGTGACCGATCTGGAGAACCTGGTCGGCCTCGCCGCCCGGCGGACCCTGGCGGCCAACCAGCCGGTCCGCGGCCGCGACGTGCGCACCCCCGTGGTCGTCGCCCGCGGCGCCCTGGTCACCCTGCTGCTGCAGACGCCCGCCATGACCCTGACCGCCCAGGGCAAGGCCCTGGCCGACGGCGGCCTGGGCGAGAGCGTCCGCATCGTGAACACCACCAGCAACCGGGTCGTGGACGCCACCGTCGCCGGCCCCGATCTGGTCACCGTCCTGCCCCCGGCGGTCACCGCCGCCCGCCGCATCCATTCCGCCTCGAACTGAGGGAGAGCACCATGATCCGCCCTGTCACCACCGTCGGTACCCGCCGCTCCGGCAAGGTCCTGGTGCTCGCCGCCGCCGTGTCGCTGCTGTCCGCGTGCAGCTCCATGGACCGGCTGGCCAGCGTCGGGCAGACGCCGCCGCTGACCCCGATCCAGAACCCGGCCACCGCCCCCGGCTACCAGCCCGTCAGCCTGCCGATGCCGGCCCCGGCCCAGGGCGAGCGCGAGGCCAATTCGCTCTGGCGGGCCGGGGCGCGGGCCTTCTTCCGCGACCAGCGGGCCAACCGGGTGGGCGATATCCTGACCATCACCATCCAGATCAACGACAAGGCCCAGATCCAGAACCAGTCGCAGCGCACCCGCAACGGCAAGGAGAACATGGGGATCCCCGGCCTGTTCGGGCTGCAGCGCAACATCGCCCGCGTGCTGCCGACGCCGGACAACGACACGCTGGAGAGTCTGGTGAAGACGACCGCCGACAGCAGCTCGGTCGGCACCGGCAGCATCGGCCGCAGCGAACAGATCAACATGCAGGTGGCGGCGCTGATCACCCAGGTGCTGCCCAACGGCAATCTGGTCGTGCAGGGCAAGCAGGAGGTCCGGGTCAACTACGAGGTCCGGGAGCTTACCATCAACGGCATCATCCGGCCGGAGGACATCACCTCGCAGAACACCATCAGCTACGAGAAGATCGCCGAAGCCCGCATCTCCTACGGCGGCCGGGGCCACATCAGCGACGTGCAGCAGCCGCGCTGGGGCCAGCAGGTCTTCGACATCGTCGCCCCCTTCTGACCCGACGTCCCCGCACCCCCTGACAGGAGGATCAGACCAGCCCGTCATCACGGACCTGCCCCGGACCTGGAGACCGCCCTCGCTCGCCCCGAGGCTCCGGGTCCGACGGGAGCGCCCCCGACCGGACGGTCTCGCCCCGTCCGCCCGCTGTTTCCCCGGTCCCGCTTCCTTCCCGCCTCACGTTTCCTCAACCGACCGGGGCTTTCCCCTCCTCGCCGGCGTCCCTCGCCCGGACGCCACCCGAAGTCCCCCGAGCCTCGACCTCCTCCCGTCTCCGCCCTGGCGGAAGTTGTCCCGAACGGAAACGGGGCCGGCGAAAGCCGGCCCCGTTCCAGTTCAGGCATCGGACCCGCGGGCGAGGACGATCAGTCGTCGCGGTGGGTTCGTTCCATGCGCTCATGCCGCTCCTGGGCTTCGAGGCTCATGGTTGCGATCGGACGGGCCTCAAGACGGCGGACGCCGATCGGGTCCCCCGTCTCCTCGCAGTAGCCGTACTCGTCGTTCTCGATCCGCTCCAGCGCCGCGTCGATCTTGGAGATCAGCTTGCGCTCACGGTCGCGGGTGCGCAGTTCCAGCGCCCGGTCCGTCTCGGCCGAGGCGCGGTCAGCGATGTCCGGCTCCTGCAACCCACCGTCCTGGAGGCTCTGCAGGGTTTCCGTCGATTCCTTGAGGAGTTCCGCCCGCCAACGGAGGAGTTTCTGGCGGAAATACTCCCTCATCACCGGGTTCATGAACGGCTCGTCCTCGGACGGCCTGTAGTCCGGGGGTAACAGAGGAGACGACGACGACATTCTCACGGTCCGATCCTTCGCCGGTCGAAACGCGCGCGAGTATAGGGACAGGCCCTTCCTCCCGCAATATCGACCACGAGCCGAGCGCGCTGCAGTAACCCCTTGTAATTAAAGGAAATGGCGCAGAAGCGCTCAACCGCCTGTGGAGAGCTTGGCAATCTCGACCTGCGCGCGCAGGTCGATTTCGTCCAGAACCTGCTGGAGGCGGGGATCGTCCACCTGCGCACGCTGCTCCTGCACGGCCTGAATCAACTGCAACAGCCGCTCGCGCGGGTAGGTCCCGGACAGGAGGCCAAGGCGCAGTTCGTCGAGCTTGTCGAGGATCGTCTCCGCCCGCTGCTTCGCCTTCCGCCGGCCGGTGGTGGCATCCTCCACCTCCTGCAGGGCGAACAGGGGATTGACGGCCGCAGCCGTCTGGGCGCCGCCGACGGGGGCAGCCGATCCCTCACCCTCCTGCAACTCGCGCAGGAAGTCGGACCCGCCGCTGCCGGTGCGTCGTGCCTTGCCGACCTGACCGGGTCGGAGAGAACCGGGCCCCTCGATCTTCATGGTCGTTGCGACTACGTCTTTCGGGATGCTGCGGGTTCAGCCCCCGCGATACCAGGAGCAACCACCAGATATTGGTAACACCCGCGTCGTCGCCGCGCCTAGGGCAAATTTTACCCCCGCCGGTCCCGGCAGGGCTTTCCGCCCCGGGACGACCGGCAGCGCAGAAAGCCTGGAAATCCCAGGCGGCGCAGGGACAGAGACACTGGCACAGCTTTCGCATGGAAGGCCCTGAACCCGATGGCCGCCCCCGATGCGGTCCGCCTGGAGTCGAACCGAGATGACCCGCGACCCGATCCGTTCCCTGCTCCGAACCACGCTGCGCCGCGGCGGCAGTCTGGCGCTGGCGGTGCTGCTCGCCCTCTCCCTGGTCCTGCCCGCGGCTCCCGCCCGGGCACAGTCGCGGATCAAGGACGTGGCCGACGTGGAGGGCGTGCGCGACAACATGCTGGTCGGCTACGGCCTCGTCGTCGGCCTGAACGGCACGGGTGACAGCATCAACAACTCGCCCTTCACCGAACAGAGCCTGATCGGCATGCTGGAGCGGCTGGGCGTCAACATCCGGGGAGAGACGGTGCGGACCCGCAACGTCGCCGCCGTGATGGTGACCGCGACGCTGCCGCCCTTCTCCGCCCAGGGCACCCGGATCGACGTCAATGTCGGCACGCTCGGCGATGCCAAGAATCTCCAGGGCGGCACCTTGCTGGTGACACCGCTGCTGGGCGCCGACGGCGAGGTCTATGCCGTGGCCCAGGGCGCCGTCGCCGTCTCGGGCTTCAGCGCCCAGGGGGCTGCCGCCAGCGTCACCCGCGGCGTACCCACGGCCGGCAGGATCGCCGGCGGCGCCATCGTGGAACGGGAGATCGCGTTCGACCTGACCGACCTGCCCTATGTCCGCCTGTCGTTGCGCAATCCGGATTTCACCACGGCGAAGCGCATCTCCGAATCGATCAACGCCTCGTTCGGATCGCCCGTCGCCCATGCCACCGACCCCGCCTCGGTGCTGGTGGACGTGCCGCCCCAACGCAAGGCGGACATCGTGGGCTTCATCCGCGACATGGAGCAGCTCCGCGTCACGCCCGACCAGCCGGCCCGTGTCGTCATCGACGAGGCGTCCGGTGTCATCGTGATGGGCGAGAACGTCCGCATCAGCACCGTCGCCATCGCCCAGGGCAACCTGACCATCCGGATCACGGAGACTCCGCAGGTCTCCCAGCCCGGCCCGCTGAGCCAGGGCGGACAGACCGCCGTGGTGCCGCGCACCGACATCCAGGTGGACGAGCAGTCGGACCGCAAGCTGGCCGTGCTCCGCACCGGGGTGTCCTTGCAGGAACTGGTGCAGAGCCTGAACGCGCTGGGCGTCGGCCCGCGCGACATGATCTCCATCCTCCAGTCCATCAAGGCGGCCGGCGCGCTCCAGGCCGAAATCGAGGTGATGTGATGGACGGCATGAGCCTTTCCCCGCCGGGCCTGGACCAGAGCACCCTCACCCGCAGCGCGCCGAGGCTGAACCTCGGGCGCACCGCCACCCCGGCGCAGATCGACAGATCCGCGCAGGAGTTCGAGGGCGTCTTCATCAGCCAGATGCTGTCGCACATGTGGTCCAGCGTGGAGGTCGATCCCGTCTTCGGCGGCGGCCCCGCGGAGGAGACCTTCCGCGGCCTGATGATCGAGGAGCAGGGCAAGGCCATTGCCAAGGCCGGTGGCCTGGGCATCGCCGACCATGTGCGCCGCCAGCTCCTGCTGATCCAGGAGATGCAGCTTCAGGAGTCCGGACAGGAGCTGCCGCAATGAGCACTGCCCCCGCAGCCCCCGAGCCCCCGGCGACCGGCGTACAGACCGCGCCGTCACCGACGCCACCACCCGTTCCAGCACCGTCGCGTGCGCACGCCCTGATGGACGCCATGGCGCGGCTTTCGGAAACGCTGCGCCAGGAGACGGCGATGATCCGGGAGCGGCGGACAGACGGCCTGGACCGGCTGGTGGACAGCAAGCTGCTGCTGGTCCGGGCCTTCGACGAGGCCGGCCGGGCGCTGCGGGTGGACCGCGCCGCCCTTGCCGCCCTCGACGAATCCGGGCGCCAGCGGCTGCGCGAGCTGGCCGATGAATTCCGCGCAGCGGCGGAGGCCAACGCCTCCTCTCTCCGGGCGGCTGCCCAGGCCAGCCAGTCCGTGGTCGACACCCTGGTGGCGACCCTGAACCGCGAGCAGGCCGCCGATCAAGGCTATACCCTGCGCGGCGGCATGGCCTTGCCTGCCGGCTTCGGCCATAAGGGCGCTCGGCCCGCCACCCTGAACCAGCAGCTCTGATTCCCCGGTTCCGGGGCGTTACGGGGAGCGCGGGTCCTGCCGGCCCGCCTCCGGACCGTCGCGCGCCCGCGCCACCCGGACCATGTTCCGGCCGCCGGTCAGCGCCTTCCGGAGACGGCCCGGCAGAAACTGCCGACGCATCGGCAGGAGTTTCCCGAGCGCCCGGCCCTCCCTCCCGCTTCCCCGGAAAACCACGACCTCCCTGGCGCGGAAAGAGTTGGCAAGGCCTTTGCATATAACCGGGCGAACCAGACCAGGACGCCACCGCCATGGACATCCTTTCCGCCGCCCCCCAGAAGACCGCCGCGACCGCTCCGGCCCTGGCCCTCGCGCTGACCGGCGCTGCGCCCCAACAGACGGGTGGACAGCAGGCGGGAACGCAGCAGACGGTGGACCTGTTCCAGCAGATCCTCGGCGGCATGCTCGGGTTCACAGGCGGCGAGGCAGCGACGGACGGCACGACCGTCCAGCGCCCCCGGCCGTCACCCGGCACGATGCCCGCGGTCGCGGGCATCCCCCCGGCGGCCGAAGCCCCCCCACCTCTGCTTCCGGGAGAAGCGGACGCCGGTTCGACCGGGGCGGTCCTGCCTGCCCTCACCGTCTTTACGACGCTGACGGCGGGTGCCCTCGCGGCGGAGACACCGGCCGGTGATGCCGGGGAGGTGGCTGAGAGCGGAGCGGTCGATCCGGCGAGCCTCACGGAGCCCTCCGGCACGGTGACCGTGCCGTTGCAGGTTCCCGCGCCGGGCCTGTCGATCACCGCCCCCCAGGGGAGCCTGCCGCCTGGCGTGACGTTGCCGGTCGATACTCCGGCCGTGGCCGGTGCCGCTGATCAGGTGGCCCCTGTCCCCGGACTTGCCGGGGAGCCGTCGCCCGTGACCGCAGCCGCACAGGACCCGAATTCCCAGGGCTCCAGACGGCTGTTCGCGCCGTCCCTGCCCGCTGCCGACGCGCCCCGGACGGTTGCTCCACAGGGGATGGCAGGGCTGCAGGGCAGCACAGCCGAGACGACACAGAACCCGCTTCCGGCCGTCGGCGCCATCAGCGGACAGGCTGGAAACGCCGAAGATTCTGAAGGCAGCGAGGAAGCCGGGCCGGCACATCCCCCGGTATCGACGGGCGACGGGACGCAGACGACCGCCGGGGCGGTGCAGACAGAGGTGGCCCAGCTCGCCGCCGCGACCGGGGCTGCCAGGACACAGAATCAGACGGTGGACGCCGGAATCGATGCCGCCGCGGCTCCTGACGCCCTGGGTGACGGTGCAGGCAGGGCGGACGAAGCCGCCAGTGCGGCGGCCGCTGACGCAGCGCCGAAGCCCGGCTCCGGTGCAGCCCCGGCGTCCGGTGGCAAGCCGCCACGGGCAACCGTTCCGCCAGGGACCACCGGCAAGGGACCGGACACCGCCGCTGCCGCCTCCGGTGCCGACAGCGACCGCGCGGTTCCCGACAGCGCCCTCGGCTCGGAAGAAACGCGGGAGCGCAGCGCCCGCCGCACACCCGCGAAGCCTGCCGCCCAGGAGGCGGAGCCGATTGCCGCCGCTCCGGCCGCACCCCAGGCGCCCCGTCCGGCACAGCCCCTCGGAACCGCCGCCGCGGCGTCAGGCACCCTGGTGGAGCGGGCGGTCACGGCCAGCGGTGGCAAGGGCGAAAGCGGGTTGGACAGTTCCCTCGGCCGCTCCTCCGGGAGCGAAAGGGACATCGCCACGGAGACAGCGGCCCGGACGCTGTCCGGCGACGCCACGCGCGCCGACGGCACCGACTTCGCCTCCCATCTCGCCGCGACCCGTGGCAGCCGCACCGCGCCGCAGAGCCTGCCGGCCTTGCACCAGGTCGCCGTGACGATCCAGCGCGGCGTGCAGGAGGGACGCAACCAGCTTACCGTCCAACTCCGACCCGAGGAGCTGGGCCGGATCGACGTGCGGCTGGAGTTCGAGAGCGGCGGCCGCATCCGCGCCGCCGTGACCGCCGACAACCCCTATACCCTGGACCTGCTCCAGCGCGATTCCCGCGGCCTGGAGAAGGCTCTCCAGGATGCCGGGTTGCGCGCCGACTCCGGCAGCCTGAGCTTCAGCCTGCGCGACGAGGGCCGGCAGGCCCAGCAGCAGCAGTCCGACAGGGGCAATGGCCGGGCCGTAGCCTTCGCGGTCGAGGGCGAAACCGCCTCCGACACGCCCCCGTCCCCCCCGCCCGTGCGCGTCCTCGCGCCCGGCCGCGTCGATGTCCGTATCTGAGCGATTGAGGCCGCACCATGTCCGTCTCCGGCGTCAGCAGCAGCAGCAATAACAACAACAACACCCTCACCGGAACCACGGGCGGCAGCAGCCCGATGGCGACCCTGTCGCAGAACTACGAGACCTTCCTCCAGCTTCTGACGGCCCAGCTCAAGAACCAGGATCCCCTGCAACCGCAGGAGACCTCGGAGTTCACGAACCAGCTCGTGCAGTTCTCCCAGGTCGAACAGCAGATCTCGACGAACTCGAAGCTCGACAACCTGACCGGCGTCGTGCAGCAGGGGCAGGCGACCGTGGCGTTGCAGTACATCGGCAAGACGGTCGAGCTTGAACCCAGCGGTATCCCCCTGCTGCCCGGCGGCACCACCGTGTCCTACGACATCGACGGCGAGGTCCGCTCGGCCACGCTGGTGATC
This sequence comes from Rhodospirillum centenum SW, assembly GCF_000016185.1. Taxonomy (NCBI): domain Bacteria; kingdom Pseudomonadati; phylum Pseudomonadota; class Alphaproteobacteria; order Rhodospirillales; family Rhodospirillaceae; genus Rhodospirillum; species Rhodospirillum centenum. Next base: position 1,437,652 of record NC_011420.2, read on the forward strand.
TCCGACAAGGACGGCAACATCGTGAACACCCAGTCGGTGCAGGTCCGGCCGGGCCGCAACACCGCCTTCTGGGACGGCAACGACGCCACCGGGAAGGCCATGACCCCGGGCTTCTACACGGCCAGCATCCAGTTCAGCGGCGGCAACGATTCACAGGTCGTCCTGACCAACCGTTACGTGCCCTACAGCGGCGAGGCCGTGTCGGTCATCTACGATACCGGCAAGACCGTCACCAACGCCAAGATGGTGGTGCGTAACATGGAGGGCGAGACGATCTACGAGCAGGCGGTCTCCGGCGCGTCCGGTGCGCAGCGGGTGACCTGGGACGGCAAGGACAAGAAGGGCAAGGCCGTGGCCAGCGGCTATTACGACATCAACGTGGAATCAACCGAGGCCGGTCCAGGAACGATCCGGACCAGCGTGATGAACCGCATCTCCGGTGTGGACATGTCATCCGGCGAGACCAACGTCCTGATCGGCAGTCTGCCCGTTCCCATGTCCAACGTGCGCGCCATCTACGACGCATCGTAAGAACCGGAAAGCCTGCTGAAACCGGCCGGAACCCGGCGCCTGGGCCCCGGTTCATGGAATGTTAAGGCCGCGTTCCTATCGTAAGGGTTACCCCCTGCGATGAAACGGGAGCGCGTAGGAGATGACGTCCGAAGCGGCGGGCGCTGTGGTGGAATACCGGATCGGGGCCCCGACGGCACCCGACACCGGAGACTCCGATGGCGACGGCCTGCCCCCACCCGATACCAAGCGGTGGGTGATGCGGCGCAAGGCTCAGATCGTGGACGGTGTGCGCAACGGCCAGATCTCGCTGGAGGAGGCCTGCCGGCGCTACAGCCTGACGGTCGAGGAATTCCTCTCCTGGCAGCGCCTGATCGAACGTCACGGCATGCGCGGTCTGCGCACCACCCGGTTGCAGGAATACCGCCGCAGCGAGCGCCCCTGACCCGGCGGCCGTCCTCCTGACCTACGGCTTAAGGTTCTCGGCGATGCCGTGCAGACCGGCGGCACGCAGAAGGCCCTGACGGTAGCGGACCTCCCGCGCGGCGATGGCCTTCTCCGCCGCCTCGCCCCCCAGGATCGTACCGTCGTCCCGTTGCAGCCGGCGCACCACCATCGCCAGCAGGCCCGGCTCATCCGCCGCGTTGAGCTTGTCCAGCGGCCGGTCGGCCGCCATCTCCTTGAGCAGCCGCGCCAGCAGCACCTCCCGCGTCTCCGGCAGCGTGCCGGCATCAAGCAGGGCGGCGATCCGGCCCAGCCGCGGGTCGCGGGTCCGCGCCGCGCCGTCGGGGCGAGCGTTCAGAAGATCGGCGAGATCGGCCAGGAAATGCCCGAGACTGGGCAGCGCCCCGAACAGGTCCTGCACCACCTCCCCGAACGAGAGCAGGTCGGCCACCAACCCGTCGATCAGGTGGAGCGATTCCGGATCGGCGGCGGACCCGGCGAGATCCAGCACCACCTCCAGCCGGCCGGCCAGGGAACGCTGGTCGGCCAGCCAGGCGCTGACCTGGGCGCGGAGCACATAGTCGAACCGGGCCGGATCGACGAGACCCCGGAGCCGCACGGCGAAGGCATCCAGGTCGTGGCCGTGAAAGGCCGGCAGCCGCTTGCGCTCCAGCGTGAAGTCCCGGGCCCGGGACACCGCCTCGTCCACCAGCCGATTGAGCACGTTGACCCGCTCGCGGGTCGCCTCGCCCGTCGTCTTCGCCTGGGCGGTGCCGACGCGGTGGATGGCCGCCATCAGGAGAGCGCTGGACTCCTGGAGACGGCGGACATGGCTCCAGGCATGCAGCAGTTCCGTCGGCGTCACCTGCTGCCGGGTCAGATATTCCATCAGGGTAAGGGCGATCAGCCGGCGGCTGTCGGGGCCGAAGAAATCGTCGATCGAGGCACAGACCGCCACCTCCCCCCGGGGCGAGCGGACAGCCGGCGGGCGCTCCGCCGCCGGCGGGGCCGTCTCCTCGAAGACCACGCGCTGGGTGGTGAAACCGTTGAGCATGCTGCGCGACTGCACCACCTTCGCAGCCGTCCACCGGGTATCGCCCAGCATCTCGCGGGCGCGTGCCACGGCCGCTCCCTCGGTCGGGCAGACACGGTCGAGCAGCCAGCGCCCGTCGCGCTGGCCCAGCACCTCGAAACTCAGGATGCGGTTCCTGACCCAGTCCAGCACCGGCACCTCCCGACACCCACGGCAGTATCACGCCTTCCAGGCATCAGGAGAAGGACGGAAGCCTTACCGGCCGGTTAATCCTCCGCGTAGGGGTTGGTCGATCCCTTGCGCAGCAGCAGCCGGATGGTGACTCCGGGCATCTCGAACGCCTCGCGCAGGCCGTTCACCAGATACCGCAGATAGTGTTCGGGCAGGTCCACCGGCTTGTTCACGAACACGGCGAAAGTGGGGGGGCGTGCCTTCACCTGGGTCATGTAGCGGATCTTGATGCGGCGCCCCTCCACCAGCGGCGGCGGATGCGTCTCGACCATGCCGCGGACCCAGCGGTTGAGCTGGGCCGTGGGGATGCGCTTGTTCCACAGGGCATAGGCCTTCTGCGTCACGTCCAGCAGCTCGTCCAGCCGCTGGCCGCGCAGGGCCGAGATGGTGACCGTGGGGATGCCGCGCACCTGCGGCAGGGAGGTCTCCAGCCGGTCGCGGAGCTGCTTGAGAGCCGCGCCCTTGTTCTCGACCGAATCCCACTTGTTGATGGCGATGACGAGGGCGCGTCCCTCCTCCACCACCATCCGCGCGATGGTCAGGTCCTGCTTGTCCAGGATGGCATGCGCATCCAGCACCAGCACGACGACATGCGCCATGCGGATCACGCGCAGCGTGTCGGCGACGGCCAGCTTCTCCAGCTTGCCATCGACGCGGGCACGGCGGCGCAGGCCGGCCGTATCCACCAGCCGGACGGGCTGGCCGCGCCAGTTCCACTCCACGGCGATGGCGTCGCGGGTCATGCCGGCCTCCGGGCCGGTCAGCACCCGTTCCTCCCCGACAAGAGCGTTCAGCAGCGTGGATTTGCCCACATTCGGACGGCCGACGATGGCAAGCTGGAGCGCCTTGGGCTCCTCCGGCGCCGGTTCCTCGGCCGCGCCGTCAGCGCCGGCCTCGGCCGGGTCAGGCAGCGCCTCGTCCCAGGCTTCCCAGATCTCCTCGTCCGGCTGTTCGTCCTCCGGCTTCGGCTCGTAGGGCAGCAGCGCCTCCACGAGGTCGGCCAGCCCCTCGCCATGCTCGGCGGAGAGCGGCACGGGCTCGCCCAGGCCAAGCTCGAACGCCTCCAGCAGGCCCGGCCGGCCCGCCGCGCCCTCCGCCTTGTTGGCGACCAGGATCACGGGGGTGCGCCCCTTGCGCAGCCAGCCGGCGAAGTGGTGGTCCAGCGGGGTGACGCCGGCGCGGGCGTCGATCAGGAACAGGGCGACGTCGGCGCGTTCGATGGCGCGCTCGGTCTGGCGACGCATGCGCGCCTCCAGACTGTCATCAAAGACCTCCTCCAGCCCCGCGGTATCGACCACGGTCAGCTCGATACCGGCCAAGCGCGCTTCGCCGGCGCGCCAGTCACGGGTGACACCGGGAGTATCATCAACCAACGCCAGACGCTTGCCCACCAGCCTGTTGAACAGGGTGGACTTGCCCACGTTGGGCCGACCGACGATCGCAACCGTCAGTCGGCGCTTGGCCTCGACCATGCGGGCCTCCGTCAGCGGTAGGCGATCAGGTCGCCGTCGTCCGTCAACACGAACAGCGTGTTGTTGGCCACGACCGGCGGCACCAGGACCGCGTCGGGCAGGTCCGTCCTGCGGATGACCTCCCCGGTGTCGGGCTGAACCTCGACCAGTTCGCCCAGATTGTTCGCCAGGATCAGGCGTCCGCCGGCGAGGATCGGACCGGTCCACTGGATCGGGTCTTCCCGGTCCTCGGGGTCCTCGTACTGCTCAAGCTGGGAGATCCAGCGGACCCGGCCACCGTCACGGGTCAGCGCGATGAGCTGAGCCTCGTTGCTGATGACGAAGATCCAGTCGCCGGCCAGCCAGGGGGTGTTGATGCCGCCGATGTCCTGCTCCCAGACGCGCTGACCGCTGCGCTGGTCGATGGCGACCATCCGGCCGCTGTGGCTGATGGCGAAGACCAGACCGCGGTCGGCCACGGGCAGCCCGCGGATATCGGACAGCCCGGCCAGATTCTCCCCGCGCCGCGTGGTGGCGAGCACGTCCTGCCAGGTCAGGCGGCCGTTCTCGACACGCAGGGCGAACAACTCGCCCGAGGAATAGGGCACATAGACCTGGTCACCATCCACCGCGGCGCTGGAACCGCCCAGCAGGGCCGCCGTCTCCAGGATGCCGGTATGGACCCACTGGAGCACCCGGTTCTCGGCATTCAGCACGACGAACTGGTTATCGATGGTGACGACGAAGACGCGCCCGTCCACGACCGTGGGCGCCGACCGGATCGGCCCGGCGATGCGCTGGCGCCAGACCACCTTGCCGTCGGCCGCCTCGACACAGACCACCTCGCCGAAACCGGTGGTAACATAGAGCCGCCCGCCGTGGAAGCTCACGCCGCCGCCCAGCGCGTCGCCCGTCTGGTCCTCGCGCAGCATGTTGACGGTCCAGATCGTCCGGCCCGTCGCCTCGTCGATGGAATGCAGGTCGAAATCGGTGTCCAGAACATAGACGCGCCCCTGGGCCACGACAGGTCCGCTGAGCAGACGGTTGTCGGACTCCGATCCGGCGACGCTGGTCCGCCACGCCTCTTTCAGCGTTGCGGGCAGGGCGACGTTCCCCATGACGTGGGTGGGGGTGCCCCCCGGCTGGGCCCAGTCGGTGTTGACCACCGCTTCCGGCAGGGTCACGGCCTGCTGCGCGACCGACGGGTCAGGCTCCAGTGTCTGCTGGAGCTGGAGCACCGAGATCCGGTTGCCGGGCAGGCTCGGACCGTCGTCCTCGCTGCTGAACCAGTCAGAGATGCCGCAGCCGGACAGCAGAAGCGTGCCCAGGAGCGCGGCCGACACTCTGGCGGCCAGGGGGTAGCCGCGACGGGGCGCGGCAGCGGGAGAGGACAGGGTCATTTCGGCGGCGCGTAGAAGTCGGCGAGTTCGGTGGCCCGGGCACGGACCCCGGCGGGGGTCTGCGGGTCGTCGGCAAGCTGGCTGAACAGCTCGCGGGCCCGGGCGGTGTCGCCATCGCGGGCCGAGAGCAGTCCGGCGAGTTCCCGCGCCGACCAGTTCCAAGGATTGTCGGACCCCATCAGCGGCGTCAACCGCGACAGCAACTGCTTCGGGTCACCGCTGTCCACCTGATGCAGCACGGCCAGCAACTGGGCGAGATCGCGGAAGACCGGATCGGCCTCGGTCCCGGCAAGCTGGTCGTAGAGCGCGACGGCACCCTCCCGGTCGCCCTGGCGGGCCCGGAGACCGGCTTCGTAGAATCGCGCCAGCGCGGCGTGGGCGCCGTCCGTCCTGGCCGCGGCCCCGGCCAGCAGATCGGCGGCATTCGTCGCCGGCGCGGACGCCCCGGCCGGAAGCGCCTGAGCCAGGGCGCGGCCGAGTTCGGCCGTCTGCTCCTGGTTGCGGGCGCTCTGCCAGCGCTGCCAGGCGACATAGCCGGCCGTCGCCGCCACCGTGAGCACGGCAGCCGTGATGAGAACCGGACCGAAGCGGCGCCAGAGGTTCGCGGCACGCTCTCGGCGGAGGTCCTCGTCAACTTCGCGGAAGATATCAGCCATTCGATATACCCGGCTGGACGCCGGACTCCTTCGGTCGTGCCGGGCGATAGCAGACGCTGCGCCCCCCGGTCAAGCGATCGCGCCCCGGCCGGGGCACGAGTCGGGGTGTGCTCACGCCTCCTCCCGCCACTTGATCGAGCAACCCATGCTGGGAATCTGGTGCTCCGGACCACGCCCCGTGCGGGCGACCTGGATCATGGCGTTCAGCAGTTCCGGCTCTGCATCCGCCACGGCCTGCTTGCGTGAGGCGTCCAGCCGCCCGCGGTACTGGAGTTCCAGCGCGGCGTTGAACCCGAAGAAGTCGGGCGTGCAGACGGCATCATAGGCGCGGGCGACCTCCTGGGTCGCGTCGATCACGTAGGGGAAGGTGAAGTCGTGCGCCCGGGCGAACCGCTTCATGTTCTCGAAACTGTCGTCGGGATAGCGTTCGGTGTCGTTGGACATGACGGCGATGGCGCCGATGCCGTGCGGCTTCAGCGCCGTGACGTCGCGCACCAGGCGGTCGATGACGGCCTGCACGTAAGGGCAGTGATTGCAGATGAACATGACCAGCAGCCCGTTCGGCCCTGCCACGTCCTTCAGGGAGTAGTCGCGCCCGTCGATTCCCGGCAGCCGGAAATCCACGGCCTTCCAGCCGAAGTTGCAGATCGGAGTCTCTGCGGCCATCCCGTCCTCCCCGTCTCGTCCGTTCCGTCAAGCCGTGCTCTATACAGCAATGTCAGCAAGGCTGAAATGCGGCGGCGCGGTTTTCCGGATCCGGAGCAGGAGAACCCGGACCGCCCGGCATCAGGATACCGGCCGGTCTCCTGGGTCGGGCAGTTCCATGCGCTCCGCCGCGACCATGGCCTGGGTGCGGTTGCGGACACCCAGCGCCTTGAAGACAGCCGTGATATGGATCTTCACGGTACCGATGCTGATCCCCAGGGCGTCCGCGATGTCGTTGTTGCTCCAGCGGTCACGGATCATCGCCAGCACGACACGCTGGCGCGGGGTCAGGTGTTCGGCGGCATCCTCGCGGAAGAAGCCGGCGGGAACCGGCCCGGCCGAGGTCATCAAGCGCTCGCGGCCGGCACGCAGGCCGAGCAGGGGCGGAATGTAGATACCGCCATTGCGCACCGTCTCCAGGGCCTGAGCCAGCATGTCCACGGCATCCCCCCGCCAGAGATAGCCCGAGGCGCCCTCCTTGAGCACACTGCGCAGGCGTTCGGGTTCTTCCCCGCCGACGACGAGAATCGAGAGCGCCGAGAACTGGCGGCGCAGAGTGGCGATCTCCCCCGGCGCGAAACCCGGCAGGGCCTCGGCAACGATGGCGATGTCGGGCGTCTGCGCAGCACAGAGCGGATGCAGGTCGGTCCAGGCGGCCGCCTCGGCAAACGTGAACGCGCCGCCACGTTCGCCGGCAGCGCGTTTCAGACGGAGTCTGATGGTGGGATCAGGGTCGGCAATCAGCAGGTGCATGGCGGAAAGGTAACTGGCGCTCACGGGAGACCAAGCGTTCAGGGGATGCAGATGAGGTTCTTATAACCCGCGCGGGATTTTCATACAAGTTTATGCATGCATATATCTGCTGACTGCCATGCCGGGGATTCCCAGAGGTTTCCGGCAGATCACGGCTGTTCCGCACACCCGGGCGCGCAACGCAGCGGTAGTTCCCTACCCCGACCGAACAGTCGTGGAGCATCGTTGCCGCAGGACATCCGCTCGTCAATCGCTGTTGCCGACCGACGGATTATCCCCAGATATGACACGATCACCGTTTGCTTGGCTTGAGCGATCCCTGTCCGGCGCTATCGTCAGCGTCGGAACAACGGGAGCGCAGTATCTTTTAGAAAGATCAACTTTGAAACCATATCGTTTCGAGCAGATTGCTATTCAGAAGTATTAAGCTAGTGGGTGATTTCTACCGAGCTAATGACAAAACGCTCCAGCGAAATGTTCACGGCAAGCGCGCATACTTTCAGAAGAGCGATGACATGGATGCCCAGAACGATCGGTCAGCGGACCCCGCCAGCAAGGCACGACGAGGAAAGGTCAGCACCATGCAGGTGTGTCTTGTGCCGGGGAACGAGGTCGTGGCGAGCCAGCTCCTGGCGTCCCTGGACAAGGAGAGCCGGCATCGCGTCACGGTCTGCCGCGATATCGCGGAGCTGAGTCAGGCGACAGCTACGCCGGATGTGATCCTGATCGATGTGCAGCAGTTCGCCGCACTCCGGGAGAACGAGCCGATGGTCTATCTGCGGCTGTCCCGCCGCAGCCGGATCATCGTCATCCTGAGCAGCCGGGAACTGCTGGACGCGGCCCACATCCTGGCCTTCGCGGACGCCTGGGTGTTCGAGGACATCAATCTGAACCGCGTGAACGAGCTGATCGACCTGGGTGTCGAGGGGCACTGCATCCTGCCCAGACAGTTCCTGTCGCGCATGGGTGTGGACGAGATCCGACTGACGCTGCTGCCCCGGCTGACCGAGGTGGAATTCCGCTGCCTCCAGCTTCTCGGCCAAGGCCTGAACAACCGTACCATCGCGGAAGGTCTGAACCTTTCGGAGGCCGTCATCAAGTCGATGGTGCGCAGCGTTCTGGCGAAGCTCCATTTCCGCAACAGGACGGAAGCCGGCGTGTTCGCCGCCCGGCAGCAGCATGCGCTGCATTCCGCGCGGCAGTCCGACATCCGCACCGGCACCGACGAAGCCCGCTCGGCCTGAGCGGGCAGGACAGGCGCGTCGCCGGAGGCGGACGGAAAACGGGAAGAGAACAGGAAACGGCGCAGGCCCTGGGGCACTGCGCCGTCATCCGGATTCCCGGACGCTTCCCGGGGAGAGATTCGTTGCCCGACGGGCCCCGCTGCACGGCGCCCCCCTTCAGCGTCGTCTCCTCCGGCGACTCCGGAGCCTCCGCCCGCCCGGAAAGGACAGGCAGAGGCGCCCGGGCGGATCAGCCGACCGCGGCGGCAGGGGCAGCAGCGCCGGTGAACTCTCCGCCGATACCGTTGTTGAGCGCCCAGATCGCGGCCTGTGTCCGGTTCGAGGCGTTGATCTTGCGCAGCAGGCTCTTGAGGTGGACCTTCACGGTCGCCTCGGTGATGTTCAGATGGTTGGCGATCATCTTGTTGCTGTCGCCGTTGAGCAGGCAGCGCAGGATCTGGATCTCCCGCTGTGACAGCCCCTTGCGCGAGACCGGCATCTCCAGCCCGTTGCCGTTCACCCGGCCGCTGATGAGCAGGGCTGCGAGGTGCGTGGGAAACACCTTCTCTCCCATCATCACCAGACGCAGGGACTGGGTCAGGGCATCCGAGGACAGATCCTTCATCAGATAGCCGTCGGCCCCGGCTTCCAGCGCATTGGAAAGGCGCCGGGTGCAGAGATCCGTGGTCAGGACGACCATGCGGGAATTCGGCAGCGCCTGGCGCAGGCGGCGCATCGCCTCTGCCTCCTCCTCACCACCATTGACGAGATCGAGCAGGATGAGGTCGGGCTTCAGGCCTTGATCGGCAACCGTGACCCCCTCACGCACATTGCTCGCCTCGGCGACGATCTTGAAGGGAGATTCGTCGAGAAGCCGCTTCAGCCCCTCGCGGAAAAGCTTGTTCGCATCAATGAGGAAGGCAGTCACGTTTTCCATGTTTCGCTCCCGCGCTAGTTTGGATATGGCGTTTATCGACCAGCGCCCCCTCGGGCGCCCCGTCAGGGCGTACCCCCTGCCCCTCTGTTCTTGTCGCGCTTCCGATCCCCTCTTTCGGGCGGAAGTTACGCCGGTATCGACTGGTTTGATATCTCTCGAAGGCCTTAAATCCCGAAGGCTTTAGACCTATGACATCCTTCGGCTCAGGATATCTTATGTATTCATTCAATACCCCGACCGATTTATCATGAACCGGACGAGATCATAATTCCCGTTTTATTAGATCAAGCGCATACGTCGCCAGAAAAAACGCATCAGGCGTGCCACAGCCCGCCTTGATGCCGCCGGAATGGCCCTGACGCATCATGCTATCGACGGTGGGTCGGCGCACGGATCTGCGCAGAAAATGCAGGGGGAAAGGGAAAAGAAACAATAAATGGTGGATGCGATTAAGCATCGCCTCCACATAAGGTACGTCCGGACGGTCTATATAGTGCGGACCGCCATGCCTATTCCATTCTGCCGGCATTCGCCTCCGCCATCCGCTTGGCGCCCGCGTCAGAGCCGCAGGGCATATGGCGGGACGGGATATCCGGTCGGCGGCTGCCATCCAGGGCAGCAGGTCGGCAATGCCAGGGTGATTATGCCCGTCATCACGACAAGGACAGAGCATTCCAGTCAGGAATACTCCATGGCGCCATGGACAGGGACATCATCCGTCCGCACCGATGGGCAGAGCCGTATGCCAGGGAGCCGCTCCAGCGGAAGGGGAAAGGGGCCGGCGGGACGGAACGCACGCCCTGGAGCGGGCCTGCCGTTACTGCCCCTGCCGTCACTTCACCAGGGAGATCACCCCGACCACGAGCAGGGCGATGGCGGCCCAGGGCAGCAGGGCAGCAGCGATCCAAACCGCAAGCCGATGATGGCGCGGGAGCAGTTCCAGTTCGGGAGCCGGATGGCCGGACTCCGCCTCCGGCATCCTGTCATCCGGTGCGCACCGTTCGATGTCAACCTTGACCACAGACACAGGCCAGCTCCCGAAGCGAGGCGATCAGTATGCCGCAACGCTAGCCGAACCACCCTTGCCGACAGGTTAAGCCTGACCTTTCGATCGCGCACGACCGGGGAGGACGCCGGAAATCAGACCAGCCCCCGCTGCTGCGCCTGAGCCAGCAGGATGAACTGGCGCATCATCTGGTTCCGGAAGCGCAGCCGGTGCCCGCCGGGAACGATGACCTGCTGGAGCACACCGCCCTCGCCCACCGCCAGTTCGTTCAGCACCGACAGCACGCTGGCTTCCGGCAGCCTGCGCCCGTTCCCGCCCGGACGCAGCGGGACGGCGGGAACGTCCGCCGCGCGGAAGCTGCCGAACTCGTCAAACGGCGCCTGGGCCGCCAGGTACAGGACATCCGCGACGGTTCCGTTCTCCTCCGGGCCGATGACCCGGTGATAGGCTTCGACCAGACCTCGCTCCGCCTCGGCAGCGCAGCGGCGCAGCGCATCCGCCAGATCCTCCCGCTCGACGTTGCGCGCGCCCCGGGCCACGGCACCGCGGGCGGCATGCAGGCTGAGAAGCTGGGCGTAGTAGGGCAGCCCCTTGGAGAAGGCGACGATCTTCTGCCGGACCTCGGGCGCGAAGGTCAGGCCCGCAGCCTCCGCCCCCACCAGGATGATGCGTTCGATCTCCCGGTCGGTCATGGGCGGCAGGTGGACCGCCACCAGCGAACGCTGAATGGACGGGTGCTTGCCCAGAAGCTGGTCCACGGTCTCGGCCACCCCGATGACGAAGAGGGTCACCGGACTGCCGTTGTCCGTCAGGTTCTTGATCAGCTCCGCCAGCTTGTTCTTCACGTCCTCGCTGAGAACGCGGTCATACTCGTCCAGGACGAACATGACATGTGTGCCGGCGATCTCGTCCAGCACGTCGGCAAGCTGGGTGACGCTGAACGCACCGGGCGGCAGGCGGGCATCGAAGCCGCCGCTGCTGCGGCCGGCGGCGAAGGGGCTGGTCGCGGCACCGCGCTGGAAGTTCGCCGGGACCCGCCGCAGCAGGCTGCGGAACATGTCCTCGAAGCACAGCTCCGCCGAGCAGGTCATCTTGACGGTGAGATAGCCCGCCTGTCCCGCGATGCGCTCCACCGCATTCGCCAGCGAGGTCTTGCCGCGGCCGCGGTCGCCATGCAGGACGACATGCGCCCGCTCCTCCTCGATGGCGGCGATGATCCGGCGCAGTGTGTTCAGCCGGCCGACGAACAGGCCGTTGACCTCCTGTTTCGGCCGGGTCGGGGTGAAGGCCTCGCGCAGGGCCTGGCTGACCTCCGGCGGGATGCCGGAGACGGCCTGCGCCGACGCGGCCATGCGGATGCCGTTGGCGACCGGCAGAGAGAAGCGCGGCAGCTCCTCATCCGGTGGCGGAGCCGCCGTCAGGGCACCGCCGCGCACCTCGCGCAGGGGCGGCGGACCCGGACGGAGCGGCCGGTCGGAACCCGGTCCGGGGCTGAGCGGCTCGAACGGCACCTCGACGGCTGCCGGTCCCGGCCGCCGGGAACGCAGGTCGATCCCGCCGGCATTGCCCGTCAGGCCATCGCCCGTGAAAGTGTCGCCGTGCCGGCGCTTGCGGAAGAAGTCGCGCATGGTCGTGTTCGCCGCGTTGTCGTCCATGGCCGGACAAACACCGGCCCGCTCTTGACGGATCGTGTCTTTTACGGGGCTCAGAAGAACCTTTCGGGCACGCGGATGACGTCATCCGGGAGCACAGGAGTATTGGGTGCCGCCCGCCGTTCCTGCTTCTCGCCGTCGATGGTGCGGGTGATCAGGACATAGTCCTCGCGCGCCCGGTAGGTGTAGCCGCCGGCCAGCGCCACCGCCGTGACGGCGGACATGCCGCTGGCATAGGGATACTGGCCGGGCTTGTTGACCTCCCCGATGATGTAGAAGGGGCGGAAGTTCAGCACCTCGACGCTGACCTTCGGGTCGCGCACATAGCCTTCGGCAAGGCGCTCTGCGATGCGCTTCTCAACCTGCCGGGAGGTCAGCCCCTTGGCCGCCACGCCGCCGATCAGCGGCAGCGCGATCTGGCCCGATCCATCCACGGAGAACTCACCGGAAAGCTGCTCCTGCCCGAACACGATCACGCGCACGGCATCACCCGGCCCCAGACGGTATTCGCCTGCGTCGGCCAGGGCGACGGTCGGCTCCAGCGGCGGCGCCGTGGCCGACTGGCAGGCGGAAAGGGCGGCAGCCGCCAGCACGGCGACCATCAGGATGCCGCTCCGGAGGACAGTTCGGATCGTCATGTACGCCTCGCGCAGATCTTCGATGGGTGCCCACAGCCTGGACCCGAGGCTTCCGATTCCGAAAAAACGGAGAAGCGGCAGCCATGCGGGTTCCTGTCGTAAGCCGACGGACTGAGGAACGCGGGCTCCACCCGCCCGTTCCCGCGCGCCGTTCCGGCGTTGGGGGAACCCCGGAAGTCCCCGCCGGTTGCCGTCCGATCTAGTCCAAGGAGAATCCCATGCCCGACCGGCCATCCCGCAACGGCCGGACGACACCCGCCGGTGATCGTCCGACGGTGCCGACGCATCCCTCGCCCCGGCATCCGGGTGATGATGCCATGCCCCCCTATTCGCCCGGCGGCGTGCCCGAGCCGGAGACGGACGAGAAGACCAATCCGGAGCACGCGGCCCCGGCCTATCCGCCGCGCCGGGCGCCCTGACGCCCCTACCCGCCGAGCCGCGCGGAGAGGGCGTCCAGCAGATGTCCCACGGCAGGAATGTCCGGCAGCATGGCAGCCGCAGCGGTGGGGTGGCCGTGGTCGCCCACCAGGATGCCCATGCCCCGGTCGCGCAGGGCGGCGAAGGCGTCCTCGTCCGTCAGGTCGTCGCCGACATAGACGGGAAAGGAGGCGCCCAGGCCCTCCGTTCCGATCAGGTGCAGGACGGCACGGCCCTTGTCCCAGGGCAGGTCCGGGCGCAGTTCGACCAGCTCCTTGCCGCCGGTCCGGCGGAGCTGCGGCTCGGTGGCGGCGACGCTGCGCACGGCGTCCGCGACCTCTGGCTTGCGGGCTTCCTCCACCAGCCGGGTATGTACCGCGACGGCGTAGCGCTTGCGCTCCACCAGGGCGCCCGGGATGCCGGCCAGGGCCTGCTCCAGCGCGCTGCCGGCACGTTCCAGGGCCGGCCGGTAGTCTTCTCCCCTGCGGTGCCGGCCGGAAGGAGCGTCGATGTCGAATCCATGGCTGCCGGCGTAGATCAGGCCCTCGACGCCCACCCTGGTCCGCACGTCATCAAGGTCGCGCCCGCTGACGATGGCGACCGGGACCAGCCGTGCCAGCCGACGCAGGCGCCCGCGCATCGCCTCTCCCAGTTCGGCGAGGTCGGGGCGCTGCACGATCTCCGTCAGGGTTCCGTCGAAGTCCAGGAACAGGGCGGGATCAGATCCGGCCAGGCGGTCTGCCAGGGCGGCGATGCCGGCATCGTCCAGCGGTCCGGCGGAAACCGCCGTCTGCGGGGCGGATCGCGGAAACGTGGATTGCTGCATGGAACACCTCGATCTCGTGCACGGGAGGTCCAGCACCGGCATGCGCCGGGTGCCCGGAGGCCCGGGGGGCTGTGTGCCCGGGGGGCTGTGTCCCCAGGGTGTCGCCCTCACCGCCAAGGCGGCCACCGCTGATGCAGCCGCGCAACACCTGGACCGGAATGCCGCCGAAACGACAGCGGCCCCGGGAAAGGGGCCGCTTCCGCTCTTGCCAACCGTCCCGGCCGGCGCGATATTGTGCATCGCAGCATTCGTGCTGCATTGCCCTTTGTTGGGCGTTTCCTCCCTAGACTCAGGCCGCTCTGTGAGCGGCCCTTTTTTTGCCAGAACGTCGCAGCGACGACAACCCCCCATCCGGGTGGGTTGCGCAACAAAAGTCCTAGGCCATCCTGTGGACAAGTCTGTGGACGTTTCGTGCGTATCCGGCCCTGTGCACCTTCCGAGACCGGATCCGGTCCCCTGCCGGCATGGCAGCATGCCTCCGGGAAGGGCAGTACCTGCCGGACCGGAAGGTCCGGCGGCGCGACTCGGACCAGCGTGCCGACGCTGTGGATAGTTCCGGCTGCCGCTTGCATCCGTGCGCCCGCGGGGCTTTGATCGCCTCCCCCCAGACTGCCGCCCGGACGGGAGACGGCGCATGTACGCCCTTGTCAACGCCACCCTGGAAAGCCCCGATGGTCCCCTGGCCGGTCATGCCCTCGTGGTGGAGGGCGAGCGCATCGCCGCCCTGCTGCCGGAGCGGGAGCTGCCGGGATCGCTGCGCCGGATCGACCTGGGCGGCGGCACCCTGGCGCCGGGCTTCATCGACCTTCAGGTGAACGGTGGCGGCGGCGTACTGCTGAACGACGACCCGTCGCCGGAAGCCTTCGCCCGCGTGGCCGCGGCGCACCGACGGTCCGGCACCACCGCCCTGCTGCCCACCCTCATCAGCGACCGTCCGCCCGTTCGCGCGGCGGCGGTCGCAGCGCTGGACGCGGCGCGGGCGATGGGGCATCCCTCGATCCTGGGCCTTCACCTGGAAGGGCCTCACCTGTTCCCCGGCCGGCGTGGCGTGCATCCGGCCGAGGTGCTGGTGCCGCCGACGGAAGCGGACTTCGCCCTGGTGGAGCGCGCCGCACGGTCGGGCCGGGTGCTCGTGACCGTAGCGCCGGAGATCGTGGGACCGGACGGCATCCGGCGGTTCCGGGCGGCAGGCGCCATCGTCGCTCTCGGCCACAGCGACTCTTCCCATGCCGATGCCTGCGCCGCCTTCGAGGCGGGAGCCAGCGGGGTGACGCACCTTTACAACGCCATGAGCCAGCTCGGCAGCCGGGAACCCGGGCTGGTCGGCGCTGCCCTGGACCATGATGACGTCTGGTGCGGCCTGATCGCGGACGGGCACCATGTCCACTGGGCATCGGTCCGGCTGGCCTGGCGGGTCAAGCGGCACCGGCTGGTGCTGGTGACCGACGCCATGCCCCCGGTGGGGGCGGAGGCCCCCGGCGACTATCTCCTGGGCGGGGAGCGCATCCGGGTCGAGGGGGGCCGTTGCGTCACGGCGGAAGGCCGGCTCGCCGGCTCCGCGCTCGACATGGCGTCGGCGGTGCGCAACATGGTCCGCCATGTCGGTGTGCCGCTGTCCGAGGCCCTGGCCCTGGCCGCCGCGGCCCCCGCGGACGCCCTCGGCCTGGGACACCGGATCGGCCGTCTCCGCCCCGGTCTCAGGGCCGATCTCGTCCATCTGGACGGTACGCTCGAAGTCCGCCGGACCTGGGTCGCCGGAAGGGCCGATCCACCCCTCTGATACCGCCCCCGGCGGCAGGATCCCCCCCTTCCGGGACTGCCGCCCGTCCGAAGGCGCAGACAGCGGTGTGGCGGCAATCCGGTATCGTCCATGGGTGCAGCGCAACCTTTCCCCCTCGGGGACCGTTGCCGCCTCTATGACCACGGATGTCCGCGAAAGGACCGGCCGCGACCATGAGAAGCGGATCACTGGCTGCCGCCGAGCCCGATGAGACCGGACCGGAGCTTGATGCCGACGCCATCTTCAACGGCCTGCTGCTCGCCCTGATCGGCCGCCGCCGCCTGCTGACCCTGGTCGGAGAGACCCCCGGCGACCGGATCGCCCTGCTGGCACGGCTGGCCCGTCATGTCGAGACGGACGGGTCCCTGGTGCTGACGGTCGGCGCCGGCCCCGGCGTCACGGTCGAGGATCTGATCGAGGTCGCCGGCCGTGCCGTGCTGGACGGCCGCCCCCCGGGCGAGGGACAGTTCGACGCGCTGGTCGATCTGCTGGAGACGCGGCTGGATCAGGCCGGCACCGGCATCCTGATGGTGGAGGAGGCCGAGCGGCTTCCCCCCGACACGCTCCGGGATCTGGTCGAACTGTCAGGGTCGATGAGCACGGAGGGCAACTTCCTTCAGATCCTGCTGTCCGGCAGCCCAGAGCTGGAGGGACGGCTGCATCAGGCGGACCTGATGCCGGTTCTGCGGGCGGTCGGTACGCTCTACCGCATGCCCCCGTCCCGTCCGGACCGCAGCGGTACGGGCATGCCGCCCACCACCCTGCGCCCGTCGCGCCGGCCGGCAATGGAGCCGCCGCCCCGGTCAGCAGGCTCCAGGGGCTGGTTCCTGCTCGCCCTGCTGGCCGCGGCCAGTGCCGCCGGAACCTGGTGGCTGGGCGGCGCGGACAGGAGCCTGTGGACCGCCCCTGATCGCACGGCCCCGCCATCCATCCAGACGGCAGAGGCCCCGCCCTCCCCGGAAATGCCGGTGAGCGGGCCGCGCCGCGACGGAACGGGCGACGACGCCCGCACCGCCGGAACGGCCCCGGTGCCCCCGATGGACGCGCCGGAACCGGCCGGGGAGCCCCCGCCCGCGGAGTCGCGCCCGGTCACGGATGCCGAAACGGCAGCCCCTCTGCAGCCCCCCTCACCCGAGCCACCGGCCATCGACCTTCCCGTCCGGACGCCGACAGCACCGCCTGCGCCAGCAGCGGAGACTCAGGAAGAGGCCGCTCGATCCGAGACCTCCCTTGTCGGCCCCCTGCTGGAGCGGGCGCAGGAGCAGATCGCGGCCCGCCACCTCACCACACCGCGGGGCGACAACGCCCTGGACACGCTGCGCGCGATCATGGAGGTAGCCCCCGGACATCCCGCCGTCGCGGAGATGCGGCAGCGGATCATCGCCACCTACCGGCAATGGGCGCGCCTGTCGGAACAGCGCGGCGACTGGGATCTGGCCCGCATCTATTACCAGCGCGCCCTGCGGGTGGACCCGGCGAACCGGACGGTGACACAGCTTCTGGACTCGCTCGGCGCCCGCCGGGCCGGCGGTCGCCCCGTCGCGGCGGCGGCAGCAGGGGCGGCGGACGCGCCGGCTGCGTCTCCCCCCGTCCGTCCCGCCACGGCCGAAAGCCGTCCGGACCCGGACGATCCGCCGCCACCCCGGCTGCGCTGAGCCGGAACCGTCAGTCCAGGGTCGGTTCCCGCCGCTCCCGCGGAGCACCGGCAGGCGTGCCGGAAGCGGCCGGGCGGGACGGCGGGCGGGCTTCCGCCTCGATCAGGGCGACCAGCGCCGCCAGGATGTCCACCGGCCGCGGCGGGCAGCCGGGGATCATGAGATCGACCGGCACCACCTTCTCCACCCCGCCGACCACGGCGTAGCTGTCGGCGAACGGTCCGCCGTCGATGGCGCACTGGCCCAGCGCCACCACCCATTTCGGGTCGGGCGTGGCCTCCCAGGTCTTCAGGAGCGCCTCGCGCATGTTCGTCGTGACCGGGCCGGTGACCAGCAGCACGTCGGCATGCCGGGGCGAGGCGACGAAGCTGAACCCGAAGCGCTCCAGGTCGTAGACCGGGTTGTTCAGCGCGTGGATCTCCATCTCGCAGGCATTGCAGGAGCCGGCATCGACCTGCCGGATGGCAAGGCTGCGCCCCAGCCGGCGGCGCGACGCCGTGTCCAGCCGGCGGGCGAGCGCCTCGACGGTGGCGTCGGCGGGGGCCGGCCCGGCGATGGTGCGGGGCCCCTTCAGCAGGATGCGCGCGATCACGCCGAACATGACCGGCCTCTCATAGATCGTGGCCCGAATAGGAGCAGTTGAACGACTTGTTGCAGATCGGGAAGTCCGCGACGATGTTGCCCTCGATCGCGGCCTCCAGCAGCGGCCACTGGAACCAGGACGGATCGCGCAGATGCGCCCGCTCGATCCGCCCGCCCGCCCCCAGGCGCAGCCAGCACAGCACGTCGCCGCGGAAGCTCTCCACCAGCGCCATGCCCTCCGCCGGCTGCTCCGGCGCCGGCAGCAGGGCGCGGGCCGGGCCGGGCTCCAGCCGCTTCAGGATCTGGCGGATCAGGCGGATGCTCTGTTCCACCTCCGCGAAGCGGATCAGGATGCGGGCGTTGACGTCGCCGTGCGGCAGCGTCGGCACGTCGAACTCCAGGTCCGGATAGGGCGCGTAGCCGGGGCTGCGGCGGGCATCGGCGGCGCGGGAAGAGGCACGGCCGACAGGCCCGCCGGCACCGAAGCGGTGCGCCAGCGCGGGCGACACGATCCCCGTCCCGACCGTCCGGTCCAGCAACGAGGAGGTGCCGTCGTAGAGCGCCGCGAGTTGCCGCACCACGCGCGGCACCGCGTCCAGCATGTCGTAGAGTGCGGCCCGGCCCTCCTCCTTCAGGTCCACGGCGATGCCGCCGGGCACGATCCGGTCCATCATGAAGCGGTGGCCGAAGCAGGTGTCCGCCGTCCGCATCACGCGCTCGCGCAGGGTCGATCCTTCCGCCAGCATCAGCGCGAAGGCGGCGTCGTTGCAGATGGCGCCGATGTCGTTCAGGTGGTTCGCCAGCCGCTCCAGCTCCGCCATCAGGGCGCGCAGCAGCCGGGCCCGCGGCGGCACCTCCAGCCCCAGCGCCGCCTCCACCGCCAGCGCGAAGGCCAGGGCATACGCAACCGTGCTGTCGCCGGAGATGCGGCCGGCCAGCCGGGCCGCCTCCTCCGGCAGCCGGCCGCGCATCAGCCGTTCCGTCCCCTTGTGGACATAGCCCAGCCGCTCCTCCAGCCGCACCACCGTCTCTCCCTGGCAGGAGAAGCGGAAATGCCCGGGTTCGATGATGCCGGCATGCACCGGCCCGACGGGGATCTGGTGCAGGCCGGGACCTTCGGCCGGCAGGAAGTCGTAGGTGCGCACCGCCGGCGCCGGACCGGCGGGCGCCGTCCCCAGCGGCTGGCGCTGGCGCCAGCGGTCATGGTCCAGCCAGGGGCGGGTGTCGTCCAACCCCTCCGGGACCAGCCCGGTCAGGTCCCGGACCGCCCGCTCCAGCCGCTTCGCCGACGGCCGGACGGCGGAGAGCGAGGGGAACCGCCCTTCCGGACAGGCCAGGGAGAGGACGGCGATGTCGCCCTCCGCCTCGTCGCGCAGGGCGGCGTGGACGCAGGCGGCCTCCGCCCAGAGGCCCAGAAGGCTCCAGCCGCCATAGGGCAGCCGGTCGATCAGGGCGGTCCAGCCCTCCCGGTCCGTCTCGAACCGGGGCCAGGGCCGGTGCCGCTCCACACGGCGCCCGATGCCGTCCAGGAACCCGAGGAGCCCGTTGTCGCCCATGGCCATCACCCCAGCAGCGTCGCAACGGTCTGGAACCACGCCACCAGCGGCGCCGGCAGCCAGAGCCCGGCGACCAGCACCAGCGCCAGATGCAGGTAGAGCGGCACGAGGGCAGCGCCGGCCCGCCCCGGCGGCGCCGTCGGCTCCCCGAAGCAGAGTTCGTGCAGGCGCAGCATCAGGGCGCCGAACCCGAGCAGCAGACCCACCACGAAGACGGCCGCCAGCCACGGCGCCCGGGCGAAGCTGGTGGTGGCGATCAGGAACTCGCTCATGAACACGCCGAAGGGCGGCAGCCCGGCGATCGCCACCACGCCCAGCAGCAGACCCCATCCCAGCGCCGGATGGCTGGCGGTCAGGCCCCGGATGTCGGCCAGCTTCTGCGTCCCCGTCGCCTGGGTGACATGGCCCACGGCGAAGAAGATCGCCGACTTGGTCAGGCTGTGCAGGGTCATGTGCAGCAGCCCGGCGAAGTTGGCGATCGGGCCGCCCATGCCGAAGGCGAAGGTGATGATGCCCATGTGCTCGATCGAGCTGTAGGCGAAGAAACGCTTGATGTCGCGCCGCCGGTACAGCATCAGCGCCGCCAGCAGCAGCGTGCCCAGCCCCATCACGATCATGAGCTGTCCGGGCGCCAGCGCCTCCCCGTTCGCGGCCAGCAGCATCTTGAAGCGCAGCACGGCGTAGAGCGCCACGTTCAGCAGCAGCCCCGACAGCACGGCGGAGATCGGCGTCGGCCCTTCCGCATGCGCATCGGGCAGCCAGGCGTGCAGCGGCACCAGCCCCACCTTGGTGCCGTAACCGATCAGCAGGAAGACGAAGGCGAGGTCCAGCAGGTCCGGGTCGATCCGCGCCGCCGCCGGCAGCAGGGCCGACCAGGACATGGCAGCGTCGCCCTCCCCCAGCACCGGCTGCGCCGCCATGAACAGCAGGATGGTGCCGAACAGGGCCAGCGCGATCCCGACGCCGCAGAGGATGAAGTACTTCCAGGCCGCCTCGATGGCGGCATGGGTGCGGTAGAGGCTGACCATCAGCACCGTCGTCAGCGTCGCCCCCTCCACCGCCACCCAGAGAACGCCCAGATTGTTCGCCAGCAGCGCCAGCAGCATGGTGAACATGAACGCCTGATACATGGCGTGGTAGAAGCGCAGGTGCAGCGGCGACAGGCGCCCGTCCTCCAGCTCGTGCCGGATGTAGCCGGCACTGAACAGGCTCGTGGTGAAGCCGACGAAGGCCGTCAGCAGCACCAGATAGACATTGAAATCGTCCACCAGCAGCAGCGGCGTCGTCTCCGGCCGGTGAAGGACGAGCGCCACGGCAGCCGCCAGCGTCAGGCCCGATCCGGCGACGTTGATCCGCGCCGCGGCCCTGTAGCCGGGCACGGCCAGCAGGACGGCCGCGAACAGGACCGGCAGGGCCAGCACCAGAGGGGCCAGGATTTCGGCCCCCGGCATTCCGGGGATCAGGGTCGGGACCTGCATCACTCCCTCCGCCCCTCGCCCCGGAAGCTCTCCAGGTAATGGATATCCAGACTGTCGAACCGCTCGCGGATCTGGAAGAAGAAGATGCCAAAGATGATGAAGGCGACCATCACGGCAAAGGCGACCAGCATCTCCACCACCAGCGGCATCCCCCTGACGCCGATCGCGGCCAGGATCAGGCCGTTCTCAAGGCTCATGAAGCCGATCACCTGACCGATGGCGTTGCGCCGGGTGATCATCATCAGCAGGCCCAGCAGCACGACCGACAGCGCCAGCGCCAGCCCCTCGCGCGTCAGCGCGGAGGCTTCGGCCGTCAACGGCAGGACGAGAAGGAGCGCCAGCGTCACGAGGGAGACGCCGATCGCCATGGTCGGCCCCACGCCCATGGCCTGCTGCACCGTGCGGTGGATGCCCAGCCGCTCGATGATGCGCAGCAGCGCCAGCGGGATGATCAGGGCCTTGAACAGCAGGGCGATCACGGCGGTGACGTAGAGGTGCGGGTTGTCCTGGAAGAAGCCCTGCCACGCCGCGGCCGCGGCCAGGAAGACGGACTGGGTGGCGAAGGCGCTGATGAGCGCCGTCAGCCGGCGCTGGTAGAGCAGCGCGAAGCTCATCAGCAGGACCGAAGCCCCGAGCAGATGCGCCATGTCGTAGCCGATCTCACCCATCGGACCCTCTACAGCGCCGTGGACACGAACAGGAAGATCGCCGCCAGCAGTCCCAGCAGCAGCGCCCCGCCCAGAAACTCGCCGACGCGGAAGACCCGCATCTTCGCCACCGTCGTCTCGAACAGGGCCAGCGCCACGGCCGCCGCCAGCAGCTTGCCCAGGAAGGAGCCCAGGCCGATGGCCCAGGCGGTCGGACCGTCGCCCGGCTGGGCGATGCCCCAGGGCACGAAGACGCAGAGGATCAGCGCCATGAACAGCAGCAGGCGCAGCATCCCCGCCGCCTCCATCAGCGCCAGATGGCGGCCGGAATATTCCAGCACCATGGCCTCATGGACCATGGTCAGCTCCAGATGCGTGGCGGGATTGTCCACCGGGATGCGCCCGGCCTCCGCGATGGCGACCATGATCAGGCTGATCAGCCCCAGCGCCAGGGAGACGCGCAGCCCCACCCCCTGCCCCAGCGTGCCGTCTACGATGGCGGCCAGCGAGGTGGTCTGGAGCAGGATCGCCAGGGTGAAGATCACGGCCAGCATGGCGGGTTCCGCCAGGGCGGAGATCATCGCCTCCCGCGAGGCGCCGAGACCGCCGAAGGCGGTGCCGATGTCCATGGCGGCCAGCCCGGTGAAGAAGCGCGCCGTCGTCAGCAGCGCCACCAGCGCGATCAGGTCCGCCACCGGCGCCAGCGCCAGCGCCGTCGTGAAGGTCGGCACCAGTCCGGCTGCCAGCCAGAGCATGGTGAAGACGATGTAGGGCGTGGCGCGGAACAGCCAGGAGGCGTTCTCCGCCACCACGGCCTCCTTCCGGGTCAGGCGCAGCAGGGCGCGATAGGGTTGCAGCACAGGCGGCCCCCGCCGCCCCTGCAACCGAGCCTTGATCCCCCGCACCACGCCGGTCAAGAGCGGCGCGAGCGCCAGAACCACCAGCATCTGCACGCACTGGAACAGAACGGCGAGTGCAGCCTCCGAGACCTGCCCGCTCATTTCACCACCGCCACGACGGTCAGCAGGAAGACCAGCGCCCCGAACATCAGGGTCAGGTAATGCCGGATGGTCAGGAACTGCATCCCGTTGACCTTGTCCGCCAGCCAGCCGACGGCACGGCAGAGCGGGTCGATCAGCCAGGTCCAGGCCGGGTCGGAGCTGCGGATCTCCAGCCGGGCCGGCCGCATCTCCCCCGGCTCGGGCATGTCCACCCGCTCGCGCGCGGCGAAGACGCCGGCGGCGAAGACCCGGCGCAGCGGCTGGGAGAAGCTGTCGCCGCTGTACTGGGCCACGGGACCGACGTCGGGATGGCCGCAGCCCCAAGGCTCGCCCCGGCGCACCGCGGCGTCGGAAGTGCGGACGATCAGCAGCCGCAGCAGCACCGTGAGCGCCGCGGTCAGGCCCAGGACGAACAGGCCACTGTAGGAATTGCCGCCGAAGCCGTCGCCCGGGGCGGCGGGGGCCAGCCACATCCAGGCCAGCGTCCCGGCACGGCTGTCCATCGGGGTGCCGACCATACCGGCGGCGGCATCACCGAACAGGGCCAGGACGCTGCCCGGCAGCACCCCCACCAGCAGGCAGAGGGCGGCCGGCAGCAGCATCGCCAGCAGCATGGCGGGACCGACCTCCCGCGCCTGGGCCGCGGCGGGCGACCGCGGGCGGCCCAGGAAGACGATGCCGTAGAAGCGCAGGAAGCAGGCGGCGGTGAGCGCCGCAGCCAGGGCCAGGGCGACGCCGACGACCATGGTCGCCACCTTCATCTCCCACAGCCCGAGCTGCGGTCCGCTGAGCACCGCCTGGAACAGCAGCCATTCCGAGGCGAAGCCGTTCAGCGGCGGCAGGGCGGAAATGGCGGCAGCCCCGACCAGCACCAGGGGCGCCGTCCGCGGCAGCCGGTGGATCAGACCGCCCAGCCGGTTCAGCCCGCCCTGCCCCGTCGCCGTCAGCACGGCGCCGGCACCGTAGAACAGCAGCGTCTTGTAGAGGCTGTGGTTCAGCGCGTGCAGCAGGGCCGCGGAGAAGGCGATGGCCGCCACGCCCTGCTGCCCGTCCGCCTTGAACACCAGGGCGAGCCCCAGCCCGACGGAGATGACGCCGATGTTCTCCACCGTGGAATAGGCCAGCAGGCGCTTCATCTCGTCCTGCATCAGGGCGTAGAGGATGCCCAGCACCGCCGTCGCCGACCCCAGCGCCAGCAGCACCCCGCCCCACCACCAGTCCGGCGTGCCCGCCAGATCGAACAGCACCCGCACCAGGGCATAGAGCGCGACCTTGGTCATCACCCCGCTCATCAGGGCGGAGACGTGACTCGGCGCCGCCGGATGCGCCAGCGGCAGCCAGACATGCAGCGGTGCCAGCCCCGCCTTGGACCCCGCCCCGAGCACCACCAGCATCACCGCCAGCCCGGCGGCGAGGGGGTCATGGGGAGCGGCGCGGATGTCGTCGAAGCCGTAGCCACCGGCGCTGCCGGCCAGCACGCCGAAGCAGAGCAGCAGCACCATGGTGCCGAAGCTCGCCATGATCAGATAGATGCGTCCCGCCTCGCGGTTGCCGGCCTCGCGGTGGTTCGCCAGCACCAGCAGCCAGGAGGTCAGCGACATGAACTCCCAGCCGACCAGGAACAGGAAGGCGTCGCTGGCCAGAAGCACCAGGTTCATCCCCGCCAGAAACAGCGGGAAGGCCGGCAGCACGCGGCCCGGTTCCAGCCCGTGGCCGCTGCCGGCCTGGGCACGGCCATAGCCCCAGCCGAACAGGCTGGCCGTGACGCCGGCAAGGTTCACCATCAGCAGGAAGACGGCCGAGAGCGCATCCAGCACCAGTTCGGAGCGCAGCCAGGGCAGGCCCACGGGCACCGGCATCCGCCAGACGCCGCCCTGTCCCAGCAGATGCACCAGCGCGGCCAGCACCAGCACAGCGCAGCAGGCCGCGGTGCCGCCATAGACGATCAGCGCCGTGCGGGGCGAGCGGGGACGGACGGCGCCGATGCCCCCCAGCGTCAGCAGGAGGAGCAGGGATGGGAGAACGAACTGCAAGGCGGGCACCCTCGACGAGGATGCCCCTAGTTTAGGGATCGCCCCCCGGTCCTGCGCAAGCCCGAACTGCACGACGCTCCGTCCCGGCAGAAAGCGGCGGGCCCAGGGTCGGAAAAAGAAAGCCCCGGAACCAGGAGGTGCCGGGGCCAGGAGTTTCAACTAGGGAGGAAACGCAACCACAGTTGCCAGACCTTGATAGCCTGATCCCGTTAAGCGCCCGTTAATGGCGATGATGGGGCGACCTTAACAATCCTTGATACTACTTAATCGTTGAACCCCAGGGCGGCGCATCGCCTCTGGCAGACGAGGCCGGCTTGCGCTATGCAGCCCCCCGGTTCCTATTTCCGGCTAATGATCCATGCTCAGCATCGCCCAGCGCATCGCCCAGGAGCTTGCCGTCCGCCCGCAGCAGGTGGAAGCGGCGGTCGCCCTTCTGGACGAAGGCTCCACGGTTCCCTTCGTCGCCCGCTACCGCAAGGAGGCCACGGGCGGCCTGGACGACACCCAGCTCCGTACCCTTGAGGAGCGGCTGCGCTACCTGCGCGAACTGGAGGAGCGCCGCACCGCGATCCTCCAGTCGATCACCGAGCAGGGCAAACTGACCCCGGAACTGGAGAAGGAGATCACCGAGGCGGACACCAAGACCCGACTCGAAGACCTCTACCTCCCCTACCGGCCGAAGCGGCGGACCAAGGCCATGATCGCCCGCGAGGCGGGGCTGGAGCCGCTGGCCGACCTGCTGCTGGGCGACCCGTCGCGCCAGCCGGAGGCCGAAGCCGCCGCCTTCGTGGATGCCGAGAAGGGCGTCGCCGACGTGAAGGCCGCGCTGGACGGCGCCCGCGCCATCCTGGTGGAACGCATGGGCGAGAATGCCGAACTGGTCGGCAGCCTGCGCACCTACTGCTACGAGCACGGCCGCGTCGTCTCCAGGGTGGTGGAGGAGAAGCGCGAGGAAGGCGCCAAGTTCAGCGACTATTTCGACTTCGGCGAGGCGCTGAAGCAGGTCCCCTCGCACCGCGCGCTCGCGCTGTTCCGCGGCCGCGCCGCCGGCGTGCTGGACCTGAAGATGGAGGTCGGCGAGGAGCCGCCGCCGGGCACGCCGCATGTCTGCGAGACGATGATCGCCGCCCGCTACGCCATCGCCGACCGCGGCCGCGCGGCCGACCGCTGGCTGCTGGACACCTGCCGCTGGGCCTGGCGCACCAAGATCGCCCTGCACCTGGAGCTGGACCTGATGGGCGTCATCCGCGACCGCGCGGAGGACGAGGCGATCAGCGTCTTCGGCCTGAACCTGAAGGACCTGCTGCTGGCCCCGCCGGCCGGCCAGCGCGCCACGCTGGGCCTTGACCCCGGCATCCGCACCGGCGTCAAGGTCGCCGTGGTGGACGCCACCGGGAAGCTGGTGGAGACGACGACCATCTACCCGCACGAGCCGCGCCGCGACTGGGACGGCTCCATCGCCGTGCTGGCCGCGCTCTGCCTGCGCCACGGGGTCGAGCTGATCGCCATCGGCAACGGCACGGCCAGCCGTGAGACGGACAGGCTGGCCGCCGACATGATGAAGCGGCACCCTGACCTGAAGGTCACCAAGGTGATGGTGTCGGAGGCCGGCGCCTCGGTCTACTCCGCCTCGGAGACGGCGGCGCTGGAGTTCCCCGGCCTGGATGTCAGCCTGCGCGGCGCCGTCTCCATCGCCCGCCGGCTCCAGGACCCGCTGGCCGAGCTGGTGAAGATCGACCCGAAGTCGATCGGCGTCGGCCAGTACCAGCACGATGTCAGCCCGGCCAAGCTGGCCCGCACCCTGGACGCCGTGGTCGAGGACTGCGTGAACGGCGTCGGCGTCGATCTCAACACCGCCTCGGTGCCGCTGCTGGCCCGCGTCTCCGGCCTGTCGGAGAGCGTGGCGAAGAACGTCGTGGAGTTCCGCAACAGCAACGGCGCCTTCCGCCTGCGCCGGCAGCTTCTGGAGGTCTCGCGCCTCGGCCCCAAGGCGTTCGAGCAGGCGGCCGGCTTCCTGCGCATCCGCGACGGCGACAACCCGCTGGACGGCAGTGCGGTCCACCCGGAAGCCTATCCGGTGGTGGAGCGCATCCTGGCCCGTACCGGCCGCGACCTGAAGCAGATCATCGGCGACGTCGCCTTCCTGCGCTCGCTGGATCCGGCCGACTTCACGGACGAGCGGTTCGGCGTCCCCACCGTCACGGACATCCTGCGCGAGCTGGAGAAGCCGGGCCGTGACCCGCGGCCGGAGTTCAAGACGGCCGCCTTCAAGGACGGCGTGGAAGACCTGAAGGACCTTCAGCCCGGCATGGTGCTGGAAGGCGTGGTGACCAACGTCACCAACTTCGGCGCCTTCGTCGATGTCGGCGTCCACCAGGACGGGCTGGTCCACATCTCCCAGCTCTCCCACACCTTCGTGAAGGACCCGCGCGCCGTGGTGAAGGCGGGCGACATCGTGAAGGTGAAGGTGCTTGAGGTGGACCTGAAGCGCCGCCGCGTCGCCCTCACCATGAAGCTGGACGAGCAGCCCGCCCCGCGCCGGGCCGAGCCGCAGGCGCCGCGGGCCGAACGGCAGCCGGGCGCCTCCCGCCGGCCGGACGCGCCGCGCTCCGCGGACAACCGGCCCCGCCCCGCCGCGGCGCGGGAGGAGCGTCCCGCCAAGGCAGCCAAGGCGCCGGCGGCGCAGCCGCAGGTGGGCGCTCTGGGGGCCGCACTGGCCGAGGCGATGGCGCGCGCGAAGAAGGGCTGAGTCTTCCCGGCCCCGGAGGGAAACCCGGTCGGACAGGTCCGACCGGGTCCGTCCAGCGCAGCCCCTCTCCGCTCAGAGTTCGCCGCGGAAGATGGCGACGACGGGGGCACCGCCCGCAACCTGCCGCGCGCGGTACATGCCCGAGGTGTTGAAACTCCAGGCGACCTGCCCGTCGGGCGTCACGGCGATGACGCCGCCGTCGCCGCCCAGTTCCGTCAGGCTGTGGCCGATCACCTCGTCCGCCGCGGCCTGGAGCCCCATGCCGCGCAGTTCCACCAGGTCGCAGATCGAGCGGGCGACGCCCAGCCGGATGAAGTATTCCCCCGTTCCGGTGGCGGAGACGGCGCAGGAGCGGTCGGAGGCATAGGTGCCCGCACCGATCACCGGCACGTCGCCGACCCGGCCCCAGATCTTGGCGGTGGTGCCGCCGGTGGACGTGGCCGCCGCCACATGGCCCTGCCTGTCCAGGGCGACGGCGCCGACGGTGCCGAACTTGCGGTCCTCCGGCCGGTAGGTCGCGGCGGCATCGGCGGTCGGTTCCGGCGGCGCATCCGCCGGCCGCGGCGGCAGGGGCAGACTGCGCTGGCGCAGGGTACGCAGCAGCGACTGCCAGCGCCATTCGGTGAAGAACCAGGAGGGGGGCGCCTGCTCCACCCCGGCCTCGCGGCCGAACTGCTCCGCCCCGGCGCCGATCAGCATGACGTGCGGCGACCGATCCATCACGGCACGGGCCAGGCTGACCGGATGCCGTACCCCGGTGACGCCGGCCACCGCCCCCGCCTTCAGCGTCGCCCCGTCCATCACGGCGGCGTCCAGTTCGATCCGCCCGTCCGCCGTGAACACGGCGCCGCGGCCGGCATTGAACTGGGGGTCGTCCTCCAGCCCGCGGATGACGGCCTCCACCGCGTCCAGCGCGGACCCGCCCGCCTCCAGCACGGCGCTGCCCCGCTCCAGCGCGGCCGAAAGCGCCGCACGGTAGGACGCCTCGGTCTCCGGCCCCATCCGCTCGCGGTCCATGGTGCCGGCCCCGCCATGCACGGCCAGGGTCCAGGCCGGCCGCTCCGCCCGGGCGGCGGGAGCCTGCCGTCCGGACGGCGTGGCGGCGCAGGCGGACAGCGACAGCGCCATGGCGAGCAGGACGCAGAAGCGGCGGGCTCCCCGCCGTGTCGCATCGGCAGAGGGCAGAAGATCGGGGGTCATGGCAGTCTCCGCAGGGGCCTGACAGCAGCCGGCGGCGATCCGGACCCTCCGGGTCGGGGATGGATCGCCGGCACCTGTCCAGCTTGGATCACGCCCCCCGGCGTGCCTCAAGCCCTTTCGGACGGAGGGTCAGCCTTTCCGCGCGACCAGCTTGGCGCGGGCGATGGCCAGCGACTGCGACAGGGCCCGTCCCAGCTCCCCGCCGTCGCCGCGGATGTCGTCGCGCACGATGGCGTGCATCGCGTCGATGTGCAGGGCGATCACCGTGAGCTGGGCCTGCGAGGGATTCTCCAGTTCGACCAGGAAGCTGTTGAGGTTGTGCGCGAACTCCGACAGCAGGTCGTAGCCGAAGGTCTTGCCCAGGGCCAGGATGCCCTCGGAGATCTTGAAGACGCGGCGCAGATGGGCGGGCCGGTTCTCCGCGTCCGCCATCGCCGTGTTGAAGGCGTCATGCAGATCCGTCAGGTCGATGCGGGTCTGCGCCTTGTGGGCATCGGCCATCCGGGAGACATGGATGTGGGCGCGTTCCAGCGAAGCCGGGTCGATCCGGCCGGGCTTGCCGTCGGCCGATCCCCCGACCTTCTCCCGCAGCCTGTTCGGCCGCCGGATGATCTCGACATGCGGCTTCTTGTCGGTGCTCATGCCTCGGTCTCCTGCTGCGGGGCATCGCCCGGTTCTTCCTCCGCCCGGCGCTCCACCACGACGTGCTCCCCCTCGTCCACGAGCCGGATGCCCTCTTCCGTCATGACGCGCCGGTCCGCCCCGTCGAAGGGCAGGGTCTGCCGCCGCCGGTCGGGGCCGAAATAGCCCGGTGCCCGGACGAAGGGCCGCGGCCGGTCGATGACCGCCAGCAGACGCGAGGCGACGTTCAGAACCGACATCGGCTTGGCGAGATACTCCGTCACCCCGACATCGCGCGCCGCGGTGACAGAGCGGTAATCGGCCTCGCCGCTCATCATGATGAAGGGCAGGAACTTCACCTTGTCGCTTTCGTGGGTCCTGATCCAGCGCAGCAGTTCCAGCCCGTCGCCCGGTGCCATCAGGTGGTCGGCGAAGATGACGTCCACCTCCTTCACGTCGAGCTGCATCTGGGCCGACACCTCAAGGACGGCCATCGCCTCCTCCCCGTTGTCGGCCTGGATCACCTTGCCCACCCCGAGCGCCTTCAGGATGGTGACGAGAATGGAGCGGACGAAGCGGTTGTCGTCGGCAACCAGGATCGAAA
Source organism: Rhodospirillum centenum SW (assembly GCF_000016185.1). Lineage (NCBI taxonomy): Bacteria > Pseudomonadati > Pseudomonadota > Alphaproteobacteria > Rhodospirillales > Rhodospirillaceae > Rhodospirillum > Rhodospirillum centenum. Next base: position 1,467,440 of record NC_011420.2, read on the forward strand.
GGTCGTCGAACCTGTAGTACTTGCCACTGGTCCGCTTCGAGGTCATGGGCGTCGTCGGAGGTACGCGGGATCGGAGGGCGATACTAGCCCGACCGGAGTGGCGCGACCACCGGAGGTTTGGGCGCACCCGCCCCGCCGCGGTCATGCATCCGCCGGCCGTGCCGTACTGAAGGCTCCCCCCCTGCCCGGACCTCAGTCAAGGATGGCCAGGGGGGACCTCGACCGAAAGACCACGGCCGGGATCGGCATCCGAGGAGCGTCCGGTTCTTAACGGTTTGCTTACCGCCCGCCGGTTACATTTGCTCATCTGCCGGACTGGCGCTGACGGAATCGGACAATGGCCACGAAGTCTGCTCCCCCGAACGACAACGCCTACGACGACACGCTGGAGCGCACCGCCGTCGTCATGTATGCCCTGCTGGAGCAGTTGCATGACGTTCTGGCCGACTCCGGCAAGCCCGACGATGTCAACCTGGGCATGCTGATGGGTCTGACGATGTTCCTTGACGACCGCATCGGGCCCTTCCGGGCCGAGCGGCTCATGGCCTCCTCCCCGTCCATCATCCTGAAGACGGATGCCCATGTCGTGCGGGAGCAGCTCGATCAGTTCCTGCCGGTGCTGAACGCCTTCGGCGAGCACCTGGCGAAGCTGGAGCCGACCGCCCGCACCCGCGACCTGGAACCTGCCCGCTGAGCCTGCATCCCCCCTGAACGGTGCTCCCGCTCGCGTCCGGGAACGGTCCGCACCGCGGTGGACTGCATAAAATTGCCGCGGACGGTCTTCCGATCTGCCCCTTCCCCTCCCACCTCTGCTCCAGGCGGTGCCCGTCGGCGCCGCATCAGAGTGCCCCGCGGGAGGGCTCATGGACTGGGTGGCGGTTGTCGCTGTCGCAACACTGGTCGGCGGACTGGGCTTCGGGGCCCTGCTCGCCGTCTTCTGCCTGGGCATGAGCGCAACGCTGCGCCGGAGCCTGGAAGAGGTCTCCTCGCGCCAGATCCAGTCCATCCGGCAGCTTTCCGAGGCGCAGGTGCAGCAGCAGCGCCAGCTTCAGGAGGCGCGGCTTCAAATTCAGGCGCTTGCCCAAGCCAATCAGCGCCTTGTCGAACAGATGCGAGCGCTCGACGACCGCGTGGGCGATGTCGGCGGGCCGCCGATACCGTCCGGACGCGACCGCACCCTGCACTGACCCCATGACAACCTGCTCTGCCCACCCCGACAGGCAGACCGAACGTGTCCGCTGGGACCGGAGTGCGGATGCGTGGGACCGCTGGGCCGACCGGATGGCCGAACCTGCCGACCGCATGAACCAGCCGCTGCTGCGGGCTGTCGGGCTCGCGCCGGGGCATCGCCTGCTCGACCTCGCCTCCGGAACGGGGGAGCCGGCGCTGTCGGCAGCAGCCCTCGTCGGCACTGACGGGCTGGTGGTCGCCACCGATCTGGTCGCGTCCATGCTGGAGGGCACCCGCCGGCGGGCGGCGCAGCGCGGCACGGGCGCCATGCACTTTTCCCTGGCGGACATGGAGCATCTGCCCTTCGCCGCCGGAAGCTTCGACCGTGTGACCTGCCGTTTCGGGCTGATGTTCGTTCCCGACGCCGTGCGGGCTGCCGCGGAAGTGGCGCGGGTGCTGCGGCCCGGCGGCGTCGCCGGATTCATCGTCTGGGGACCGGCAGAGGAGAACACCCTGTTCCGGGAGCTGGCCACCGCCGTGGATACCGTGCTGGGGCCGGACCTGGAGGCGGGCATGCCGGTCCTGTTCCGCTTCGCGGCCGAAGGCAGCCTCGCGGCCACCCTCTCGAAGGGCGGGCTGGAGGTGACGGACGAGCAGCCGCTGCGGCTGGACCACAGCGTGCCCGCCGGCCGCCCCTTCTGGGCACCGACCCTGGACATGGGTTTCGCTCCCCGGTTGGCGGGAGAGCCGCCGGAGCGGCTGGCAGCCGTCGCACAGGCAGCGGAGCGGCGTTTCCGCGATCTTGCCGGTCCCGACGGCATGGTCCCGGTGCGCCTGCACGCCCGCCTCTGCATCGGCCGCAAGGCCTGACGACGCAGCGAACCGTCCCTTGCAGCGAAGCTGTCCAGCCCGATCGGGGCGGGAGTGGCCCTTGCAGACCCTGCCCCGTCCCGTCATATGCCATGCCAATAGGCAGCTTGTGCCATGTCGATAGGCAACTTGACCATATCAGTATGCTTTGTATGGTCAGGTCAAATCCCGACGCTGGTCGTGCAGAAATGATCGATGTTAAGACACTTTGTCTGGGCGTGCTGAGTCGCGGCGACGCCTCCGGCTACGAAATCCGGAAGGAGTTCGAGGAAGGACCTTTCAGCAATTTCAGTGATGCTGGCTTTGGTTCAATCTACCCGGCATTACGAAAACTGCTCGAAGATGGATTGATTTCCATCGCACAGCACGGAACCGACGCAAGGCCTGACAAGAAGGTCTACCGGATCACCGCGGCCGGCCGCCAGGTGCTGTGCCAGGCGGTGCTGCGGCATCCGGCCCCGGACCGGCTCCGGTCGGACTTCATGTTCATGATCCTGTTCAGCCATCTGATGCCGTCGCGGCATCTGGAACGGATTCTGACCGACCGCATCGAAGATTATGAGCGTCTCATCGAGGACATGGAGCGGCGCGAAAGTTGCGATGCAGCACACAGCCCTCCTGGCGAGAAGTTCGTACATGGCCTAGGTTTGGCGATGCATCGCGCTGCGGCAGCCTACCTGGAGGAGCACCGGCACCAGTTGCTGGAGGGCATCCGTCTCCAGACGAAGGTGGCAGAATGAACGCGCGACAACCTGATTGAGAGGACGGCGGAATCCACCCGCCGCGGGGCGGGAGGGAATGAAGCGGTCCTATGTCGTTGCTCTGACGATCACGCTTGTCGCCGTGGTCTGGATGGCCTCCGGCCAGTTCGGTGGAGGAGCCGCGCAGGATGCGCTGCCCGCCACGGCGACGCAGCAGGCGCGCGAGCTTGTCTCTGTCCGCGTCGCCGCGCTGGAGGCGGAGCCGATGACCAGCGAGGTCGTGGTCAACGGCCGCAGCCAGGCCTATCGCAGCGTCGCCATCAAGGCAGAGGTCCGCGGCCGGGTGGACGCCATTCTGGCCGAGCGCGGCGCCGCCGTCACGGCCGGAGCGCCCCTGGTGCGGATCGCGGTGGATGCACGCCGGGCCGATCTGGAGGAGGCCCGGGCCAGAGTTGCCCTGCGCAAGACCGAATGGGACGCCGCCCGCCGGCTGGCCGACCAGGGATTCAGTTCCGAAATCCGCCGGGCCGAGACGAAGGCCGCCTACGAAGCGGCCCTCGCCGCCGTCAAGGCGGCGGAACTCGCCCTTGAGAAGACGGAGATCACGGCCCCGTTCGAGGGGATCGTGGACAAGCGTCCGGTGGAACTGGGCGACTTCGTCGATGTCGGTGACCCGATCGCCACCATCGTGGACCTGGACCCGATCAAGTTCGTCGCCTTTGTCGGCGAGCGTCATGTCCGCGACCTGTCCCTGGGGGGCATCGCCCATGCCCGTACCCTGTCCGGCGACGAGGTGGAGGGGCGCATCACCTTCATCGCTGCCGCGGCCGACCCCGACGCCCGCACCTTCCGCGTGGAGGTGGAGGCGCCGAATGCCGGTCGCACCATCGTGGACGGGTTGACCAGCGCGCTGCGCCTGCCGGTGGCCCAGCAGATGGCGCACCGGCTGAGCCCGGCCGTGCTGACGCTGGACGATGCGGGCACCATCGGCGTGAAGACCGTCGATGCCGACGACATCGTGCGCTTCGTTCCCGTCAGGATCCTGTCCAGCGATCCGGCAGGCATCTGGGTGGACGGCCTTCCCCGGACGGCGACGGCGGTGACCGTCGGGCAGGAGTTCGTCGTGGCCGGCCAGAAGGTGAAGCCCGTCAGCCAGCCGGGAGGTGTCTCGTGAGCGCCCTGATCGGCTGGGCCATCGGCCGCTCCCGCATGGTCATCGCGCTGTTCGTGCTGCTGCTGGTCGGCGGCGTCGGCGCCTATGCGACGATGCCGAAGGAAGCCGCGCCGGACATCAACATTCCGATCATCTACGTCTCCGTCACCTACGAGGGCATCTCCCCCGAGGACGCCGAACGCCTGCTGGTCCGCCCGATCGAGCAGGAGGTGCGCACCATCGAGGGCGTCAAGGAGATGACCGCCACCGCCTACCAGGGCGGGGCGAACGTGGTGCTGGAGTTCGAAGCGGGGTTCGACGCCGACACGGCCCTGGACGATGTGCGCCAGAAGGTCGATCTGGCCCGGCCGGAACTGCCCGACGGGGTGGACGAGCCACGGGTCAGCGAGGTCAACTTCTCGCTTTTCCCGGTCATCGTCGTCACCCTGTCGGGCGACGTGCCGGAACGCACCCTGCTGCGGCTCGCCCGCGATCTGGAGGACCGGATCGAGGGGTTGAGCGAAGTGCTCTCCGTCGATGTCAGCGGCGACCGCGAGGAACTGGTCGAGGTCGTCATCGACCCGATGCTGCTGGAGAGCTACGGGCTGAACCCCAACGATGTCATCACCCTGTTCAGCCGCTCCAACCGGCTGGTCGCGGCGGGCAACCTGGACACCGGTGCCGGCCGTTTCGCGGTGAAGGTGCCCGGGCTGTTCGAGACGGTGGACGACGTCCTGGACATGCCGATCAAGGTCAGCGGCGACAGCGCCGTGCGCTTCCGCGACGTGGCGGAGGTGCGCCGCACCTTCCGCGACCCGACCAGCTTCGCCCGCGTGGATGGCGAGCGCGCCATCGCGCTGGAGGTGGTGAAGCGCACCGGCGAGAACGTGATCGACACGATCGAGAAGGTCCGCGCCACCGTTGCCGAGGCGCAGCGGACCTGGCCCGCCGCGGTGGCGGTCAGCTTCTCCCAGGACCAGTCGAACGAGATCCGGATGATGCTGTCCGATCTCACCAACAATCTCATCAGCGCCATCCTGCTGGTGATGATCGTCTGCATCGCCGCCCTGGGCGTGCAGGCCGGGCTGCTGGTGGGCGTGGCCATTCCGGGCTCGTTCCTGACCGGGCTGCTGGTGCTGATGGTGATGGGCCTGTCCATCAACAACATCGTGCTGTTCAGCCTGATCATGGTCGTCGGCATGCTGGTCGACGGCGCCATCATCACCAACGAGTACGCCGACCGGAAGATGACGGAGGGGCTGAGCCCCCGCGAGGCCTACAGCCTCGCCGCGCAGCGCATGGCCTGGCCGATCATCACCTCCACCGCCACAACCCTGGCCGCCTTCGCCCCGCTGCTGTTCTGGCCGGGCATGGTCGGCGAATTCATGAAGTTCCTGCCGATCACGCTGATCGCCACACTCTCCGCCTCGATCCTGATGGCGCTGATCTTCATCCCGACGCTGGGATCGGTGTTCGGCCATGCCGGGCAGACGGACCCGGCCCTGATGAAGGCGCTGGCGGCGAGCGAATCGGGGGACCTGTGCACCCTGCGCGGTTTCACGGGCTTCTATGTCCGCCTGCTGGACCGGGCGCTCGACCATCCCGGCAAGGTGGTCGGCGCCGGCTTCGCCGGGCTGGTCGCCGTCTGGGTCTACTACGCCACCCACGGCAACGGCGTGGAGTTCTTTCCCGAATCCGAGCCGCAGGTGGCGACCGTCATGGTCCACGCCCGTGGCAACATGTCGGTCTATGAGAAGGACCAGCTTGTCCGCGAGGTGGAGGAGCGGGTCCTGGAGTTCAGCGGCGAGTTCAAGAGCGTCTACACCCGCACCATCGGGCAGAGCACCGGCGGCGGGGGCGGCATCATGGGCGATCAGGCCGAGGACGTGATCGGCCGTGTCGATATCCAGTTCCTGGACTGGGACGAGCGCCGCCCGGCCGACCTCATCCTGGCCGACATCCAGGCACGGACGGCGGACCTGCCCGGCATCCTCGTGGAGACGCGCAAGCAGGAGGACGGCCCCCCCGTCGGCAAGCCGATCCAGGTTGAACTGTCCTCGGTCTATTCCGACAGGCTTCCGGCCGCGGTGGAGCATCTGCGCCGGGGGCTGGAGGCGGTCGGCGGCTTCGTCGGCATCGAGGACAGCCGTCCCCTGCCCGGCATCGACTGGCAGATCGCGGTGGACCGCGGTCAGGCCGCGAAGTTCGGCCTGGACGTCTCGGCCGTGGGCGACGCCGTCCGCCTCGTCACCAACGGCCTGATCCTGGAGACCTACCGGCCCGACGATAGCGAGGACGAGATCGACATCGTCGCCCGCTATCCGCTGGACTACCGCTCGCTCGACCAGCTCGACCTGATCCGGCTGCCGACGGCGCAGGGGCTGGTGCCGATCAGCAATTTCGTCACCCGCGAACCGCACCCGACGGTCGGCGTCATCAACCGCACCGACGGCAAGCGGGTGATGGAGGTGAAGGCGGATGTCCCCCCCGGCGTGCTCGCCTCCGACAAGCTGCTGGAGTTGCAGGCCTGGCTGCAGGCCAACCCGCCGGACCCGACGGTCACCCTGACCTTCAAGGGCGAGGACGAGGAACAGCGGGAGAGCAGTGCCTTCCTCACCCAGGCCTTCGCCGTGGCCCTGTTCCTGATCGCGGTCATCCTGATCGCGCAGTTCAACAGCTTCTACAGCACCGCCCTGATCCTCTCCGCCGTCATCATGTCCACGGTCGGGGTGCTGATCGGGCTGCTGCTGACCGGCCAGCCGTTCGGCATCGTCATGACCGGTATCGGCGTGATCTCGCTCGCCGGCATCGTGGTGAACAACAACATCGTCCTGATCGACACCTACGACCGTCTGCACAGGACGACACCCAGCGCCCGCGAGGCGCTGCTGCGCACGGGCGCCCAGCGCCTGCGGCCGGTCTTCCTGACCACGGTGACGACGGTGCTGGGCCTGATGCCGATGGTCTTCCAGGTCAACCTGGACTTCGTCAGCCGGGAGATTTCCGTCGGCGCCCCCTCAACCCAGTGGTGGGGCGGGTTCTCCACCGCCATCGCCTTCGGGCTGAGCTTCGCCACGGTGCTGACGCTGATCGTGACGCCCTGCGCCCTGATGCTGCGGGAGAACATGATCGCCGCGCTGCGGCGGCTCTGGCCGTTCGGTCGCCGGCGGCGCCCGGACGACGGCCGCCCCGGTGACCGCCGCCCGCCGCTGGCCAAGGCGGCGGAGTAAGCGATACGGCAAAAGACGGCGGGGGGGCTCGTGGCCCCCCAGCCGGTCGGACGCGCGGGCGGTCAGGACCGCGCCGCGCCGTCCTCTGCTGCTGCTTCTGTCGCTACGGGCGATCCGGCCGGGGCCGCGCCGGAACCGGCATCCGCCGGCGTGGCCGAGAGCCGTTCCGCCTCGTCCCTCAGGCGCTCATAGTGCTTCACGCTGAGGGGCAGGCTGCCGAGATAGGCGATGCCGATGACCGTCAGCGTCGCCCAGGGCGCACTGACCAGCCCCGCGGAGATCGCGGCCACGCCGATCAGCACGAAGACGACATAGCGCGGCGGGATGCGCAGGCCCTTGAGCGAGAAGGTCGGCAAAGCGCTGACCATCAGGGCCGCGATCGCCACGACCCACGGCACCACCAGCCAGGAATGGTCGAAGATGCCGGTGCCCAGTTCCAGCGTGGCGATCAGCGGGAGGATGGCAAGCCCCGCCCCCGCGGGAGCCGGCACGCCGGTGAAGTAGTTGTAGGCCCAGGCCGGCTTCTCCACGGCCATCCCCAGCGCCGTGTTGAACCGGGCCAGCCGCAGCGCCGCGCAGATACCCAGCAGGACCGCGGCGATCCAGCCGAAGGTCCCGGCGTCCTTGAGGACCCAGACATAGAGGATCATGGCCGGAGCGACGCCGAAGCTGACCACGTCCGAGAGGCTGTCCAGCTCCTCGCCGAACTTGCTCTGCGCGTTCAGCAGGCGGGCGATCCGGCCGTCCAGCGCGTCGAAGACGGCGGCGACGACGATGGCGATCACCGCCGGCTCGAACCGGCCTTCCAGGCCGAAGCGCATCGCCGTCATGCCCGAGGCCAGGGCCAGGAGCGTCAGGACGTTCGGCAGCAGCTTGTTGACCGTGAGGCCGCGCAGGCGCGGCGGCCGGACCCGGCGGCCCCGCCGCCCGAACACCCGGGGCGGGCGGACCATCAGCGGATCTCCCCCTGCCGCGCCGGCTCGACGCCGTAGAGGTCGGCCAGGATCGTCTCACCCGCCACCATGCGCTGGCCGACGCAGACCAGCGGCGGCGTGCCCTTGGGCAGGTAGACGTCGCAGCGGCTGCCGAAGCGGATCAGCCCGTAGCGCTCACCCGAGCGGACGGTCTGGCCCGGCTCGATGTGGCAGATGATGCGGCGGGCCACCAGACCCGCGATCTGCACCACCGCGACCTCGCGCTCATCCGGCAGGACGACGCGGACGGAGTTGCGCTCGTTCAGCTCGCTCGCCTTGTCCAGCGACGCGTTCAGGAAGGCGCCCGGATGGTACTCCACGGCCCGCACCACGCCGTCCACCGGCATGCGGTTCACATGCACGTCGAAGACGTTCAGGAACACGCTGACGCGGGGCAGCGGCTCGGGGCCCATGCCGAGTTCCGGCGGCGGGGCGGCCTCGGTGATCATGGAGACGACGCCGTCGGCGGGGCTCACCACCAGTCCGTGACCGACCGGGGTCACCCGGTCCGGGTCGCGGAAGAAGTAGGCGCACCAGCCGGTCAGGCCGAGGCCGATCCAGCCCAGGGCCGGGGACAGGGAGAAGAGAAGCGCCGCGACGACTGCGAAGGCGGCGATGAAGGGCCAGCCGGCGCGGTGGATCGGGACGATGACGGTCTTGAGCGCGGACATGCGGTTGGAACACCCGGGTTGAGGAAAATCACATTCTAAAGACATGGACGGCGGAAATTAAGCCCTTCCGCCGTCATGCAGGGATGACGTGGCGCCGCTGGATCCTACCTCCATCGACATATTTCGAATTCGCACACAAGTTGGGATTAACCGTTCCTTGCCTCCTGCGGCATGATGCGAATCCCCAAGCGAGGCAGTCCGGTAATGCACGTCCAGGTCAAGATCCGCGCGGCGTCGCGCGCCCTCCGCCTTCTGGTGGCCGAAGACGAAGCCGTCATCGCCCTGGGCCTGAAGCAGTTCCTGCTCAGCGCCGGCCATGACGTCTGTGGCATCGTCGCCACCGCTGACGATGCCGTCGCAGCGGCCGGACGCCTGCACCCCGATCTGGTGCTGATGGACATCATGCTGCGCAACGGCGATGGCGTGGACGCCGCCTGCTCCATCTGGGAAGCCTACCGGATCCGCAGCCTGTTCATGAGCGCGCTCGATATGGCGACCCAGCGTGACCGGGCGGCCGCCGCCTATCCCCTGGGATTCCTCACCAAACCCTACCGCTGCGAGGACCTGCTGTCCCGGCTGGAACAGGCGGCCTGCGCCGGGATCGGCGCCTGACCCGCGGGGGGTGCCGCCCCCCTCTGACCGATCGGTGCCCGAAGGGTGCTTCCCATGGGCTTTGCCCACAACTACAGTGGGGATGGCGGCGTTTTGCCGCGGCCGTCCCGCGTGGCTGCCACGGGGGCGGTGACCTCTCCGCGAAGGGTGTCATGGGCGATCTGGACCTGCTGACCCAGGACGAGCTGGAGGCCCTGACCGAGGCCGCGCGGGAGGTCGCGCTCTGCGCCCGTGTCCTGGCGAAGACGGGCGACAATGTCATCTCCGAGGTGCTGCGGGGGGCCGGTCCGTTCTACGAGTGGCGCCATTACCCGCCCAGCGACGTCTATGACAGCGAGTACCACGCCCAGTTCTATTATCACGCCCATCCCCCGGAGGAGCGCGTGGAGGGCGAGCACGGCCATTTCCACACCTTCCTGCGTCCGCTGGGCATGCCCGAGGGGATCAGGCCCGTCGCCCTGCCGGACCTGGAGCCGGACGAGGACGGCAACGACGCCCTGGCCCATCTGGTCGGCATCTCGATGGACAGGTCGGGCCGGCCGATCCGCCTGTTCACGACGAACCGCTGGGTGACGGGGGAGACCTGGTACAGGGCGGAGGACGTGATCCGCATGCTCGACGGCTTCGTCGTGGACCACGCCCGTCCGAGCTGGCCGCTGAACCGCTGGATCACGGCGCTGGTGCGCTTCTACCGACCGCGGATCACCACGCTGCTGATGCAGCGCGACGCGGCGGTCGCCCGCTGGCAGACAGATCACCCCGACAGCTATGTCTACGATGACCGCGGGCTGGAGGTTCCGTCGGAGACGGCGGTCGATCTCGATTCGGACATGGCCGCGGTAGAGGCGGCAATGCGCAGGATGCGGCGCGGCCTGCGTCAGGCGGGCGGCAGGCGCTGAGAGTCTGCTGCAAATTGCCTTCGCAAACCGGCCCGTCCTGCTTTAAAACTGTCAGACGGTCCGACTCCCCAACGGGCAGGGCTTCCCCATGTCACGGCAGGACGACAGCGCCCCCATGTCCGATACCCTGAGCCAACAGGACGTCCTGCGGCTGTTGCAGGATCCGTCCCCGCAGACCCGGGCGGACATGGCCGGGAAGGTCGCGGGCCAGTTCTCCGGCAAGCACCTCTCGGCCTCCGAACGTGTGCTGGCAGAGGACATCGTCCGCATCATGGCCAAGGATGTGGCCGTGCGGGTCCGTGCCGCCCTGTCGGACAGCCTCAAGACCAGCACTTCGATCCCGCGCGACGTGGCCCTGACCCTCGCCCGCGACGTGGAGGAGGTGGCGCTGCCCTTCATCGAGGTGTCGGCGCTGCTGAGCGAAACCGACCTGATGGAGATCGTCCACACCGGGTCGGAACAGAAGCAGACCGCCGTCGCCAAGCGTCCCGACGTGACCGAGAAGGTCGCCGACGCCCTGGTTGACAAGGGCGCGGAACAGGCGGTCGCGGCGCTGATGGCGAACGAGGAGGCGGCGGTGACGCCGACCGCCATGGATCGCGCGCTCGACCGCTTCCCCGGCAGCGAGACCGTACAGGGTCCGCTGATCAACCGCAGCAAACTCCCGGTGACCGTGGCCGAGCGGCTGGTCACCATGGTTTCCGAGCAGCTCCGCCAGCAGCTCGTCTCCCGCCATGACCTGCCGGCCGATTTCGCCGCCGACATCATCCTGCAGAGCCGTGAGCGCGCGACCTACGCTCTGGTCGGTGAGGCCGGTGAGGATGAGCTTGAGCGGCTGGTGGACCAGCTCGCCCGTGGCGGCCGGCTGACCCCGTCTCTGCTGCTGCGCGCCCTCTGCGTGGGCGACCTGCCGTTCTTCGAGGTCGCCATGGGCCGGCTGGCTGGAGTTCCGGCCGCCAATGCCCGGCTGCTGATCCACGATGCCGGTCGCCTGGGTCTCCGTTCGCTGTGCGAGAAGGCGTCGCTGCCGGGCCACCTCTATCCGGCCGTCCGCGTCGCCGTGGACGTGGCGCGGGAGACCGAGTTCGACGGCGGTGACCAGGATCTGGAACGGCACCGCCGCCGCATGCTGGAGCGCATCCTCACCCAGTTCGAGGAGATGGCCAGCGAGGATCTGAACTACCTGCTGCGCAAGCTGTCCGACCTCAACGTCGCCGCCTGACGGGATCAGGCGGTGCGGCGCACGGAACCTGCGGAAGTGCCCGATGTTCACCTTCGGCCAAGCCGAAGGGGGACAGCCGACGATGGCCGGTGCCGACCATACCCGGGACACGATGCGCGGCGCTGCCGCGCAGGACGACAGGAACAGCCGCGCGCATGCCAGCCGCGATCCGGCTGACATAGAACGCGAGATCGACGCCATCCGTGGCCGGATGGAGGAGACCCTGCGGGCACTGGAGGGCCGGCTCACACCAGACAGGCTCGTCGACTCCGCGGCCAACGCCTTCCGGAGCGCCGGTCAGGTCGGCCCGACTCTGGACGATGTCGTCGATGCCGTCCGGCGCAACCCGCTTCCGCTGCTGCTGATCGGCGCCGGTGTCGCCTGGATCGCCTATGACCTGCTGCGGCGCGACGGTTCCCGCTCGGCTGCGATGCCGCAGCATTCCCCTCCGCAGGAACACGCGGCGGCGGCTCTCGTCGCCGATCTGGTCGGGGTCGCCCGTCAGGCGACGCGGACCCTGCGCCGCGCCGGGATGCATCTGCCGGAAGGACCGACGCGCCTGCTCCTGCGCGAAGCGGCGGAGGAGCGGGGCCTCACGGCCGCGCTGTTGCAGTCCGAACTGCACCGGCTGGTCGGCTGGACCGTCCATGGCACCGCGCCCGGCGGCCTGGAACTGGCCGGATGGCGGCAGGTCGAAGCGCTGCTGGCCGACGGGGCCGAGGCGGACCTGACCGCCGCCATCGCCACGGCCGAGGCGGAGACGGAGGAATGCTTCCGCGCGGCGCTGGCGCATGACCTGCCGGGTGAGCTGCACCTGATCGTCGCCGCCCGTCTGATGGAGGTTCGGCGCACCCGGGAACGGCTGGCACAGCGCCTGGCGCGCGGTGCCACGGGCTCCGAAGACGGGGCGGCGGAGAGGGCCGCATGACCGGGGGCGCGCGGCACACCGATCGGGAGGCGGACCATGCGGCGGATCAGCAGGGCCGCCATGCCGACAGTCCCAGCCAGATCCCGGCCCGCGGCTGGTGGTCGATCCTGAAGCGCACGCTGGCGGAATCGTCCCGTGACAATGTCTGGGTCGTGGCCGCCGGTGTCGCCTTCCTGACCCTGCTGGCGATCTTCCCGGCGCTGACGGCGACCTTTTCCCTCTACGGGCTGGTCGCCGACCCGCAGCAGGTCGAAGAACAGGTCGCTGCCCTGGCCTCCGTCCTGCCGGCGCAGGGCCGGGAGGTTCTGGTGGGGCAGCTCCATGCACTGGCAGGGCAGAGCGGAGAAGCCCTGGGCTTCGGTCTCGTCATCGGCCTGGGAATTGCGCTCTGGTCGGCTTCCGGTGGCGTCAAGGCGCTCATGAGCGCGCTCAACATCGTCTACGAGGAGGAGGAGAAGCGCAGCTTCCTGCACTTCACCGGGACGGCGCTGGCCCTGACGCTGGGCTTCATCCTGCTGCTGATCTTCCTGATCGCCGTCGTCATCGCCACCCCGGTGGTGCTGGGCTTCCTCGGTCTCGGCGGGACGGCGGATGTCCTCGTGCGACTGCTGCGCTGGCCGCTGCTGGCCTGCGGGATCGCCGGCGCTCTGGCGGTGCTGTACCGCTACGGTCCCAGCCGGGCCCGGGCGCGGTGGCGCTGGGTGAGCTGGGGGTCGGCCGCGGCGACCCTGCTCTGGATCGTCGGGTCCATCGCCTTCTCCCTCTACATCACCCATTTCGCGGATTACAACGCCACCTACGGATCGCTGGGGGCCGGCATCATCCTGCTGCTCTGGCTCTATCTGGGCGCCTATGCGGTGCTGCTGGGGGCGGAGCTGGATGCGGAGATGGAGCACCAGACGGCGCGCGACACCACGACCGGGCCGGAACGGCCCATGGGCAGCCGCGACGCCCGCATGGCCGACACCGTGGCGAAGTGACGGTCGGGGGCATCCCGGTGCCGTGGAGGGTTCCGGTCAGGAGGCCGGCGGCCGGCGCTTCGCCCGCGCCGTCGGTTCCGCCTGCAAGGGATCGTCCGGCCAGTAGTGCCGGGGGTAGCGTCCGGCGAGGTCCTTCTTTACCTCCCGGTACGCGTTGGCCCAGAAGGAGGCGAGGTCGCGCGTCACCTGCACCGGGCGGTGCGCCGGCGACAGCAGGTGCAGCAGCAGCGGCACCCGTCCGCCGGCGATCCGCGGCGTCTCCGCCTCGCCGAACAGTTCCTGGAGCCGCACAGCCAGCACCGGCTCCGCCGCCGCATAGTCGATCGGGATGCGGGAGCCGGTGGGCACGGTGACATGGGTCGGCGCCAGCCTGTCCAGTTCCTGCTTCGCCTGCCAGTCGAGCATTCCGGTCACGGCGCCGTGCAGGTCGATGCGGTCCAGATGGCCGCGGCGGGTGACCCCGGACAGCCACGGGGCCAGCCAGTCCTCCAGCCCGTCCAGGAGGGCCGCATCTCCCATGTCGGGCCACGGCTCCCCCAGGGTCCGGCGCAGGAAGCCGACCCGCAGGCGCCAGGCCTCCAGCTCCTTCGTCCAGGGCAGGCAGGACAGGCCCATCTCCCGGATGCCCTCCAGCAGGGCGGGCAGCACCCGGTCGGCGGGCGGTGGCACCAGGGGTTCGTCCTTCAGCACCAGCCCGAACAGCCGGCGACGGCGGCGGGCCAGCACGGCCTGCTCGCGGCTGTCCCAGGCGACCACCTCCTCGCGGCGCAGCGCGTCGGCGAAGTCCTCCTCCAGGTCGGCCTGGGTCAGCGGGGCGGCCAGGAAGATGCGGGCGTCGCGCCCCTGGCCATCCAGGTCGGCGACCGCCAGGAAATCGGCCGTCGCCAGCGGGTCCGTCGGGTCCAGGGCGGCACCGCGCCCACCGGACAGCCGGAACTGTCCCGGCGCACCGGGCCGGCGTTGTGCGACCCTGTCCGGGTAGGCCAGGGCCAGCAGGGTGCCGGCCGCATCGCTGCCGGTGTCCCCGGCCGGGCCGTCGATCTGGCGTTCGAGCTGCCGGGCCTGCTCCCGGACCTGGTGCAGGCCGCCCCGGTCCACGCGCGGATCGCCCCGGCGCTCCTCCAGCAGGTCCAGGCGCAGCCGCAGGTCGGCGTCGCGCGCCCCGCCGCGCAGGAGGTCGCGTTCCCCCAGCACGGCGGCGATGCGGCAGGCCAGCCGCTTGTAGCCCCGCCCGGCACCGGCGATGACCATATGGGCGAGGCGCGGGTGCAGCCCCAGCTCCGCCATGCGGCGGCCGTGCGGGGTGATGCGCAGCCCGTCATCCAGGGCGCCGAGCTGGCGCAGCAGGTCGCGGGCCTGGGCGAGAGCGGCCTCCGGCGGCCGGTCCAACCAGGGCAGTTCCGCCGCGTCGGTGATGCCCCACTGCGCCAGTTCCAGGGCCAGCGGGGCCAGATCGGCGCGCAGGATCTCCGCCGGGGTGAAGGGGATCAGGGCGCGGTCGGCCGCCTCGCTCCACAGCCGGTAGCAGACGCCGGGTTCCAGGCGGCCGGCACGGCCGCGCCGCTGGTCGGCCGAGGCGCGGGAGACGCGCACCGTCTCCAGCCGCCCCATGCCGCTGCGCGGGTCGAACCGCCCGATGCGCGACAGGCCGGCATCCACGACGACCCGGATGCCCTCGATGGTCAGGCTGGTCTCGGCGATGGAGGTCGCCAGCACCACCTTGCGCCGGCCGGCCGGGGCGGGCCGGATGGCGGCGTCCTGGGCATCCAGCGAGAGGTCGCCGTAGAGCGGCGTCAGCAGGATGCCGTCGCGCAGGGGCGGATCGGACAGCAGCCTCTCGACCCGCCGGATCTCGCCGCCGCCGGGCAGGAAGACCAGCACGCTGCCGCTCTCTTCCGCCAGCGCGCGCCGGACCGCGCGGGCCGCGGCCTCCTCCGTCCGGTCGCCGGCGGCGGGCTCGATCCAGCGGGTCTCCACCGCATAGGCGCGGCCCTCGCTGGTCAGCACCGGCGCACCGCCCAGCAGTTCCGCCACCGGACCGCCGTCCAGGGTGGCGGACATCACCAGCAGGCGCAGGTCCGGCCGCAGCAGGGCCTGGGACTGCAGGCAGAAGGCCAGCGACAGGTCGGCATCCAGGCTGCGCTCGTGGAACTCGTCGAACAGGACGGCGGCGACGCCCTCCAGTGTCGGGTCGGCCTGGAGCCGACGCAGGAACAGCCCCTCCGTCACCACCTCGACGCGGGTGCGGGCGGAGATGCGCGAGTCCAGGCGGACCCGGTATCCGACCGTCTCCCCCACGGCCTCGCCCAGCATCTCCGCCATCCGGCGGGCGGCGGTGCGGGCGGCCAGCCGGCGCGGCTCCAGCATCACGATGCGACCGTCCGCCGCCCAGGGCCGGTCCAGCAGGGCCAGCGGCACCCGCGTCGTCTTGCCCGCGCCCGGCGGCGCCTGGAGCACGGCGGCAGCCGTGCGGTCCAGGGTCGCGGTCAGGTCCGGCAGGATGCCGTCGATGGGAAGCGGGGAGAAGGAAGGCTGGGAAGTCATGGCTCCGCCCGGCAGCATGCGGCGCCCCTCATAGCGCATCGGGGCGGGGCCATGGAACCGCCGGGCGTATCCCAGGGGGCCCCGGGAGACTTCCTGGGTGTCAGGGGGAGACCTGGCCGGCCTCCGTCAGGGCGCGCTCCGCCCCGGGGTGGCGCGGCGCCACCGCCACGGGTCCGGCCAGGATGTCGCGGCCGACTGATCGCAGCGCCGGATGCAGGCCCCCCAGATCCTCCGCCCGGTCCAGAATGCTCCGGGTCAGGTCGTGGATGGCCCCTTCGTCCACCGCGGCCGTGGTCACCAGCATCGCCACCACCCCGACGGAGGGCACATCCTCGTCGGCCCCGGGATAGAGCCCGCCCGGGATCGCCGCCTTCACGAGATCCGGACGCTCCGCCACAAGCGCATCCACAGGCGTCCCCTCGATGGGCACGAGAACGCCGCTGCACCCCGTGACCGCCTGCATCACGGCACCGTTGGGATGGCCCGCGGCGAAGACCACAGCCTCCGCCTTGCCATCGCAGAGAAGCTCACCCTGCCGGTCGGGCGACAGGTCGGACAGGCCGGCGAGATCGGCATCGGTCCAGCCGAAGCGGCGGGCCACCGTCTCGAACAGGGTGCGGATGGCCGATCCGGCCGGGCCGGCATTGACCGTCCGTCCTTTCAGGTCGGCAAAACCGGCGATGCCCGAATCCGGCGCAGCCAGAATCGCCAGCGTCTCGGCATGCAGCGTCAGCACGGTCCGCAGGTCGGCAAAGGGACCGGCGGCAGCGAACCGTCCCTCCCCCGAGAAGGCCTGCCGCACCCAGTCGGACTGGGCGATGGCAAGGTCGATCTCGCCCGCCCGCAGGGCGTTCAGGTTGAAGACCGATCCCTCCGTCGCCTCCACGAGGCAGCGCACCCGGCCGTCGCGGTTGGCGAGACTGCACAGCGCAGCCCCGACCGGCAGGTAGAGGCCGGTGACGGCTCCCGTGCCCAGCACCAGATCCCGTTGGGCTGGCTTGGCCGCCGGCGGCGCCATGGCCGGCTGGGGGGCGGTGGTCTGTGCTGCCGTGTGCCGGGCAGCGGCGAGCGACGGGGCCAGGAGGGCGGGAACCGCAAGCGCGGCGCCGAACAGCGAGCGTCGGGGGATCGTCACGGGAGAAACCGGTCGTTGCGGAGGGATATCAGCGGTCAAAGGCGGCCGGGATCGGATCGGCCTCGACGTTCGCATGGCCCTGGCGGATCGTCCATTCGACCATCCGGCGCATGACAGCTTCCAGCGCATCGTCCATCGCCTCGATCATGTCCGAGAAGGCAGAGCCCTTGGCGGGCACCTGGGCCTCGAAGGACTCGCTGGCGACGATGATGCGGCGCGGCATCCGCACCAGTTTCGCCGTCATCCGCACACGGCCGACGGGGCGGCTCTCCCCCGGGGTGCCGCCGTTGTACTCGGCCTGGAAGTCGCGCAGATCCGTCTTCAGGATGAAGTCGGCGCGCAGGCCGGTCGCCTCGCGGCCGACGGCGACGATCCGGTTGCTGTTCTCGAAGGATTCGATCAGCAGGAGCTGCGCCATCGACGGCGCCCGATCGACCCAGTTGGCGCCGGCGAAGTAGGTGAGACGGCTCTGCGTCTCGCCGAGGGCGATGCGGGCCGTGTCGATGCCGGTGTTCGCCAGGGGCGTCTCCACCAGGAGCTGCCAGTCCACCCGCGGCAGGCCGGCCGTGAACTCCCGCGCCGGGGACAGCACGTAGAGCCGCGGCGGCGGCGGCGTCAGCACGTCCGCCACGCTGCAGCCCCCCAGCAACGGCAGGGTCGCGGTCAGTCCCAGCAGCCGCCGACGGTTGGGATCGAACGTCATTTCACCTCCACGCCGGTCCGGCCGGTGCCGAAGATCAGTTGCGACGGGTCGCGTTCCAGCCGGCCCGTCACCCGGGACAGGTTCGCCGCCAGATCCTGGAGCTGGATCGTCAGGGCGCCGAACTCATAGAGCGTCTCGTTCGTGAAGTCGCGGATCGGTTCGCGGTTCTCATGCACCATGGCCCGCACCTCCTCCGCCGTCGTCGCCAGCGACGACGTCAGACGGGTCAGGTCGCGGGAGGTCTTGGCCAGTTCGGCCGCGACGGTCTGCACGTCGGCACCGACCCCGGCGACCACCTTGTTGGCGTTGCCCAGGAGCTGCGTCGCCTGACGGCTGACGGCCTTCACCTCCGTGCGCAGCTCACCGACGAGCTGGTCGGCATTCCGCATGGTCGTGTTGGCGCCGTCGCTCGCCGCCGCGAGATTGCCCAGGATGGCGGCGAACGCCTTCTGGTTCTCGTCGTTCAGCAGGGTCGAGACCTTCTCCGAGATGGCGATGAGGTTCCCCAGGAGCTGCGGTGCCTGCGCCAGCACTTCCGCGATGGTGCTGGGGCGCGACGGGATCACCGGGATGCCGCCCTCCTCCGCCGCCAGCAGTGGCGCGTCACGGGAACCGCCGGCGATCTCCACATAGACGCCGCCGGTGACGCCGACCGGCTCCAGCGACGCGAGGGCGTCGGTCTTGATCGGGGTGTCCTCCGGCACCTCCACCGTCACCTGCACCCGCTCCACGTTGTCGGGATCGAGGCGGATGTCGGAGACGGTGCCCACGGCCACGCCGCGGTAACGGACCGGACTGCCTTCGACCAGCCCCGTCACCGTGCCGGTGAAGTAGATGCGGTACGGCGTCGTCGCCCCTTCGAGCTGGACCTTCGCCAGCCAGACGACGAAGACGAACAGCCCCGCGACGAGCGCGAGCACGAAGGCACCGACGATGGTGTAGCTGGCCCTATTCTCCATCCGCTCACTCCTTCGCCGCACGCGCAGCGCGGCCCCGCGGACCATGGAAATAGTCGCGGATCCAGGGATGCTCTTCCTGCACCAGGGTTTCGGTGGTGCCGACAATGAGGCGCTTGTCGATCAGGACGGCGATACGGTCGCAGATCGCATAGAGGCTGTCGAGGTCGTGGGTCACCATGAAGACGGTCAGCCCCAGGCTGCGCTTCAGGTTGCCGATCAGCTCGTCGAAGGCGGCGGCACCGATCGGGTCCAGCCCCGCGGTGGGCTCGTCCAGGAACAGGATCTCCGGGTCGAGCGCCAGGGCGCGCGCCAGACCGGCGCGCTTGCGCATGCCGCCGGAGAGCTGTGAGGGGTATTTGGCGCCGGCATCGGGCGGCAGCCCGACCATGGACACCTTCACCCGCGCGATCTGTTCCATCATGCCCGGCGGAAGGGCGGCATGTTCCTTCAGCGGGACCATGATGTTCTCCAGCACCGTCAGGGAGCTGAAGAGGGCCCCGTCCTGGAACAGGACGCCCCAGCGGGACTGCATCCGGCGCACCGCCTCCGCGTCCAGGCCGGTGGTGTCCTTCCCGAACACCTCGATGCGGCCGCCGCTCGGGCGGATCAGCCCGATGATCTCCCGCAGCAGCACGGACTTCCCCGTGCCGGAGCCGCCGACCAGCCCCAGCACCTCGCCCCGGTAGACATCCAGATCCACCCCGTCATGCACCACCTGGGCGCCGAACTGCGTGCGCAGGCCGCGCACGCGGATCACCGCCTCGCGGCGGCCGCCGGGCTCAGATGCCGAGGTAGGAGAAGAGGATGGAGAAGAGAGCATCGAGGACGATCACGAGGAAGATGGAGACGACGACCGAGCGGGTGGTGAGCTGGCCCACGCTCTGGGCGCTGCCGGTCACGCGCAGCCCTTCGTAGCAGCCGACCAGGGCGATGACGATGGCGAACACCGGCGCCTTGACCAGCCCGACGAACAGCGTGGTTTCGTTGACCGCGAGCTGGAGCTGCTTGAGGAACTGGCCGAAGGTGATGTCGAGATAGCTGTAGGCCATCACGGCGCCGCCGAACAGCGCCACCACGTTGGCGTAGAACCCCAGCAGCGGCAGTGCGACCATCAGCGCCAGCAGCCGCGGCAGCACCAGCAGCTCCACCGGGTCCAGGCCCAGCGTGCGCATGGCGTCCACCTCCTGGTTCACCTTCATGGTGCCGATCTGCGCCGTGAAGGCGGAGCCGGAGCGGCCGGCGACGATGATCGACGTCATCAGGATGCCGATCTCGCGCAGGACGCCGATGCCCAGCAGGTTGACGACGAAGATCTCCGCCCCGAACAGGCGGAGCTGGTCGGCACCCTGGTAGGCCAGGACGATGCCGATCAGAAAGGACAGCAGGCCCACGATGGGCAGCGCGTTCAGGCCGACCTGCTCCAGATGGAAGACGAAGGGGGTCATCCGGAACCGGCGCGGCTGGCGCACCAGCCGCAGGGCCGTGACGGTGACCATGCCCAGGAAGCCCAGCAGCTTCGCGGCATCCTGCCCCGCCTCCACGGTCGCCCGGCCGACCCGCTCCAGCAGGTCGTGCATCGGCTCGTAACGGGGGAGCGCGGGACTGTCCGCCCGGGAAGCGCGGCGCACCTCCCGCAGCAGGGCGCAGAGATCGGGCCGGGCACCGACGATGGCAACGGTATGGCCTTCGGCGCGCAGCCGCTCCGCCAGCCGGTCGATCAGCAGCGCGCCGGCCGTGTCCAGCGCGACCAGGCCGCTCAGGTCGATGCAGACGGACGACGCGGGCCGGTCCGGCCCCGCCGTGCGCAGCCGCTGGTCCAGGCGCGGCACGGCCGACAGATCCCAGCGACCGCCGGCCGCCAGGACCCACTGGTCCTCCTCCCAGGCCGTACTGATCCAGCCGGGGTCCTTCGTCGCTTCAGCTCCTGCCCGCATGCCTCACTCCGCGCCGGGGTGCGCCCTTCCGAGGCGGCCTGCCCACTTGACAGGAACCGCCCGGGCCGGTCAACACCGGCCGGTCAACGGGTTCCGGGCGGCCGGACCCGACGGGTAGGCCGGAACAGCCGGCAGCCCCGGTCCGCGAAAGGGTCAGCCATGGACATCCGTTCCCACATCCGCACCGTGCCGGACTTCCCCAAGCCCGGTATCCTCTTCTACGATATTTCGACCCTGCTCGCCCATGCCGAAGCCTGGAAGGCGACGGTGGAGAAGCTGGCCGAGGCGGTCGCCCCGCACAAGCCGGACCTGCTGGTCGGCATCGAGTCGCGTGGCTTCCTGGTCGCGGCGCCGCTGTCGCTGGCCCTGGGCTGCGGCTTCGCCATGGTGCGCAAGAAGGGCAAGCTGCCCGGCCAGACGATCCGCTACACCTACGATCTGGAATACGGCACCGACACGGTCGAGATTCAGGCCGACGCCATCGCCCCCGGCCAGCGCGTGGTCGTGCTGGACGATCTGCTGGCGACCGGCGGGACGATGGCGGCGGCGATCCATCTGCTGCGCAGCGTCGGCGCCGACGTGACGGCCGCGGCCTTCATCATGGAGCTGGCCTTCCTGAACGGCCGGGACCGGCTGGACGTGCCGGCCGAGGTCCTGATCAGCTACGAGTCCTGAGCGGGCCCAAGCTCGCTCTCGTGCCAGCGCCGGAGCAGCCGGCGCTGGAGCCACGACAGCGCCGCGAAGATCGCTATCCCCAGCAGCGACAGCAGCAGCAGCGCGGCGAACAGTCGCGGGATGGCGAGCCGGTTGCCCGACTCGACGATCCTCCAGGCAAGCCCCGAGGCTGTACCGGAGCCGGCCACGAACTCGGCCACCACGGCCCCGATCAGGGCCAGCCCGCCCGACACCTTCATGCCCGCCAGGATATAGGGCAGCGCCGAGGGGATCTGGAGCCGCCACAGCGTCTGCCAGCGGCTGGCGCCATGGAGGCGGAACAGGTCACGCAGGTTCGGGTCCACCGACGACAGCCCCAGCGTGGCGTTCGACAGGATCGGGAAGAAGGCCACGATCCAGGCCAGGATCAGCAGGGCGAGGTCGATCCGCTCATAGCCGACCCAGATCACCACCAGGGGAGCGATGGCGACGACCGGCGTCACCTGGAGGATGACGGCATAGGGGTAGAGCGCGGCCGCCAGCAGCCGCGACCGGCTGAACAGCACGGCCAGCGCCACGCCGCTGACGACGGCCAGCACGAAGGCCTGGACCGTGATCAGGACGGTCACCCGGAGCGACGGCAGGAGGATGCCGGCATCGGCCACCAGGGACTGGAGGATCAGGGACGGCGGCGGCAGCACGAAGACCGGCACCGCCGCCACGCGCACCGCCCCTTCCCAGACGGCGAGCACGACCAGTCCCAGCAGGGCCGGCAGCAGGCGGCGCAGGGGTCCGGTCACGGCATCCCTCCCCCGCCGGCGCTGTCACCCATGGCCGCCGCCAGCAGGGCCGACGCCTCCCGGCACAGGACGCCGAATCCGGCCTCCGTCCGGAGATACGGCCGGCGCGGCCGGGGAAGATCCACCGCCATCTCCGCCACGATGCGACCGGGACGGGGCGACATCACGGCGATCCGGGTGGAGAGGTAGACCCCTTCGAAGACGCTGTGCGTCACGAACAGCGCGGTGACGCCGGTCTCCTGCCACAGCGCCAGCAGCTCGTCGTTCAGGCGGAAGCGCGTGATCTCGTCCAGCGCCGCGAAGGGCTCGTCCAGCAGCAGCACGCGCGGCCGGGTCACCAGCGCCCGCGCCAGGGCCGCGCGCATCCGCATGCCGCCCGACAGCTCCCGCGGGAAGGCCGCGGCGACGTCCACCAGCCCGACACGGGCGAGCTGCTCCGCCGCGCGCTCCCGCGCTTCCGCCTTCGCCACGCCGGCGAGATCCAGCGGCAGACGCACATTGTCGGCGACCGTCGCCCAGGGCATCAGCGTCGGCTCCTGGAAGACGAAGCCGATGTCGCCGGGGCCCGGCGGCGCAGACCAGTGGACGCCCCCCGCGGTGGGGGGCAGCAGACCGGCGATCAGGCGCAGCAGGGTGCTCTTGCCGCAGCCGGACGAGCCGAGCAGGCTGACGAACTCCCCGCGCGCGACGGTGAGACCGACATCGGCCAGGGCCTCCGTTCCGGCCGTGCCTCCGGGGGCATAGCGCAGACCCAGCCCCTCGCTCCGGAGCAGCGGTTCCACGCTCAGGGCCGTCCCTCCCGGCCGTGTCCCTTGTTCACGAAGCGCAGGTCCACGCCCTGCCGCCAGTCCAGGTCCGCGGGATAGAGGCCCAGTTGCTTCATCTCCGCCGTGAAGGCTTCCCACCGGGCCGCCGTCATGGCGCCGACACCGAGGGTCGCCGCGTCGCCGCTGTCCACGATGCCGTAGTCCAGCATGCGGGCGCGGGCATAGGCGGTGGTGGCGTCGTCCATCTCCGGATTGTCCTTCTTGATCAGGGCGTTGGCCGGTGCCGGGTCACCGTAGAGGTAACTGTACCAGCCCTCGATGCTGGCATCGACGAAGGCCTGCACCACCTCCGGCTTCCGCTCCAGAAGCTCGCGGCGGACCATGATCATGGCCGAGTAGCTGAGGAACCCGTTGTCCGCCAGCAGGAAGACCCGGGGCGTCACCCCTGCCTTGGTGGCGGTGAACGGTTCGCTGGTCAGGTAGCCCTGCTGGATCGCCGTCGGATCGACCAGGAAGGGGGCGATGTTGAAGGTGTATTTGCGGATCTGGCGGTCCTCGAACCCGTAGCGGGACTTCAGCCAGCGCCAGATCGTGTTGACCGAGGGATCGCCGATATGGATCGGCTTGCCCTTCATGTCCGCGAGCGCCCGCACGTCGTCGCGCGGATGCGTCATCAGGATCGTCGGGTCCTTCTGGAACAGGGCCGCCACGGCAACCACCGGCGCCCCCGCCTGGACCATGTTCAGCGGGAAGAAGCCCGAGGAGCCCATGGCCGCGTCGATCGCCCCGGCGGCCAGCAGCCGCTGCGAATCCATGCCCGGCCCGCCGGGGCGGAGCTTCACCTCCAGCCCGTGGCGGGCATAGATCCCGGTGGCAAGCGCCTGGTAGAAGCCGCCATGTTCGGCCTGCGCCACCCAGTCGGTCATGAAGGTCAGCGTCTCCGCCGCCCGGGCCGGCCCGGAGAGCGCGAACAGCGCAAGGATGCAGGCAAGGAACCGCCCCGGTCGGAACGGCCGCAGACCCGGCCCGAAACGCATGCCATCCTCCCCGCCTGTCATCCGGGCAGCCTGTCATCCGGCCAGCCCCGCCACCTGATCCGCTGGCCCGCCTGGACCCCGGCCGGAAGGATAGGGCGCCGACCGCCGTTGCCAAGCGGCTGGAGGATATCCGCCCGCCGCGACCGCCGCTATGCTGCCGCGCGACCCCTTGTCCCGATCCCGGCCGCCATAGGTTTCCGTCCATGTCGCACCTGCGCATCCTCGTCAACGGCGTCGCCAGCCACCTGCGCCTCGCCCCGGCGGAAACCGCCGTCCCCGTCCTGGTCAGCGTCTGGCTGGAGGCGGCGATTCCCGGTCCGTTCGCCGGCGATACGGCCGACATCGACCGCACCGTGGACTACAGCCGGATCGTCCGCTTCATCCTGGAGCGGCTGGACGGGCAAGGTCCGTTCCCGAGCCCGGAGGCGGCGGCACGGGCGGTCGCCCGGTTCGTTTTCGCCGAGGACGAGCGCATCCGCAGCGTGCGCGTCGCCCTGTCCGGGCGGGAGGGGGGCGGCCCCGCCGCGACCGTCGAACTGAGCCTGGAGCGCGACCATGCCTGATCCCCTGTCCCCCGCGCCGCAGCCCCTGGTCCTGGTCACCGGCGGGGCGAAGCGGCTGGGCCGCGCCATCGTGGAAGCCTGCGCCGCGGAGAGCTGGAGCGTGGTGATCCACCACCGCGCCTCCGCTGCCGAGGCCGAGGCGCTGGCCACCACCCTGCGGGACCGGGGCGTGGACGCCGCCACCGTAGCCGGCGACCTTGCGGACCCGGACGCCGCGTCCGCACTTGTGGAGTCGGCGGCGGCAGCGGCCGGGCGGCCGGTGACGGCTGTCGTCAACAGCGCCTCCGTCTTCGAGTGGGACGGGATCGGCACGCTGACCGCCGAGAGCTTCCTGCACCACATGCTGCCGAACGCACTGGCGCCCTGCCTGCTGATCCAGGGCCTGCTGCGGCAGTTGCCCCGGGGCGTGCAGGGCGCCGTGGTCAACCTGCTGGACCAGAAGCTGGCCGCCCCCTACGGCGACCATTTCTCCTACACCCTGAGCAAGTACGCCCTGATGGGAGCGACGGAGACGCTGGCCCGGTCGGAAGCGCCGCGGCTGCGGGTCAACGCCGTGGCGCCGGGCTACACCCTGCCCGCACCGGGGCAGAGCCGGGCGGAATTCGAGCGCCTGCACGGCCGCACGCCGCTGGGGCACGGTCCCGCCCCGGCGGAGATCGCGGCGGCGGCAATCTTCCTGCTGCGCACGCCCTCCGTCACCGGGCAGACCGTCTATGTCGATGCCGGGATGCGCTTCCAGCAGCGCACCCGCGACATCGGATTCGACTGAGGGGGTTCCACCGAAGCCGGATCAGCCGCCCGGCTCCGCACCGTCCCAGGGCAGCGGCAGGCGGTGGACCTCCCCGACCAGGGTCGCCAGCGCCGTCGCCGCGTGCTCCAGCAGGGCCTGCCCGGCCTCCGCCGTCGCCAGCCGGGCGTCACCGACGGCACCCGCGGGGTTCAGGTCGCCGGTCATCCAGCCCGTGCCGATACGGCCATGGCTGCGCAGGAAGCGGTTCCCCGCCGCCACGGCGCGGGCCGCGCTGGGAAAGTCGGCGATGCGGTCGCGCCGCACGAGGTCGGGGCGGAGATGCAGCATCAGACTCGTCTCCACCGCCCCGCCATGGATGCCGAACTCCAGCTCCTCCGGCGGGAACAGGCCGGGCGGGTAGCCGAACCGTGTCCAGGAGGCGGGCACAACCAGCAGGCCCCGTCGCACCCGCAGGTCCACCGCCATCAGGTCCAGCAGCGGCGGGTTGCCGCCATGGCTGTTGAACAGCACCAGCCGGCGCACCCCGGCGGCGTGCGCGCCCTCCGCCAGTTCCGTCCAGGCGGCCCGCGCCGTCTCCGCCCGCAGGGTCAGCGTGCCGGGGAAGCCGCCATGCTCCGGAGAGTGGCCGACCCCCTGCGCCGGCAGGGCCAGCGCCGGCAGCTCCGGCGGCAGCAGGGCGAGCGCCCGCTCCAGGATGCCGCGGTTGATGACGGCATCGGTGGCGAGCGGCAGGTGCGGCCCGTGCTGCTCCGTCGCCGCCACGGGCAGGATGGCGACCGTACCGGGCGGCAGGGCGCGGATATCCTCCGTCGTCAGTTCGTCCCAGAAGCGGGTGCGCAGGACCATCACTCTCCCCATCCTTCTCCACAGGCCCCATCTCTCTGCACAGGACGAGGATAGTGGCAGAGGGAGGCCGCGGCCATGCTGATCGCCCAGTTGACGGACCTGCACGTCACCGCCCGCGGCGCCCGGGCGTTCGGAGAGGTGGACACGAACGACGCCCTGGCCCGCGCCGTGGCCCATGTCGCCGCCCTGCCCCGCCGGCCGGATCTGGTCGTGGTGACCGGGGACGTCGTCAACGGGCCGCAGCCGGGCGAGTATGCGATGGCGGCGGAGCTGCTGGCCGGGCTGGGCCTGCCGCTGCTGGTCATCCCCGGCAACCACGACGACCGCGAGGAGCTGCGCACGGCCCTGCGTCCGCTGGACCCGGGGCTGCCCGACGGGCCGTACCTGCACCGCATGATGGATACCGGGCCGCTGCGCATCCTGGCGCTGGATACCGTCGTGCCCGGCCGGCCGGAAGGTGCTCTGGACGCGCCGCGGCTGGCCTGGATTGCCGACCGGCTGGCCGAGGCCCCCCATGAACGGCCGCTGCTGGTGCTGATGCACCACCCGCCCTTCGTGAGCGGTATCGGCCACATGGACCGCATGAACTGCGCCGGTGCGGACGCGCTGGCCGGCCTGCTGCGCGGCCGCACCGTCGCCGGCCTGCTCTGCGGCCATGTCCATCGGCCGATCGCCGCCCACTGGCGCGGCATTCCCTGCTTCTGCGGCCCCGCTACGGCGCATCTGGTCGCCCTGGACCTGGAGCCGGAGTCTCCGGCCCGCTGGACGCGGGAGCCGCCGGCGGTCGCCCTGCACCTGTGGGACGACGCGCACGGCCTGCGCACCCATCTGAGCTTCATCGGTGATTTCCCGCCGGCGCGCTTCCCCTGGTAGGGGCGCCCCCGGGCTGCTCCACGGTAGGGGGTTGCCGCCGGCGACAGGCCGTCGCACTCTCGCCGCAGGACGCGACACCCGTGAACGGGACGCCACGGAACCCCAGGGAGGACACGTTGGACGCCGCCACCCCCATCGACTGGCAGGACCGCGCCGCACGGCTGAGCTTCCGTACCCAGATCTTCATCGACGGCCGCTTCGTGCCCGCGGCCTCGGGCAAGACCTTCGAGTGCCTGTCCCCGCGCGACGGGCGCGTGCTGACCCGGGTCGCGGCCGGCGACACGGAGGACGTGGACCGCGCCGTCGCCAGCGCGCGCAAGGCGTTCGAGAGCGGCATCTGGCGCGACCGCCACCCGCGCGAGCGCAAGAAGGTGCTGCTGAAGCTGGCCGAACTGATCCTGGAGAACGCCGACGAGCTGGCGCTCCTGGAGACCCTGGACATGGGCAAGCCGATCCGGGACAGCCGCAGCATCGACGTGCCGCTGTCCGCGCGCTGCGCCGCCTATTACGGGGAGGCGATCGACAAGCTGTACGACCAGGTCGGCCCCAGCGGCCCGGACTCCATGTCGCTGATCCTGCGCGAGCCGCTGGGCGTGATCGCGGCGGTGGTGCCGTGGAACTTCCCCCTGATGATGGCGGTGTGGAAGCTGGCGCCGGCGCTGGCGACCGGCAATTCGGTCGTGCTCAAGCCGGCCGAGCAGTCGCCGCTGAGCGCGCTGCGGCTGGCCGAACTGGCGATCGAGGCCGAGCTGCCGCCGAGCGTGCTGAACGTCGTGCCGGGCTTCGGAGAGACGGCCGGGCGAGCGCTGGGCCTGCACATGGACGTGGACATGGTGACCTTCACCGGCTCCACCGAGGTGAGGAAGTACTTCCTCACCTACGCCGGCCAGTCGAACATGAAGCGGGTCAGCCTGGAGTGCGGCGGCAAGACCCCGCACATCGTCATGGCCGACGCCGCCGACCTGGATCTGGCCGCGCAGAACGCCGCCGGCGGCATCTTCTTCAACCAGGGCGAGGTCTGCAACGCCGGCTCCCGCCTGCTGGTGCAGGAGAGCATCAAGGACGCTTTCCTGGAGAAGGTCGTCGCTTACGCCCGCGACTGGGTGCCGGGCGACCCGCTGGACTGGAACAGCCGCACCGGCGCCATGGTGGACCAGCGCCAGCACGGCCGCGTGCTGGGCTACATCGAGAAGGGCAAGGCCGAAGGTGCCGTGCTGAGGACGGGCGGCGGAGCGGCGCGGACGGAGACGGGCGGCTTCTACATCGAGCCCACCGTGTTCGACGGCGTCTCCAGCGCCATGACCATCGCGCGGGAGGAGATCTTCGGACCCGTGCTCTCCACCCTCACCTTCAAGGACGCCGACGAGGCCATCCGCATCGCCAACGACACGATCTACGGGCTGGCCGCAGCGGTGTGGACGAAGGACCTCTCCACCGCCATGCGCGCGGCCAAGGCGATCCGGGCGGGCAGCGTCTGGATCAACTGCTTCGACGCCGGCGACATCACCACCCCCTTCGGCGGCTTCAAGCAGTCCGGCTTCGGCCGCGACAAGAGCCTGCATGCGCTGGAGAAGTACACTGACCTGAAGAGCGTCTGGATCGAGCTGTGAGGGACTGCGGGTTGAACCCGACCCCGATTCCCGCTAGGTCACTGCATGGAACACCGTAACGCCAGGGAGCGAACCGTGCTCGTCAACCCGTTCCGCCTCGACGACGAAGACCAGCCTGAAAAGCCGGAGAACGACAAGGACAAGAAGGCCGAAACCCTGCCCGGTCCGTTCCAGGCGATCCAGCAGGCCCTGTTCAAGAGCCGCACCGTCCTGATCTTCGGCGAGATCAACCAGAAGGTGGCCCAGGATACGGTCGCCCAGCTCCTGGCCTACGCCTCCATCAGCGACGATCCCATCAACATCGTCATCAACTCCCCCGGCGGGCATGTGGAGAGCGGCGACAGCATCCACGACACCATCCGCTTCATCAAACCGCGGGTGAAGATCCTGGGCACCGGCTGGGTCGCCTCGGCCGGCGCACACATCTTCCTGGGTGCCCACCGGGAGAACCGCTACTGCCTGCCCAACACGCGCTTCCTGATCCACCAGCCGATGGGCGGCGCCGGCGGCCGCGCCAGCGACATCGCCATCGAGGCGCAGGAGATCATCAAGATGCGCCGTCGGATCAACAGCATCATCGCGCGGGAGACCGGCCAGCCGCTGGAGCGGGTGGAGCAGGACACCGACCGGAACTACTGGATGAGCGCGGAGGAGGCCAAGGAGTACGGTCTCGTCACGCACATCGTCGCCACCCAGGCGGAGTTCGACTGAGCGTGACCGGGGGGCCGGACGCGCCTCCGGCCCCCGGCCGCCCCGACTGCCCTTTCGGCGTGCAGCAGGCGCCGACGCCGGGTCCCATGCTGATCCTCGGCGTCAATGTCGGCCCCGTCGTGCCGCGGCTGTCCGCCCGCGGCCGGCCCTCCCGGACCGGCATCGCCAAGGTCCCCGTCGCCGGCCCCGTCGCCGTTCACCGGCACGGGCTGGAGGGGGACGCGAGCGCCTATCGCCCGCGCGACCTGGGCGACACCGCGGTCCATGCCTTCTGCCTGGAAAGCTACGCCCGCTTCGCCGCCCTGCGCGGCGCCCCCCTGCCCGTCCCCTGCTTCGGGGAGAACCTGACCATCGAGGGCTACGGCGAGGACGAGGCCCGCATCGGCGACGTGCTGCGCGCCGGCACGGCCCTGCTGCGGGTGACCCAGCCGGTGGTGCGCTGCCGCTGGCCTGCGGTGCTGTCGGGCGAGCCGCGCCTGACCCGCTGGGCCACGCGGGAGGGCCTGACCGGCTGGTTCCTGGAGGTGCTGGAGCCCGGCCATGTCGCCGCCGGCGACCGGCTGGACCTGCTGGACCGCGGCCCCGCGGGCTGGACCGTCCGCCGCCTGAACCGGCTGATCACGGCGAAACCGCCCGACGCCACGGATGCCGCGGCGGCACTGGCCCTGCCCGGACTGGCGGAGCGCTGGAAGGCGGCGCTTCGCCGAGCCGCGGCAGCGGACCCGCTCAGGCCGGTTTGATGACCACGCTGTCGGCGGAGCGGATGGACGGCCCGTGGTACACCGCCTCGATGTTGTTGCCGTCGGGATCGAGCACGAAGGCCGCGTAATAGCCGGGATGGTAGGAGCGCTCGCCGGGGCCACCGTTGTCCCGACCGCCGGCGGCGATGGCTGCGGCATGGAAGCGCTCCACCGTCTCCCGGTCGCCGGCCTGGAAGGCCAGATGCAGGCCCTGCGTCAGCGGCCCGTCGGCCGTGCCGGAGACATAGAGTTCGTCCAGGCCGATATAACCCTCGCCCTCAAGCGTCACCGGCAGGCCCAGCGCCTCCGCCACGGCCCGGTAGAAGCGCCGCGAGGCTTCGAGGTCGCCCGCCTTGATGTGCACATGGTCGATCAGCCGACCCGTATGGAACTCCATGTCCTGCTTCCTTCGCTGTCCGGTCCGGCCGGCCGTCAGGCCGGCTGCTGCTGGGTGATGCAATGGATGCCGCCGCCGCCGCGGACGATGTCCAGCGCCGGGACCTGGACCACATCCCGGTCCGGGAACAACCGGCGGAACAGGCGGAATGCCTCCACGTCCTCCGGGTCCTCGAAGGCCGGCATCACCACCCCGCCGTTGGCCAGATAGAAGTTGATGTAGGAAAGGGTGAGGCGGATGCCGCTCTGCTCCTTGCGCGCGGGCGTGCGGATCGTCACCACCTCAAGCGTGCGGCCGGCGGCGTCCTTTGACGCCTTCAGGCGCTCGATGTTCTCCCGGAAGACGGGGTAGTTCGGATCGGCCGTGTCGTCCGTCGTCAGCGCCAGCACGACGCCGGGGCGGACGAAGCAGGCGATCTCGTCGATATGGCCGTCGGTCTCGTCCTGCTCATACCCCCGCTCCAGCCAGAGAATCTCCCGCACGCCCAGGAAGTCGCGCAGGTGCCCCTCGATCTCGGCCTTCGACAGACCGGGATTGCGGTTGGGGTTCAGCAGGCACTCCTGCGTCGTCAGCAGGGTGCCTTCCCCGTCCACATGGAAAGAGCCGCCCTCCATGACCAGCGGCGCCACGAAGCGGGGCAGGCCCAGCCGGTCCAGGATGCGGGCCGCGACCTCGGTGTCGGGCTGGAAGTCCTCGTAATTGCGGCCCCAGGCGTTGAAGCCCCAATGGACGCCGGCCTGCTGCCCGGCATCGTTCACCAGGAAGGTGGGGCCGTTGTCGCGCAGCCAGCTGTCGGAGAGGGTCAGGGGCATCACCTCCACCCCCTTGCCGCAGGACAGGCTCACCTCCGCCACCTCGCTCTCGGGGCAGAGCATGGTCACGGGCTCGAACTGCGCGATCGCCTTGGCCACCTCGGCATAGGCCAGGCGGGCGGCGGCAAGGCCGTTGGGGAAGGTCTCCGCCCGCACGGGCCAGGCCATCCAGCAGCGGGAGTGCGGCGACCATTCGGCCGGCATGCGGAAGCCCAGCGAAGCAGGAACGGGCATGGTCATGTCCTTGGCTAGAAAGGGGGCGCTGACGCCCACCGCATAACATAAAGGCACGATGCCCGGAAAACGGAACGCCCCGGCGAAGGTAATCGCCGGGGCGCTCTGGTGACAACCTGCCGGCCCGCGGAAATGGCAACCGGCTAATGGTCGTTATGGTGACTGCGAAACGAATCTGACCCGTGTCGCCTTAATCCCGGCGCTGGGCCTTCACAGCAGGCGTGTCCGCATACGGCAGCAAATTGCCAAGACGGAAGAGGGGAAGCATCAGGAAGTACCTCATGGCACCGCTCCATGGCAGTTGACGATGCCAGTAATATAATTGCCCGGCGGATTTTATGCCAGCCGGCGGCGCCCGGCCCCGTCATGCGCAAGGCGCATGACGACAGCCGAAAATGTCGCATAACACGGCGGATTGGCTTGCATCTGCTGTTCGAGCCATGCGCTGACGCGATAGCTGGGGCCTGCGGCGGATCGTCTCCCGACGCTCCGCCGCAGGCCGGAGGGCAGCCAATGTGACAGTTCTAGGAAAAAGATCAGCCCTGCTGCGCCATCTGCTCGTCGCGCCGCCGGGTCCGCTCGGCCCGGGCGTTCATCACGCCGGCGATGACGATGCCCACCGCCACGACCGCCACCACGATGGTCGCCAGCGCGTTGATCTGCGGGCTGACGCCCAGGCGCACGCTGGAGAACACCACCATCGGCAGGGTTGTCGAGCCGGGGCCGGAGACGAAGCTGGCGATCACCAGATCGTCCAGCGACAGGGTGAAGGCCAGCAGCCAGCCCGCCACGACCGAGGGCGCGATGATCGGCAGGGTGATGACGAAGAACACCTTGGCCGGACGCGCACCCAGATCCATCGCCGCCTCCTCCAGACTGGCGTCCAGGCTGACCAGACGCGACTGGATGACCACGGCCACGAAGGACATGGTGAAGGTGATGTGGGCGATGACGATGGTCGTCGTGCCACGCCCCGCGGGCCAGCCGATCAACTGCTCCAGGCTGACGAACAGCAGCAGCAGCGACAGGCCCATGATGACCTCCGGCATCACCAGGGGAGCCGAGATCATCCCGCCGAACAGGGCGCGGCCGCGGAACGGCCCGAAGCGGGCCATCAGCAGCCCCGCCATGGTGCCCAGCACCACCGCCCCGCAGGCGGTGATGAAGGCGATCCGCAGCGACAGCCACGCCGCCTCCAGAAGCTGCGCGTTCTGCATCAGCTCCCCGTACCAGCGGAAGGAGAAACCGCTCCAGACCGTGACCAGACGGTTGTCGTTGAAGGAATAGGCGATCAGCAGCAGGATCGGCCCGTAGAGGAAGATCAGGCCGACCGCCAGCGCCCCGCGCAGAAACCAGGATTTCGGCATGGCTCAGGCCCCCTCCTGCTCCTGCTGGCGCCCCTGGATGCTCTGGAACCACATGATCGGCACCACGAGGAAGACCAGCAGCGCGATCGCCACGGCAGAGGCGACCGGCCAGTCACGGCTGTTGAAGAATTCGTCCCACAGAACCTTGCCGATCATCAGCGTATCGGGCCCGCCCAGCAGAGCGGGGATCACGAACTCGCCCGTCGCCGGGATGAAGACCAGCAGCGAGCCCGCCAGGATGCCCGGTATCGACAACGGCAGGGTGATGGTGAGGAACGCCTTCCAGGGCGGGCAGCCCAGGTCGGCCGCCGCCTCCAGCAGGGTGTTGTCCAGCTTCTCCAGCGTCGCGTAGAGCGGCAGGATCATGAAGGGCAGGTAGGAATAGACGATGCCGATATAGGCCGCGGTCGGCGTGTAGAGGATCTGCAGGGGCTGGTCGATCACGCCCAGCGCCATCAGCACGGCGTTGAGGTTCGCCGTCACCAGCCCGTCGTCGCGCAGCAGCATGATCCAGGCATAGACCCGGATCAGGAAGCTGGTCCAGAACGGCAGGATCACCATCATCAGCAGGGGCGTGCGCCAGCGCGGCTCGGACTTCGCCAGGGCATAGGCCACGGGATAGCCGATCAGCAGGCAGAACAGCGTAGAGACGAAGGCGATCCAGAGCGAGTTCAGGTAGGAGATGACATAGAGATCGTCGGAGACCAGGAACCGGAAATTGTCCCAGATCAGGGTGATCGTCGTCCGCCCCTCCTCCCCCACCGTCTCGAACATGGGCGTGTAGGGCGGGATGCCGACCGTCGTCTGCGACAGGGCGATCTTGAAGACGATCAGGAACGGGACGAGGAAGAACAGCAGCAGCCAGAAGAAGGGGACGGCAGTGACCACCCCCTTCCCCGTGATGCCGACGCGCCGCAGCAGGTCGCCCACATGCACACGCCGCGGCGGCGACACCGCCGCTCCGCCGGTAGCGCCGGTATATCCGGCCATGTCCGCCATCGCCGCCCCCCTATTCGGTCAGGACGCTGCCGGCGAAGGGCCGCCAGCTCAGATACACGCGGTCGCCCCAGGTGATGGGCATCTCCGTGCGCCGGGTCAGGTTCGGAGCCGTCACCCGCACGCGCACGCCGGTGTCCAGTTCCACGTCGTAGATGGAGACATCGCCCAGATAGGCGATCTCGCGCACCACGCCGGTGGTCTGGTTCCGGCCCGGCATCATGTCGGGCGGCGGCTCCTTGGCGATGGCCACCTTCTCCGGCCGGATCGCCACCCAGCAGGCCGTCCCGGCGCCGATGGAGGCGGGGTGATTGATGTAGAGATCGCAGCCCGACTGCTCGGAGCGGACAAGGCAGTGGTCCGGCTCGTTCTCCACCACCCGGCCCTCGAACATGTTCACCGACCCGATGAAGCCGGCGACGAAGCGGGTGTGCGGATATTCGTAGATTTCGGTCGGCGTGCCGACCTGGGCGATGTAGCCCCGGTTCATCACGGCGATGCGGGTGGACATGGTCATCGCCTCCTCCTGGTCGTGGGTGACGACCACGAAGGTGATGCCGACCTTCTCCTGGATGTTCACCAGCTCGAACTGGGTCTGCTCGCGCAGCTTCTTGTCGAGCGCGCCCAGCGGTTCGTCCAGCAGCAGCAGCTTGGGACGCTTCACCAGGGCGCGGGCCAGGGCGACGCGCTGACGCTGGCCGCCGGAAAGCTGGTGCGGCTTGCGCTTGGCGAACGGCCCGAGCTGAACGAGGTTCAACGCCTCCTCCACGCGCTCGCGGATCTCCGCCTTCGGCAGGCGGTCCTGATGCAGACCGAAGGCGATGTTGCCCTCCACCGTCATGTGGGGGAACAGGGCGTAGGACTGGAACATCATGTTCACGGGGCGCTCATAGGGCGGCACCCCGGTCATGTCCACGCCGTCGATGAAGATCTTGCCCTCGGTCGGCGTCTCGAAGCCGGCGAGCATGCGCAGCAGCGTCGTCTTGCCCGACCCCGATCCCCCCAGCAGCGAGAAGAACTCGCCGCGGTAGATCGACAGGGAGACATCGTCCACGGCGACGAAATCGCCGAACTTCTTGGTCACCTTCTCGACGCGGACATAGGGCTTGGCCTTGGGATCGCGCCAAGGTTCCTGCTGCAACTGAGTCTGCGTCCGGCTCTGCGCCTGCACTATCGCCATCGGGTGTGCCCTTCCCGCTGCCCGACCGGGGTTACGCCAAACGGAAACGCCCCGGCAGAGCTTTGCCAGGGCGCTCCCTCAACCTGTCTGCCGCTGAACCGTCAGCGGCCGGTCTTGATCCGTGTCCAGGTCCGGGTGCGCTCGCGGTCCGCCCGCGCCCCCACCTGCTTTGCCGTGAACATCTTCGCCATCAGGTCCGCCGGCGGGAACACCTTGGGGTTCTTCGCCACGGATTCGTCCATCAACGGCCATGAAGCCGGAACGGCGTTGGCATAGGCGACGAAATCGCTGATGCCGGCCATGACCTTCGGCTGCAAAGCGAAGTTGATCCAGGTGTGCGCCGCCTCAAGGTTGGGGGCGTTCGCCGGAATCGCCATCATGTCGAACCAGACCTGCGCGCCTTCCTTGGGGATCACGTAGTCGATCTCGACGCCGGCCTTGGCTTCCTCGGCACGGGCCGCGGACTGGAAGATGTCGCCGGAGTAGCCGAACGCGACACAGGCATCACCCGATGCCAACGGGTCGATGACCGACGGCACGAACGCCTTGATGTGCGGGCGGATGGCCAGCATCGTCTCCTCGACCTTCTTGAGGTCGGCGGACTTGTCCGAGTTCGGGTCGAGGCCGAGATAGTGGAACACGGTCGGCAGCACGTCGGTGGCGCTGTCCAGCACGACGATTCCGCACTTCGCCAGCTTCGCCGCGTTCTCCGGCTTGAAGATCATGTCCCAGCTGTCGGTGCTGACGTCGGGCGCCACTTCCTTGATCTTCTTGGTGTCGAAGCCGATCCCGATGGTGCCCCACTGGTAGATGACGCCGTACTCGTTGCCGGGGTCGGTGCGCTGGACCAGCGCCATCAGCGCAGGGTCCAGGTTCTTGAGATTGGGGATCTTGGACTTGTCCAGCTTCTGGACCGCGCCGGCCTGGATCAGCTTGGACAGGGTGGGCTCGGCCGTGGGCACGATCACGTCGTAGCCGGAATTGCCCGTCAGCAGCTTGGCTTCCAGCGTCTCCAGATCGGTGAAGACGTCGTACTTCGGCGCGATGCCGGTTTCCTTCTGGAAGTCCTCCAGCGTCGTCTCGCCGATGTAGTCGGCCCAGTTGTAGATGTTGACCGTCTTGTTCTGGGCCACGGCCGTCCCGGCCAGGAGCAGCGCCGCGGCGGCGCCCATGGTGCCAAGAATCCTGTTCAGCTTCATCGAAGACCCCCTGTGGGATGGGAGAAGGCCGACGCTACGCGGTCTTTGTGGCGCGCCGATGTCCGGGTCCGGTCCGGAGTGTATCGCATTGCACCCATTGACCTCTCCGATGTCAACGAAAGACGGGGCTACGGGGTCGGGTGGAACGGGACGGTGCCCCACCCCGCCTTCCTCCGCCCGGAACCGGGTGCCTCGGCAGGACCCGAGGGGGGCCGTGGACGACGGCCGGAGCCGGAAAACAGGCCCGGACCGCCCGTCTGTTCCGAATCACCCGGCGGAACCGGCCCCCGCCCCCGCCTTCAGAGCGCGCCGAGGTCGCGGGCAGTCTGGTCCAGCGAGAGCCGGGCGCGCGCCACCATCTCGTCCGCCTCCGCATGGCTGAGCGTCAGCGGCGGCGCGAACACCAGACTGTCGCGGATGCCGCGCATGATGACGTTGTTGCGGAAGCAGTGGTCGCGCGCCATCAGCCCGACCTTGCCGTCGCCGGGCCAACGCTCGCGGGTGCGCCGGTCCTTGACGATCTCGATGGCGCCGATCAGCCCCTCGCTGCGGATTTCCCCGACCAGAGGGTGCCCCTCCAGCGCCTCCTCGAAGCGGCGGCGCAGATAGGGGCCGATGTCGGTCCGCACCCGCTCGACGAGGGTCTCCCGTTCGATCAGGTCGATGTTCGCCAGCGCCACGGCACAGGGCACCGGATGACCCGAATAGGTGAAGCCGTGGTAGAACTCCCCGCCCTCCTCGATCAGCGTCTCCGCCACGCGGTCACCGACCATGACGGCGGAGAGCGGCAGATAGCCCGAGGTGATGCCCTTCGCCAGGGTCATGAAGTCGGGCTCGATGCCGTAGCGCTGGCTGCCGAACCAGTGGCCCAGCCGACCGAAGCCGCAGATCACCTCGTCGGCGATCAACAGGATGTCATGCTCGCGGCAGATGCGGTTGATCTCCGGCCAGTAGCTGTCGGGCGGGATGATGACGCCGCCCGCCCCCTGGATCGGCTCGCCAATGAAGGCGGCCACGTTCTCCGGCCCCAGTTCCAGGATCTTCTCCTCCACCGCCCGCGCCGCCAGCCGGCCGAACGCCTCCGGATCCAGCCCGCGGGCGAGGTCGAAGGCATAGGGCGGCATGACGTGGTGGAAGCCCGGCAGCGGCAGGTCGCCCTGGCCGTGCATCACTCCGATCCCGCCCAGCGAGGTCGAAGCCATGGTGGTGCCGTGATAGCCATGCGTGCGGCTGATGAAGGCCTTCTTGCCGGGGCGGCCCTTCAGGTTCCAGTAGTGCCGGACCATGCGGACGATGGTGTCGTTCGCCTCCGACCCCGAATTGGCGAAGAAGGCGCGGGAGAGGCCCGGCGGCGCCAGCTCAGCCAGCTTGCCGGCGAGCCGCGCCACCGGCTCCGTCGTCGTCTTGAAGAAGCCGTGATAGAAGCTGAGGTCCAGGAGCTGGCGGTGTGCAGCTTCGGCCAGTTCGGCGCGGCCGTAGCCGACATTGACGCACCAGAGCCCGGCCATGCCGTCGAGGATGCGCTGGCCGTCGGCATCGGTGAGCCACACCCCCTCGCCCCGGACGATCAGGCGCGCGCCGCCCTCGGCGGCCAGCGCCTTGGTGTCGGTGAAGGGATGCAGGTGGTGGCGGCCGTCGAGGGCCTTCAGGGCATCGGGCCCGAGCGGGCTGTGGGTGTCCATGGCAGTCGTCCATCGCTGGGAAAGGCGGAAGGCGGCATCGCGGGGGTGCTGGCGGCCGGGCGCGCCGGCGGGTTGAACCCGATCCGGGCGCAGAGCCGCAGCAGCTCTTCCTTGCGGGTGCGGGCCAGATAGCGCACCGGACCTCCCCCTCTTCCGCTTGCCGGCCTGGGGCCGACGGACGTCATCCCCGTTCTACGTCAGGAGCGCGGAGGCTTCCACCCCCGCGCGCTCCCCCGGCGTTCCGGGGCGACCGCAGGGCGGCCGGTCCCGGGCAAAGGCGGCCGCTCCGGTTCTCCAACGCCCGCGACGGTCCTATGCTCCGGACGGAGCAGAGACGGGGATCTGTCATGGACGAGTCGGTCAGGGTGGAACGGTGCGGGCCGGTGATGACGGTCATCCTCGACCGCCCCGCCGTGCGGAACGCCGTGGACGGCGCCACGGCCCAGGCGCTGGCGGCGGCCTTCCTGGCGTTCGAGAGGGACGAGGCGGCTGCCGTCGCCGTCCTCTGGGGCGCGGGAGGCAGCTTCTGCGCCGGGGCCGACCTGAAGGCGTTCGCGGCCGGAGGCAGCAACCCGCTGGTCGCCCCGCGCGCCGGCGAGGGCAACGATCCGCTGCGCACCGACGCTCCCATGGGGCCGACCCGCATGCGCCTGTCCAAGCCGGTCATCGCCGCGGTGGAGGGACACGCCGTCGCCGGGGGGCTGGAACTGGCCTGCTGGTGCGACCTGCGGGTGGCGGCCGAGGATGCGGTGTTCGGCGTGTTCTGCCGGCGCTGGGGCGTGCCGCTGATCGACGGCGGCACGGTCCGCCTGCCCCGTCTGATCGGGCACGGACGGGCCATGGACATGATCCTCACCGGCCGGCCGGTGGCAGCATCCGAAGCGCTGGCAATGGGGCTGGCCGACCGCGTCGTGCCCGCGGGCGCCGCGCGGGCCGAGGCGGAAGCCCTGGCCCGGCACATCGCCTCCTTCCCGCAGGCCTGCCTCCGGTCGGACCGGATGAGCGCCTGCGAACAGTGGGATCTGCCCCATGACCGGGCCATCGCCAACGAGTTCGCCCACGGCTTCGCCACGCTCGGGACGGGCGAGGCCGCCCACGGGGCGGCCCGCTTCGCCGCCGGCTCCGGAAGGGGTGGATGCCTGGAATGACTTCAACGAACCGGGCGAGTATAACGACGCTACGCAAGACGCCCGAGCAATCATGTCCCCTGCGCCGATCGTCACCGCCTCGGTCCAGCTCGACCAGCTCCGGCTCTATGCCGAGACGCACAGGTCCGACGCCTATCTGGAAAGCGTGATCGTCGGTCTGGTCGCGGTCGCCATGGCGAGCTGGGTGCCGTGGGAGCGGCCGGCCCTGTGGACCGCCCTCTACGTGCCGATGCTGGCCGTGACGCAGCTCCGGCTGCGGAGCTTCCTGTCCAGCCGCTGCCGGACCGAGGCGATCACCACGAGCTTCCGCGAGATCGCCGCCCTGCGCGCGGTCCTGACGCTGCTGTGGGCGTCGATCCCCTTCTGGAGCTGGGTTCCGGGCGACCTGCTGAACAATGGCATCATCATGCTGCTGCTGGCGGGATCCATGGGCGCCACCTCGGCCATGAGCACGGCGGACGGGCGGCTCTACCTGATCGACACGCTGCCGGTGGCAGCGGCGTTCGTGGCGGCACCGCTGCTGGACCCGAACGGGTTCGGGCTGACACTTCCGGCCCTCTGTGTCGCTTTTGTCTCGTACCTGTTCTTTCCGGCCATAGCGACATACCGGAACATGACGAAGCTGATCCGGCTCCGGCATGAGAAGGACGCGCTGATCGCCGAGCTGGCGGCCGCCCGCGACGCCGCCCAGGCGGCAAATGCGGCAAAGACGGAGTTCCTGGCCAACATGAGCCACGAGCTGCGCACGCCGTTGAACGGCATGCTGGGCGTGGTGCAGCTCATGCGCGCACGGACCCTGCCGCAGCGCGACCTGCATCTGGTCGACGTGCTGCACGATGCCGGCCGCGGCCTGCTGGCGATCGTCAACGATCTGCTGGACCTGTCCAACATCGAGGGGGGACGGTTCCGCATCCGGCGCCGCCCCTTCTGCCCCCGTGTCCTGGCGGAGACGGTGGCCGACATGCTGCTGCCCAGCGGGACGGCGAAGGGCGTCAGCATCACCTGCGATGTGGCCCCCGATCTGCCGCAACGGCTTGTCGGCGATGAGGCCCGGTTGCGCCAGGTCCTGCTCAACCTCATGGGCAACGCGCTCAAGTTCACCGACCGGGGGCATGTCGCGCTCACGATAGGGTTCGAACCGGGTCCTGACCCCGGCCAGGGGACACTGCTGCTGCGTGTGGAGGACAGTGGCATCGGCATCACCCCGGAACGGCTGGCCCAGATCGAGGGCGGCACGGTGCGGCCGGATCCGCGGCGCGGCGGTGCCGGCCTGGGGCTTGCCATCACCCGGGGCGTCCTGTCCGCCATGGAGGGACACCTGGAGATCGACAGCACGCCCGGCCGCGGCACCTGCATCCGCGTCCAGGTGCCGGCGACGGTGGCGCACGGGACGGCGCCCGTCCCGCCACCTCCGTCGCCGGGTTCCGCATGTGCACTGCGGGTCCTGATCGTCGAAGACGTGGAGGTGAACAGGCTGATCCTGGAGCAGATGCTGGAACGACTGGGGCACCGCACCCTCTGCACCGACAGCGGTGAGGCGGCGCTGGAGATCGTCCGGCGCGAGCCGGTGGACCTGATCCTGATGGACATCCGGCTCCAGGGTATGGACGGAGCCGAGACGACGCGGCGGCTGCGTGCCCTTCCCGACAACCGTCTGGCCTCCCTGCCCGTCGTGGCTGTCACCGCCAACGTCTTCCCGGAGGACGAGGCGGCCTACCGGCAGGCCGGCATGTCCGCCGTCATCGCCAAGCCGATCCAGTTCGACCGCCTGCGCGACCTGATGGACGTCATGGCCGCGCGGCGGCTGGAGACGGCGGATCGGCCCTGACCCGCCCCGGCCGCCGCCCGGCCCTGTCGTCAGACGTTCAGCAGCAGGTTCTCGCGCTCCCAGGAGCTGATGACCCGCTGATACGCCTCGTACTCCGCCTGCTTGACGTAGCTGACGGCGGCCACGAAGCGGTCGCCCAGCGTCTCCTTCAGCGGCTTGCAGGCGTTGAACTTCGCCAGCGCGTCGGTCTGGTGCCGCGGCAGGGTGAAGGCCAGCCGGTGGGCCGAGCCCTTGACCGGATCGGTCGGCTCCAGCGCCTGGACCATGCCGATGTAGCCGCAGGCGAGGCTGGCGGCGATGGCGAGGTAGGGGTTGGCGTCGGCGCCGGCGACACGGTTCTCCACCCGACGGGCTTCCGGCGGGCTGACCGGGACGCGGAAGCCGGTGGTGCGGTTGTCCCGCCCCCAGTGGACGTTGATCGGCGCGTCGGAGCCCTGGACCAGACGCCGGTAGCTGTTCACGTTCGGCGCCAGCATCGGCATGGCATAGGGCAGGTACTTCTGAAGCCCGGCGATGTGGCTCATGAACAGATCGGTGTCGCCACCGTCCGCCGCCCCGAACAGGTTCTGCCCCGTGACCTTGTCCACCACCGACTGGTGGACATGCATGGCGCTGCCCGGCTCGTTCTGCATCGGCTTCGCCATGAAGGTGGCGTAGACGTTGTGCCGGATCGCCGCCTCGCGCACGGTGCGCTTGAACAGCAGCACCTGGTCGGCGAGGTCGAGCGGGTCGCCATGGTTGAAGTTGATCTCGATCTGCGCCGCCCCGGCCTCGTGGGACATGGTATCGACGTCGATCTCCTGCTTCTCGCAGAAATCGTAGACGTCCTCGAAGATCGGGTCGAACTCGTTGACGGCGTCGATGCCATAGGCCTGACGGCCGCTCTCCTGCCGGCCGGAACGGCCGATCGGAGGCACCAGCGGGTAGTCGGGGTCCTTGTTGATGGCGACCAGGAAGAACTCCAGTTCCGGCGCCACGATCGGCTTCCAGCCGCGGGCATCGTAAAGATCCAGCACCCGCTTGAGCACGTAGCGGGGGGAGATGTCGACCGGCGACCCGTCGGCATAGAGGCAGTCGCACACCACCTGGGCCGTCGGTTCCTGATACCAGGGCACCATGCGGATGGTGCTGGCATCGGGGATCATGTAGACGTCGAAATTCTCCGGGCTGGTGACGTCCTCGTCATCGGGGTACTCGCCCGTGACGGTCTGGATGAAGATGCTCTCCGGCAGCCGCAGGCCCCGGTCGCGCAGGATGCGCAGGAATTTCTCGGCCGGCAGGATCTTGCCACGGGCGATGCCGGACATGTCGGGGACCAGGCACTCCACCTCGGTGATCTGCCGGGACCGGATGAATTCTTCCAATGGATTCATGAAACCGCCGCAGGATGCCGCTGCGTCCCGCAGCCCTCCGCGCTGTTGCGTCCACCCCAGTATAGGCAAAGTCCCCGGGGGTGCGGCAAGGGGCCGCCGCAGCCGCGCCACGAAGGTCCGACTCGGCCGCACCCACGGCGGTTCCGCCGGGAACGGATTTCCGCTCCGGCCGTCCTTGACTCGCGGGGGCGGCGGGGCCGAGCATGCGCGCCCGCAGCATGCTGCGCCCTTCCCCATCGTGCCCGACGGCCCCCATGTCCAGCTACCGCATTGCCAGCGAAATCCAGGAATTCCGCAGCCGATACCCCGACGTTCAGGCGGTGGACGTGCTGCTTCCGGACCTCTGCGGCGTGTTCCGGGGCAAACGGGTGCCGATCGACGAGCTGGGCAAGGTCTGGACCGACGGCGTCGCCATTCCCGGCTGCACCTTCGCCGTGGACATCACGGGCGAAACGATCGAGGAAACGGGCATGAGCCAGGCGCTGGGCGTGCCCGACCGCATCTGCCTGCCGGTCGCCGGCACGCTGGCCCCGGTGCCCTGGGCGGCACGGCCGCTGGGACAGGTGCTGACCTCCATGCGCGGACCGCAGGGCGAACCGTTCCCCTATGCCCCCCGCTCGCTGGTCGAGACGCTGGTGGGCACGCTTGCCGCGCGGGGACTGACGCCCGTCATCGCGGTCGAGCTGGAGTTCTACCTGATCGCCGGCGGCCGTGGCGCCTTCGAGCCGCCGCGCCCGCCCGTCTCGCCCAAGAACGGGCTGCCGCAGGACCGCACCCAGGTCTACGGGCTGGCCGAGCTTGAGGATTTCGAGGCGGTGCTGGACGACATCACCGCCGCCTGCCGCGATCAGGCGATCCCCGCCGGCACCGCCATCGCGGAATACGGCCCCGGCCAGTATGAGATCACCCTGTCGCACCGGCCCGACGCGCTGCGCGCGGCGGATGACGCCGTGCTGTTCAAGCGGGCGGTGAAGGGCGTGGCCCAGCGCCACGGCTTCGACGCCACCTTCATGGCGAAGCCCTACCGCGACCAGGCGTCCAGCGGCATGCATGTCCATATGAGCGTGCTGGACCGCGACGGCCGCAACATCTTCGCCGCCGAGGACCCGGCCGGCAGCGAGCAGCTCCGCTGGGCGATCGGCGGGCTGGCGCAGACCCTGCCGGCGGCCATGGCGCTGGCCGCCCCCGGCGCCAATTCCTGGCGGCGGCTGCAACCGGGCAGCTACGCGCCGACCGTCGCCGCCTGGGGCGTGAACAACCGCACCGCCGCCCTGCGCATCCCGGCCGGTCCGCCGCCGTCGCGCCGGGTCGAGTACCGCATCGCCGGGGCCGACGCGAACCCCTATCTGGTGGTCGCGGGCCTGCTGGCCGGCCTCCTGCACGGGCTGGACGGTCGCATCGACCCCGGCCCCCCGGCGGAGGGCAACGCCTATGGCGCCGATGCCCCGCGGCTGCCGACCGGCTGGGACGCGGCCCTGGACCTGCTGGACGGGTCCGCTGTCCTGCGCCGCGGGCTGGGCGACGCCTTCGTTGACACCTATGTGATCACCAAGCGGGCGGAGCAGCGCAAGTTCGCGGCCGAGGTGACGCCCCTGGAATACGGCTGGTATCTCCGCAACGCCTGATCCCTGTCTCCCCCTTCGGACGCGGAAATGCGGCCGTCGGGACGGTTGCCCGGCGCCACCGCTCTGGGGCATGGTGCGGGCATGTTGGACTTCTTCAGCGATCCCGCCACCGTCTATGTCGTGCTGGGTCTGGCCGCCGTCTATCTGGTGGCCCGGCTGGTCATCGGCGTCCGTTTCCGCTTCGGGCGCGGCAAGCGCGCCAGGCTGCCGGATGCCGATGCCACGGCACTGCTGGCGGACACCCGCGCCCTGGCCCTGTCGCTCGAAGCGGCGGCCGTCTCGGCCCGCACCCTGGGCGAC
Organism: Rhodospirillum centenum SW; assembly: GCF_000016185.1. Lineage (NCBI taxonomy): Bacteria > Pseudomonadati > Pseudomonadota > Alphaproteobacteria > Rhodospirillales > Rhodospirillaceae > Rhodospirillum > Rhodospirillum centenum. The sequence continues at coordinate 1,511,618 of NC_011420.2, forward strand.
GAGGCCGCGACGCAGCCCGACGCCCCGCTCGACCTCGCGCGGCTGGATTTCGACATGCCGGTCCGCTACCGCGGCGACGTCCGGCGGCTGGAGAAACTGCCAGCACCGTTCGGTCCGCTGGCGGCGCTGGCGGCGCGCAAGGCGCAGACCCTGCGTCACCGCCTGCACGATCCCAACTGGGAGCCGGCGCAGCGCCGCGACGGGCTGGACGGGCCGGCGATCAGCGGGAAACTGGCCCATGATTTCGAGGTCGCGGCCGCCCAGGCGCGGCGGGTCGAACGTCTGCTGCGGGAGGCCGTACCGTCGCCGACCCGGCGGCTGAAGGTGGTGAAGCACTAGCCCATGCCGAAATCCTATCCGCGCTCCTGGTACGCCGACACGGCCGACATCCCGACCCGCCGTCCGCCCCTGACCGGCGATGTCCGTTGCGACGTCTGCATCGTCGGCGCCGGGTACACCGGGCTGGTCACGGCCATCGAGCTGGCGCAGCGCGGCTACGACGTGGTCGTTCTGGAGGCGGAGCGGATCGGCTGGGGGGCTTCGGGGCGCAACGGCGGCCAGATCGTCACCGGCTTCAACAAGAGCATCGGCACCATCGCCGGCTGGGTCGGGCGGGAGGACGCGGTCCGCCTCTGGCATCTGAGCGAGGAGGCGAAGACCATCCTGGCCGATCTCGTGGACCGGTTCGGGATCGAGTGCGACCTGCACTGGGGCTATCTGCTGGCGGCGCTGAAGAAGCGGCAGATGGACGAGCTTGAGGCATGGCGGGAGGAGCTGGCCGGGCTCGGCTACGACCGCACCCGCCTGCTGGACCAGGAGCAGACCCGGGCCGAGATCGCCACCAACGCCTATGTCGGCAGCGTGCTGGACGAGGGCAGCGGCCACCTGCATCCGCTGCGCTATGTGCTGGGACTGGCGCGCGCGGCGGAGAGTCTGGGCGTGCGCATCTTCGAGGGCAGCCGCGTCCTGCACCTGGAGACCGGCGCCGTGCCGCGGGCGGAGACGAAGACCGGCCGCGTGCTGCCGCGCTTCCTGGTGCTGGCGGGCAACGCCTATCTCGGCCGGCTGGTGCCGGAAATCGCCGGACGGATCATGCCGGTGGCGACCTACATCATCGGCACCGAGCCGCTGGGCGAGGAGCGCGCCCGCGCGCTGATCCCGTCCGGCCACGCCGTCGCGGACACCAACTTCGTGCTGAACTACTACCGGCGCTCCCCCGACCACCGCTTCCTGTTCGGCGGCGGCGTCAGCTATTCGGGGCTGGACCGGCCCGACCTGAAGCAGGCGCTGCGGCGGACGATGCTGCGCTTCTTCCCGCAGCTTGAGGATGCGCGCATCGACTACTGCTGGGGCGGGCATGTGGCGATCACCATGGACCGCACGCCCCATGTCGGACGCATCGGCCCGGCGACCTATTACGCCCAGGGCTTCAGCGGCCATGGCGTGGCGATGACGGCGATCTGCGGCCGTCTGATGGCCGAGGCGATCGCCGGACAGGCGGAGCGGTTCGACGTCTTCGCCCGTATCCCGCACGCCCCCTTCCCCGGCGGCGGCAGTCTGCGCAAGCCGGCCCTGGTGCTGGCCATGATGTGGTACCGGATGCGGGACCTGCTGTAGGCCCCGCCCTCCGGCCCCGTCCCGGCGGTCAGGTCACCAGTTCCAGCACGTCGCGCAGCGTATCGACGATCCGCCCGATCTCCGCCTCCGAAACGATCAGCGGCGGCGACAGCGCGATGATGTCGCCGGTCACCCGGATCAGCACGCCCGCCTCGTAGCAGCGCACGAACGCCTCATAGGCCCGCGCGCCGGGCGCGTTCGGGCGCGGTTCCAACTCGATGCCGGCGACGAGGCCGAGGTTGCGCACGTCGATGACATGGCGGCGTCCGCGCAGGGCATGCACCGCCTCCTCCAGCACGGGCTCCAGATCCGCCGCCCGCTGGAACAGCCCCTCCTCCCGGTAGAGCGCCAGCGTCGCCTCCGCCGCGGCGCAGGCCAGCGGGTGGGCGGAATAGGTGTAGCCGTGGAACAGCTCGATCTGCCCCGGCGGCCCCTGCATGAAGGCGTCATGCACGGCCCCGCTGACCAGCACGGCGCCCATCGGCACGGCCCCGTTGGTCAGCCCCTTCGCCACCGTCATGAGGTCGGGGACGACGCCCAGGCGATCGGCGGCGAAGGGGGCGCCCAGCCGCCCGAATCCGGTGATGACCTCGTCGAAGATCAGCAGGATGCCGTGCCGGTCGCAGGTCGCGCGCAACCGCTCCAGATATCCCCGCGGCGGCACCAGCACGCCGGTCGAGCCGGCCATCGGTTCCACGATGACGGCCGCGATGGTGCTGGGGTCGTGCAGCGTCACGATCCGATCCAGCGCGTCGGCCAGATCCGCCCCCCACTCCGGCTGGCCGCGGGAGAAGCCCTGTCGGGTACGGTCGTAGGTGTGCGGCAGGTGGTCCACCCCGGCCAGCAGCGGCCCGAAGGTCCGGCGGTTGGTGGCGATGCCGCCGACCGAGATGCCGCCGAAGCCGACGCCGTGATAGCCGCGCTCGCGCCCGATCAGGCGGGTGCGCTGCCCCTCGCCGCGGACCCGGTGGTAGGCGAGCGCGATCTTCAGGGCCGTATCCACCGATTCGGACCCCGAGCCGGTGAAGAAGACATGGTCGAGCCCGACCGGCGCCAGGGCCGCCAGCGCCGATGCGGCCCGGAAGGCGCCCGGATGGCCCATCTGGAAACTGGGAGCATAGTCCAGTTCCCCCGCCGCGCGGCGGATGGCCTCCACGATCGGCGCACGGTTATGCCCGGCATTGACGCACCAGAGCCCGGCGGTGCCGTCCAGCACCTGCCGCCCGTCATGGCTGCTGTAATACATGCCGTCGGCCGAGACGAGGAGGCGGGGTGCCGCCTTGAACTGCCGGTTGGCGGTGAAGGGCATCCAGTAGGCGCCCAGATCGTTCGGTGCCGGCACGCTGCCGTCCATGATGCGCTCCCCCGCGCGTTCGCCAAGCTGGGGAAAGGCTAGCATGCCCGCCGGCCGGGGCGGCAAGCGCGGCCCCATCCCCGGCGGACAGATGCGGCATGCGTCAGCGGCGGTCCTCCTCCAGGTCGAAGACCAGCAGCAGCGTGCGCTGCGAGGCGCTGAAATTGTCGTCGGAGATCAGGTAGACACGGGTCGGGCCGCCGGGCGGCCGCCGCACGTCGATGCCTTCGTAATTGTCCACCGTCAGCGGCCGTTCCAGCCGGGCGACCGTCTCCCCCGCCACCTCGCCGCCGGCGAGCAGCCGCTCCCGCGGGACCCGGGCGATCCGCGCGCCGACACCGGCGGGCCAGCTGTAGCGCCGTTCCAGCACCAGCAGGTCACCGTCCGGCAGTACCGCCGCCCCGACCGGCCGGTAGGGCGGCTGCGCCAGATAGGTGAAGGACTGCCAGCCGCCCTCACCGCCCAGCCAGCCGGGGTGCCGCTCCTCCTCCGCCTCACCCTCCGCGATCAGGACCAGGGTGCCGTCGGCCAGGGCCGCCATCGCCTCGATCCCGCTGTTCCCGCCCAGCCCGGACAGCCCGTCGGGGCCGGTCATGGCCGTCGGCGTGCCCGCCGCGAGAACCTCCGGATAGCGCATCAGCCGGTGCTCGCGCTCGAAGGAGACGACCCAGCCGCCGCCGGGCAGATGCGCCATCTCCTCGGAGTCGGAGCGCCGGCCCGTCAGGGCGGTGCCGTCGCTGTCGCGCAACGGCGTGACGACGAGACCGCTAGTGCCGGTCAGGCGCCCCTCTGCGTCATGTATCAGGCTGCCGGTGACGATGCGGCCACGGTCGGAGAGCGCGGTGAAGCCGGTCCCCTCCGGCGTCACCCGGATGCTGGAGAGACCGCCGAAGGCCGGGTCGTCATGGTGCAGTTCAAGCCCGCCGCGGAAGCGCAGGGGCCCCACCCGGTCGGCATGACCGGCTTCCTCCGACAAAGGCACGGGCCGGATCGACCCGTCCGCGGCCAGACCCGCCCCGCATCCGGCCAGGACCGCCGCGATGACAAAGAACGCCGGGACATGGAAGTACCGATCTCCATGCTTCCGCAGGCGGACGCCGAAGGGGTATCCTGCGGCCGCCCGGCTCAGGGCGGAACGCAGGGACTGCACCATGGCTGAGAACGACGGACGCCTGCGCGAGATCGCGGCGAGACTCGAACGTATCGAGACCAGATTGAACCGCATGGACGGAACCGCTCCTGCCCCGGAACCTGATCCCGGCCCGTCGGCCTCGCTGGACAATCTGATCGGGGCCGGCACGCGGGTGCTCGACTGGGCCATGGCGAATCCCATCCTCGGTGCGCTGGCCGGCATCGCCCTGCTGGTGCTTCTGTCCCACATCCTCGGCTGAGGCGGGGCGATGGCGGCGTTCTACGATTTCGAGACGACCCTCACCTTGAAGTCCCATGGCGAGATGGACAAGGCCGAGGATTGGATACGCGGCAACATCAAGGGCCTGTGGGCCGTCGAGTTCCTGGGGCTGGAGGAACGGGTGGACAGTGCCACCCGCGCCCGCAGCCAGGTTCTTCATGTCCGTTTCAAGTTCGGCCGACGGGAGGATTTCGACCGTTTCCGCCATGAGTATGTTCAGGGCAGACCTCCGGCTGCCGCGGCCCGCAAGACCGCAGTCCAGTCACCCCAGAAGCGAAAGGGTCTTCTGGGATGGCTGCTCAAGTGAAACGCCCGCTGGGCGGAGCCCGTGATTTTTCCCGGCTATCGCCCGCGGGCTAGGTCATAAGACTTATTTTCGGGCAGAGCCGGGCGGGCTTACAACATCCCCGGTCGGATGCGCCGGGCATCCGTGTTTCGTGGGGTTTGCTCAGGTGGGGATGACCGCTGATCCGGGTGGTCCCGCGGACAGGCGGGCCGGTAGCCACAGCGGTGACCGGATCGCGGACAGCCCGGCAGGAACGCCACAGACGGACTGGGCCGGGCGATGCCGCCTGCTCGAATCCGCCCTCGCGGACAAGGAAGCGACGCTGCGGGAGATGCAGCATCGCGCCAAGAACAGCCTCCAGCTCGTCATCAGCCTGCTCCGCCTGCAACACCACCGGATCAGCGACCCGACCGCCCGCGCGGCCTACGACCAGACGATGCACCGGGTGGAGGTGCTGGCCATCCTCTACCGGCAGGTCCATGAGACGCGGTCGGAGACGCAGGTGGACCTGCCCCGCTATCTGCGGGAGGTCTGCGAAACCGCTGTCCTGAATGCTGCCGATACCCTGCGGCCGGCGCAGGTGCAGGTGCAGGTGGACGCCCAGGCCCTGACCACCTCCCTCTATTCGGCCATGCCCCTGGGTCTGATCGTGAACGAACTGGTCAGCCAGGGCCTGACCCATGCCTATCCCACGGACGGCTGGCTGAAGGTCAGCCTGGAGTCGCTGACCGACGGCACCGCCCGGCTGACCGTTTCGGACAACGGCCGCGCCCTGCCCACGGGCTTCGACACCGAGGCGGACGCCGCTGCCATGCTGGTGGAAGCGCTGGCTACCCAGCTCGGTGCCGACCTGGACATCCGGCACGGAACGGGCACAACCGTCAGTCTGACCCTGAAGCTCTGACCCTCCCCGGCGGCGGTCTGCCCGCGGATGCCACAGGCCCGCGCGGAACCCAGGGCTCGCCGGCACCGTTGCGGCCTCGGAACACTGCCCGGATGGCGCTGCTTTCCACAGCCTTTCGGGGAAAGTTCGCGCCTCTCTCGCGTCTGCACAATTCCATGGCGCAGGCCAGTGAACCGGTGTATGTCAGTCGGTGAGGGGCAAGCAAAGCGATAAGAAGCGGCGTCGATGGGCCTGGGAAGGCGATCGGCGACGACTGCGAAGGGCAGCCTGATGAACAAGCTGACGGCGTTCGCGCGTATCCCCCTGACGGACCGCCGAACCCTGGCCTACGCCCACGACATCCTGATGGCGGCCGGGTCTTTCGTTCTGTCCCTCTATCTCCGTGTGGGCAGCGACTTCATGGCATTCCTGCCGGAGTTGTGGCCGGGTCTTCTGATCTTTACCTTCATCGCGGCGGTCAGCTACCGCGTCTTCGGGATGAATTCCGGCGTCTGGCGCTATGCCAGCCTGCGCGATCTGCTCGCCATCATGCGGGCGGTGACGGCCACGATTCTGATCTTCCTGATGCTCCTGTTCCTGGTCACGCGCCTGGAGCTGCTGCCGCGGTCCATGCCGGTGATCAACTGGTTCGTGCTGGTGGTGATGCTGGGCGGGCCGCGGCTGGTCTACCGCATCCTCAAGGACCGGCGGATCGCCAGCATCCTGGAGATGAACGCCCGCGACCGCATTCCCGTGCTGCTGGTCGGTGCCGGAGACGAGGCGGAGCTGTTCATCCGCGCCATGCAGAACGACCGCGAGGCCGCCTACCGCGTCGTCGGCATCCTGGACGACAAGGGCGGCCGGATCGGCCGCGAAATCCATGGCGTCAAGGTGCTGGGGCGGCTCGGCGACCTGCCGCAGGTGATCGCCGACCTGACCGAGGGGGGGGACCGGCCGCGGCGGCTGATCCTGACCCGTCCGCAACAGCGCCTGACCGGCGTGGATCTGGGCGAGATCGTCGAGCGCTGCGAGGCGCTGAATCTGATGCTGGCCCGCCTGCCGGACCTGACGGAATTCAAGGACGCGAAGAGCGATCCCGGTCTGACCGTCCGTCCCATCCAGATCGAGGATCTGCTGGGCCGCCCGCAGGTGGCCCTGGACAAGGGCGCCATGGGCGACCTGATCACCGGCCGCGTCGTGCTGGTCACCGGAGCCGGCGGCACGATCGGCTCGGAGCTGACGCGCCAGATCGCCGGCCTGCGGCCGAAGCGTCTGGTCATGGTCGATCACGGGGAATTCAATCTCTACTCCATCGACCTGGAGATGCGGGAATCCTTCCCCGACCTCTGCGTCCGCGCCGTGCTGGCCGACGTGCGCGACCGCGCGCGCATTACCCAGATCTTCCGGGAAGAGGCGCCGGAACTGGTTTTCCACGCCGCCGCCCTGAAGCACGTCCCGATGGTGGAGCTGAACCCGGTCGAAGGCGTGCTGACCAACGTGATGGGCACGCGCAACGTGGCCGATGCGGCCACGGCCTTCGGCTGCCTCGCCATGGTGTTGATCTCCACCGACAAGGCGGTCAGCCCCACCAACGTGATGGGGGCCACGAAGCGGGTCGCGGAAAGCTACTGCCAGGCGCTGGATCTCCAGGGCAACGGGGGACAGGGCAACGGCGGGCGGTCGCATTCAACCCGCTTCATGACGGTGCGCTTCGGCAACGTGCTGGGCTCGACCGGCTCGGTGGTGCCCCTGTTCACCCGCCAGCTCCGCGCCGGCGGACCGCTGACGGTGACGCATCCCGACGTCTGCCGCTTCTTCATGACCGTGCGGGAGGCCGTGGAACTGGTGCTCCAGGCGTCTGCCTTCGGTATCCGCCACCGCGAAAGCCGCGGCCGAATCTTCGTGCTCGACATGGGGCAGCCGGTGCGGATCGTGGATCTGGCACGGCAGATGATCCGGCTGGCGGGACTGCGCCCGGACAAGGACATCCGCATCGTCTTCACCGGCCTGCGTCCCGGCGAGAAGCTGTACGAAGAGATGTTTGACGCCGCCGAGCCCCCGGTCCGCACCGATGCGGAGGGTGTGCTGGTCGCCTCGCCGCGGGCGGTGGATTTCGGAATCCTCAACCGTTCGCTGGACGAGTTGGACGCCGCCGCCCACGGCTGCGACGTGCCGCGGCTGCTGGCCCTGTTGCAGCATATCGTCCCCGGCTTCGTCCGCCAGACGCATCCCGCTCTTCTTCCCCAGGCGGAAGCAGCAGATGGTGCCGGCCGGGTGATCCCCCGGCAGCTTCACTGACGGACATTCCGGCAGGAATCCTTCGACACCCCCCGCCCGCACTGCCCTGCGGGCGGGGAGGGCTTGCCGGTTGCGTCGGGGGGCGCCGTCGGGGTTGAATTGACCGGGAGAGAGGACGGCGCTCCGGGATCTCGGGGGGTGGGGATGGACAGGCTGCGCGGCTTCGTCGCCGCGGTGGATGCCCTGAACAGGATGCTGGGTGAGGCGCTGTCCTGGCTGACCCTGGGCACCGTGCTGGTCTGCTTCGCCGTGGTGGTGCTGCGCTACGGGTTCGGCATCGGCTTCGTCTGGATGCAGGAGCTTTATGTCTGGCAGCATGCGCTGGTCTTCATGCTGGGGGCCGGCTACACGCTGCTGCACAACGGCCATGTCCGGGTGGACGTCTTCTACGGCCGCGCCGGTGGACGACGCCGGGCCTGGATCGACATCACCGGCACCCTGGTCTTCCTGCTGCCCTGGCTGGCCGTCCTGGCCTGGGAGAGCGCCCCCTTCATCGGCCAGAGCTGGACCATCCGCGAGGCCTCCCAGCAGACGGGCGGCCTGCCGGGCTACTTCCTGCTGAAGTCCGCCGTCTGGGCGTTCTGCCTGCTGCTGGGCCTTCAGGGGGTGGCGCTGATCGCCCGCCGTGCCCTCTACCTTGCCGGCGATGCGCGCTACACGCCGCACGCCGGCACGGACTGAGCCGGGGCGACGATGCAGCCCGCCCTGCTCGGCGAACTGCTCGCCCTCCTGATGTTCCTCTGCACGCTGGTTGCGGTGCTGGCGGGTTATCCGGTGGCCTTCACCCTGGCCGGGACCGCGCTGCTGTTCGCCTGGGCGGGCCACGGCCTGGGCGTGTTCGATCCGGCCCTGCTGACGGGGCTGGCGTCACGCTATTTCGGCACCATGGTGAACGAAGTACTCGTGGCGGTTCCGCTGTTCGTCTTCATGGGCGTGATGCTGGAGCGCTCGCGGCTGGCGGAGACGCTGCTCACCACCATGGGCGAGCTGTTCGGAAGTCTGCGCGGGGGCCTCGGCATCTCCGTCGTGCTGGTCGGGGCGCTGCTGGCCGCCTCCACCGGCATCGTCGGGGCGACGGTGGTCACCATGGGGCTGCTGAGCCTGCCGGCGATGGCACGGGCGGGCTACGATCCGAAGCTGTCGGCCGGGATCATCTGCGCCTCGGGCACGCTGGGGCAGATCATCCCGCCCTCCACCGTGCTGATCTTCATGGGCGACATGTTGCAGGGCGCGAACCAGACGGCGCAGCTTGCGCTGGGGAATTTCGCGCCCGAGCCCGTCTCCGTCGGGCAGCTCTTCGCCGGCGCGCTGCTGCCGGGACTGCTGCTGGCGGGGCTCTATGTCGGCTGGGTGGTCGTGCAGGCGGTAGTGAACCCGGCGGCCTGCCCGGCCCTGCCCCTGGATGCCGCCGACCGCCGCCGGTTGCCGCGGAAGGTGCTGCTGGCGCTGGCGCCGCCGCTGCTGCTGATCCTGGCGGTGCTGGGCTCCATCCTGGCCGGCATCGCCTCCCCCACCGAATCGGCCAGTGTCGGTGCCGTCGGCGCCATGGCGCTGGCTGCCGCGAACCGGCGGCTGGACCTGGAGGTGCTGCGACAGGTGATGCGCTCCACCCTCACCATCAGCTCGATGGTGTTCGTCATCCTGATGGGCGCGTCGGTCTTCAGCCTCGTCTTCCGCGGGCTGGGCGGGGAGCGGATCGTGGAGGACGTGCTGTCCGCCATGCCGGGCGGCAAGTGGGGCGCCCTGCTGCTGGTGATGGCGCTGATGTTCGTGCTCGGGTTCTTCCTCGACACGTTCGAGATCATCTTCATCGTCGTACCGATCACGGCCCCCGTCCTGATCCGGCTGGGCGTCGATCCGCTCTGGCTGGGCGTGATGATGGGGGTCAACCTGCAGACCAGCTTCCTGACCCCGCCCTTCGGTTTCGCCCTGTTCTATCTGCGCGGCGTGGCGGGACGGCTGGTGAGCACCCTGGACATCTATCGCGGGGTGCTGCCCTTCGTGGGCATCCAGGTGCTGTGCGTCGGCCTGCTGATGGCCGTGCCGTCCCTGGGCACCTGGCTGCCGGAGCGCCTGTTCGCCGCCGGCCCCGTCGCGCTTCAGCCGGACGGCGAGGAGCTTCGCCGTCCGACGCCGGCAGGTCCGGTGGAACCGCGCAGCCAGGAATTCGAGAACCTGTTCGGACCCGATGGGCGGGCATCTTCCCGGCAGCCCCCCGGGCAACCCTGGGGGCCGGAGTTCGAGGACCTGTTCAGCACCGGACGGCCGCCCGGCCCCTGAGAAAGCCGTGCGGCAGAGCCGGTCGGCGGGTCCGGGTCAGCGGTCGTCCCAGTCGGGTTCGTCGGCGCGCAGCAGCTCGACCAGCCGGGCCACGCGGCCCGAGGGCATGCGCTGGAGGTCCTGGCCCAGCATGTCGTCGGCAGCCAGCCAGGTCCGCGCCTCCATCAGTTCCTGCTCGGAAGCGCCCGTACCGATGATGTTGGCGACACGCAGGTCGTCCATGCGACCGCAGATCTCGTAGACCTGATCGCGGGTGAGTGCCATGGCGGGGAACCCTTCAAGCCAGCGACAGCGCTTGGCAGATAACCCCGCCCTCCCCTGTTTGCAAGAGCCATAGGACGCGCCAGGGCGGCCCCTGGGACCTTACGTCCGGGGCTGTCGCCCCGCGTTGACAGGCGCGCGGACCGCCGCGTCTACTGCCCGCCGGTCCAACCATCCGGTCGAACCCGCCATGGCCCAGCCCCCCGTCCCCTCTCCGCCGCCCCGCAGCGGTGGACGCCTCCTGGTCGATGCGCTGGTCGGCCACGGCGCCGACATGGCCTTCTGCGTGGCCGGAGAAAGCTATCTGGAGGTGCTGGACGCCGCCGTGGACCGCCCGGAACTGCGTCTGATCACCTGCCGGCAGGAGGGCGGTGCCGCCTTCATGGCGGAAGCCTACGGCAAGCTGACGGGCCGGCCGGGCATCTGCATGGTCACCCGTGGTCCCGGGGCCTGCAACGCCGCGATCGGCGTGCATGCGTCGATGCAGGACAGCACGCCGCTGATCCTGCTGGTCGGACAGGTGGCCCGCGACCAGGCCGACCGCGAGGCGTTCCAGGAGATCGACTACCGCCGCATGTTCGGGCCGGTGGCGAAATGGGCGGCGCAGATCGACCGCGCCGACCGCATCCCCGAATATCTGGCGCGGGCCTTCCGCACCGCCACCTCCGGCCGGCCCGGCCCCGTGGTGCTGGCCCTGCCGGAGGACATGCTGCGGGAGAGCGCCGCCGTCGCCGACCTGCCGCCGGCCCTGCCCGTGCAGCCGCATCCCGATCCGGCGGCGCTGGAGCGGATGACGGCGCTGCTGGCACAGGCGCGACAGCCGCTGATGCTGGTGGGCGGCAGCGGCTGGGACGATCCGGCCTGCGCCCGCCTGCGCGCCTTCGCGGAAGCGTGGGACCTGCCCGTCGCCTGCTCCTTCCGGCGGCAGGACGTGATGGCGAACGACAGTTCCTGCTATGTCGGCGATCTGGGCACCGGCCCGAACCCGGCGCTGGTGGAGCGGCTGCGGCGGGCGGACCTGCTGCTGGCCGTGGGCACCCGGCTGGGTGAGATCCCGACCCAGGGCTACACGCTGCCGGCACCGCCGCGGGCCGCGGCCACCCTGATCCATGTCCACCCCGATCCGGAGGAACTGGGCCGGGTCTACCAGCCGGACCTTGCCGTCCTTGCCGGAACGGCGGCCTTCGCCGCCGCCGCCGCTGCGCTGCCCGCCCCCGCGGTGCGGCCCTGGAGCGGCTGGCGGGAAGCGGCGCGGGCCGAGTTCCTGGCCTGGCAGGAGCCGCCCGCCTATGGCGGCGACCTGGACCTCGGCCGGGTCTTCGGCTGGCTGCGCGAGCGGCTGCCGGCCGATGCCGTGGTGACGAACGATGCCGGCAACTTCTCCGGCTGGGGGCACCGCTTCCTGCGCTACGGAAGGCCCGGCCGGCAGCTCGGCCCGACCTGCGGTGCCATGGGCTACGGCGTGCCTGCTGCCGTGGCGGCGTCGCTGCTGCGGCCGGAACGGCCGGCCGTCTGCCTGGTCGGGGACGGCGGCTTCACGATGACGGGGCAGGAACTGGCGACGGCACTGCACCATGGCGCGACGCCCCTGATCCTGGTGTTCAACAACGGCATGTACGGCACCATCCGCATGCACCAGGAGACCCGCTTCCCCGGGCGGGTCAGCGCCACCGACCTGACCAACCCCGACTTCGCCGCGCTGGCGCGGGCCTATGGCGCCTTCGGAGCCGCCGTGTCGCGGACAGAGGAGTTCGCCCCCGCCTTCGAGGCGGCACTGGCGAGCGGCCGGGCCGCGGTGATCGAGCTGCGCATGGACCCCGACCGCATCAGCACCCGCACCACCCTGTCCCGGATCCGGGAGACGGCGCTGACGGCGCGCGGCTGACGCCTGCCGGACTCGCCGGGCCTCAGACGGTCTCAGCCCGTGGGGCGGGAACGGCCATGCCGCGCTGCACGGCGGGCCGGGCGGCGACGGCCGCGTGCCAGCGGGCCAGGGCCGGCCGCCCCGCCAGCAGCTCACCGGCCGGAAGGGCCGCGTCGATGAAGGGGAACACCGCGATGTCGGCCACCGTGTACCCGTCCCCGGCGAGATACGGAACCCGGGCCAGCCGCGCCTCCAGCACGTCGCAGCAGCGGGCGATCTCCTCCCGGTAGACGCCGATGGCGTAGGGCAGCTTCTCCGCCGCCAGCACGGCGAAGCGGAAATGCCCCACCATGGCCGGCGTCAGGTCCGTCATCCCGAGGAACAGCCAGCTCAGCGCCTCCGCCCGGCCGGCCGGATCGGGCGGCAGCAGGGTCCCCGTCATCTCCGCCAGATGCAGCAGGATGGCCCCGGAGCCGAACACCCGCACCTCGCGGCCGCCGATCGCGTCCGTGATCGCCGGCACCCGGCCGAGCGGGCTGACCCGCAGCAGTGCCGGGTCGGTGACGCGGTCGCCGTCGAAATCCAGGGGATGCACCCGGTAGGGCAGCCCCGTCTCCTCCAGCATGATGGAGGCGCGATGCCCGTGGGGCGTGCCGAAGCTGTAGAGCGTGATCATCCGCCGCCTCTCCCGCCTGGAAGCCCCGGGCGCCAGCGGCCCGGGCTCGCCGCTGATGTCGCACCGAACGCCACGGCGGCGCAACCGCTCATTGGCGGTCGCACAGCCGCAGCGCCGCTCCGGACCCGCGTCAGGGGGGGCCGGCGGCGGATCAGTCGGTGAAGCGGTTGTCCTTCGGGAAACCGTTCGGCGGCAGCTTGCCCTGGGTGCCGCGGTAAGCGATCCAGCCCTGGAGGTCGGGCAGCGTGACCGTGCGGGTCTTCTCCCCGCTGCCCCCCATGCGCCAGGACAGCCCCTCCGCCAGCGCGAAGACCTTGAGGTCGGAGAGGCTGGCGTCCTTGTACTTCTGGAGCTGGACGCCCTTGCCGCGGGTCATCACCGGCAGTTCCTCCAGCTTGAAGACCAGGAGCTTGCGGTTGTTGCCGATCACGGCGACCGCATCGCCCTCCGCCGGCACGGCCAGGACGGCGGCGGCACCGTCGGCCGGGGTCAGCACCTGCTTGCCCGCGCGGGTCTGGGCGACGACGTCGTCCGCCTCGACCTGGAAGCCGCGGCCGTCGGCGGAGGCCACGACCAGACGCTGCCCCGGCTGGTGCCGCAGCAGGGCCACGATCTCCGCCTCGCCCAGATCCACCATCAGCCGCACCGGCTCACCGAAGCCGCGGCCGCCGGGCAGCCGGTCCACGCCCAGGGTGTAGAACTTGCCGCTGCCGGCGAAGAGCAGCAGCCGGTCCGTCGTCTCCGCATGCAGGACGAAACGCTCCCGGTCGCCGTCCTTGTACTTGGTGCCGGCCACCTCCTGCGCGCTCTGATGGCCGCGGACGGTGCGGATCCAGCCCTTCTCGGAGAGGAAGACGGTGACCGGCTCGCGCTCGATCATCGCCTCCGCGGGCACGGCGAGATCCTTCGGCGGCTCGCCGATCAGGGTGCGGCGCTCGCCCAGGGCGGTCGTGCGGCCGAACTTCCGGTCCATCTCCGCCACCTCCTTGGAGATGGCCTTCCAGCGCTTGTGCCCGTCCTCCAGAAGCCCGACCAGAACGCCGCGCTCCTTGGTCAGGGCGTCGTTCTCCTTGCGGATCTCGAACTCCTCCAGCTTCCGCAGGGAGCGCAGGCGCATGTTCAGGATCGCCTCGGCCTGCACGTCCGTGAGGCTGAAGCGGGCCATCAGCTCCCGCTTCGGCTCGTCCTCCTCCCGGATGATGCGGATGACCTCGTCGATGTTCAGGTAGGCGATCAGATAACCGCCCAGCACCTCCAGCCGGTGGTCGATCTCGCCCAGACGGTGGCGGCTGCGCCGGAGCAGCACCTCCTGCCGGTGTTCCAGGAAGGCGCGCAGCACCTCGTAGAGGGTCATCACCCGCGGCACCAGCCCGCCTTCGCGGGCGTCCAGCACGTTCATGTTCATGCTGAAGCGGGTTTCCAGGTCCGTGTTGCGGAACATCTGTTCCATCATCACGTCCGGATCGACGTTGCGGCTCTTGGGTACCAGTACCAGCCGGATATCCTCGGCCGATTCGTCGCGCACATCCTCCAGCAGCGGCAGCTTCTTCTCCGCCAGCAGCTCGGCGATCTTCTCCACCAGGCGCGACTTCTGCACCTGGTAGGGGATCTGCGTGACAATGATCTGCCAGGTGCCCTGGGCCAGCGGCTCCTTCTGCCAGCGGGCACGGGTGCGGAAGGCACCGCGGCCGGTGCGGTACGCTTCCAGGATGTTCTCCCGGCTCTCCACCAGCACGCCGCCGGTGGGGAAGTCCGGCCCCGGTATCCAGCTCACCAGTTCCTCGACCGTCACCGGGCGGCGCTTGTCCGGAGCGGGCAGCAGCTCGCGCTCGATGATCAGGTTCAGGGCACCGCAGATCTCCCCCACATTGTGCGGCGGGATGTTCGTCGCCATGCCGACGGCGATGCCGGCCGACCCGTTCGCCAGCAGGTTCGGGAAGGCTGCCGGAAGTACCATCGGCTCCTCCCCCTCCCCGTCATAGGTCGGGCGGAAGTCGGTGGCGTCCTCGTCGATGCCGGCCAGCATGGCCTTGGCGACCTCGGTCAACCGCGCCTCGGTGTAGCGCATGGCCGCGGCGTTATCGCCGTCGATGTTGCCGAAATTGCCCTGGCCCTCGACCAGCGGATACCGGGCCGCGAATTCCTGCGCCAGCCGCACCAGCGCGTCGTACACGGACTGGTCGCCGTGGGGATGGAACTTGCCGATCACGTCACCGACGACACGGGCCGACTTCTTGGGCGGCGTCGTCGGCTCCAGCCGGAGCTGGCTCATGGCGTAGAGCAGCCGGCGATGCACGGGCTTCAGCCCGTCGCGCACGTCCGGCAGGGAACGAGACACGATGGTTGAGAGGGCATAGGACAGGTAGCGCTCGCCCAGGGCCTCGGCGAGCCGCTTGTCCAGAATCTCGATGGCGGCGTCGGTCATGGTGCCGGAGTGATACCAGATGTTGTATGCGCTTTGCGATAGCGATCCACGAATCGCGTCCGGGCGGCCGGCACTTCGGCATGGCGCAGGGCGAACAGGTGGCGGTCGAGGAAGTGGCCGGTAAGCGCCAGCCCTTGCACCACCTCCTCAGCGCCCCCCGCACTCCGCCCCACCAGGAACGGCGGCAGCGCCAGCAGCCGGTCACGGTACGGCTCCCCGGCGGAAAGGGAGACGGCGCGGCCCGTGCGCGGGCTGACATAGGCGAGCTGGTCGTTGTCCGTGATGCCGGTCGCGGCACAGCTCCCGAAGTCCAGACCGAAGCCGGCTTCTTCCAGCAGCCCGATCTCCCAGCGCACGTAGATCTCGGCCCAGACTTCCGTCTGCAAGGCGTCGAAAAGCGCCAGCGTGGCGTCGAACAGGGCCGGGTGCGGTTCCCGTTCCGGCAGCGCGGCATCGACCAGGGCGCAGGCCGAGGAGAGCGCGGCCAGCCGCAGCGGATCTTCCAGAAGGCCGGCCGCCGTCGCCCGCTCAAGCTCCAGCGCGAGGGTCCCGAGCTGTTCGACCAGCCGGGCGGCCCAGCGGGCGGCGACACGGTTGCCCGGTTCCAGCACCGGCCGCATCCGGCCGGACTGACCACCATGGACAAGGCCGGCATGGCGCCCGTGGCCGCGGGTCAGCAGCACCGCCAGCGCGGCGGTCTCGCCGTGCGGGCGGGCGGACAGGACGATGGCGTCGTCGGTCCATTCCATGCCGCGGTTCTAGCAGAGGCGGCCCCCGCTGTCGCGCCGGACCAGCGGCAAAAGGTCAGGTCGGTGGCCGGACCCTTGTGACGCGGTGATTACGATAAATTTAGAAGGCTGTGGCAAAGTTGGGCTAGCATCCATGGATGGCACAGCCGCGGGACGCTTCCCGCGGATGCCGAGAGCGTTTCGAATGATCGCATACCACACGACCTTGACGGCCCGCACCGCCGGGCAGATCCGGCTCAGCGAAGAACGCTATGCCCTGGCGGCCGCCGCCGGTAACGACGGCCTCTATGACTGGGATCTGCGGACCGACCGGATCTACTACTCCCCCGGCTGGAAGGCGCTGCTCGGACTCGCCGAGGAAGACGTGGGAAACAGCCCCTCGGAATGGCTGGATCGGGTCCATTGCGAGGATGTGATCTGGCTGCACGCGACGCTGGACGCTCAGGCCAGTGCAGGCGGCAAGCCCTTCCAGATCGAATACCGCGTCCGCCATGCCAACGGTGGCTGGCGCTGGATGCTCTGCCGCGGCATCGCCGTGCTGGATGCGGAGGGCGAGCCGCAGCGCATCGTCGGCTCGCAGATCGACATCACCGACCGCAAGGTCGCCGAGGAGGGACTGCGCCTCAGCGAGGAACGCTACGCCCTGGCGGCTGCGGGCTCGAACGACGGGCTCTGGGACTGGCGGGTGCCGGAGGGAGAGGTCTACTACTCCGCCCGCTGGGCCAGGATGCTGGGCCTGGGCGAGCGGGAGATGACCGGGACCATCGAGGACTGGTACGCCCGGGTGCATCCGGACTGCCTTCCCGCCCTGCGTGCGGCGATGGACCTGCACCTGTCCGGCGGCAGCCGCCAGCTGTGACACGACAGATGGTCTTGGAGAGGACCGGGATATTCCGAGAATTACCGGGACGTATCGAGACACCGCAGAAACCCTGGGGTTCGGGGCGCCTTCGGTGGGGACCTGCTCCAAAACCATGTGACGCACCGAAAACGGCCTTTGCGACAGATGGTCGTGGAGGCGCCCCAGGGTCGACGCGGAGGGCGAAAGAGGCCCCGTCGAAGCGGGTGACGGTACCGCGGCGCCCGGCTACCACCAAAGATATTGCCCACCGCTCACGGTGTCGATAGGTTCCAGCCTGCCGCGATCTGACGATCCTCAGGCCCGGCGTTTACTCTCGGCGCCGACCGGGGCTTCGCGGAGGTCGCGGCGCAGCTGGGCGAGCATGCCCTTCACGGCGACCTTGCGGTCGTTCGGGTCGTCGTAGGCGCCGACCAGGTCGGCGTGCATGCGGGCCGCCTGGCGCCCCAGGTCGCGCGGCGGAAGCCCTACGTTTTCCTCACGATAGACGGCGATGATGCCGTCGACGAGCAGGCCCATCAGGTCCTCGTCGACGGCCACCGCTCGCCCTTCAACCGCCAGCGGAGGCTCAGCCTCTACCGGCGGTGCCGACGCATGCCTGCGCTCCATCGGGACATCACCGCCGGCGAGCCATTCGAGCGAGACGCCGGCGGCTTCAGCCATGCGAGCCATTGCGAAGAATTGCGGTTTCGCCTTCCCGTCGCGCCATTTTCCAATCTGCTCGTCGGTGACGCCGACAATCGTCGAGGTCGCGCGCAGGCCGCCGATCCGTTCAATGGCCGTTGAGAGACGGCTTCCGACTTCCGGGCTGTAACCCGGAACGGCGGCGCTCTTCCCCCTATTCTCTTCCGACTTATCATAAGTGTCTGACATACCACCATTTTCCGCGATACCGACGAAGGACGGCACATCTCGCAAGTCGGAACCGATTTTTCCCGTTGACGCAGCCGTTTAACGTCGGCATTGTCAGAACAGATGTTTTGAATTGACACCGACAAAAACCGGCCCTGCCAGGCCGGCGCGAGATGGAGACGAACCCGATGGCGAAGCGACGTCCGAAGGGCTGGCACAAGGAGGACATCAAGGCGGCGATCCGCAAGCGCGGCACCACCGTGACCGACCTTGCCCTGTCCAACGGCCTGGGCTCCAGCACCTGCCGGGTCGCCCAAAACGCTCGCGACAGATGGTGGTGGAGCGGATACGCCGTCCGGTCGGAGGCCGAACCCAAAGATTTCTGCGGCCGTCGCAGTAATGGCGAGGAGCGGAGTTCTCTACTCGAAGTCGGAAAGAAGTGCCGCCGGGTTCGGAGTTTCGTCCGGCTTCTCCGAAATTTTAATCCTGTCAGTGTGTTGAAGACCGTTCCTCAAGCATACGTAGCGGGCCGGACAGCCTGGAATTCGGCCGGCTCCGGAGGCAGTGCCGACAACTGGACTTAGGCATACCGCTAACGCGATCTTTCGGGGACTGGCTTGACCAAGAAGAAGTGGGCAGGGCAGGACCTGATGGATAAGAAAAAGGGCCGCCCCTTTCGGAGCGGCCTAATCAACCAAGGAAACGGCCAGAAACTCTTAAACCGAGGCTCAACAACGGCTTCGGCGGGTTGATCGCCATGGGCGCGCTACCGCCGACGGTGGCGCTTTCCAAGTAATGCGCAAGGTCATGCGGGGAGCCTGATGCCCATCCGCGCAAGCGCCTCTTCCACCTGATGGGCGGTGGGGGCATCCAGGCTTGGCGGCAGGGTGGCTTCCAGGCGTGCGACGGCGGACGCGACGGAGGCGACGGCGCCGCTCTTGACCAGGCGCAGGAGGGGCAGCGTCCACGGCGGCGCCGTCGTGGTGTCGTCGGCAAGCACCGGCCGGGGCGCCGCCGGCAGGCGCAACTCGATGCGCTCCGGCTCCGGCTCCGGGATCGCCTCGACGATGAGGGCGATGAGCTGGTCGAAGGCGCGCGGCGGCAGCGACGTGACGTGGTACTCGAACCGGATGCCGCCGCGCCCATGGACCTCGCGGACGCGCCACGCCTCGGCGCGGGCAAGCCGAGTGATGCCGGCCTTGGTCGCCGGCAGGCCGGGCAGGCGCACGCCCGCCAGTTCCGCAGCCGAGAACCACTCACGCACGCGCCCCTTATCGCGGAGCACCTGGACAATGACGGCTTCCAGGAAGTGGGCACGGCGGCGCAGGTACGCCAGTTCCTCGGCACCGACGGATACGGTGAACTCGAAACGATCGGTCATTGCAGAACCCCCTCACCACAACGGGCGGACCTTGGCGGCCCGCCCGAGTTGGAATGTCAAGATTGGCCGGCGGCCGGTCACTCCCCGGTGCCGATACGCCGGCCCGCGTCGTCCTTGTCGTCCGACACCTTGAGCTTGGGGTAGGTGTCGCCTTCGCCGTCATCGTCCCCGGTAGCGGCGGCGCGGGCCTCCCGCAGGGCGTTTTCCCGGCCTTCGGCGAAGGCACGCACGTAGTCCCTGGCGTACCTGCCAACGTCCTCTTCAAGCATGTGGATCATGACACCACCGTTGGTGAGGCTGTTCTCCACCGCCCGTAGAAGCACCGCGAGGCCGCTCCGTTCGCGGCTCGACATGGCCTCTTCCGCCTCCGTCAGGGCGTAGCGAACGAAGGCCACGACGCATGCGGCGTCGTCCATCGCGTCCATGTAGCGGGCGCTGCGCCGACCACCAGTGACGCTCTCGGGGTCGATGAAGGCGAGAGAGGGGTATTCGCGGGCCTCGGGGGCGGTGCTATGTTGATTGGTAGCCTGAGACATGGGGCTTCTCCATCGTCTTGGGTCAGGCCCGGTGGTGTGCGTCACCACACCATCGGGCCGCCGGTTATAACCGTACAAAACAGCTTGTAACACGCACTGGACTTCGCGGCAAATGTTTTGTACGGTCCTATCCGGACAGAAGGAGATAGAATGTGGCACGGCCAACCGACGATCCCAAGACAGCGCGCTTGGAGATCAGGGCGACCCCGGCCCTACTGGCGGCGGTGGATGAATGGCGGCAGGGGTGCGAGGTTGTACCTCCCCGCGCTGAGGCAGTCCGATACTTGATCGAACTCGGACTTGCGGCAGCGACACGGCGTCGCCAAGAGGCCGACGGCGACGAACCCTGAAGACGCGGCCCCGCCCCAAGCGGGGCCGTTGCCGTTTGTCCAACCGGAACGATCCTTCCGGTTTTGCCGCTGGCGGAGCGGCGCGAGCGAAAACCGCCTCAGAAGCCCGTGGACACGCCTTAGCGCCTCGGCCGCCTCCATCTTACCGAACTACCCCCTAAGGGGCGCCCTACCCCCTTTAAGACCCGTTTAACGGCGACGCCATGAGGCATCCGCCGGGGCGGGTGCGTGGCGTGCTTCGGCGGATGGTTGGCCCGGAAGTAGTTCAGGGCAGAGGATTGACCGGAAGTCCTTCAGTCTTGACGGAGTGAAGCAAAAAGCCGGGGCGCGGTCAATGTGTGGCGAGAATGTCAACAAGCGAAGGGGCGGGCTTGACTTCGAGCTTCGCCGCAACTTCTACGGCGAGACGACGCGCCTGCTGTTGGATGCGCTTGGCGACAAGGCGGAAGCCTTCATGGTCGCCTTCGGCGGTGGCGAGGGCCGGTTGATACCTGCCGCCCCGCACCCCGACCATCCCTTCGTGTCCGTCATCGGCCTTGAGAAGATGCGAGCGCTGGTGGACGCGCTGGGCGGAGAGCGGGTTTACATCCCCACGGTCAAGCGGGCGGCGAGCCGCAAGTTCCTGATCGCGCAAGCGATCATGCGTAACGAGGTGTCGCGGTCCGAAATGGCGCGGTGCTGCGGCGTGACGGCGCGGTATGTGCGGATGGTGGCGCGGGAGATGGAGGCGGCAGGTGTCGCCGTGCCGCCTCCCATGACGAAACCGCCCCACCGGGATGAACCCGAGTGAGGCGGCCAGTCCTGCAGGGAAGTGGAGTCTACCCGTGACACCAACGAACATAGACGCGGTGGTCAGTGCCGCCAGCCTGACAGATGACAGTCCGGTGGTGCCGCTGCTGAATCACCTGGAGCCGGATGCCCTGTTCCTCGGGGTCGCGCGCGACTTCTGCCGCCGGTCGCCGACGATGGCCGACAGGATCATGCCGCCCCTGGTGGTGGCGCTGGCGAAGGCCGGCGGATACGACGCGGCGCTCACGCTGGTGTGGAAGCGCGGCGGGCAGTCGCCGCGCCTGCCGTCGCCGTACCGGATCGCGGGGTCTTGGCTGGCGGAGATCGTCGGCAAGGCGACGGCTATCCGCATGTACCACACGCTCGAAGCCCGCCAGACGGCGGAAGGGCGCGTCCACATTCCGACCCGCGCCGCCGTGCGCAAGTGCGTGCGCCTAGCGTGCCTGGAGCACCTGGCGGCGGCGGGCCTGTCGAAAGCCCGCATCGCCTCGGTTCTCGGCATGTCCGAGCGCACCGTCTGGCGGCACATCTCCGACCGCCGCAAGGCGGACCTCTCTCGCAAGCAAGGATGATCCCGGATGCCCGATGAACTGGACATCGAACTCTTCCGCCCCGGCACCTTCACGGCGGCCGGCGGGCGGAACCTCGACTTCTCCGCCGATACCCTGGCGCAGATCGCGGCGGGCTACGA
Source organism: Rhodospirillum centenum SW (assembly GCF_000016185.1). Lineage (NCBI taxonomy): Bacteria > Pseudomonadati > Pseudomonadota > Alphaproteobacteria > Rhodospirillales > Rhodospirillaceae > Rhodospirillum > Rhodospirillum centenum. The sequence goes on from NC_011420.2 coordinate 1,533,180, forward strand.
CCCGGCCGCCTATGACGCGCCCGTGGTGGTGGGGCACCCGGCCGGCGACGCGCCGGCCTACGGATGGGTGAAGGGGCTCCGGATCGAAGGCGGCCGCCTGAAGGCGACGCTGCACAAGATCGACCCGGCCTTCGCGGAGCTGGTCAAGGACGGGAAGTACCGCAAGGTGTCGGCGTCGTTCTACATGCCGGACCACCCGAACAACCCCAAGCCGGGCGCCCTGTCGCTTCGGCACGTCGGCTTCCTCGGGGCGCAGCCGCCGGCCGTGAAGGGCCTGAAGCCGGTGGAGTTCGCCGAAGGCGACCGGGTGGATCGGGTGGCGGTGGTGGAGGCGGACGGCTTCGCCGACTTCGCCGAAGGCGGCGCCACCATGGCGGAGCTGCTGGCGCAAGTCCGCGCCCTCAGCAACCAGGTCAACGAACTGCGGGCCAGGAACGCCGACTTCGCGGAGACGGAGCGCGCCGCCAAGAGCCGCGAGAACCGGGCCTTCGTGGCGACCCTGGTCAAGGAAGGCCGGTTCTGGCCCGGCTTCGCCGACGGCATGGCCGCCTTCCTCGACAGCCTGGACGGGCCGGGCCACGTGATCGAGTTCGCCGAACACGGCGAGACCGTCACCCGCTCCGGCGGCGAGTTCATGCGCGACTTCCTCCGGCGCCAGCCCGTCACCATCCACTTCGGCGAGCTGGCGGCGCCGGATGCCGCCGCCGTCGGCGAACACGCCACCGAAGACGAACTTGCCGAGCGCATCGCCGGCTTCGTGGAGAGCGAGCGGGCGGCCGGCCGCACCGTCTCCTACTCCGACGCTCTGCGCGCCGTCACCCTTTCCCGCAATGCCTGATCCCTAGGACGCACGCCCATGAAGCATCCCTTCCCCGCGAGCCCCGACCTGACCTCGGTGGTCATGGCCTATCGCAACCCGCGCATGATCGCCGACGAGGCGCTTCCCCGCTACCCGGTGGAGAAGATGAACTACCGCTACAGCGAGTACGACCTGGCGGAGGGCTTCACCGTCCCCGACACGCTGGTCGGCCGCAAGAGCGCGCCGACGCAGGTGGAGTTCAAGGCCGTCGGCCGCGACCGCAGCACCAAGGACCACGCCCTCGACGACGTGGTGCCGGTGGTGGACGTGGAGAACGACCCCAACGGCCGCAACCGGGTGGCCCGCACGTCGGAGCGCCTGGCGGACCTGATCGCGCTCGACCGCGAGATCCGCACGGCCAACCTGATCTTTGATGCGGCGCAGTACCCGGCGGGCCACAAGGAGACGCTGGCGGGCACCAGCGTGTTCGGCGACCCCAACAGCGACCCCATCGGCATCGTCACCGACGCCATGGACGCCCTGATGATGCGTCCGAACGTCATGGTGTTCGGCCGCTCGACCTTCACCCGCTTCGCCCGTCACCCGCAGGTGGTCAAGGCCGTCAACGGAACCTCCGGCGACAGCGGTTTCGCCCGGCGCCAGCAGGTGGCGGAGCTGTTCGAGGTGGAGAAGGTGCTCGTGGGCGAGGCCTTCGTGAACATGAACCGGCCGGGGCAGACGGCAAACCTTCAGCGGGCCTGGGGGCCGCACCTGGCGCTGTACTACCTGGCGCCGCTGGGCGGGCCGGACGAGAACCCGTCGTTCGGCTTCACGGCGCAGTACGGCAAGCGCATCGCCGGCGACAAGGAAGACCCGAACATCGGCATGCGGGGCGGCTATCGCGTGCGCGTCGGCGAAAGCGTCGATGAGGTGATCGCCGCGCCCATGCTGGGCTACTTCCTGGAGAACGCCGGCGCCGATCCGGCCTGATGAACCGGCGGCCGGCGGCCCATGGGGGCAGGCCGGCCGCGAAAGACCGAAAGGGGCGCGACCCGATGCAGTACCTGACGAACGAAGCGGCCCGCGCGGCCCTGGCGGAGCGGCTGGCGGCCATTAAGGCCAAGGTAGAGCGGCGGGAGAGTGTCGCACGGCTGGAACAGCGGCTCGACCGCCGCATCCAGGAGCTGGCAGAGGAGAGGAAGGCGGCGCTGCTGGCCTGTGCCGCGCTTCAGGAAGGCGCGGAGACGGTGGAGGCGTGGCGGGAGCGCACCAAGGCGGCCGGTGAGCACGAAAGCCAGGCGACGGTTCTGCGGGCGACCCTGGAAGGTCTTCGCGTCGAACTGGCGGCGGCCCGTCGCGAGAAGGCCGGCCTGGTGGCGGAGCTGAACGACGACTGGCGCGACTTCTGGCGCCGCTACGGCGATGCCCTGGTGAAGGAGTACCGCGAGGCGGCCGAAAACCTGGTCTTGCGCTACCTGCATCCGCTCCGAGCCATCGGCGCGAAGGGTCACGGCATGTCGCGCCTGTGCGCCGGGGCCGTGGAGGGCATCGGGTGGTGGGAAGAGGGCAACGTCCGCCGCACCGTCTGGCCTGCCCACGACACCCGCGACGCCGCTGGCAACAGGATCGAGGCGGCGGACCTCTACGGCCGCCTCACGGCCGATCTTCTGGCCTCCGGGGAGGACGCATGACGCTTCCGACCTTCCAGTGCGTCGGCGGCGTCTGGCGCTGGCACCTGGGAGACCAGGAACCCGAGGGGTGCCGCTACGTCATCGGCGAACCGTGGCGGCCGGGCTGGCGGTTCTGCCAACAGCCGATACACGGCGAAGGCAGCTACTGCGAAGAGCACGCGAAGGCCTGCCTCACGCCGCTGAAGCGGAAGAAGGCGGCCGGCGGTACACGGAACCGAAGAAAGGAACGAGAATGAACGTGGGGGACCTCCTGAAGGCCCTGAAGGGCCTGCCCGCTGACGTGCCTGTGGTGTTCGATACCGGGCTCTACGGCCCGATCATCGACACCCGGACAGTGGGGTGTGGACGTGCGTCGCCTGTACGAGGGCGGCGCCCATGCGGGCGGCGGCCAGTTTGTGGCGAGAGTGCGGATCGGCGACCGTCGGGTGGTGATGGGGCTGGAAGGCGCCCCGCGCACGACCCCGGCAATCCGAGCACGCTTCAAGAGCGACGGGGAGGTGGTCCGGTTCCTGACCGAGCACGCGGACGGCCGCACCATTGATTGGTTGACGGCGGAGGCGAAAAGGCGCTTTGGTGATGCCCGCGCCCCCTCACGGTCGGCTATAGGACGCTTCGTCGTCCGCCTTCGCCGTCAGCACCACTTGCCGCGCAAGTACCGGGCCGCGCTCCACGACCATGTGTCGCGCGCTCCAGAACCATTTGGCGCGCTACACCAGCTTGAGCACGAATTCCGCATGCTGCATGCCTCCGGCGCGGAATGCTGGATGCTGGTGCGCGGCGCCGCGATACGGGACGGCAACGGCACAGCCCTACGCATGGCCGGGTCGATGTCGGACATCACGGCCCGTAAGCATGCCGAGGCGCAGCTTCTCTTCGACGCCTTCCACGACGGTCTGACCGGGCTGTCCAACCGTCACCTGCTGCTGGACCGCATCGGGCAGGCGATCGACCGCCGCCGGCATCCGACGGACGGACAGTTCGCCCTGATCCTGTTCGACCTGGACCAGTTCAAGGCCATCAACGACAGCCTCGGCACCGCCCTGGGGGACGAGGTGCTGCGCATCGTGGCCAGGCGGCTGGGCGAGGCCCGGCGCAGCGGCGACACCGTGGCCCGCACCTCGGTGGACGAGTTCGGCGTGCTGATGGACGGAGTCGCCGACGTCAAGGCCGCCATGAGTGGCGCCGAGCGGCTGGCCGCCGCGGTCTGCCGGCCCATCACCCTGCCCGACGGGCGGGAGATCGTGCTGACCTGCTCGGCCGGGCTCGCCATGTCCAACACGGGCTATGCCGCGGCAACGGACATGCTGCGCGACGCCAGCCTCGCCATGTTCCGCGCCAAGGCCGCCGGCCGCAGCCGGATCGAGGTGTTCGACGACGCCCTGCGCGAGCGTGCCCTCTCGCGGCTGCGCACGGAGTCCGACCTCCGGGTGGCGCTGGACAGCGACCAGCTCTTCCTGGTCTATCAGCCGATCATCCGCATGCAGAACGGCAGCATCGCCGGTTTCGAGGCGCTGGTGCGCTGGTCCCACCCGGAGCGGGGCACCATCCTGCCCGGCGAATTCATCGCGCTGGCGGAGGAGACGGGGCTGATCCTGCGCCTGGGCCGCTGGGCCCTGAAGGAAGCGGCACTCCAGATCAAGGACTGGCGCCGGCGCACGGGCCGCGACCTGTTCGTCAGCGTCAACGTCTCCGGCCGCCAGCTCATGGACGACGACATGGCCGCCGCCGTCGCGCAGGTGCTGGGGGAGACGGGCGTGGAACCCCGCGCCCTGAAGCTGGAGATCACCGAAAGCCTGCTGCTGGACGATACCGCCCGCTGCGTGCAGATGCTGCACGACATCCGGAAGCTGGGCGTCCGCCTCTGCCTGGACGATTTCGGCACCGGCTTCTCGAACCTCAGCTACCTGCACTCCTACCCGGTGGACACGCTGAAGATCGACCGCAGCTTCGTGCGGGCGGCCACGGCCGGCGACCGCCGGGCCGAGATCGCCCGCATCATCACCATGCTGGCCGCCGCCCTGGATCTGGAGGTGGTGGCGGAAGGCGTGGAGCGGGATGCGGAGGCCGCGTTCCTGCGCGACCTCCATTGCCAGTACGCCCAGGGCTACTTCTTCGCCCGGCCGATGCCGCCGGAGGAGGCCGAGCGCCACCTGCTGGTCCAGGCGGCCTGACGGGCCGCCCGGACCGGGGGGATCAGGCGTTGTAGTCCAGACCCCAGTCCCGGTAGCGCTCGGGATCGTCCACCCAGTTCTCCCGCACCTTGACGAACAGGAACAGGTGGACCCGCCGGTCCATCATGGTCTCCAGCTCCTGCCGGGCGGCGGTGCTGATGTGCTTGATGCGGCTGCCGCCCTTGCCCAGCACGATGGCCTTCTGTCCGTCGCGCTGGACATAGATGACCTGGGAGATCTTGACGCTGCCGTCGTCGAACTCCTCCCAGGACTCCGTCTCCACCGTGGCGGCGTAAGGCAGTTCCTGGTGCAGTTGCAGGAACAGCTTCTCCCGCGTCACCTCCGCCGCCAGCAGCCGCTCCGGCATGTCGGAAAGCTGGTCGGCGGGATAGAGCCACGGCCCTTCCGGCACCTCGGCCGCGAGGAAGGCCGACAGGTCGGCCAGCCCGTCGCCCGTGAGCGCCGAGATCATGAAGGTGCGGGTGAAGATGCCGTGGGAGTCCAGTTCGGCGGCCAGCTTCAGCAGCTTCTCGCGCTTGATCAGATCGACCTTGTTCAGGGCCAGGATGGCGGTGCGCCCCGCCTCCTTCAGCCGCTCGATGATGCCGAGCGTGTCCTCGTCCAGCCTGTCGTTGGAGGCGTCGTACAGCATCACGATCAGGTCGGCGTCCGTCGCCCCCTGCCAGGCCGCCGCCACCATGGCCCGGTCCAGCCGGCGCTTCGGCTTGAAGATACCGGGCGTATCGACGAACAGGAGCTGGCTGTCCCCGGTGATGCCGATGCCGAGCACGCGCGAGCGCGTCGTCTGCACCTTGGGGCTGACGATGGAGACCTTGGCGCCTACGAGCGCGTTCAGCAGGGTGGACTTGCCGGCGTTCGGCGCCCCGACCAGGGCGATGAAGCCGCAGCGCGGATGCTCCGGCTCGGGCGTGCCGTCCTCCCCGTCATCGTCCGTATCGTCCTCGAACGCCTCCTCCCCCTCCTCGGGGAAGTCGTCGTCGGGGAGATCGTCCTCGGGCCGGGAATCGTCGTTGAAGGTCGTCATCCTTTTACGGTCCTGATCTGGCGCAGCAGGGCTTCCGCCGCCGCCTTTTCCGCAGCGCGCTTGGACGGTCCGGTGGCGGTGGCGGGCTCGGCCCCCTCCACCCGCACCCGCACCCGGAAGACCGGGGCGTGGTCCGGCCCCTCGCGCGAGAGTGTCTCATAAGCAGGCAGCGGTCGCCCGCGGCCCAGGGCCCATTCCTGCAACGCCGTCTTGGGGTCCTGCGGCGGCGACAGGTCGGCCTCGATCAACGGCGTCCAGCGCGTGCGGATGAGCGTCCGCGCCGGCTCCAGACCGCCGTCCTGGAAGATCGCGCCGATCACCGCCTCGCAGGCGTCGGCCAGGATGGCCGGCTTGGCCTGCCCGCCGGAATCCCGCTCGCTGGGGGCGAGCCTCAGGAACGGGCCGAGCCCGATCGTCTCCGCCACGACGGTCAGCGCCTCCGCCCGCACCAGCGCCGTGTGGCGTCGGGCGAGCGCCCCCTCCGCTTCGGCCGGAAACCGCTCCAGCAGCCACTCCGCGATCACCAGCCCGAGCACACGGTCGCCCAGGAACTCCAGCCGTTCGTAACCGCGGCCGGCGTTGCGTTCGACGCCGCCGAGGCTGGGATGTGTCAGCGCCTGCACCAGAAGGTCACGGTGGCGGAAATGGTATCCCAGCCCCGTCTCAAGCTCGGACAGCGGCGGGCCGCCGCAATCATGCGTGGTCATTCAATCCCGTCGAACAGGCGGTCGAAACGGATGGCCCAGGGCCATTCCCAGAACTCCCAGAAGCTGGTGCCCTCTTCCAGGGAGAAGAAGATGAACTCGGCCCGGCCGACCAGATTCTCCACCGGGATGAAGCCGACCTGGTTCAGCACCCGGCTGTCGGTGGAGTTGTCCCGGTTGTCGCCCATGGCGAAGACATTGCCCGGCGGCACGACATAGACGGGCGTGTCGTCCAGCCCCCCGGCATCCCCGAGCTGCTCGATGATCAGGTGCTGGCGGCCGTTGGGCAGGGTTTCGATGTACTGCGGCACGGCGATGGCGGTTCCCATCACCTCCCCCACTACCCGGTCCTGGATCCGTTCCCGCTTCACCGGCTCGCCATTGATGTGCAGAACGCCGCCGATCACCTGGATGCGGTCACCGGGCAGGCCGATGATGCGCTTGATGTAGTCGGTCTTGCCGTCGCGCGGCAGCTTGAACACCGCCACGTCTCCCCGCTCCGGCAGGCCGCCCAGGAGGCGCCCGTCGAACAGCGGCTGGCCGAAGGCCACCGTATGGCGGCTGTAGCCGTAGCTGAACTTGGAGACGAACACATAGTCGCCGACCAGCAGCGTGGGGATCATCGAGCCGGAGGGGATGTTGAACGGTTCGTAGGCGAACGTCCGGATCATCAGGGCCAGAAGGATACCCCCGGCGATCCAGCGCAGCTCATCGAGCAGCTTCAGGAAGCCGGAACGCTCGGAAACGCTTTGAACGCCCATACAGTGGGACCTCGGAACAGGATGACCCGGCACAAGGCGGGATCGGGTTGCGGCCCCGCCCCGGTCGGCGCAGGTCCAGATTCGGCTTCCCTATATGCTACCTGCCGTAAGGTCGGGCAATCGCCTTTTCCGCCGCCGGGGGCCGCGTCAGGGCACGGCGGTCAGGGCTGCGGAGCGGGCACGGCGGAGATCAGGACGATGGCCTGGGCGATCGGCAGCTCGTCCGTCAGGGTCAGGTGAATCTCCGCAACCATGCCGGGCGGGGTGATCTGCCGCAGGCGCTCCAGCGCCCCGCCGGTCAGTGCCAGGGTGGGGCGCCCGCCCGGCAGGTTCACCACCCCCATGTCACGCCAGTAGACGCCCTTGTTCAGACCCGTCCCCAGCGCCTTGGCGCAGGCCTCCTTGGCGGCGAAACGCTTGGCATAGGTGGCGGCCCGCGGGCTGTGCGGCCCGGCAGCGGAGCGTCGCTCCGCCCGGCGCCGCTCGGCCTCGGTGAAGACGCGGTCCAGGAAGCGATCACCGAACCGCTCGATGGTCCGCTCGATGCGGCGGACATCCACAAGGTCGTTGCCGATGCCCAGGATCATGCCGCGGCCCCGGCCGCACGGCCGGCATCCATCAGCTCCCGCATCCGGCGGATCGAGGCCTCGAAGCCGACGAACACGGCCTCGCCCACCAGATAGTGGCCGATGTTCAGCTCCACCACCGTGGGGATGGCAGCGACCGGGCCGACATTGTCGTAGGTCAGGCCGTGTCCGGCATGGCACTCCAGACCGATGGCCTCGGCATGGGCCGCGGCAGCGCGGAGCCGGTCCAGTTCCGCCGCCCGGGCCGCGCCGTCCTCCGCATCGCCGTAGGCGCCGGTGTGCAGTTCCACGACCGGGGCGCCGATATCCCGCGCGGCGTCGAGCTGGGCCGGGTCGGGGGCGACGAACAGGGAGACGCGCACACCGGCCGCCCCCAGTTCCTGGGCGAAGCGGCGCAGGTGCCCGCGCTGGCCGACCACGTCCAGCCCGCCCTCGGTCGTGCGCTCCTGACGGCGCTCGGGCACGATGCAGCAGGCGTGCGGACGGTGGCGCAGGGCGATGGCGAGCATCTCCTCCGTCGCCGCCATCTCCAGATTCAGGGGCAGGCCGATGCTGCCCATCAGCCGCTCGATGTCGCTGTCGGTGATATGCCGCCGATCCTCGCGCAGATGCGCGGTGATCCCGTCGGCCCCGGCGGCGGCGGCCAGCGCCGCAGCCCGGAGCGGGTCCGGATGCGGGCCGCCGCGGGCGTTCCGGATCGTCGCCACATGGTCGATGTTGACGCCCAGCCTGAGATACCTGCTCACGTCCCACCCTCCGACTCGTTGCCGCCGGTCCCGTCGCCGGGGACGGGATCGGCGGCCGGCGGCACGCGCCGCCTGGACAGCCGCCGCTGCTGGTACATCGCCACCAGGGGCTTGGCAACGGCATAGGCCAGCCCCCAGACGAAGACCCCCATGAGGAAACCGCCGATCGACATGGGCAGCAGCACCTGGACCGGATTGGCGATGAGGAAGTCCATCGTCAACTGCTCGGCCGTGTCGTGCCCGGGCGTGCGCCCCAGCAGGTCGCAGCCGATGCGGTAACTGACGTACCAGATGGCCGGGAAGGTCCAGGGATTGCCCAGGGCCGTGCCGATGGCCGCCGCCAGCATGCTGCCCCGGACCACCCAGGCGAGGCCGAAGCCCAGCAGGAAATGCAGGCCCACGAAGGGCGTCATGGAGACAGCCGCCCCGCTGGCGAAGCCTGCGGCGATGCGGTGCGGCGGGCCCGGCAGGCGGCCGACGCGGTGCCCCAGATACAGCAGGGCACGCCGCCAGCCCATCCGCGGCCAGAGGAAATCCCGCACCCGCTGGCGCAGGGTGAACTTGTGTCGGCGCTTGAACATTCCGGCGGTTCCTCCCGCCCCGACTAACGCGCCGGTCAGCGGCTTCTTGCACGCTCGACGGAATTGATGACCGGCATGGCCCGCAGCGCTGCCATGATGTTGGTCAGATGCTTGACATCATGCACGTCGATGTCGATCAGCATCTCGAAGAAATCCGGTGACCGGCTGGTGAACTTCAGGTTCGTGATGTTGCCGCCGTTCTTGCCGATGACGGTGGTGAGCGTGCCCAGCGCCCCGGGCTCGTTGGCGACGACGACGGAGATGCGGCCGACCGCATCCTCCATCCCCTCGGCCTCCGGGTCCCAGGCCACGTCGATCCAGCGCTCGGGACTCTCGTGGAAGCTCTCCAGCGTCTCGCAGTCGATCGTGTGGATCGTGACGCCCTTTCCGGTGGTGACGATGCCGACGATGCGGTCGCCCGGCAGCGGGTGGCAGCAACGGGCGTAGTGGACCGCCATCCCCGGGATCAGGCCGCGGATCGGCAGCGGCGCGCTGCTGCTCCGCTTGGGCTTCGCCTTGGCCTGCGGAACGATCTTGTCCTCCGGCGCGACCTGCTGCTGGGTGCGGTGGCCGGGGAAGATCGTGTTGAAGACGTCGCGCGCCCCGGTCTGGGCGGCGCCGATGGCGGCCAGCAGGTCCTCCGACGTCGGCTGCTGGAAGATCTTGATGACCCCGTCCAGCGCCTTGTCGGAATATTCGTAGCCTTCCTGCTTGAAGATGCGTTCCAGCAGGCCGCGGCCCAGCTTGATGTGCTCTCCCCGCTGCTGGGTCCGGATGAAGCGGCGGATGCGGGCCCGCGCCTTGCCGGTGACGACGAAGTTCTCCCAGTCCGTGGACGGCGTGGAGTTCTTCGAGGTCAGGATCTCCACCTGGTCGCCGTTCTGGAGCGGCGTCCGCAGGGGCAGCATGCGCCCGTTGACCTTGGCGCCGACGCAGGTATCGCCCACCACCGAATGGACGGCATAGGCGAAGTCCACCGCCGTGGCACCGCGCGGCAGGGCGATCAGATCGCCCTTGGGCGTGAAGCAGAAGACCTGGTCCTGGAACAGTTCCAGCTTGGTGTGCTCAAGGAACTCCTCCGGCCGGACGGCATGCTCCAGGATGTCCAGCAGTTCGCGCAGCCAGCGGTACTGCCGTCCCTCGGTCGTGCGCGGCCGGCCCTCCTTGTAGGCCCAGTGCGCGGCGACGCCGACATCCGCCACCTCGTGCATCTCGTCGGTGCGGATCTGCACCTCGATGCGGTGCTTCTCCGGCCCGATGACGGTGGTGTGGATGGAGCGGTAGCCGTTCGGCTTCGGGGTGGAGATGTAGTCCTTGAACCGGCCGGGAACGACCGGGTACTTGGCATGGATGACGCCCAGCGCCTGATAGCAGTGCTCGACCGTGTCCACGACGATGCGGAAGGCCATGACGTCGGAGAGCTGCTCGAACGCCACGTTCTTGCGCTGCATCTTGCGCCAGATGGAATAGGGCGCCTTGCGTCGGCCGGAAACGGTGGCGGTTTGCAGGCCGGCGCTGTGGACCGTTTCCTCAAGCTCCTTGATGATGCGATCAACGCCGCCCGCCCCGTCCTCCTCCAGCCGTTCCAGCCGGCCGCGGATGGAGGCGAAGGCTTCCGGGTTCAGTTCCTGGAAGGCCAGCTCCTCCAGCTCGTCCTTCCAGCGCTGGATGCCGATACGCTCGGCCAGCGGTGCATAGATCTCGATGGTCTCGCGGGCGATGCGGCGGCGCTTGTCCGGATTCTTGATGTAGTGGAGCGTCTGCATGTTGTGCAGACGGTCCGCCAGCTTGACCAGCAGGACCCGGATGTCCTCCGACATCGCCAGCACCAGCTTGCGGAAGTTCTCCGCCTGCTTCTGCTGGTCGGACTGCGGCGTGCCGGTGTGTTGCAGCTCGATGCGGGACAGCTTGGTGACGCCATCCACCAGCCGCGCCACGTCCGGGCCGAAGGCGCGCTGGATCTCCTGCAACGAGGTGAGCGTGTCTTCGACCGTATCGTGCAGCAGCGCCGTGATGATGGAGGCGGTGTCGAGCTTCAGCTCGGTCAGCAGGTAGGCGACCCAGATCGGGTGGGTGAAATAGGGGTCGCCGCTGGCACGGGTCTGGGACCCGTGCGCCTTGATCGTGAAGACGTAGGCCTTGTTGAGGGCGTCCTCGTCCGCGTCGGGATCGTAGGACTTGACGCGCTCGACAAGTTCGTACTGGCGGATGATGGGCTGGGCGGATGGCCGGTTCATCGGGGCGGGTCGTCAGGTCCGTTCGCTGAGGACGGGCCGCCCGATGCGGCCCGCCGGTCCCGAAGCGGGGCTCAGCCCGCCATCCCTTCGCCCGTTCGGCACGATGCTGCCCGCCCGATCAGATCTTGTCCTCGTCAGCCAGGTCCGCCAGCGGGACGTCCATCTCGGAGAAGTCCGGCTCGGCCCCGGCAGCGGCCCCCTCGCCCTCGTCATCCAGCAGTTCGGACGCGTCGCCGCCTTCGTCGCCGCCGGCCTCCGGAACCGACCAGGCGTTCTCGCCGGCCATCAGCTCGACGATCTCCTCCTCGGGCTCGTCCTGCTCGGGAACGCGCTGGTGCCCCTTGATCAGGGAGTTGCGCAGCGTCTCCAGGGTCACGGTCTCGTCGGCGATCTCCCGCAGGGCGACGACCGGGTTCTTGTCGTTGTCGCGGTCGACGGACAGGGGCGAGCCGGCCGCGATGTCGCGCGCCCGCTGGGCCGCCATCATCACGAGTTCGAACCGGTTCGGAACCTTCTCGACGCAATCTTCGACCGTTACGCGGGCCATGCCTGGAACTCTCCCAAAACCATGTAAGCCTCCCTATATACGGCCCATGCTCCCGGGAGGCAAGGCAGCCTGCGCGGGCCAGCCATCATACATCCGCGATCCTGCCATCCACGATCCTGCCATCCACGATCCTGGCATCCGGGATACTGCGGGCGTCCTGGCCGGGGGGCAGGTCGGCGATCAGCTCATCCACCCGCCGCCCGGACACCGGATGCACCCAGCCGGGCGCCAGTTCTGCCAGGGGCAGCAGGACGAAGGCCCGGAGATGCATACGAGGGTGTGGTAACATGGGCGCATCGTCGCGGCGCTGCCCGTCATGATCCAGCAGGTCGAGGTCGAGCACCCGGGCCTCGTTCACCACCTGGCGCACACGGCCGAACTCCGCTTCCACCGCATGCAGGACCGACAGGATGCCGTCGGGGCCGAGCGGGCTCTCCACCTGCGCCACGGCGTTGACGAACCAGGGCTGGTCCGACACCGGCACAGGCGCCGTCTCATACCAGCGGGACCGCGCGACGACCCTCAGCCCGCGGCGTTCCAGGGCGGCGAGCGCGGCCGTGCAGACGGCGAGCGGGCCACCGATGCCGGGCACGGCGAGGTTCGATCCCAGACCGATCAGGATCATGCCCCGCACTCCCGCAAGGCCATGCGCAGCCTTGCCCCCCCGACCGGACCTGTCATATTGCTGGGGCGGAAATTTCTCGTCTCCGACCTCCAATGGCGAGAATTCCGCGCCATAATCATCGTATTGCCCCCGGCCATTGAGGCTTTGAAGCATGGATCGAAAGATATTCTATCAGGAAGAGCGGCTGGCGATGTTCATCGACGGCGCCAACCTTTACGCCGCAGCCCGGTCTCTGGGCTTCGACATTGACTACAAGAGGTTGCTTGAGCTGTTCGCCGGGCGCGGCCGGCTGGTGCGCGCCTTCTACTACACGGCCCTGGTCGAAGACCAGGAGTATTCACCGATCCGCCCCCTGGTCGACTGGCTCGACTACAACGGCTACACGATGGTGACGAAGCCGACCAAGGAGTACACGGACGCGTCGGGGCGGCGCAAGATCAAGGGAAACATGGACATCGAGCTGGCCATCGACGTGATGGAGATGGCCGAGCATGTGGACCATATCCTGCTGTTCTCCGGCGATGGCGACTTCCGCCGGCTGGTGGAGGCGGTCCAGCGCAAGGGCGTGCGCGTGACGGTGATCAGCACGGTCCGCTCCACCCCGCCGATGGTGGCGGACGAGCTGCGCCGGCAGGCCGACAATTTCCTGGAGCTGCAGGATCTCTCGCCGAACATCATGCGCACCCACTCGCCCCGGTTCCAGAACCAGGGCGGGCCGCAGCAGGGCGGCGATCCCGGACTCCGCGACATGGGCGGCAGGGACATGAGTGGCAGGGACTTCGGCGGGCGCGACATGGGGGGACGCGATATCGGCCCGCGCGACCTGGACGAGGACGAAGAGCCGCTGGACTGACCGGCATGGTTCCGACACCGACCGGCGTCCGGCTGCAACCGGACGCCGACTGTCCGCTCTGCCCGCGCCTTGCCGCGTTCAGGCAGGACAACCGCGCCCGCTTCCCTGACCATGCCAACGCGCCGGTGCCGTCCTTCGGGCCGGCCTCGGCTCGGCTGCTGATCGTCGGGCTGGCGCCCGGCCTGCACGGGGCGAACCGGACCGGCCGGCCCTTCACCGGGGACTATGCCGGCGACCTGCTGTACGAGACCCTGGCCCTGTTCGGATTCGCCCGCGGCCGCTACGACCGCCGTCCGGACGACGGTCTGGAACTGGTGGACTGCCGGATCGTCAACAGCGCGCGCTGTGTGCCGCCGGAGAACAAGCCGACTCCGGCGGAGGTCGCCACCTGCCGCCGTTTCCTGATCGACGAGCTTGAACACCTGCCGGACCTGCGCGCCGTGGTGGCCCTGGGGACCGTCGCCCATGCCAGCACCGTGACCGCGCTGGGCGGGCGGGCGTCCCGCTTTCCCTTCGCCCATGGCGCCCGGCACGAGGTGAGGCCGGGGGTGGCGCTGTTCGACAGCTATCACTGCTCCCGCTACAACACCAACACGGGCCGCCTGACGCCGGAGATGTTCCACACCGTCTTCAAGGCCGTGCGCGACCTGCTCGACGCGGCCTGACGGAGCCGGCCGGAATCAGTCCGTCAGGTTGTGGGTCATGGAGCTGGCGCCGTCGGTGGACAGCAGGAAGAAGCCGGCGGTGCGGTGGCCCCGTGCCTCGCAGTCGGTGTCACCCCCGATCTCGAAGTCCTTGCCGTCAACGCAGAACGGAAAATCGCCGCCCCAGCCGGTGCCCGGCTCCTCCGGCTCGGCGCGGAGATAGTATTCGAGCAGCTTGAGGTCGGTATCGAGCAGGGCACGGCATTCGCCGGGGGCGATGTGCCACCAGCCGCGGGAGCGCCAGCCGTCCCCCTCCTCCACGCCCAGCGCCACCTTGACCGGCTCCGACACCCGGTTGCAGACCGTCAGGCGCGCATCCGCCACCGACACCCAGACCAGGGACGCCATGGCAGCGACCGCCGCCGTCAGGCCGGCTGTCTTCCTGCCCGCGGTCTTGTTGCCCGTGGTTTTCTTGCCCGTGGTTTTCTTGATCGCGTTCCGCATGATCCATCCCCGCGGAATACCTCCTTCGAGGATAGACAAAGGCCGGGAGGCAGGAAAGCTCCGCACCGTCGCGGAGCCGCCCTGCGCAAACGTCAACCCTTCGCCCGCATCAGGCGGGCCTTGTCCCGCTGCCAGTCGCGCGCCTTCTCGGTCTCGCGCTTGTCGCCCTTCTTCTTGCCCTTGGCGATCCCGAGTTCCACCTTCGCCAGCCCGCGGTCGTTGAAATAGATCGACAGCGGAACCAGCGTCATGCCCTCGCGCTGGATGGAGGCGAACAGGCGTCCGAGCTGGCGGCTACGCACCAGCAGCTTGCGGGGCCGCCGCACCTCATGCTGGAAGAACTGTCCCGCGAGCTGGTACTCGGGGATGTAGGCGTTGAACAGGAACAGTTCGCCGTTCTGCTCGCCGGCATAGGATTCGTTGATGCTGGCACGACCACTGCGGAGGCTCTTCACCTCCGTTCCGGCCAGCACGATTCCCGCCTCCAGCGTGTCCTCGATGAAGTAGTCGAACCGTGCCCGTCGGTTCTGCGCGGCGATCCTGCCGGGCGCGGAATCTGCACGAGCCATGGACTTGGAGCCTTTTCTTAAGGTATCAGGTCAACAATCCGGTCTTCACCAGGGCCGCCCGC
Organism: Rhodospirillum centenum SW; assembly: GCF_000016185.1. Lineage (NCBI taxonomy): Bacteria > Pseudomonadati > Pseudomonadota > Alphaproteobacteria > Rhodospirillales > Rhodospirillaceae > Rhodospirillum > Rhodospirillum centenum. The sequence continues at coordinate 1,548,306 of NC_011420.2, forward strand.
ACGACATCGCGGGTGGCCTGGGTCGGGGGCACCATGGGCAGCCGCATGTCCTCGGCACACTTGCCGAGAAGGCTGGCCGCATACTTCACCGGACCAGGGCTGGTTTCGACGAAGAGGGCATGATGCAGCGGCATCAGCAGGTCGCGGACCCGCGCCATTTCAGCAAGGTCACCCCGCGCCCAGGCATCCTGCATCCGGGCGCAGAGGCCCGGGGCGACGTTCGCCGTGACGGAGATGCAGCCGACGCCGCCCTGCGCCAGGAAGGCGGTGGCGGTGGCATCCTCGCCGGAAAGCTGGCAGAAATCGGGTCCGATCTCGATGCGGGTCCGCAGCGGCCGCACCAGATCGCCGGTGGCATCCTTGACGCCGACGATGTTCGGCAGCTTCGCCAGCCGCGCCATGGTCGCCACACTCATGTCCACGACGCTGCGGCCGGGAATGTTGTAGATGACGATGGGCAGATCGACGGCATCGTGGATGGCCTTGTAATGCGCGTACAGACCTTCCTGCGTGGGCTTGTTGTAGTAGGGCGTGACGACCAGAGCCGCCGTCGCGCCGGCCTCCTTGGCAAAGCGCGTGAGGCTGATCGCCTCTTCCGTGGAGTTGGAGCCGGTGCCGGCGATGACCGGCACGCGCCCGCGCGAAACCTCGACGCAGAGCTGGATGACCCGGCGATGTTCCTCGTGCGACAGCGTGGTGGACTCGCCGGTGGTGCCCACGGGAACCAGTCCATGGGTACCTTCCGCGATCTGCCATTCGACGAAATCCTGGAAGGCGCGCTCGTCGATACCGCCGTTCCTGAACGGCGTGATCAGAGCGACGATCGACCCCCTGAACATCCTGATCTCCCTGGACCCTCGGAATTGAAGCGCGGCACCTTACAAGCCCCCATGGGGCGAAACAAGCGCGGCCTGCGGGCCGCCCTCGCGGCCCTGACGCTCGCGGCCGCCCTCTCCTGGCCTGCCTTCTCGCCCGCCCGGGCCGAGCTGACCTCGGCCGACGTGCAGACCTACCGGCAGGCCTTCAAGGCAGCGGAACAGGGCCGTTTCGCGGAGGCGCGGCAGATCGCCGACCGGGCGCGAGAAGACCTTCCTGCCAAGGTCATCCGCTGGCTGGACCTGACCCGGCCGACGACGGACGCCGATTTCCGCACCCTGGCCGACTTCCTGGAGAAGAACCCGGACTGGCCGAACCAGGCTGCGCTGAAACGCAACGCCGAAGGCCGGATGCAGGGGCTCTCCGACAAGGAGGTGCTGTCCTGGTTCCGCAAGAACCCGCCGCTGACGACCGCCGGCTTCCTGCGTCATGTCGATGCGCTGCTGGCCACGGGCGACAGCGCCACCGCCACCCGTCTGGTCCGCGAGCGGTATGTGCAGGGCACCTTCGGAGCGGTGGAGGAACGCGATTACCGCAGGCGCTTCACCAGCATCCTGCGGCCCCAGGACCACTGGGCCCGGCTGGACCGGCTGCTCTGGGACGAGGACGAGGCCGGCGCCCAGCGGGTGATGCCGCTGGTGGACAAGGGGCGGCAGAACCTGGCGCTGGCCCGGCTCGCGCTCGCCGGCATGTCCGGCGGCGTCGACGGCGCGATCCGGCGGATTCCCAGCAATCTGGTGGACGATCCCGGCCTTGCCTATGAGCGTCTGCGCTGGCGGCGGCGCAAGGACATGGATGCGGGTGCGCTGGAAGCCCTGGCAAAGCCCCCGAAGGACCTGGGCCGGCCGGAGGCGTGGTGGACCGAGCGCCACATCATGGCCCGCCGCCTGATCGAGAAAGGACAGTACCAGCGCGCCTATCAGCTTGCCGTGGCGCACGGCACGACGGAGGGGCTGCCCTTCGCCCAGGCCGAGTTCCTGTCGGGCTGGCTGGCGCTGCGCTTCCTGAAGAAGCCGGATGTGGCGCTCCGGCATTTCGAAACCCTGTACCGGGGCGTCGGCACGCCGATCAGCAAGTCGCGCGGCGCCTACTGGGCCGGGCGCGCCGCACAGACCCTGGGCGATAAGGAGCGGGCGAAGACCTGGTTCCAGATCGCCGCGGCGCACGGCACCACCTTCTACGGCCTGCTGGCCGCGGACGAGCTGGGAATGCCGCCTGCCGCCGCCATTCCCAGGGCGCCGGAGATCACCGCGGAGCAGCGCGGCGCGTTCGAGAAGCGGGAACTGGTGCGCGTCGCCCGCATGATGGCCCGGATCCAGGGAAGCGATGGCTCCCTGACCGAGCTGTTCCTGCGCCGGATGGCCATCGTGGCCAAGAGCGACGCCGACTACAGCCTGACCGCCCGGCTGGCGGAGGATCTGGGGCGGCCCGATCTGGCGGTCACCACGGCACGCCAGGGGCTCCAGGACGGCTGGGCGGTGGTGGACGGGGGCTATCCGCTGCTCGACCGGAAGCTGGCGGCCCGGCCCGAACCGGCCCTGGTCCATGCCATCGTGCGCCAGGAGAGCACCTTCGACTCCGATGCCGTCAGCCCGGCCGGCGCCCGCGGCCTGATGCAGATGATGCCGGCCACGGCGCAGCATCTGGCGAAGCAGCTCGGCGTGAAGCACACGCACGAAAAGCTCACGGCGGACCCGGACTACAATGTCCGCCTGGGCAGCACCTACATGCTGGGGCTGCTGGAACGCTTCGGCGGCTCCTACGTGCTGGCCATCGCCGCCTACAATGCCGGGCAGGGACGCGTGGCCGGCTGGCTGCGGGATATCGGCGACCCGCGCAGCGGAAGCATGGACGTGGTGGACTGGATCGAGACGATCCCGATCTATGAGACCCGCAACTATGTGCAAAGGGTCATGGAGAACCTGCATGTCTACCGCACGCGACTGGGCGCGCCGCCCCTGTCCATGACGGACGACCTGAAACGGGGCAGCGCAGGAGCCGGATGACGGCCGGTCCCGGCTTCCATTGGCGCCTGTAATCCGGACGGATTAATCCGTCCGGCCTAGCTCTTTCGAAATTTCCATGAACGGCATCGACAATATTGAATCTTTCTACATTTCAGGTCTTCCATAGGAATGACCCAGAACGACTTAATTCAGATGCACACAACACACGCATCACCCCCTTTACCACTCCTTAACTGGCGATACGCGTAGATGGAGCGTGTTCCGAAGGCGGGATTATCTCCTGACCTGTCCAACCGCACCGACACATTCCTCCGGCAACCCTTCATCCAAGGAACGTCTTCCATGCGCGGTATCGCGATCGAGTCCGAGGTTCGCCACTCCTGCCGTGTCCATGCCCGCCTTCTGGATGCCTTCATCGAGATGACGCGGGAGGAGCTGGACCGGCACAGCCCCGGCTTCGTCGAAGAGAGCCTGCGGGAACTGCTGGAGACACTGCGGACCGAGCGTAAGCTCTACGGGTCGCTCGGGGCGATCATGCCGGTGGCCCACCACCCCATCGAGAACGCCGCCTGAGAGAAAGGCCGGCTGGCCGGTCAGGCCTCGGACTTGCGGCTGCGCGATGTGCGGCGGGTGCCGGTGGCGGCGCCCGCCATTTCGCTCTCAGGCGACGGAGAGCCGCCGTCCGATACCGGCCCGTCGTTCCCCTCGGCCGGCCGCATGGAACCGGCAGCCTCGCCGCTTCCGCCCCGGGACCGACCCGCACGCCGGGAGGCCGGAGCAGTTCCCCTCTCCGCAGCGCCCGGCTCCGGGGCATGAACCCCGGGCATCGTCGCCGGATCGGCCGACCGGCTTCCCCTGCCGCGACGGCGCGGGGTTTCTGCCGGGGACGGGGCTGCGTCCGTCGTGGCCGCTTCGCGGTCCTCACCCGGTTCCGGCACGGGCTCCAGGACGGATCCGGGCGTGGAGAATTCCGCCAGGGCCAGAAGCTCCTCGCGGGCCCGCGACCAGTGTTCCTCCTGCCGCCCGTCGGGCCGACCTTCGCGTTCCCAGATCTCGTAAGCCCGCTGGCTGATACGCTTCTCCAGATCGTCCATCGCCCTCTCCTTGCGGAATGACTGACTAACGGACCCACCGGCAGCGGGTTCCCGGGTCCGGTGCCACGAAACCCAAGGAATCCCTCACCTTGCCACCGCCCGGGGTCCCCGGTGCCTACGGGCTGTTCGCCGGTGTCCCCGGGAACGGCCGCAGCACCAGCTTCGTCCGATGATCCGGGATGCCGGGCGCTCCATCAGGGCGGCGCCCCCGGAAATAGGTCTTCTGCCACGCTTCCGCCTGGGCGCGCGAGCCTTCGACGGGCAGGTCCTGAAGGAAGCTGGTGCGTCCCTCGACCCAGGCACGGTGCAACCCGGCGACCTCGGGATCGCTCTCCAGCACGCGCATCTCCGGCTCCGTCGCCTCCACCAGGTCACGGTTCAGGGGGAAGAAGAAGCAGATCGGCTCCCCCTTCTCGAAGCGCACGGTCCAGTTCGGCCGGGTGAACTTCCAGTTCATGGTGAAGCTGTAGGGGGACCAGTCCGTCTCGATCACGCCCGACAGGGCCTGGATCGCATCTTTCGGCCGGTTCACCGGCCCTCCCACCCAGAGATTGATCCCGGGTTCGGTGCGCAACAGGCAATGGATGTGGAAGGTCAGCACCCCGACACCGAAATGGCTCAACGGCAAGGTGTCGGCCGGCGCGTCGGACTCGATCCGGATCGCGTCCTTGCGGTCGCCTCCCGACCAGACCGCGCTGAAGCCGGCTGGAGCGAGAACCTCCCAGCCATGGGTGTTGGCGATGTTCAGCGGCAGGCAGCGATAGGCGAACCTATCCACGGTTGCATCCATCCAGTCCCGGGCCAGAGGGGCTGGCCGGATATCCGGGACGAAACCCGAGGTCGGGTAGCAGATCAGTTTCACGGGATCGGCTCCACAGGCCCCCTCACGGGCGTCGGGACCCGTGCGAGCTGACACGCAATCACCATAGCGCAGAACGGAACCGCGCGTCAGCGGCTGCCCTGTCGCGCCAGCACGATCCCGGCCAGGATGACGATACCGCCCGCCACCTGCAGACCGCCGATCGCTTCGCCCAGCAGCACCGCCGCGAAGATCGCCGCCAGAAGGGGTTGCAACAGCAGCGAGACGGAGGTGAAGGCCACCGGCAGGTGCGCCATGGAATAGGCGATCAGGCTCTGCCCCCCGGCATGGCTGATCACGGCAAGGCCGAGCAGCACCAGCCAGCCGGTCGCCGTATGGGGCACCAGTACCGGCTCCGTGGCGAGCGCCAGCAGCAGCAGCGACAGGGCGCCGGCAACGGCACTCCAGACCATGATGGTGGCGGTGGAGAAGCGCATGCGCAGCCTCTCGACCGTGATCAGATAGCCGGCAAGGAACATGGCCGTCACCATGCCCAGTCCGTCGCCGACGACATGGTCGGGACCGATCTGCACACTCGCCCCGATCAGCAGGCCGGCGCCGGCCAGCGCACCCGTGAGGCCGAGCAGAAAGCGTGGACTGAACCGGCGGCGGAAGAACAGCCAGCCGACAAGCGTCACGAAGACCGGCGCCGAATTGGCAAACAACGTGGCATTCGCCACCGTCGTGTGCGTCAACGACCAGTGCCAGAAGGCGAGATCGCCGGCGAAGAACAAGCCTGCCGCGAACAGACCCGCCCAGTCGCGCAGGTTCCGTGGGCTTCCGGCTCCGCCGTTCCGCTTGATCTCGGCCACGCGCCACAACCCCAGAAGAGGAAGCGCCAGCGTCACACGCCAGAAGGCACTTGCGATGGGACCGATTTCGCTCAGTCTGAAGAAGATGGGGGAAAGAGCGATGGCCGCCGTGCCCAGAGCCAGCAACATGAGAGCACGGCGCTCCGCCCGGGCGAGCGGAGTCCCGCCGACATGCCCTTCAGCGACGCGCATCATGGTTCGTTCCGACACGATTGACCCTACCCTTGCGGCGTAACAGCAGTGCGTATTTCCGGCAACGGACCTTCATGCCGTCATCTTTCCCTGAGCAAGGGGATCTGATGGTGAATTTCGCTTCATAAGGTTACTCTTGGCAATTGTCTGGCATCCTGTCCAATGCCGTATTACACTGCACACACCTCAGTATGCGAATTCGGTCTGGAAGCCTTGCATTTCGTTGATGCAACCCCTTGCTTCAGCGGTTGTCTCCGGAAACCGTTATGCATACTCTAATAAAGAATGGTCCGCGGCGGCGCCGTGCCGCGCGTGGCACACCGCGCCAGTGATGGGCTTTGGAGAAGGTCTATGCCCAGAAGAACCAAGAATGCCGCCGTCGCCGCCCTGGAAAGCGTGATCGAAAGCCATGTCGCCAGTCGTATCCGGCTGCGTCGTGGCCTGCTGGGAATGAGCCAGTCCGATCTGGCCCGAACTCTAGGGATCACCTTCCAGCAGGTCCAGAAGTACGAGCGGGGCTCGAACAGAGTTTCCGTGGGCAAGCTCTACAGACTTGCCGAAATTCTTGATGTTCCCTTGACCTTCTTCTTCGACGGCCTGGACCTGCCGGACCTGAAGAAACCGCCGCAGACGACGACCGGCTTCGCGGAACAGCAGTCGCCCATTCTCTCCCGTCGGGAGCTGGATCTGCTCCGGGCCTGGAAGAACTCGCCGCCGGAAGTCTCCGACGCGGTGGCGTCGCTTCTGCGGGCCATCGCTCCCTATGTGGACGAGGACGCCGCGGACGCCGAGCGACCGGCCGACGATGATCTGCCCGCCCCTCTCGCCTCCGACGACGGGGATGAGGGAGAGGACGGGGACATGGGGGATGACGATGGGGATGAGGTCGGGAACGCCTCCCCCGCCCCGTCGCCCCGCCCGCGCGGTCGCAAGCCGGCCGTGGCGGTGACGGAGGACGCCGACAAGGGCGGCCGCCGCCGTCGGCGCAACGCCGTCTGGGACCCCTCGGACATCGAGAAAGCCAGCCGGGGGGCATCCCGCCGCCGCTGACGCGGTGGTCTTTTCCAGGGTACGGCCGGCGGTCAGGCCGGCGGCCGTACCGTCCGTGCGCCTTTCCCAGACGGCAGTCGCCGTGCCCAGACCAGGGCCGGCACGCCCGCCGCCAGCGCCAGGACACCGAACAGCGCCCCGATGCCGGTGTGGGCCAGGCTGGCGTGCAGCATGAACAGGCAGGCCAGACAGAAGGCGATCGGCGTCAGCGGGTAGAGCGGAACGCGGAACGCGGCCGGCAGCCGCATCGCCCGGAAGCGGAACAGGGCGAGCCCCGTCATCAGCAGGAACAGCCAGAACGCTGGCGCCGTGAACTCCACCATGGCGGCAAAACTGTCCCGTGCCGGCGTGCCCAGAACGATCAGCAGCAGCGCCACCATGCCCTGCACGAGCAGCGCCCCTCCCGGCGTGTCGCGCCCGCCGTCCCAGCGCCCCAGGAAGCCGAAGCGCGGATAGTCGCGCCCCAGGGCGTAGGAGGCGCGCGCGCCGGTGAAGATCGTGGCATTGACGGTGCTCAGGGTCGCCAGCGCGACCAGCAGGCCGACCACCTGCCCCGCCTGTCCTCCCAGCGTCTCCCCGGCAAGGTCGATGGCGACGGTGGATGCCCCCGCCAGCCGGTCGAGCCCGAGCACGGACACATAGGCGAGGTTGATCGTCAGATAGAGCGCCGCCACGGCGCCGATCCCGATGACCAGCACCCGCACCATGCCCCGGCGCACGTCGCGCAGCTCGCCTGCCAGATAGGCGGCCTCGTTCCAGCCGCCATAGGTCAGCAGCACGAAGATCATCGCCATGCCGGCCACCGTGGCACCACCGCCGGATGCGGCCGGGTCCGGTGGCGTCCCGCCGTACAGCAGGGCCGAGACCGCGAGCACCGCCGTCCCCAGCACCAGCGCGCCGGTCAGAACGGCCTGCGTCCGCGCCCCGGTCACGGCGCCGCGCAGGTTGACGACCGTCAGCAGGGTGACCGAAGCGGCCGCGTAGACCGAGGCGCCGAACGGCCCCAGCGGGGCCAGTTCCTGGGCATAGTCCCCGAAGACGAAGGCGACCGCCGCGATGGCGCCGGTCTGGATCACGGCCAGCCGACCCCAGGCGAACAGGAAGCCCACCGTGCCGCCCCAGGCCCGGGTCAGGATGCTGTATTCGCCGCCGGCATCGCTCTGCGTCGTCGCCAGCTCCGCGTAGCAGAGGGCACCGATTAAGGAGACCAGCGCCCCCGCCCCCCAGAGCAGAAGGAAGTCGGTGGCGCTGCCCGAACTGGCGGCCACCAGCGCCGGGGCCTTGAAGATGCCGACGCCGACGACGGTGCCGACGAGCAGAGCCACGCCGTCGGTCACCGAGAGCCGGCGCGCGGGCGCCGGCCCCTCCCCTGTCGCCACGCCTCAGCCGCCTGTCCGCTCGGCGGTCCAGGTGCCACCGCCCTCCACCGTCCCGCTCATGCGGTCGCCCTCGACCGTGCCGGTATAGGTGCGGGCCTCGCCGTCCCCCATCGCCAGGGTGAATCGGATGTCCTTGCCCTCCAGGCGGCCGCCGGTGAGCCGGGCCATGCCGGTGTCGGCCCGCACGGCCCCGTCGAACCGCTGATAGGTCTGGTCCAGCGTCAGGCGTGCGCCGCCGCCCTCGGAACGCAGGTCCCAGGTGCCGCTGACCTTGGCCGGCACCACCCAGCGGTAGAGGCGCTTGCCTTCCACCGTCCGCGTCTCGTCCGGCGTCCAGTCTCCCATGTCGAAGGCATGGGAGACGACCCGGGTGCCGGGCGCAAGCGTGTCGAGCACGACCGGCCGCAGCCGCAGATTGACCTGCGGCAGCAGATACATGGTCAGAACCGTGGCATCGGAGATGTCGGTCTTGAACAGGTCCTGGCGGACGAACTTCACCTTGTCGGTGACGCCGGCCCGCTCGGCGTTGGCGTTGCCCTCGGCGATGCGCTCGGGGTTCAGATCCACGCCCATGCCGGGCGTGCCGAATTTCCGGGCCGCGGTGACGACGATCCGGCCGTCGCCGGAGCCGAGGTCGATCAGATAGTCGCCGGAGCCGACCTGCGCCATTTCAAGCATGGCATCCACCACCGGCTGCGGCGTCGGCACGTAGGGGACGTCGTACTGGCCGGCGGCAGGCCGCAGCGGCAGCACGACCACGGAAGCGGCGACGGCTCCCGCCACGAAGGCAGCGGACAGGGGCCGACCGAGGGTCGGGCGGAGGGCCGGCAAGGCGGCCCGGCGGGACTGGATCGGCATCTGGCTCCCTCTTCGGCGCCGTTCCCGCGATGAGCGGCGGCGCCGCGCCGTCACGCCGCCCCGTCCGGCGGGCGATCCCCGCGGACCTCGGGAGGAAACAGGTGGAACCGCAGAGCGGCACGGCACCGCCCGCGACCGGAAGGGGAGCGTGCGGGCGTCAGAGGGAGTAAGCAGGTCGGTGGCTGCGTTTCCTTCGCCGGAAGGCTGAGGCCGTGACGGCGGCCATGACATAACGTCCGTATGCGAGATGCAATGGCTCCAGACTGACGATCAGGGAAACTGTCATAGCAGTTCCGAACACGCAGAAATAAAGACCTGGACTCCAAGAAAGAACTTCACCCCGTCCTGCGGTCAGAAAAAGAGACGGATCATGTATCCGCACAGCAATGCACCGATCCGACGAAATACAGTCCGCCAACGCCTTTTATATTCAAACGGCCAAATCCCCCATGAAAAACCGGGGAAACGAATCCTTCAGGAATACGGAATATTTCAGGACGGGCACGCGCCCGATCAGCATGACAAAGCTGGAAATGCTGTGCTTGCCGCGATCGCTGTGCTTGCCGCAATCATCGATGTGTGCGCCCATCCCCGCCCCCAGGAAAGCCACACGCATTTCCTGGAAGCCAAACCAAGGCGCCTCGGCAACAAAGCCTGAGACTGCCCAAGGGCAGCCGAACACAACCGAACAGGCTCGGACGATCTCTTACAGGGACGACCGTTCCAGATCGGGGCTGCGGTTCCGAAACCGGCTGGCTCTCGGTTCCCCGACGCCAGCCGGTTCTGCCGCTCAGGCGTGGACCGGCGGCAGCGGTTGCGGGCCGGCCGCCTGTTCCAGCACGGCGGCCGTGCGGATCAGGGTCGCCTCGTCGAACGGCCTGCCGACGAGTTGCAGCCCCAGCGGCAGACCATTGGCCGCCAGCCCGGCCGGAACAGACAGGCCCGGCAGACCCGCGAGGTTCGCCGGGACCGTGAAGACGTCGTTCAGGTACATGGCGATGGGATCGTCCATCTTCTCGCCGATGCCGAAGGCGGTGTTGGGCGCGGTCGGCGTCAGGATGACGTCACACTGCTCCCACGCCTTGGTGAAGTCCTCGGCGATGCGGGCGCGGACCTTCTGGGCCTTCAGGTAATAGGCATCATAGTAGCCGGCCGAGAGCACGTAGGTGCCGATCAGGATGCGGCGGCGCACCTCGCGGCCGAAACCCTCGCCGCGGGTGTTCTCGTACATCTCCTTCAGGTCCTTGCCCTCGACGCGCAGGCCGAAGCGCACGCCGTCGTAGCGGGCGAGGTTGGAGGAGGCTTCCGCCGGGGCGACGATGTAGTAGGCCGGCAGGGCGTACTTCGTGTGCGGCAGGCTGATCTCCACCGGCACGGCGCCGGCGGCCTTCAGCCACTCCACCCCCTGCTGCCAGAGCCGGTCGATCTCGGCCGGCATGCCGTCCACCCGGTACTCGCGCGGGATGCCGACGCGCAGGCCGCGGATGTCGCCGGTGATCGCCTTCTCGTAGTCCGGCACCGGCACGTCGGCCGAGGTGCTGTCCTTCGGATCGAAGCCGGCCATGGAGCGCAGCATGATCGCCGCGTCCCGCACGGTGCGGGTCATCGGGCCGGCCTGGTCGAGCGAGGAGGCGAAGGCGACGATGCCCCAGCGGGAGCAGCGGCCGTAGGTCGGCTTCAGGCCGACGATGCCGACGAAGCTGGCCGGCTGGCGGATGGACCCGCCGGTGTCCGTGCCCGTGGCGGCCATGGCGACGCGCGCCGCGACCGCCGCGGCCGAGCCGCCCGAGGAGCCGCCGGGGACGAGCCTGCGCTCCCACTCCCACTCGGTCACCGGCTGCGGCTGGCGGAACGCCTCCGCCACCTCCGACAGCACGCCCGACCCGGCCGGAGCGGCATCGCGCTGGACGCGCCGGCCCTTCGACCAGGGGCTGATGACCGGGCCGTAGTAGCTGGTGATGTTGGCCGAGCCCATGGCGAACTCGTCCAGGTTCACCTTGCCCAGCATGACCGCGCCGTCGCGCCAGAGATTGGCCGTGACGGACGATTCATAGGGCGGCTTGAAGCCGTCCAGGATGTGGCTGGCCGCCGTGGTCAGCACGCCCTCGGTGCAGAACAGGTCCTTCACCGCGATGGGCAGGCCGTCCATCGGCAGGGCCGTACCGGCGGCATAGCGCTCGTCCGCGGCCTTGGCCTGGCGTAGGGCGATGTCCGCCGTCTCGGTGATGAAGATGTTCAGGCCACGGGTCGCCTCGACCGCGCGCAGATGCGCCTCGGTCAGCTCGGTGGCGGTGAACTCCCCGGCGCGGAGGCCCGCCAGGGCCTCGGCCATCGTCAGATGGTTCAGCGACATCATCACTCGACAACCTTCGGAACGGCGAAGAAATGCTCGGCACCCTCGGGCGCGTTGGCGACCACCTTCTCCGGGTAGCCCCCGTCGGTCACCACGTCCTGGCGGCGGCGCAGCGTCTGGGCCACGTTGCTGGTGATCGGTTGCACCCCGTCCGTGTCCACCTCGCCGAGCTGTTCGACCCAGCCCAGGATACCGTTCAGCTCCTGGGCCAGATGCTCCTGCTCTTCCTCCGGGACACGGATGCGGGCGAGATGCGCGATCTTCGCCACGGTAGCCTTGTCGAGCGACATGCTGCTAAGTCTCATGCATGGATAGAGGGGCCGCGCCCCCGAAGGAGCCGGCGAACGCCGCGCGGAAGGTAGCATCCGACAATGGCAATCCGCAACCTCATGGAACTGAAGGCCAGCCTGCCCCGGAACGGGCGTCTGATGGGGCTGGACCTGGGCGAGAAGACGATCGGGCTGGCCGTCTCCGACCCCGGGCTGAGCGTCGCCTCCCCGGTCGGCACGATCCGCCGCACCAAGTTCACCCAGGACGCGCAGGAACTGGCCCGCGCCATGCGCGACCGCGACGTGCGCGCCCTGGTCGTCGGCCTGCCGGTGAACATGGACGGGACGGAGGGGCCGCGCTGCCAGTCGGTGCGGGAGTTCTCCCGGCTGCTGCTGCAACGGCCGCAGCTCTTCGGCTTCGAGCCGGAGATCGCTTTCTGGGACGAACGCCTGTCCACCAGCGCGGTCGAGCGCATGATGATCGGCTGGGACATGACCCGGAAGCGCCGGGACGAGGTCGTGGACAAGATGGCCGCCGCCTACATCCTCCAGGGCGCGCTGGACCGGCTGCGCCAGGGCGACGCGGCCCCTGGCGGCAGCGACGACGAGCGGGACGAGGACGGGGACACAGACGGTGAAGACGGCGGGGGCGACGGCGGGGGCGAATGATCACCGTCGTCACGGCACTGGCGCCCGTCTTCCTGCTGATCGTCCTGGGGGCCTGGCTGCGCCGGAGCGGTCTGGTGCAGGACGGGTTCTGGCGCCCGGCGGAGCAGCTGACCTACCACCTGTTCTTCCCGGCCCTGCTGATCGACAGCACGGCCCGCGCCAGCTTCGGCGGGGTGGACATCCTGGGGGCCGGCATCGCGCTCGCCGGCGGGGTGCTCGCCATCGCCCTGCTGACCGTGCTGGCCCGGCCGCTGCTGGCGAAGGACGGCCCGGCCTTCACCTCCGTCTTCCAGGGGACGGTGCGGGTCAACAGCTTCATCGCCCTGGCGGTCGGCGCGGCCCTCTACGGCACGGAGGGCACGGCGCTCATGGCGCTGGGCGTGCTCTGGGTGGTGCCGCTGGTGAACGTGCTGAGCGTGCTGGCACTGGCGCGCTGGACCGGGGCGGCCACCGGCGGCTGGCCGGCGACGCTGCGGCTGCTCGCCACCAACCCGCTGATCCTGGCCGTGCTGATCGGCGGCACGCTGAACGCCGTCGGGGTTCCCGAGATCCCCGTCGTCTCCCCGCTGCTGAAGGTGCTCGCCGCGGCGGCGCTGCCGCTGGGGCTGATGGCGGTGGGCGCCGGGCTGGACCTGCCGGCCGTGCGCCGGGCTGGCAGCAAGGTGCTGGCGGCCTCCGTCGGGCGGCTGCTGGTGCTGCCGGCGATCACCCTCGGGCTGGCGGGGCTGGCCGGCGTGACGGGACGGCCGCTGGTCGTCATCGTGCTCTACAACGCCATCCCGACGGCGGCGTCGGCCTATGTGCTGGCCCGCCAGATGGGCGGCGACCACCGGCTGATGGCCGGGATCATCACGGCGCAGACCCTGGCCGCGACGCTGACCCTGCCGCTCTGGCTGGCGCTGCTGACCTGACCGGGACCCGGCGGTCTCAGCCCCGCGTCCGCCGGATGACGGTCGGCTTCGGCGCTGCCGTCTCCGGCTTGCGGTAGGCCTTCGCCGCCTCCTCCGGCTTCTGGAGCGCGTCCATCAGCCGGCGGGCGAACTGGCCGTTGTCGGCGCGGCCCTGGAGGAACAGCATCACCGCCTGCCGCGCCGCCTGCTTGTCATAGGGCTCGTCGGCGGAGGGGCCGGATGCCGGTCGGGCCGCCTCCAGCACCCGGGCGGCGCCCGCGGCCCTTTCCAGGACGGCCGGGTCGATCCGGCGGCGGAGGTCCCGCATCTGGCGCAGCAGGTCGGCCTTGGGATCGGGCGGCATCGCGGGCATCCGGACGGTTGGCCCCTGAGAATGCGCCGGAACCGCCCGACCGGCAAGAGTCGTCCCGGGCATCTGACGCTCCGGCGCCGGTCATAGGAATATTGTCGGAGGGACCGGCCGGTCCGCCCCCCCCTAGACTGCCGGTTCGACCTTCCGCCCCCTGATCCGGGTCCGCGCGCCATGCCCAAGCACACCCCCGCCCCGCCCGTCACCGGCCCGCTTGCGGGCGTGCGCGTCCTGGACATGAGCCGGGTGCTGGCCGGGCCGAGCTGCACCCAGATCCTGGGCGACCTCGGTGCCGACGTGGTGAAGGTGGAAAAGCCGGGCCAGGGCGACGACACCCGCCGCTGGGGCCCGCCCTATCTGGAGGATGCGGACGGCGCCCCGACGGGAGAGAGCAGCTATTATCTGTCCGCCAACCGCAACAAGCGGTCCCTGACGCTGGACTTCACGAAGCCCGAGGGACAGGCCCTCGCCCGTCGCCTCGTCGGGCATGCCGACGTGCTGGTGGAGAACTACCGGACCGGCACCCTGGCCCGCTACGGGCTGGGCTATGACGATCTGCACATCGCCTATCCACGGCTGGTCTACTGCTCGATCACCGGATTCGGCCAGACCGGCCCCTATGCCACGCGGGCCGGCTACGACTTCATGGTGCAGGGCATGGGGGGCATCATGTCCCTGACCGGGGAGCCCGGCGGCCAGCCGATGAAGACCGGCGTCGCCATCGCCGACCTGATGGCGGGGACCTATGCCGCCATCGGCATCCTGGCGGCGCTGCGCCACCGCGACCTGTCGGGCCGCGGCCAGCACCTGGACATGGCGCTGCTGGACACCCAGGTGGCCTGGCTGTCCAACGCGGGGCAGTACTTCCTGACCAGCGGCACGCCCGTGCCGCGGACCGGCAACGGCCATCCCACCATCGTGCCCTACCAGACCTTCGAGGCGGCGGACGGCTGGATCATCCTGGCGGTGGGCAACGACGAGCAGTTCCGCCGTTTCTGCACCTTCGCCGGCCGCCCGGAACTGGCCGACGATCCGCGCTTCGCCACCAACCCGGCGCGGGTCGGCAACCGCGAGGCGACGGTGGCGGAGGTCGCCGCCCTGATCCGCCGGCAGCCGGCGGCGCACTGGCTGGAGGGGCTGGAGCGGCTGGGCGTTCCCTGCGGCCCGATCAACGACATCCCCGCCGTCTTCGCCGACCCGCAGGTACAGGCCCGCGGCATGCGGGTCAGCCTGGAGCATGACGCGGCGGGCCGGCCGGTCGATCTGATCGGCAGCCCGGTCCGGCTGTCGGAGACGCCCGTCAACTACCGCTACGCCCCGCCGACCCTGGGCCAGCATACGGAGGCGGTGCTGTCCGACTGGCTGCACATGCAGCCCGACGAGGTGGCCCGATTGCGGCAGACGGGCGTGATCTGAGCGGAGGTGCCCCTGCCGGGAGGGGGCCTGGGCGGCGGACCACGGCGGACCATATCGACCGGGACACCGGCCGAGCCGCAATCAACCAGGAAGCGCCCCATGCACGACCGCCCGAGCGACGCTCTCCCTTCGCCCTCCGTCTCTCTTGCCCCCGATGCGCGCGGTCTTGTCCCCCCGCCGGCCATGAGCCGCCGCGCCTTCGCCGTGACGGGACTTGCGGCGGGCTTCGCGCTCTCCGTGCGGCCGGTGGCCGCGGCCACGATTACCACCCCGGCGGACGGACTGACCGCGGGGGAGGTCCGCATCCCCGTGACGGACGGCGAACTGCCGGCCTACCGCGCAGCCCCGCGGGGCGACGGCCCCTTCCCGGTGGTGCTGGTGGTGCAGGAGATCTTCGGCGTCCACGAACATATCCGCGACGTCTGCCGCCGCTTCGCCCGCGAAGGCTGGCTGGCCGTGGCCCCCGAACTCTACGCCCGCCAGGGCGACCCGGCGGCGGTGCCGGACATCCAGACCCTGGTGCGCGACCTGGTCTCGAAGGTGCCGGACGCGCAGGTGCTGGGCGATCTGGACGCCACCCTGCGCTGGGCCGGGGCCAACGGCGGCGACGCCGACCGGGCGGCGGTGACGGGCTTCTGCTGGGGCGGGCGGATCACCTGGCTCTATGCCGCGCACCAGCCCCGGCTGAAGGCGGGAGTGGCGTGGTACGGCCGCCTTGCCTCGCCGCCGACCGGATTGCAGCCGATGGTGCCGGTGCAGCTTGCTGCCGAACTGAAGGCGCCCGTGCTGGGCCTCTATGGCGGGGCCGACCAGGGCATCCCGGTCGCGGATGTGGACGCGATGCGCAAGGCCCTGGCCGCGGCGGGGAAGACGGAGTCGGAGATCGTTCTCTACCCCGACGGGCCGCACGGGTTCTTCGCCGACTACCGCGCCAGCTACCGGCCGGAGATCGCGGCCGATGCCTGGGCGCGCTGTCTGGCCTTTCTGCGGGCGCACGGGGCGGGCTGACCCGCCCCGCAGGTCACGGCACGGACCGCAAAGAACTCCACGGTCCGCCGGACCACCACCCGGGGGATCAGCGGGTGGCCGCCGTCGGCTGCATCTGCTGCTGGACGAGCTGCGCCTCCTGGAGGTGTGCCTCCAGGTTCGGCACCTGCTGCCCGGCGAACCGGGCCACGGGTCCCTGCCCCTGGGCCTGGGTCCGGTAGAGCTGGATCGCCTTCTGGTGCGCCTGCACCTGCATCTGGATGTAGGTCCGGTCGAACGACTGTTCGGGGGTCTCCTTCAGCGTGGCCAGCATCTGCTGCTGCTGCGCGTCGGGGTCGTCGGGGATATCCACGTCGTGCGCTTCGGCCAGCTCCTGGAGCTTCTCCAGGTTGGAGTCGTGCTCTTCGTCCATCCGCTCGGCGAACTGCTTGACCGGCGTGGCCTTCGCCTTGTCCTCCGCCACCTCGGCCATGGCGATCTCGGCCAGATCGCTCTGCACCGCCTGCCGGAGGAAGAGAACGTCCTGCTCCGAGACCCTGCCCTGGCCGGTGGTCGCATCGCCCTGAGTCGTCCGGGCGCTGCCGCTGCTCTGGGCCAGCGCCGTACCGGCGAACAGGCTCGCCGCGAGCGCGACGGGAATCATCATCCTCATGGCTTTCCTCCTTTTTCGGGCAGCCGGACGGGTGCCCTCGGGCGCCACAACAGACGACGCGACGCGATATCGGCGTGGCCGCCGGGTTTTCACACCCCTTTTCCAGCGACATCCGCGCCCGCGGCAGGGGCCTGATCCTCGACCGCTGCGGGACGGCCCCGCAGCGGCAGCCCTTGCGCGGGGGGAGGCCGGAAGCCATAGTCCCGGACCCATGGACACCCAGGACATGACCGCCTTTCCCCACCGGCACCTTCTCGGCATCGAGGGGCTGACGGCGACCGACGTCGAACTGATCCTCGATCTGGCCGACGGCTACGTGGAACAGAACCGCAGCCCCGGCCGGAAGAGCGCCATTCTGAGCGGGCTCACGGTCGTCAACCTGTTCTTCGAGAACTCCACCCGCACCCGCACCAGCTTCGAACTGGCGGCCAAGCGGCTGGGCGGCGACTGCATCAACATGTCGAGCGACGGCTCTTCCGTGAAGAAGGGCGAGTCGCTGATCGACACGGCGATGACGCTGAACGCCATGCACCTGGACGTGCTGGTCGTGCGGCACCAGGAGTCGGGCGCGCCGCTGCTGCTCTCCAGCAAGGTCAACTGCGCGGTCATCAACGCCGGCGACGGCGCGCACGAGCATCCGACCCAGGCGCTGCTGGACGCGCTGACCATCCGCCGCCACAAGGGCACGCTGCGCGGGCTGACGGTCGCCATCTGCGGCGACATCCTGCACAGCCGGGTGGCGCGCTCGAACATCCACCTGCTGAACATCATGGGCGCGCGGGTGCGCGTCGTCGCGCCGCCGACGCTGCTGCCCGGTGCGGTGGACCGGCTGGGGGTGGAGGTCCACCACAGCATGGCGACCGGGCTGAAGGACGCCGACATCGTGATGATGCTGCGGCTCCAGCTCGAACGCATGCAGGGCCAGTACCTGCCCAGCCAGCGCGAGTATTTCCGCTTCTACGGCCTGGACTACGACAAGCTGGCGGTCGCCAGGCCGGACGCGCTCATCATGCATCCCGGCCCGATGAACCGCGGCGTGGAGATCGACAGCCTGGTGGCCGACGACATCCACCGCAGCGTGATCCTTGAACAGGTCGAACTGGGCGTGGCCGTCCGCATGGCCTGCCTGGACCTTCTGACCCGCGGCCACCGCGGCACCGGCGCGTAGGACGGCGACAGACCCATGACCACCCGCACCGCCTACATCAACGCCCGCCTGCTGGATCCTGCGACCGGACTGGACGCGCCCGGCGCCCTGCTGGTCGAGGGGGAGCGCATCGCCGACCTGGGCCCGCACCTGTTCGCCGACGGCGTGCCGGAAGGGGTCGCCGTCGTGGACTGCGGCGGCCACTGCCTCGCCCCCGGCCTCGTGGACCTGCGCGCCCATGTCGGCGAGCCGGGCTTCGAGCACGACGAGACGATCGCCACCGCCGGCCGCGCCGCGGCGGCGGGCGGCATCACGGCGCTGGCCGCGCTGCCCAACACCGACCCGGTGATCGACGACGTGGCCGGGCTGGAGTTCATCGCCCGTCGCGCCCGCGAGGAGCGGCTGGTCAAGATCTTCGCCTACGCCGCCGTGACGCGGGAGACGGCGGGCAGCCAGATCACCGAGTTCGGCCTGCTGGCGGAGGCCGGCGCCGTCGGCTTCACCGACGGCCTGCATGCCGTGGCCGACGCCCTGGTGATGCGCCGTGCCCTGAGCTACGCGAGCGCCCACGGCCAGACCATCTTCCAGCACCCGGAGGAGCCGCGGCTGGCCTCGGGCAGCATGAATTCGGGCGAGGTGGCGACCCGGCTGGGTCTGGGCGGCATTCCCGCCGCTGCCGAGATCATCATGCTGGAGCGCGACCTGCGGCTGGTCGAACTGACCGGCGGCCGCTACCACGCCGCGCACATCTCCACCGCCGAGGGGGTGGAGGTGATCCGCCGGGCCAAGGCCAAGGGCCTTGCCGTCACCTGCGACACCGCCCCGCCCTACTTCGCCCTGACCGAGGTGGACATCGGCGACTACCGCACCTTCTTCAAGCTGTCCCCGCCCCTGCGGGGGGAGATGGACCGGCGCGCCATCGTCGCCGGTCTGGCCGACGGCACGATCGACGCCATCGCCAGCGACCATCTCCCGCACGACCAGGACAGCAAGCGCGTCCCCTTCGCGCAGGCGGCCTTCGGTGCCGTCGGGTCGGAGACGCTGCTGCCGCTGACCCTGGAACTGGCGCACAAGGGGGCGCTGCCGCTGCTGCGCGCGCTGGCCGCCGTCACCTGCATCCCGGCCGGCATCCTGGGCCTGTCGGAGCTGGGCCGGCTGCGCCCGGGCGGCCCCGCCGATCTGGTGCTGTTCGACGCCGGCCGCCCCTGGGTGGTGGAAGCGGAGAAGCTGCGCAGCAAGAGCAAGAACACCTGTTTCGACCGACGCCCCGTGCAGGGTCTGGTGCTGCGCACCGTGGTGGACGGGCGTACCGTCCACGCCTGTGCCTGATCCCCGCCCGCCGGCAACGAGAAGACCGACCGAGCCATGCCCGACCCGATGATCTGGACCCTGTCCGGCCCCTGGCTGGCCGCCGCCTTCGCCGGCGGCTACCTGCTGGGCTCCATCCCCTTCGGCCTTGTCCTGACCCGGCTGGCCGGGCTGGGCGACATCCGCAGCATCGGCAGCGGCAACATCGGCGCCACCAACGTGCTGCGCACGGGGAACAAGGCGCTGGCCCTGGCGACCCTGCTGCTGGACAGCGGCAAGGGCGCGGCCGCCACGCTGCTGGCCCTCTGGCTGGCCGGACCGGAGGCGGCGGTGCTGGCGGCCGGCGGGTCCATGCTGGGCCACACCTTCCCCGTCTGGCTGGGCTTCAAGGGCGGCAAGGGGGTCGCCACGGCGCTGGGCGTGCTGCTGGCGATCTCCTGGCCGGTGGGGGTGTTCGCCTGCCTGATGTGGCTGCTGACGGCCTTGGTCTTCCGCATCTCCAGCCTGTCCGCGCTGGTGGCCCTGGCCGCCGCCCCTTTCTTCGGCTGGTGGTGGACGGCGGATGTCCGCATCGGCGCGCTGGGGGCCTTCATCGCCGTGCTGGTCTGGGTCCGGCACAAGGACAACATCCGCCGCCTGCTGAAGGGCGAGGAACCGCGGATCGGCGCGAAGAAGAAGGCACCCGCCGCCTGAACTCCGTCCGCAGGGTAGTGGAAGCCATAGACACGGCATCGCGGCGGTTGACGAAACCGCGTGGCTGGCGGACCCTGCCGCCATGCCGATCCAGTCCCCGACCGCCCGCCGCCCCCTGACCGCCGCCGAACGGCTGGACTGGCTGCGGCTGACGCGGGCGGAGAATGTCGGCCCCATCACCTTCCACCGGCTGGTCGAGCGGTTCGGCACCGCCACGGCGGCACTGGCCGCCCTGCCCGATCTCGCCCGCCGCGGCGGCCGGGCCAAGCCCCTGCGCGTGCCGTCGAAGGTGGAGGTCGAGCGCGAACTGACGGGGCTGGAGAAACTGGGCGGCCGCTTCGTCGCCACCTGCGAACCCGATTATCCCGAAGCGCTGGCGGCACTGGACGACGCGCCGCCGCTGCTGGCGCTGCTGGGCCATCCCGTCCTGCTGACGCGGCCGGCGGTGGCCGTGGTGGGCGCGCGCAACGCCTCCATCGCCGGGCGCCGGATGGCAGAGCGGCTGGCCCGCGACCTGTCGGGTGCGGGATTCCTGGTCGTCTCCGGCATGGCGCGGGGGATCGACACGGCGGCGCATGTCGGGGCGCTGGACGGGGGCACGGCGGCCGTCGTCGCCGGCGGCGTCGATGTCGTCTACCCACCGGAGAACGAGGGGCTGCACCGCGATCTTGCGGAGCGCGGCCTGCTGCTGGCCGAATCCCCGCTGGGCACGGAGCCGCAGGCCCGCCACTTCCCCCGCCGCAACCGCCTGATCTCCGGCCTGTCCCTGGGTGTCGTCGTCGTGGAGGCGGCGCTGAAGTCCGGTTCCCTGATCACGGCGCGGCTGGCGCTGGAGCAGGGGCGCGAGGTCTTCGCCGTTCCGGGCTCGCCCGTCGATCCGCGGGCGCAGGGCTGCAACCGCCTGATCAAGGAGGGGGCGGGTCTGGTGGAGTCCGCCGAGGATGTGGTGGAGGCGCTGCGCCGCATCGCCTCCCGCCCGTTCGGGGAGGGGCGGCGCGACCTGTTCGACACCCCGCCCCCCGCCCCGTCCCCTGCCCCACCCGACGACCGGGAGCTGGAACGGGCGCGCGCCCTGGTGCTGGAGGCGCTTTCGCCCACCCCTGTTCTCGTTGACGAAGTGGTCCGGGGCTGCCAATTGTCTGCCGGGGTGGTGCTGACGGTCCTGCTGGAACTGGAACTGGCCGGGCGGGTCCAGCGGCATCCCGGCGGCCAGATCAGCCTGATCTGAAAGGCATCGCCGGTACTGGGCTTCTGAAAGGCGGACTTACCTTGCCTGGACACAACGTCGTCATTGTCGAGTCTCCGGCCAAGGCAAAGACAATCAACAAGTATCTCGGCCAGGATTTCACCGTGCTGGCGAGCTACGGGCATGTGCGCGACCTGCCGCCGCGCGACGGCTCCGTCCGGCCCGATGAGGACTTCGAGATGGACTGGGAGCTGGGCGACCGCTCCAAGCGCCATATCGACGAGATCGCCCGGGCCGTGCGCGGCGCCGACCGCGTCTATCTGGCAACCGACCCCGACCGCGAGGGGGAGGCGATCGCCTGGCACATGAAGGAGGTGCTGGGCGAGCGGCGGCTGCTCGGCAAGGTGGACGTCAAGCGCATCACCTTCAACGAGATCACGAAGTCCGCCGTGCAGACGGCGCTGGCGCAGCCCCGCGACGTGAACCGGGAACTGGTGGACGCCTATCTGGCGCGCCGGGCGCTCGACTATCTGGTCGGCTTCACCCTGTCGCCCGTGCTCTGGCGCAAGCTGCCCGGGTCCAAGTCCGCCGGCCGCGTGCAGTCGGTGGCGCTGCGGCTGGTCTGCGAGCGCGAGGCGGAGATCGAGGTCTTCCGCCCGCAGGAATACTGGACCATCGAGGCGGATTTCCGCACCCAGGAGGGGCAGACCTTCACCGCCCGGCTGAGCCAGCTCGACGGCAAGCGGCTGGAGAAGTTCACCCTGGGCACCCAGGGCGATGCGGATGCCGCCGTCGCCCGCATCCGCCCGATGACCTTCCGGGTCGGCCGGATCGAGCGCAAGGAGGTCCGCCGCAACCCCTTCCCGCCCTTCACGACCTCGACCCTGCAGCAGGAGGCCAGCCGCAAGCTGGGCTTCGGTGCGACCAAGACGATGCGCACGGCGCAGCGGCTCTACGAGGGCGTGGACATCGGCGGTGAGACGGTCGGTCTCATCACCTACATGCGGACGGACGGCGTGGCGCTGAGCCAGGAGGCGATCGACGCCGCCCGCCGCCTGATCGACGAGAGCTGGGGCCGCAGCTATGTGCCCGAGAAGCCGCGCATCTACAAGGCCGCGGCGAAGAACGCCCAGGAGGCGCACGAGGCGATCCGCCCGACCGATCTTTTCCGCCGGCCCGAGCACGTCGCCCGCTACCTGGAGAAGGACGAGCTGGCGCTCTACGAGCTGATCTGGAAGCGCACCCTCGCCTCCCAGATGGCCAGCGCCGTGCTGGACCAGGTGACGGTGGACATCATCAGCAAGGGGGCGGAGGCCGTCTTCCGCGCCACCGGCAGCGTCATCCGCTTCGACGGCTTCCTCAAGGTCTACCAGGAGGACAAGGACGACGCCGACGAGGACGAGGACCACCGCCGCCTGCCGCCCATGCGCGACGGCGACGATCTGGCCCGCGGCGAGATCCGGCCGAACCAGCACTTCACCCAGCCCCCGCCCCGCTATTCCGAGGCCAGCCTCGTGAAGAAGCTGGAGGAGCTGGGCATCGGCCGCCCCTCCACCTACGCCTCGATCCTCCAGGTCCTGCAGGACCGCGAATATGTCCGGCTGGAGAAGCGCCGCTTCATTCCGGAGGACCGCGGCCGGCTGGTCACGGCCTTCCTGGAGAGCTTCTTCCCGCGCTATGTCGAATACACCTTCACCGCCGATCTGGAAGGCAAGCTGGACGACATCTCCGGCGGCCGGATCGACTGGAAGCAGGTGCTGCGCGAGTTCTGGCGTCAGTTCTCGGCCGCCGTCGAGGACACGCGCGACCTGACGATCACGCAGGTGCTGACGGCGCTGGACGAGCTGCTGGGGCCGCACTTCTTCCCCCGCCGGCTGGGTCCCGACGGGCAGGAGGTGGATGCGCGCGTCTGCCCGACCTGCGGCACCGGCCGGCTGTCGCTGAAGCTGGGCAAGAGCGGCGGCTTCATCGGCTGTTCCAACTACCCGGAGTGCCGCTACACCCGCCCCTTGTCCGTCGCCGGTGAGGGCGGCGAGGCGGAGTCGGGCGACCGCATGCTGGGCAACGATCCGGAGACCAGCCTGCCGGTCTGGGTCAAGACCGGGCGGTTCGGTGCCTATGTCCAGCTCGGCAACGGCGACGGCAAGGAAGAGAAGCCCAAGCGCGCGTCGCTGCCCCGCGGCATGCTGCCGGCCACGATGGACCTGGACACGGCGCTGCGCCTGCTGGCCTTGCCGCGCTCGCTGGGCACGCATCCGGAGTCCGGGCTGGAGATCGTGGCCGGCATCGGCCGCTACGGGCCGTACCTGAAGCACGGCGCCAGCTACAAGAACCTGACGGCAGAGGACGACGTGCTGACCATCGGCCTGAACCGGGCCGTGGTGGTGCTGGGCGATGCGCCGGCCAAGAAGGCCGTGGCCGGCCGCGAACTGGGGGCGCACCCGAAGGACGGCAAGCCGGTCAAGGTCGGCTCCGGCCGGTTCGGCCCCTATGTGCAGCACAACAAGCTGTTCGCCAGCATCCCGAAGTCGATGAGCGCGGACACGGTCACCCTGGCCGAGGCGCTGGAGCTTCTGGCCGCCAAGGCGGCCAAGGACGGCGCCAAGAAGGGACCGGCCAAAGCCGAGGGCGGCGAAGAGGCTGCCGCCACGCCGGCGAAGAAGACCACCGCGAAGAAGGCGCCTGCGAAGAAGGCCCCCGCGAAGAAGACAGGCGCCGCCAAGGCGGAGAGCGCGGGAACGGACGCCGAGGCGGAGACGGCGGAGAAGCCGGCCCGCAGGACGGCCGCGAAGACCACGAAGGCTCCGGCGAAGGCGTCCGCTGCCAAGGCTTCCGGGACCAAGGCGGCCACGCGCAAGGCGGCGGCGGGCGACTGATCCCGCCGCCTCCGACGGCACGTCTCCTGCCATGCCGCTGTTACGGCAGGGGCATCCGGCCTGACCGCAGCGCCGGCACGCCACCCCGCGGACCAGACGCCCACGGACGAGACCCCACGGACGAAACACGGACGAGACGGTGGAACCCACGCGCCGCAAGAAGGAAGCCCCCTTCCCCAGCAAGGACCAGGTCCTGGAGTTCATCCGGGAAAGTCCGACCCCCGTGGGCAAGCGAGAGATCGCGCGGGCCTTCCACATCACGGGCGATGCGCGCGTCCTGCTGAAGCACCTGCTGAAGGAGCTTGAGCAGGAGGGTGCCGTGGAGAAGGGGGCGGGCCGCCGCATGGCACCGCCGGCCGCCCTGCCCGAGGTCGCCGTGCTGGTGGTGACCGGCATCGACACGGACGGGGAGGCGCTGGCCCGCCCCGTGAACTGGACGGACGAGGAGAACCCGCCGCCGGAGATCTTCATGCGGCCGGAGCGGCGCGGCCACCCGGCGCTGGCGCCCGGCGACCGTGTGCTGGCCCGGCTGAGCCGGATCTCCGACCGGCGCTACGAGGCCCGCACCATCCGGCGGCTGGACGCCGGCTCGACCGCCCGGATCGTCGGTATCTATGAGACCGGGCGCGAGGGGGGACGGCTGCGCCCGGCCGACCGCCGGACCCGGACGGAATTCGTGATCCTGCCGCAGAACTCCGAAGGGGCGCGGCCGGGAGAACTGGTCGTGGCGGAGGTGCTGCCCTCGTCCCGCATGGGGCTGAAGCAGGCGCGCGTGATCGAGCGGCTGGGCGGCCTGGACGATCCGCGCGCCGTCAGCCTGATCGCCATCCACCAGAACGGCATCCCGACCGCCTTCCCCCAGGCGGCCCTGGACGAAGCCGCCGCCGCCGCGGAGCCGGCGCTGGAGGGGCGGACCGACCTGCGCGACATCCCGCTGGTCACGATCGACGGGGCGGATGCCCGCGACTTCGACGACGCCGTCCATGCCGAACCGGACACGGACCCGGCCAATCCCGGCGGCTGGCACCTGCTGGTCGCCATCGCCGACGTCTGCTTCTACGTGACGCCGGGATCGGCGCTCGACCGCACGGCCTTCGAGCGGGGCAATTCCTGCTACTTCCCCGACCGGGTCGTGCCGATGCTGCCCGAAGCCCTGTCGAACGAGCTGTGCTCGTTGAAGCCGGGGGTGAACCGCGGCTGCCTCGCCGTGCATCTCTGGATCGACCGCGACGGCACCCTGAAGCGCCACCGCTTCGTGCGCGGGCTGATGCGCTCGGCCGCGCGGCTGACCTACGAGCAGGTGCAGGCGGCCCGCGACGGACGCCCGGACGAGACGACCGGCCCCCTGCTGGAGCGGGTGATCGCCCCGCTCTACGGCGCCTACGAGGCGCTGGCGGCGGCCCGGCGGCGGCGCGGCACGCTGGAGCTGGACCTGCCCGAGCGCAAGGTCGCGCTGGACGAGGCCGGAGAGATCGTCCGCATCGACGTGCGCGAGCGCCTGGACAGCCACCGGCTGATCGAGGAGTTCATGATCTGCGCCAACGTGGCCGCCGCGGAGGCGCTGGAGGCGCGGCATGCGCCCTGCCTCTACCGCGTGCATGCCGAACCGGCGCGGGACAAGCTGGAGCCGCTGCGGGAGTTCCTGGACAGCCTGGGCTACAACCTCGCCCGCGGGCAGGTGCTCGCCCCGGCCGCCTTCACCCGCATCCTGGAGAAGGCGGCCGGCACCCCGGACAGCGAACTGATCAGCAGCGTGATCCTGCGCAGTCAGGCGCAGGCCGTGTACCAGCCCGACAACATCGGGCATTTCGGGCTGGCGCTGGTGAAGTACGCCCATTTCACGAGCCCGATCCGGCGCTATGCCGACCTGATCGTCCACCGCTCGCTGGTGCGCGCCTTCGGGCTGGGGACCGGCGGGCTGACGGAGGACGAAGCGGACAGGCTGGACCGCATCGGGGACCACATCTCCATGACCGAGCGCCGCGCCGCCGAGGCCGAGCGCGACGCCATGGACCGCTATGTCGCGCGCTACCTGGCCGACCGCGTCGGCGCCACCTTCACCGGCAAGATCGGCGGCGTCACCCGCTTCGGCCTGTTCGTGACGCTGACGGAGACGGGAGCCGACGGCATCGTGCCGATCAGCACCCTTCCCGACGATTTCTACGACCATGTGGAAGCCGAGCACGCCCTGGTCGGGCGTCGCTGGGGCCGGCGCTATCGGCTGGGCACCCAGGTCAAGGTCGTGCTGCGCGAGGCCGATCCGGTGGCGGGCAGTCTGGTCTTCCAGTTGCTGGACCCGGAGGACGCCGCCCTTGCCGACAGCCCGGCAGGGCCCCCGCGTTCCCGCCCCCGCGGCCGCGGGCAGGTCGCCCCGCCCTCCACGCTCGACCGTCCGCGCCCGCCCAGGCGCGGGCGCTGATCCTTCCGACCGGCGAGATGGGCAATCGAGGACTGGACCGAACCCCGATTCATGGTAGAGAGTCAGGGAATGGCTGCGACATCGGATCATCCCCGCCGGGCAGAAGCCCTGCGCATCCACCTCTCTCCGGCAACGGCGGGGGCCTAGGGATGCTGCGGAGGCTGGCCCCGGTCGTCCTGGCCTTCAGCCTTGTCGGCGGGTGCGCCGCCGGTCATTCCCGGGACTATGCCCCGGTGCGCGAGCGGGTCGTCGGCGAGCACGTCTTCGCCATGGGCTATGCGCGTATCTCGGAAATCTATCTGGACCCCGTCGATCTGCGCCGGCTGACCCTGGACGGTCTGTCGGGGCTGACCAAGCTGGACCCGGCCGTCTCGCTGGCCGTGACCGGGACCACCCTTGAGGTCCGCACGGACGGGCGCATGGTCGGCGCGTTCGACCTGCCGGTGCGGGGGGACGATCCCGCCGCCTGGGCGACGCTGACGGCGCGGGCCGCGGAACGGCTGCGCGCCAGTTCCCCCGTGCTTGCCGCCACCGACACGGATGCCGTCTATCAGGCCATCTTCGACGGCATCATCGCCGACCTCGATTCCTATTCCCGCTATACGGGCGGCCAGCGTGCCGTGGACGAGCGGTCGCAGCGGGAAGGCTATGGCGGCATCGGAGTCGCCGTGCGGCACGACGAGACCCGCCACGAGATCACCGAAGTGCTGATCGGCGGACCGGCGGAGTCGGCCGGGCTGCGCGCCGGCGACCTGATCCTGGCGATCGACGGCACGCCGACGGCACGTCTCACGACGGAAGAGGTCGGGGAACGGCTGCGCGGGCCGGCAGGGTCGCTCGTGACGCTCACCGTCGGCCGCTCCCCGAAGGAGGGGCGCCGGCTTTCCGTCCGGCGCGACCGGGTGATCCCCAGCACCGTCGTCGCCCATGCCGAGGACGGTGTGGGATATCTCCAGGTGGACCGCTTCAACGCTGCGACCGCTCCCAACCTGCGCGCGGCCGTGCGGCGGTTGCGGGCCGAGCTGGGGCAGCGGGCCCGCGGCTTCGTGCTGGACCTGCGGGGCAATCCCGGCGGGCTGCTGGATCAGGCCGTGGCGGTGGCGGACATCTTCATCCCCGGCGGCCGCATCATCAGCACCCGCGGCCGTCATCCGGACAGCATGCAGGTCTTCGATGCCCGGCCGGACGACGAAGCCGGCGGGCTTCCGCTGGTCGTGCTGATCGACGGCCGCTCCGCCTCCGCGGCGGAGATCGTGGCGGCGGCCCTCCAGGACAGCGGCCGCGCCGCCCTTGTCGGCTCCTCCTCCTTCGGCAAGGGCAGCGTCCAGACGGTCACGCGGCTGCCGAACGACGGTGAGCTGTTCCTTACCTGGTCGCGCATCTACGCCCCCAGCGGCTACACGCTGCACCGGCAGGGCGTGCAGCCGACCGTCTGCACCAGCCTGCCGGCCCTGGACGTCAACGCCGCCCTGCGCACGGTCCGCCTGGGCGGGATGCTGCCGGCCGCCACGCTGCTGTCCTGGCGCATCCGGGCGCCGGAGGATGAGATCGCCCTGGCCCAGCTCCGCGAGACCTGCCCCTGGAAGGAGCACGCCCCGGACCTCGACCTTCAGGTGGCCAAGGCCCTGCTGGGCGATCCGCCGCTCTACCGCGAGGCGCTGCTACGGGCACCGACCGCCGTTGCCGAGCGGCAGGACGCTGCCACGGCCGGAGTCGGACTGGCCACAAGCGCCACGCGCGAGGGACAGGGCAGCGAACGCCGCCCCTGAAGGGATGCAAGGGCCGGAAACGCAGCCAAGCCGGTCCACGCCCGGCAGGGCTGCGGGGCCGGACAGCGTTCCGCCCTTGACAGGGGCCGGCGAATGTCTAGATTGCCGCGCTACGCCGCAGGTTCGCGGCTCCGAATGTTATCGGCCGCCTGGAGCGGCCTTGGTTTGGCC
Source organism: Rhodospirillum centenum SW (assembly GCF_000016185.1). Lineage (NCBI taxonomy): Bacteria > Pseudomonadati > Pseudomonadota > Alphaproteobacteria > Rhodospirillales > Rhodospirillaceae > Rhodospirillum > Rhodospirillum centenum. The sequence continues at coordinate 1,576,568 of NC_011420.2, forward strand.
GCTCGTTGGGATTTGTATCATGGCGAAGCAGAACACCGTGCTGATCAAGCTGGTCAGCTCCGCTGACACCGGGTTCTTCTATGTGAAGAAGAAGAATCCGCGTAAGACGACCGAGAAGCTGGAATTCAAGAAGTACGACCCGGTTGCCCGGAAGCATGTCGTCTTCAAGGAAGCCAAGATGAAGTGACCGCGCCTTCGGGACGCGCGTCATGCGGAAGGCCGCCCCCACACGGGCGGCCTTTTCTGTTTTCCGGATCGCCTGCGGACAAGGCAATGGCCTGTCCGCCAGAGATGTCCCTGGCAGGGTGACGGTTGGTGTAAGCGCAGGCCGGCCTGCCACCGGCAGAGTGCTCGCCCGCCCCCCGGAGAGACCAGGCCTCAGCGCAGTCCGGAGGCGCCGCTGAAGGCTTCCGGTGCAGGTTCGGACTGGTCGCGGGTGTCGGCCACGACGCGGTTCCGCCCGGACCGCTTGACCCGGTAGAGCGCGGTATCGGCGCGGCGGAGCAGGCTGTCTCCGGATTCCCCGCGCCCGTCCCCGTCGGTTCCGTCCGCCACGGCGACGCCGATGCTGATGGTGACGGTGATTTCCCCGGTGCCGGCAGTGGCAGTGACCTTGAAGGGTTCATCGGCGATGCGGCGGCGCAGCCGTTCCGCCACCGTCATGGCGGACGACAGATCGGTGTCGGGCATGACGACGACGAACTCCTCGCCCCCCAGGCGCGTGACCAGATCGAAATTGCGGAGGTTCCGGCTGGTGCGGACCGCCACCTCGCGCAGCACTTCGTCACCTGCGGAATGCCCCCAGGTGTCGTTGACGATCTTGAAATGGTCGATGTCGAACAGCAGGGCCGCGACGGGCTTCTGGTTGCCGCCACCGCGGTCCAGCAGGCGCGGCAGGTGGGCCGACAGGTAACGCCGGTTGAACAGGCCCGTCAGGCTGTCCGTCAGCGCCAGGGACAGGCTCTGCTCATAGTTGGAGCGCAGCCGGTCCTGGTAGCGCTTGCGCCGCACCTGCGTCCGGGTGCGGGCCATCAGCTCGTTCCGGTCGATCGGCTTGATCACATAATCGTTGGCGCCCAGCTCCAGCCCCTTGGCGACACGGTCCATGTCCGTCTCGTCGGCCAGCAGCAGGATCGGCACCTGCCGCGTGCGCTCGTGGCTGCGGAGCTGGGAACACAGGCGGAGACCGTCTTCCCGCATCAGGGTCAGGCTGATGATGACCAGCTCGAAATCCTGGCTCAGCGCCAGCTCCAGCGCGGCGGCGCAATTCTCCGCCTCCACCACGCCGTCGCGGTCCCGGGCCAACGTCTCCCGGATCTTGTCCATGTCGATGGAGCTGTCCTCCACCACCAGGATGCGGGAATTCTCCGCCGACTGCGTCTGAACGCTGTCCGTCGCCACCAGCATGCCGAGCTGGCCCGAGGTGCTCTCCCGCAGGCGCCACTCGTCCATCATCATCTTCAGGCGGACGAGCGAGCGGACCCGGGCGAACAGGGCCACGTCGTTCACGGGCTTGGTCAGGAAGTCGTCGGCCCCCGCCTCCAGCCCGCGCACGCGGTCGGCCACGTCGGACAGGGCGGTGACCATGACGACGGGGATGTGCATGACCGAGGGGTCGGAGCGGATGCGCTCGCAGACTTCGAATCCGTCCATGCCGGGCATCATCACGTCCAGCAGGACGATGTCGGGGGACTGGGACCGGATCTTGTCCAACGCCTCGGGTCCGCCATAGGCGGTGATGACGTCGAAGTACTCACGCGTCAGTTTCGCCGCGAGCAGCTTCACGTTGGGCACGACGTCATCAACGACCAGAACTCGTGCGGACATGGCGCCTTCTTATCCGACGGGCGGAGGGAACAACGCCCTCAGCCCAGGAACCGCTGGACCGTCTGAATGAATCTGGCGACCGAGATGGGCTTGGCGATGTAGTCCTCGCAGCCCCCTTCCCGGATCTTCTCCTCATCCCCCTTCATGGCGAAAGCGGTGACGGCCACGACGGGAATCCCGCGCAGATCGTCATCCTCCTTCAGCCACTTGGTCACCTCCAGACCCGAGACTTCGGGAAGCTGGATATCCATCAGGATCAGGTCGGGACGGTGCTGCCGTGCAAGGCGCAACGCCTCCATCCCGTCCTTGGTCTGCAACGTGGCATAGCCATGGGCTTCGAGCAGATCATGAAAGAGCTTCATGTTCAGCTCGTTGTCCTCAACCACCAGGACGAGCTTGCCATCAGGCCCGCCCTTCCCTTGCGGTCGGGGGGTGGAGGGCATGTGCAGTTCGATCGTTTCAGAACCCATTCCGGCGCTCCCGCACCCCCAGACAGATGGCCTGCCGGGCCCTTCGCAAACTCGGCGGCGGCTTCGGGTCTGGGCATTCCGGCCGTCAGCCTGCGTTACCCTAGCGCCCGAATTATTAACCTGCCGTTACCCCTAAGGCGTGACCTGAGCACACCTATAACGGTCGGGTTAGGAGTACAGTGACGTCGCCACCCGAAGCAAGAGGAAGGACGGACAGCGTGACCGGAATTGCCCACGCCGCGGGCCTATGTCGCGACTGCGGGGCCACGCCCCCGGCGGGGACCGTGCGCTGTCCGGACTGCGGCTCGATCCGCCTGCTTCGACACCCTGAGTTGCACACCCTGAGCATCGCCCACATCGACTGTGACGCCTTCTATGCCACGGTGGAGAAGCGCGACCGCCCGGAACTGGCGGACAGGCCGGTCATCGTCGGCGGCGGCCAGCGCGGGGTGGTGTCTGCCTGCTGCTACGTCGCCCGGATGTATGGCGTCCGCTCTGCCATGCCGATGTTCAAGGCGCTGGCGGCCTGTCCGGATGCGGCCGTCATCAAGCCGGACATGCGAAAGTATGCCGCGGTCGGGCGGCAGGTGCGCGCCCTGCTGGAATCGGTCACTCCCCTGGTGGAGCCGCTGTCCATCGACGAGGCGTTCCTCGATCTGACCGGGACGGAGCGGCTGCACGGCGGAAGCCCGGCACAGACGCTGGCTCGGCTGGTCCGGCTCATCGAGCAGGAGGTCGGCATCACCGCCTCGATCGGACTGAGCTACAACAAGTTCCTGGCGAAGATCGCGTCCGATCTGGACAAGCCGCGCGGCTTCGCCGTGATCGGCCGGGCCGAGGCGCTGGATTTCCTGGAGCCGAAACCCGTCGGGATGATCTGGGGCGTCGGCCGGGCGCTCCAGGCGAAGCTGGAGGCGGACGGGCTGCGCACCATCGGCCAGCTCCGCCAGACGGACGAGGCGTTCCTGGTGAAGCGTTACGGCGTGATCGGCCAGCGCCTCCACCGTTTCGCACGGGGGGAGGATGCGCGGGTCGTCACGCCGCACGCGCCGGCCAAGAGCATCTCGACCGAAACCACCTTCGAGCGCGATTTCGGCGACCGCGACACGCTGGAACATGCGCTGTGGCCGCTGTGCGAGACGGTGGCCGCGCGTCTGAAGGCGGAGGGGCTGGCCGGAACCACCGTCACGCTGAAGCTGAAGACCGATACCTTCCGCCTGCGCACCCGGGCCCGCACCCTCACCTCCCCCACCCAGATGGCGGACCGCCTCTTCCGCGTGGGACGGGAACTCCTGGCGGCCGAGCTGGACGGGAGCCTGTTCCGGCTGATCGGGATCGGCTGTTCGGGCCTGGCCGAAGGCGCGCTCGCCGATCCGCCGGACCTGCTGGACCCCGGCCTCACCCGCCGGGCGAAGGTGGAGAAGGCCATGGATCTGGTGCGGGCGAAGCTGGGCCGCAATGCCATCGGGAAGGGACGCGGCCTGAGCGGCCCCGGCCGGCGCTGACGTCCCCAGGCGTCAGCGGCAGGCCCTCGGCAATGCCCCCGGTCAGCAGGGAGGCTTCGGCGCCGCCTCCAGGGACTCCAGCACGGCCCGCACCTTGAAATCGCCGTAGTCGATCAGCATGGACTCGACGACGCCGTTGTCCAGGATCGTCAGCTTCGTCTCATACTCCGGCAGCATCTCCTGCGTGTCGGTGGGAAAGAAGGCCATGAAGACAGGCCAGCCGCGTTCGCGGACCAGATCCCGGCTCCGGGTCTTCAGGTCGCCCACCTTGGCCGGCTTCGCGATCAGGGCGCTGACACCGGATGCGCCGTCCGCCTCCGACCCGTCGAAGATGGGAGCGGACAGGAAGTTGTCGCCCTTCCGGGCCAGATCCAGCATGCGGATCGTGTGCGCCGTCGGGAACAGTGTGCCCGGTCTCAGGGCCAGCTCCTTCCGGTCCGGTCGCTCGAAACGGGCGACGCCCCCGTCCGCGCCGTTCAGCGTGGCATCGCCGCGGAGTTCCTCCTCAAGTTCACCGTTGGTCAGCTTGCGGACATTGAAACGGTAGGCGGAGCCGTCCTTCGCCTCCCAGGTCACATAGCTGGTGGAGAGTTCCACCTGTTCGCCTTCGACATAGGTGAAGCGGACCTGGAACCGCTGCTCGACAGTCCAGCCGTCACAGGCATCCTTCCAGGCATAGCTCATCGCACCGTCAACGCCGGTGACGGTGGCGCTTGAGCGGCTGGAGGCGAGGCTCAGCTTGTAGGTCGCCAGATGGGGAACGACCTGGGAGGCGGCAGCCCCGCCCGGAAAAGGGATCAGGACACCAACGGAAAGGGCGGCCGCCGTCAGCAGACGGAGGCAGGCCGGGCGCAGTAGCGACGTCGTGTTCACGCGGACCTGGAAAGCTGCGTTCGGATTCCGCAATTGTCTCCTCCCGACAAGGTGACGCAAGGGCTTTAACGCGCCGGCCGGATGATCGTCAGACACTGTCACCGGCAGGAACGCTTCCGGCATCTGACGCACGATACCATGTCAGCCCTGCGGCATGGGGAAAGCCCCCTACAGACCTCACGGATCAAGAGTTGTCAGTTCATAAGGCGCCATATAACATGGCGCCTTATGATACCTCTCGATCGGAAATACACCGCCCTTCTGTCTGGTCCTGGCACCGGCCCGGAAGCCGCCGTCGAGGGCATGCGCACCTGCTTCGAGGTGCTTTCGCTCGCGGCGGCCATTGATCGGGAGTGCGCCGTGCGCCTGGGCGCCCATGATCTGTCAGAGGGCAGGTTCGTCCTTCTGTTCCTGCTCCAGGCGGCCGAAGGCGGTCTGTCGCCGCATGAACTGGCCGAACAGGCCGGCGTCACGCGCGGCACCGTCACCGGGCTGCTCGATGGACTGGAGCGATCGGGATTTGTCCGGCGGGAGGAGAACGACATCGACCGTCGCAAGCGGACGGTGCGTCTCACCCGCGACGGCGCCGCGCTGGTGCAACGCCTCGCGGAGGAGCATGGCCGCTGGATCGGTTCGCTCTTTGCGGATCTGTCGGCGGCGGAGCGTGACGCGCTCCGCCATCTGCTCGGAAGGGTCTTCGCCCGCACAGAGACTGGTATGCAGACGGAGACGGCGGATGGTGGCGGATGATGGCGGATGCCGCCGCACGGCGATCAATGCCGGGCTGATCGAGACCCGCACTCTTGCCGAGGTCCTGGCGGTCGATTTCGCCACGCTGCTCCGCCATGTCGTGCCGGCGGATGTCCTGTCAGGCGACGATGGAATCCTGCGGCTCGCAACGCTCGGCATCTCCGCCCGGATGGCCGCGGTGGGGCAGCTCCTGCTGGAACGGCTCGGGTCACGGATGATCGCAACGCTCGGCAATCACCGGAGCGACACGGTCCGCGGCTGGGCGTGCTTCATGGTCGGCGCTCGGGACATGGCTTTGTCCGACCGGCTGGAGGCGATCCGCCCCTTTGCCGACGATGCTCATTTCGGAGTTCGGGAATGGGCATGGCTCGCGGTCCGACCCGCCATCAACACCCGGACCGACGAGGCGATGAGGCTCCTCAGCGCCTGGACGGCCGACCCGTCGGAGCGCATCCGTCGTTTCGCGTGCGAAGCGACCCGGCCCCGCGGTGTCTGGTGTGCCCACATCGCGTCCCTGAAGTCCGACCCGTCGCCCGGCCGTCAACTGCTCGACCCACTGCGTGCCGATCCCGCCGTCTACGTTCAGGACTCCGTTGGAAACTGGCTGAACGACGCCGCGAAATCGCGGCCGGACTGGGTGCGCAGCCTCGTCGCGGAATGGTGCGCCGATGACCCGCCGCCGGCGACCCGACGGATCGTCCGGCGCGCCCTGCGCTCTGTCGACAAACCGCCCGGGAAGAAGGTCAGGACATGAGGCAGCAGCGCCTCGCCTCCTGCGATCCGGAACCCGCGTCGCCGTCCCTTGACGCCGGCGCGCGCACGGCATCGGGCAGCTGACCTGAGAGGGTTCTGTTCGGTGAGAGGAGTGGCGGAGAGGGTGGGATTCGAACCCACGGTACCCTTGCGGGTACTTCGGTTTTCGAGACCGACGCGTTCGACCACTCCGCCACCTCTCCGCATCGCCGCCGTTTCTGCGCCGGGGTGGTCTTGGCCCCGGCCGGCTGCGAAGTGGCGCGCACCCTAACCAAAACGTCCGGCACATGCAAGCGGGAACAGAAAAAGAACATACCCCCTTGTCGTGCCCCCGCCCCCAGCGAAAACCATCCCGGCGAAGGAGAGGCTGCCGACCGGCTGAGCGCCCGGCAGCAGTTGCAGGGCCAGTCCGCGCGGGGCCGGCAGAAACTGCCGGCCGGCACCGGAACCGGTTTCCCCGAAATCAAGCAGATCGCAGGTATGTCAAGGGGTTAACCCGCTGGCACGGCCGTTGCTCAAGTCCAGGCGTCCCTGTCCCGGAGCGCCGCCATGCCGCTGGAATTCCCCCTCTCCCGCATCGCCCTGTCGGAACCGACCCTGCACCCGTCGCGTCGGGAACTGCCGTCCTTGGGGCTGGACCTGTCCGGGGAGACCGCCGCAGGGCAGTCGATGCTGCTGCGCGCCGCCCTGGCGCGGCTGGAAGAGGCCGAGCAGCGGCTGGCCGAGCAGCAGGAGCGCATCGGCTACCTGGAGACCCTGAGCCTGACGGACGAGCTGACCGGGCTGGCGAACCGCCGGGGCTTCCAGGAAGCGTTCCGGCGCGAGCTGTCCGCCGTCGCCCGCGGCGGGCGCGGCGGCGTGCTGGTGCTGGTGGACCTGGACGGCTTCAAGGCGATCAACGACACGCACGGCCATCAGGCCGGCGACACCTATCTGCGCCATGTCGGCCGGGCCTTGCGCGAGAATGTGCGCGCCCAGGATCTGGTGGCACGGCTGGGCGGGGACGAGTTCGCGGTGCTGCTGACCCGCATCGGGCCCGAGGCCGGGGCGGCCCGTGCCGCGGCCCTGGCCGACCGGGTCAACGGCCGGTCCTGCCCCTGGCAGAACCAGCGCCTGCCCCTGCGCGCCAGCTTCGGCAGCCAGCCCTACGGACAGGGTGACAGCGAGGAGGCGCTGATGCGCCGGGCCGACCAGGCCATGTACGCCAGCAAGGCCGAGCGCCGGCGCGTCCGCCCGTAACCCCCGCCCCATCATCCGCCGATCATCAGGGGCCCCGGCCAGCACGGGCGGCAACCCTGCCCCGGAACGGAAACGGGCCCCGGCGATCCGCCGGGGCCCGTCGCGTCCATGGTCCTGACCTCAGCCCGCGATCTTGGGCTTCGGCAGGTCGAGCTTGAGGTGCAGTTCCTTCAGCCGCTCCGGCGCCACGCCGTTCGGCGCCTGCATCAGCAGGTCCTCGGCGCGCTGGTTCAGCGGGAACAGGATGACCTCGCGGATGTTCGGCTCGTCCGCCAGCAGCATCACCATCCGGTCGATGCCCGGAGCGGAGCCGCCGTGCGGCGGGGCGCCCAGCTTGAAGGCCGAGAGCATGCCGCCGAACTTGGCCTCCAGATCCTCGGCAGCATAGCCGGCGATCTCGAACGCCTTGTACATGATCTCCGGCCTGTGGTTCCGGATGGCGCCCGAGGACAGCTCCACGCCGTTGCAGACGATGTCGTACTGGAACGCCTTGATCGTCAGCGGGTCCTGCGTCTCCAGCGCCTCCAGCCCGCCCTGCGGCATGCTGAAGGGGTTGTGGCTGAAGTCGATCTTCTTCCGCTCCTCGTCGTACTCGTACATCGGGAAATCGACGATCCAGCAGAACTCGAAGCGGTCCTTGGCGATCAGGTCGAGCTGGGTGGCGATCTCCGTGCGGGCCTGACCGGCCAGCTTGGCGGCGGGACCGGGCTGGTCGCAGACGAAGAAGACCGCGTCACCGTCCACCGCGCCGGTCGCCTGCCGCAGCGCGGCCTGCGCCGCCTCAGGCACGAACTTGGCGATGGGGCCCTTGCCGGCCCCGCCCTCGAAGACGATGTAGCCGAGGCCGGGGGCGCCCAGGCCGCGGGCCCAGTCGTTCAGCTTGTCATAGAAGCTGCGCGGCCGGTCGGCGACGCCCGGCACGCGGATGGTGCGGACCACCCCGCCCTTCTCGATCACGCCCTTGAACGCCTTGAACTCCACGTCCGGCCGGCGGAACACGTCCGTGACGTCCACGATCACCAGCGGGTTGCGCAGGTCCGGCTTGTCCGAGCCGTACTTCAGCATCGCCTCGTCGAAGGGGATGCGGACGAACGGATAGGGGCTGACCGACTTCTTCACGCCGGTGAAGCCGCTGAATTCCTCGAAGATGCCGTGGATCACCGGCTCGATCGCGGCGAACACGTCGTCCTGGGTGACGAAGCTCATCTCGAAGTCGAGCTGGTAGAACTCGCCCGGGCTGCGGTCGGCGCGGCTGTCCTCGTCGCGGAAGCAGGGCGCGATCTGGAAGTAGCGGTCGAAGCCGCTGACCATCAGGAGCTGCTTGAACTGCTGCGGCGCCTGCGGCAGGGCATAGAACTTGCCCGGATGGTTGCGCGCCGGGACCAGGAAGTCGCGCGCGCCCTCCGGCGAGGAAGCCGTCAGGATCGGCGTCTGGAACTCGGTGAAGCCCTGCTCGATCATGCGGCGGCGGACCGACGCGATGACGTTCGAGCGCAGCACCATGTTCCGCTGCATCTTCTCCCGGCGCAGGTCCAGGAAGCGGTAGCGCAGGCGCAGTTCCTCGCCGGCATCCTGCTCGGAATTGACCTGCAACGGCACCTGATCGGCGGCGGACTGGACCTCCAGCTCCTTCACCTGCACCTCGATCCGGCCGGTGGGCAGCTTGTCGTTCACGGTTTCCGTCGTGCGCGCCACGACCTTGCCCGTCACCGTGATGACGGATTCGACCCGCAGCCCTTCCACCGTCCCGAAATTCGGGTTGGAGGTGTCGATCACACACTGCGTCAGGCCGTAATGGTCGCGCAGATCGATGAACAGCAGGTTCCCGTGGTCGCGCTTGCGGTGAATCCAGCCGGACAGGCGGACGGTCTCGCCGGCATTCTGCTCGCGGAGCTGGCCACAGGTATGGGTGCGGTAGGCATGCATGGGGATCGGCCGTGACAATGCAGGTGGGCCCGGCGGCGCGAACGCCGCAGGCAGCGGCGGGCAACAGCGCACGGATTGCCCCGGATTGTCAAGGCAAGGGTGGGGCCGAAATGGGCCCCGGCGCCCCCGGAATATGGGCCGGAACCGGCAGCCAGCCGCTTTCCCTGCTACGCAGGGTCGTGTAAGAGGGGAAGCCATGATGCTGATAACCACGACCGCCGATCTCGCCGCCTTCGTCACCCGCCTGAAGGGCGCCGAGTACGTCACCGTCGATACGGAGTTCATGCGGGAGAAGACCTACTGGCCGCAGCTCTGTCTCGTCCAGGTGGCCGGCCCCGACGAAGCCGCCGCGATCGACCCCCTGGCGGAAGGGATGGACCTGACGCCCCTGTTCGAGCTGCTGCACGATCCGGGCGTGCTCAAGGTCTTCCATGCCGCGCGGCAGGACGTGGAGATCTTCGTGCATCTGACCGGCGCGGTCCCGGCGCCGCTGTTCGACACGCAGATCGCCGCCATGGTCTGCGGCTTCGGGGATTCCGTCGGATACGAGACGCTGATCACGAAACTGACCAGCGCCCGGATCGACAAATCCAGCCGCTTCACCGACTGGTCGCAGCGCCCGCTGACGGAGCGGCAGCTCAGCTACGCCCTGTCGGACGTGACGCACCTGCGCCCCGCCTATGAGAAGCTGCGCCGCCGCCTCGCCAAGACCGGACGCGAGCACTGGCTGGACGAAGAGAATGTGATCCTGGCCGATCCCGCCACCTACCGGGTGGACCCGGAGGAGGCCTGGCGGCGCCTCAAGGTGCGGACGGAGAAGCCCCGCTTCCTGGCCGTGCTGAAGGAGGTCGCCGCCTGGCGCGAGCGGGAGGCGCAGCGCAAGGACATCCCGCGCAACCGCGTCCTGCGCGACGAGGCGATCGTGGAGATCGCGGCACATGCGCCGACCACGGTCGAGGATCTGGCGCGCACCCGTGGCCTGGGCGCCAGTCTGGCGCAGGGCCGCTACGGCACGGAAGTGCTGGCCGCCATCCAGACGGCGCTGGCCCTGCCGCCCGATCAGTTGCCCCGGCCCGATCCGCGCAACGACATGCCGCCCGGCATCGCGCCGACGGTGGAACTGCTGCGGGTCCTGCTGAAGATGGTCTGCGATGCCAACGATGTCGCCAGCAAGCTGGTCGCCAATGTCTCCGACCTGGAGGCCATTGCCGCCGACGACGAGGCCGACGTGCCGGCGCTGAAGGGCTGGCGCCGCGAACTGTTCGGCGAACCGGCCCTGAAGCTCAAGCACGGCCGGTTGGCGCTGGCCATCGAGAAGCGCAAGGTGAAGCTGGTGGACATCCCCGCCGTGTGATGCCCGCCGCGTGATGCCCGCCGCATGATACCCGACGGCGGCGCGTTCACAGACGCGCCGCCGTCCCGTCATCTGTCCGGAGCCTGTACGGCGGACGGCAAGCGACGGGAGGGATCATGCCCTGGCTTTTCCATCAGAACATGCGCCGCTTCGGCGGCGGGGCGGCGGCGCGCAATCAGGCGTACCAGACGGCGTTCCAGAACCTGGTCACGGCCGCCGGGAGCGCACCCAGCGTCGCCGGCTTCACGGAGATCGTGAACAACATCGCCGCCCAGCAGGTCATGTCCGGGATCACCGCGAATCAGATGGGCATGGGCTTCTACCTCAACGTCGCCATCGGTCAGACGGCGCTGGCGAACGGCCCCGAATACATCGGTGTCGCGGTCCAGAACGCGGCGACGATCACCGGGATCGGCCGCATCACCATTCATGCCGACGGGCTTGATGTCGGGCTGATCCACGATCCCTTCACGATGCAGGTCGCCAACGAGACGCAGCAGCAGCGGACGATGCGGCTGCAGACCTGGTCCAACAACCTGCCCGGCGGCACCACCCCGGACACCCGCGGCCTTGCCTATGTCGTCATCGCCAACGGCAACTCCGCCGCGGCGGTGGGCTTCATGCACAACATGTACACGTTCGAGGAAGCCCGCGCCCTGACCGCCGGCAAGCTGCCGGGCATGGCCCGGTTCATGCGCCAGGCGATGGTCACGGCCGTGCCGAACGCGGCCAGCTACCTGACCGTGATCGGCGGGGACTTCAACGTCGCGCCGATCGAGGTGCGCGGCACCGCGCGCCAGGGCCGGATCTTCGCCTACGACACTCCCTGCCTGAACCCGCCGCCCGGCGCCATGGCCGGTGGCACGACCTGGTTCGGCAACCTGTACGACTACTGGTATCTGGATCTCCAGCCGACGGGCGGCGGCGGCGATCCGGTACCGGGAACCTATCCGGACACCATGGACAACGACCTGATGTCGGACCATTGCGGCATCACGCTGCAGTTCTGACACCGAGCGTTTCTGCGCGCGGCCGTCCCCTACCCCGCCAGTTTCGGCCCCGGCTGCACCGCGATCTCGCCCCGCCGGTTCAGGGACTTCGCCAGGGCATCGACGCGCCGCTGCACGGCCTCGCCGGTCAGCATCGCCGCATCCTCCGGCAGGACCAGGGTCAGCGTCTCCTCGCCCAGCCGAAGCGCGGTCCGTTGCAGCAGCGTGGCGGCCCCGCCGGTCAGGGTGTGGGCCAACCGCAGCGCCAGCCCCAGGATCAGGGCGCGGGCCTGGATGCCGGGGCCGGTCATGGTCCTCGCCGTCTCCACCTCCCGCGCCTCCAGCGTGCCGGCATAGCGGACGAAGGAGGTCAGGGCGAGGAAGCAGCGCTCGGTATGGTCGATGCCCGCGACGGGCATGCGCAGGATGCGCAGGAAGGCGTGCTCCGCCCGGTAGTCCGGGTGTTCCGCCCAGCCCAGATCCGACAGCAGGCAGGCCGCATGCCGGAGGCGTGCCGCCGCTTCGTCCTCTCCGGCGAACAGCGGAGCCGTCCAGCCGGTCAGGATTTCCGCCTCACCGAAGCGGCCCAGCCGCTCCGCCACCTCCCGGCAGGAGACCAGCAGCGGGTCCAGGCGCCGCTGCTCCGGCGGCAGCAGGTCGAACAGGTGCCCCTCGCGCAGCCCGTAGGCGGAGAAGACGACGCGGGCCGGCTGTACCGTCTTCAGCACCCGCTCCAGCACAAGTGCCGCCATCGGCAGGGTGTCCAGGCGGCGACGGGAGACACCGGGCAGCTTCTCCAGCGCCGAACGGTTCTGCCGGGCGATGCCGGCCGCGAAGTCGGCCATGTCCGGGGCGGCCACGGCATAATGATGGATGATGTGGAGCGGGTATTTCACCTGCTCCATGTGCATCTTGGCGATGGCGCGCCAGCTTCCCCCCACCGGGTAGAAGCTGCGGCCCTTGGCGGTGCCGATCCAGTCCAGCTTCCCGAGGTGCTGGTCCACCAGTTTCGTGACCGTGGCGGGCTTGCCGTCCGTCGCCTCCATCAGGCGCAGCGGCCCCAGCGGCAGCGTCACCTGCGGGCCGATATCGCCCTTGTCCAGCCCGACCAGTTCCAGGCTGCCGCCGCCCAGGTCCCCGGCCAGACCGTCCGCCCCGGGCGTGCCCGACAGCACCCCCATGGCGGCCAGCCGCGCCTCCTCCTCCCCCGGCAGGACGGTCAGGCGCAGGCCGGTCCGTTTCTGCACCTCGGCGACGAAGTCGGGACCGTCCGTCGCGTCGCGCACGGCGGCGGTCGCCAGCGCATCCACCCGGCCAACGGACATGCCCTCGATCAGCCGCCGGAAACGGCAGAGATTGTCGAGGGCGAGCGGTACGCCCTCGGGGTTCAGCCGGCCGCTCTTCTCGACCGACTTGCCCAGACCGCAGAGGACCTTCTCGTTGAAGAGCGCGGTCGGGGACCGGGACAGCCCGTCATAGACCACGACACGGATGGAGTTCGACCCGATGTCGATGACGCCGATCCGTTCCGTCGGGGAGGACTGGCCGGGCTGCCGGTTGAACTGGAGTGCCATGCGCGGGGGCGACCCTTTACGGGAGGGACTTCTTCAGCTCCAGCTTCGGTGGCAGCCGCGCTTCCGTCAGCGCACTGCCCCGGCCGGACAGGCTGGGGTTGGTCATGAAGTAGGTGTGCGCGCTGAAGGCGCCCGGCGTGGCGTCGTTGCGCTGATAGGTGCCGTCGGGCCAGAGCCGCCAGCTCTGCGCCTCGTCCTTCAGGTTCGCCACCATGATCTGGTCCAGCACCTGCTGATGGACCGTGGGATTCTCGATCGGCACCAGAACCTCGATGCGGCGGTCGAGGTTCCGCGGCATCCAGTCGGCGGAAGAGATGAAGACCTTGGCATCGGGATGCGGCAGGCCGTGGCCGTTGCCGAAGGCGACGATGCGGGCATGCTCCAGGAAGCGTCCGATGATCGACTTCACCCGGATGTTCTCGGACAGGCCCTTGATCCCCGGCCGCAGGCAGCAGATGCCGCGGATGATCATGTCCACCTGCACCCCGTTCCGGGATGCCTCGTAGAGCTTGTCGATCACCTGCCCGTCCACCAGGGAGTTCAGCTTGACCCAGATGTGGGCCGGCCGGCCGGCATGGGCGTGGGCGATCTCCGCGTCGATGAGCTGGACCAACCGCTGCCGCAGGGTCAGCGGCGCCACGGCCAGCTTCTCCAGCACCCGGGGCGTCGCGTAGCCGGTCATGTAGTTGAACATGTTGGCGGCGTCGTGGCCCAGCGCCGGATCGCAGGTGAAGAAGGACAGGTCCGTGTAGACCTTCGCCGTGATCGGGTGGTAGTTGCCGGTCCCGAAATGCACGTAGGTGCGCAGGCCGCGGGTCTCCCGGCGCACGACCAGGGAGACCTTGGCGTGCGTCTTCAGGTCCACGAAGCCGTAGACGACCTGCACGCCCGCCCGCTCCATGTCGCGGGCCCAGCGGATGTTCGCCTCCTCGTCGAAGCGGGCCTTCAGCTCCACCATGGCGGTGACGCTCTTGCCGGCTTCCGCCGCCTCGATCAGGGCGGCGACGATGGGCGAGTTCTTGGAGGTGCGATAGAGCGTCTGCTTGATCGCCAGCACGTTGGGGTCCTGGGCCGCCTGACGCAGGAACTGCACCACCACGTCGAAGCTCTCGAACGGGTGGTGGACGATGATGTCCTTGTGCCGGATGGCGGCGAAGCAGTCGCCCCCGAAGTCGCGGATCCGCTCGGGGAAGCGGGCATTGTAGGGCGGGAACAGCAGGTCGGGCCGCTCGTCCACGATGAGCTGCTTCGTGTCCGTCAGCCCCAGCAGACCGTCCAGCAGGAACACGTCGTCGTTGGAGACATGAAGCTGGCCGCGCAGGAACTCCAGCAGCTCCTTGCCCATGCCGGAATTGACGGCCAGCCGGATGACGACGCCGCGCTTGCGCCGCTTCAGCGCGCTCTCGAAGGTGCGGACCAGATCCTCCGACTCTTCCTCGATCTCGATGTCGCTGTCCCGCAGGATGCGGAAGACCCCGTGCCCCTTCAGCACGAAGGGCGGGAACAGGCGCGAGATGAAGGTGAGGATGATCTGCTCCAGCAGGACGAAGCGCAGCTCCGACCCTGGCAGGCGGATGAACCGTTCGAGCTGCTGGGGCATCATCACCAGCGCGTCGAGATTCTGGTTCTTGATCGGATCGAAGAGCTGGAGCGCCAGCGAGAAGCCGGTGTTCGGCACGAACGGGAACGGGTGCGCCGGGTCCACCGCGATGGGGGTGAGCACCGGAAAGATGTCGTCGTGGAACTTGTTCTCCAGCCAGTCATGCTCGGCCGGGGTCAGGTCCTCGGGATCGACGACGTTGATCCCGGACCCGCGCAGCTCCCGCCGCAGCAGCAGCCAGCAGGCCTGCTGGTCGCGCATCAGGTCGTTGACCCGCGCGTTGATCGCCGCAAGCTGCTGCGCCGGCGTCAGGTTGTCGTCCGACGGCGTGGCGACGCCCGCCGCCACCTGCGCCTTCAGGCCGGCGACGCGGACCATGTAGAACTCGTCCAGGTTGCTGGCCGAGATGGACAGGAAGCGCAGCCGCTCCAGCAGCGGGTGATTCGGATTGTACGCCTCTTCCAGGACCCGCTGATTGAAGGCCAGCCAGGAAAGCTCCCGGTTGATGAACCGCTCCGGCGAGGACAGGTCCGGCGCGGACAGCTCCGTCCGGTCGCCTTCGGGTTCGGCCAGAATGGTCATGGTGGTCTCCGGGACAGGGTGCGTCATGGGCGCTTCGGAAGAGGCCTTGGGACTGTAGGCCGGTTCCGTTACGGTTTTCGGGCGCATCTCCTGGAGCGCCGTCCCGGTCTCCGGTCCGTGCAGGTCGTCCCGCACGGCCGGGTCCTCCGACGGCCGCCGCCGTGGAACCCGTCCCGTCGAAGTCCGCCTGGTCGCCATGAAAAGCCTCTATCTGCTCCGCCACGCCAAATCGGCCTGGGACGATGCAACCCTTGAGGACCACGACCGTCCTCTCGCCCCCCGCGGTCGCCGTGCCTGCGCGACCATGGCCAAATATCTGGGGGAACGCAAGGGCGGGCCGCCCCGGCTGGACCTCGTGCTCTGCTCCACCGCGCGGCGGGCGCGGGAGACGCTGGAGGGGGTGCTGCCGGCCTGGCCGGTGGCGCCGGAGACCGTCCACGAGGCGGGCCTCTACCTCTGCGGCACCGACGCCCTGCTGGACCGTCTGCGTG